>JAHABC010000020.1 GCA_018376535.1 Ruminococcus sp.
AACTCCAGCTCCTGTAACTACAACTACAACTGAAGCTACAACTACAACTCCAGCTCCTGTAACTACAACTACTACTGAAGCTACAACTACAACTCCAGCTCCTGTAACTACAACAACTACTGAAGCTACAACTACAACTCCAGCTCCTGTAACTACAACAACTACTGAAGCTACAACTACAACTCCAGCTCCTGTAACTACAACAACTCCAGCTCCTGTAACTAACCCAACTGGTACTCAACCAACTGGCACTGGTGCCGGCGGTGGCGACATTATTATAAGTGGTTCTGGCGGTGCTGGCGGTGCTGGCGGTTCTGGTGGTGCTGGCGGTTCTGGCGGTAACGCTGATGTAAGCGTATCTGCTGGTGGCGAAGGCGGTGCTGGCGGTGCTGGCGGTTCTGCTTCAGGCGGTAACGCTGATGTAAGTGTATCTGCTGGTGGCGAAGGCGGTGCTGGCGGTGCTGGTGGTTCTGCTTCAGGCGGTAATGTATCTGTAGATAATGTTGGTAACCCAACTATTAACATTACTGTAAACGGTGGCGGTTCTGCTAATACTCCTTCTACTGGTACTCAAGCACCAACTCCAACTGGTACTCAAGGTACTACTGCATCTAATGCAGCTACAACTACTACTAAGGCTGCTGGTACTACTACAGCTAAAACTACTAAGGCTGCTGGTACTACAACTACTAAGGCTAAGTCCTCTGATTCACCATCTACTGGTTCTACTGGTATTGGTGCAACTATCATGGCTATGATTGCTGCTGCAGCATCTGCATTCGCTCTAAAGAAGAAGAATGACTAATTAGCTAGTAAGTAGATACTTTATATAAACTTATGCCTCCCAATTGGGAGGCATTTTTTATGTAAAAAAGTATATCAAACGTATTGCAAAACGTTCTAAAAAGATATATAATAGTAATATCAAATAACGGAGGTGTCTTATGGATTTAGTAAAAAATGTAATGTATTCGATTTCATCGGGGGAGTATGATAACTGTCTATCTAAGATGTACTGTTGTACTACAGATAAACTTCAACCTTATAGAGATAGATTTATCAATCTGTTGGAAACTTTTGGAGAAATGTTCGGATTTAATCGAGAAGTAGAACTATTTTCTGCATCTGGTAGAACTGAAATCGGTGGAAATCACACCGACCATCAACTTGGACAAGTTTTGGCAGGTAGTGTAAATTTAGATGTAATTGCAGTAGCATCTAAAAATAATGACGGAATTACTAGAGTAAAATCCGAGGGATATCCTATAGATATTGTGGATACTTCTCAACTTCAACCACTTGAAAGCGAAAAAAATACATCAGCATCTATTATTAGGGGTGTAACTGAATACTTTTCAAGTAATGGTTTTAATGTGGGTGGTTTCGATTGTTGTACAACATCTAACGTTTTAAAGGGTTCTGGATTGTCGTCCTCAGCTGGTTTTGAGGTTCTGATAGGTAATATTATAAACTCTTTCTATGCAAATGACTCTGCTACTGCACAAGATATTGCTGTGATTGGTCAGTATGCTGAAAATAGATTCTTTGGCAAACCATGTGGTCTTATGGACCAAATGGCTTCATCTGTTGGTGGAATTATCTCCATAGATTTTTATGACAAAGAAAATCCTAAAGTAGTGCCAGTAGATTTTAACTTCGATACTACTAACTACTCCCTTTGCATTATAGACAGTGGTGCAGACCATTCTGACTTAACCGACGAATATGCTAACATAACCAAAGAAATGAAACTTGTTTCTAATGCTATGGGTGTGGAATATCTATCTAGGGTGGACGAAACTGAGTTCTTTAACTCTATCTCTAAACTTAGAGAAACTTGTCCAGACAGAGCCATATTAAGAGCAATTCACTTCTTTAATGATAATAAAAGAGTATCTAAGGAAGTAAAGGCTTTGCAAGAAAAAAATCTTGATGAATTTTTCAACCTTGTAAAAGCATCTGGACGTTCATCTTATGAATACTTACAGAACGTATATCCTAGTGGAAGTGTAAAAAATCAAGCTGTTGCGTTAGTTTTGGCTCTATGTGAAAAATATCTTGATGGAAAGGGTGCTTTTAGGGTTCATGGTGGTGGATTTGCTGGAACCGTTCAAGCGTTCGTCCCTAACGATATGGTTGCTCAATTTAAGTTGAATATTGAAAAAGCTATCGGTGTGGATATGTGTCATATTTTGAACATTCGTTCTGTAGGTGGCTTGAAACTATATAAAAATTAATCAAAGGAGTTTTTCTATGAGTAAGATTTTAGTTACTGGTGGTACTGGCTTTATTGGTAGTCATACTTGTGTGGAACTATTAAAAGCTGGTCATGAGGTCGTTATTATGGATAATCTATCCAATTCAAAAGTTGGCACTGTAGATAGAATATATCAGATTACTGGTAAAAAACCAGTATTCTATCAAACAGATATCAGAGATTTTAATGGTACTGATAAAATCTTTAAAGAACATAATATCGATGCAGTTATTCATTTTGCTGGTCTTAAAGCAGTTGGAGAGTCCGTTCAAAAACCTTGGGAATACTATGAAAATAATATCAATGGAACTCTAGTTCTTTTGGACGCTATGAGAAAAAATGGTTGTAAAAATATAGTGTTCTCATCATCTGCGACCGTTTACGGTCTTGATAACGTAGCCCCTTATACTGAAGATATGCCTACTTCTGCAACCAATCCATACGGCTACACTAAGGTCATGATAGAACAAATATTACACGATATGTGCATCGCTGACCCTGATTGGTCGGTTATGGCTTTAAGATATTTTAATCCAATAGGTGCTGATAAGAGTGGTCTAATTGGTGAAGACCCTAATGGTATTCCAAACAATCTAGTGCCATATATAGCACAAGTTGCCATTGGTAAACTTGAGTATCTTCGTGTATTCGGTAATGATTACGATACCCCAGATGGTACTGGCGTTCGTGATTATATCCACGTTGTGGATTTGGCTAAAGGTCACGTTGTAGCCGTGGATTATGCCCTAAAACACAAAGGCTTTGAACCTGTTAATCTAGGTACTGGCAACGGTTCAAGTGTTCTTGATGTCGTTAAGGCTTATGAATTAGCTTGTGGTAAGGAAATCCCTTACAAGATTGTCGAACGTCGTGCAGGTGATATTGCTACTTCTTTTGCAAATCCAGATAAGGCTAAAAAGCTATTCAATTGGTCGGCTGAACTCACCCTTAAAGATATGTGCGTGGATAGTTGGAACTTTACTGTTAAAAATCCAAATGGCTTAGAATAACTCTTTAATGATGATTTAATCTTAATTTGATACTATTTATACTTATACATAATACATTCTATTGTGTAAATAATATCTTAATAAAGAGTTTTGCATATGGCTTTTGATACAAAAGAATATCATTCAAATTTGAAAAGGAGTAGTTTCTTATGAAAAAAATAACTATCGAAGGTATGATGTGTCAGCATTGTGCCAAATCGGTTACTAAGGCTTTGACTAAGTTGGGTGGTTCGGATATAGATGTAAATTTGACAGATGGCTATGCTATCGCAGATATTCAAGCTGATGATAGTCAAATTAAATCAGCTATTGAAGATTTGGACTTTAAAGTCTTAGATATCGTTAAAGTATAGTATTAATGGACGGATTTTTCCGTCCATTATGTTATGGAAAGGATTTTTTTATGAATAAGTATATATTTACACTATTAATTCCAGTAGTTAGTATCTGTTTTAGTGCTTGTAATAGTAGTGTAGTAACATCATCATCTAAGTATTTGGATTACGTTGAACAAAAAGGATTGTATCAAAAAGGTGCAGATTTGAATATAGCTAATATATTTCCGTTATCTAAAGCACCATACAAAGAGGGTATTTTAATTCAAGAAAATGCTCTTAAGAGTATCGATGATGTGGCTTTTACCGAAGTAACCGTTGAAACTACTATTCCAGAAATTTTAAACAATATCGATGCTAGTAATATAGGAAATCTTACTGCGACTGCTCCAGAGGAAGTAGTATCATCTGTAAAACCCCCTAGAACCGCTTGGACTGAAGTTGAATATATTAAAACTATGTATACTAATACCTCTTGTACCTCTTACAGATACGCTTTGTATACATCTAATAAAAGCACCTCTTACGATATGGGTTGTGCAGTGAACGTCATAGCTATAACTAGTACGGGCTTTTATAGGCTATCTAATGATAGATATATTCCTTGTGAATACTTATCCGAAGATGTTATATATCAACCTACTGCAACCAGTAGAGCAGTAGTATATTATGATTAGTCGGAAAGTTCTTCAAAAGATGGTGCTTCAAATAGGTTGTTACACTTTCTTAATATAGTTTCATCTACATAGTAGCAATTTTTACTTAAATGGGAATTTCTTTCCTTGATATGCAATAGTTGAGTTTCATTATCTACATATATGTAGTGTAGTTTAGTTGGAATATCTAAGTTTTTAAATCTAGCTTTGATGGTATCTCTTTCAAGTTTAGACCAAAATCCCATATCTAAGATTACATTATATCCTGAAGTTGCCATCTGTATAGATAGCTTGTATAGATATTCTTTGCATCTATCGACTATTTCCTCATGTTTATCTCCAAGATGTTCGTCAAATATTGAGAGTACTAACTCATCACATGATAGTATAATTCCATTATTCTCTTGATGTAGTTTTTTAGCATAAGTACTCTTACCAGCACAAATCTTTCCACATAATAGATGTATAGTTCCAAAAGAATTATTCATAATATATACCTCCACGCAAAATAGGAATGTTATTTCTTTTATAATAACATTCCTAATTATATTTATTTATAGATTTTATTCTATAGGTGCATCATTAGCCTCTTTAATTAAGATGTCTACGGCATCATAGTTAGCCTCCACGGCTTGAGCCCAAGTAACTTCGCCACTTGTAGATACTCTAATACCAGCAGAACCACTATCTAAGATGTTAGTTAAGTCGGTACTAACACCAGTGTAGAAGTCGAATACTGGGTGTTCTTGAGCAAGACGGTCCAGTTCGAACTTCATATCGTACATTTCTTGAGTCCAATCGTATTCAGTGAATAGTTGTTCGTTGGCTATTTCACTAGTCTTGTCATTTAATAGAGTAGCACGTTTGCACTCTGAGAACTTAGCAACGCCCTCTGGATTGTGTCCACCACGAACCATTAGATATCCGTCCAAACCTGCTGGAATGTATAATTCTTCGGAGTTAGGGTCACGAGGTAATGGTACAAAGAACACATTTTCTCCGAAAGTAGCCTTCCACTGTTCTGGAGTGGTATATAGATTGTATAGTCCACCTGGATAGAATAACTCTTTACCCTCACCTATAAATTGAGGTTGTTCTGCCCAATCGAAATCTGCCTTATTTAAGAATAGACCTTTATCATACATATCTTGCATATACTGTTGAACACGCTCAAGATTAGGATTTCTTAGATTATTAACAAGTTTACCATCTTCAAGACCTACATAGGCAACGCCAGTAGTTTTAGATATTCCAGCTTCAAAGGACCAACCATCTAAGCCATATCTTTCTTCGCTAGTATCCACGAACTCTAAGAGCATTTCCTCCATTTTATCCCAAGTCCATTCATTCTTTTGGTATAGTTCGTAAGGGTCTTCAAGATTATATTCTTCAATGGTATCCTTGTTATATATTATAACCGAACTATCGCCAGTAACTTGGTTACATATAATATAATGATTTCCTTTCCACATTAAAGAATCGTTTATATCTTTAACGTCTTTCCAGAGGTCGGAAGTATAGTCTATATAGTCATCTACAGGCACGAACATAGACTTTACAATGCCTTTAGGAAAAGCATCGAAGTCACTAGCAGTAAAGAAGTCTATGCCCTCATCACCGTTGATACCGTTAGCTAGACTATCAAAACGTTGCGACCATGCTACTATTTTAGATTCTATCTTACCACCATAGCGTTCTTGAAAGACGGCTAACTCTATAGGAACGTTTTTACCAGTGGAATCTGGGTTGATATCCCAGTTACCTAACCACTTGATAGTCTTATTTTCAAGTTCTCCAGTAAGTAGAGGTTCTTCGGCTACTATAGATGCTATTTCATCACGAGTAGCTTGGTCGAGGTCTTTATCGTTTACAACTTCGGAAGATGTTCCACACGCACTAAAAGTAGTAATTAATGCCATTGCCGAAATTAATGATAGAGTTCTTTTTAAACTTTTCATAGTTAAAAAAATCCTTTCATAGATTACTTAGTGTTATGTATATCCCATTTAAAAGGACATATTTTATTTGCTTTTCTGTTATCAAGCATTATGTTGCTTAATACAGTATCAAAGTCAAGATATCTGTAATTAGTTTTTTCTTCGTTGCTTATTATTTTTGCTCTTAACTTAGTTAAAGGATTTTCTTTAGGTTCGGGACGTTGCAAAACTACCCCAATACGATAGTTTTTTTTCATGAAGTTAATAATATCCGATGCTGAAGTTAGTTGAGTATCGCAAACGTTAAAGATATCAGAATAGGATTTATCTTCTGCTTGGTTTAGATAGCATAGAACAAACTCAACTAAGTTATGTATGCAACACATTTGAAAACCATAGTCACCTTGACGATATATAAAGTAAGAATTGTCTTTAGGGTCACGAATTTTAGATATTAAGTTATCATAGAAATCCAAAGAGTATACTTGTGGAACTCTAGCAATAGCGATAGCCATATTCTTAGCACGTTTACTTTCTGCAATTAGATTTTTTTCAGACTCTAATTTCATTTTGCCATAGTTAGTTACAGGTTTAATATCACTGTCGACTTCTCTTAAAGGTTCTCTAGTCTTTACCTTTTGATATACTTGACTGGTGCTAATTAGTACAAATTGAGGAACTTCTATTTCTACAGCCATATGAAATAAATTTCTATCATATTCGGTACTAATTTTAGCTTCTTTTTCGGTGAAAGTAGGACCCATATCATTGTCGGCAGTACAAGCAAGATGTACTATAGCATCTAATTTATAGTTTTCAAATATGTACTTTAGAGTATCTGTAACGCTTTCATCACATAGAATAAATTGATAGTGTTTTTTATTACGATTATAGTCACTGGATTTATTATCCATAGCCATTACATTATAGCCTTTTTTTAACAATCCAGAGCACATATGGTCACCAATTCTACTACAACCACCTGTTACTAATACATTTTTCATATAAAAACCTCCTTATAACCCATATAGTATATATTATATCACAAAGATTGCATTTTATCAATCGTCAAAAGTGCTATTCATGATATACTTTTTTCGGTAATATTAACTTGTATAGTTCTACAATCAATTGATTTAAGTGGATACATGGAAACATTATTATATTTTCCGTGAGGATATTCTATTTTCAATATACAGATAACTTCTTTCTATTCAATCTTAGTGTCACCAACTATTAACTATGTAGACTATCGGAACTATCTTAACATCTACTTGAACTATTTGTCTTCTTTTAATTACCAAAAAGTATATATTGTTCCGTTGTAGAGTATACACATTCCATGATAATATCACTTTAAAAATTCATTGACTTTTTTTAAAAAACAGTATATAATAATAGTGTTGCATTTTTTTTAACATTGCAAATACTAGAATATGTTAGATATTCTACAAAAAATATTTTATATTAATTTCCATATGTGAAAGGAGGAAATTACTTGCCAAGTTATATTATATTTATTCTATGTTTAGTATCATTAATAGTAGGTGCTGTTGTTTCTGGCTTGATTATAAATCAAAAGGCGTTTAACAAGGGCGTAGAATATAGAAAAAATCAAGCTGAAACTATGATTGGCTCTGCAGAAAAAGAGGCATCTAAAATTATCGAAGATGCTAAAGTAGATGCAGAAAATCAAAAAAAGGCTAAACTTGTTGAAGCTAAAGATGAAATTCATAAACTACGTTCCGATGCTGAAAAAGAAATTAAGGATAGACGTAACGAAATATCTCGACAAGAAAGAAGAATCCAACAAAAAGAAGAAACTCTTGACCGTAAAACCGATACCTTGGAGAAAAAAGACGAAACCCTTAATAGAAAGATTAGGTCTGCTGAAGAAAAGTTGGAACAGGTTGAACAAGTTAAACTTCAACAACTTGAAACTTTAGAAAAAATATCTCAAATGACTAAGGACCAAGCTAAAGAGTTAATCTTAAATAACCTTGAAAATGAGTTAATCCATGAAAAAGCATTGAAAATATCTTCCTACGAACAACAGATTAAAGATGAATGTGAAGATAAGGCTAGAAATTACATATCTTTAGCTATTGCTAGATGTGCTGCTGACCAAGTTTCTGAATCTGCAGTATCTGTTGTGGCACTACCTAATGACGAAATGAAAGGCAGAATTATAGGTAGAGAAGGTAGAAATATTCGTACTTTAGAAACTTTAACTGGTGTAGATTTAATTATCGATGATACTCCAGAGGCTATAACGCTATCATGTTTCGACCAAGTAAGACGTGAGGTGGCTCGTATAGCTTTGGAAAAACTTATCGCCGATGGCAGAATACACCCAACTAGAATTGAAGAAATGGTCGACAAGGCTCGTAGAGAAGTCGAACATAGAATTAAACAAGAAGGCGAAAGAGCAGTCCTTGAAACTAATGTACATGGTATTAATCACGAACTTATTAAACTAATAGGTAGATTAAAATATCGTACAAGTTACCGTCAAAACGTACTAGACCACTCAATTGAAGTTGCACAACTATCGGGAATTTTAGCTTCCGAACTCGGTGTAGATGCTAACTTAGCTCGTAGAGCGGGTTTACTACATGATATCGGTAAAGCATTGACTTCCGAAATTGAAGGTTCACACGTTCAAATAGGTATAGACGTATGTAAAAAGTACAAAGAAAATCCAGAAGTTATTCATGCTATAGAGGCTCATCACAACGATGTAGAACCTAGAACCGTAATAGCTTGTATCGTTCAAGCTGCTGATGCTATATCTGCTGCACGTCCTGGTGCTAGAAGTGAAAACTATGAAAACTATATCAAGCGTATTGAAAAGATTGAGGAAATATGCTCATCTTATGATGGCGTGGACAAGTGCTATGCTATACAAGCTGGTAGAGAAGTTAGAGTTATGGTCGCTCCTGAAAAGATTAATGACGAAAAGATGGTGATTGTGGCTAGAAGTATAGCAAAACGTCTTGAAAATGAGTCAGACTATCCAGGTCAAATAAAAGTACATCTTGTTAGAGAAAGTCGTGCTATTGAGTACGCTAAATAATAAGATTTTAATCTAAAAATTAAATTTGCCCTGCTAATATCTATTGCAGGGCTTTTTAACTAATTATGTAAAGGAAGTGCATATGTATGCCAAAAACCATATTCGGTACTACTGAAAAATCTAACTTTATTCTTAATATGAAAGATGATACTATTGAAAAACTCCCTCTTATATGTGCTAAGATGGTAGCTATAGTATTCATGATAGGTCAAGCCATTCCCGTGCTAATAGATGTCATCGCTAGATTAATAGGTCTAGGTATGGGCAGAGGTTACGGATTTTTAAACACCCCATATATATGCTTGGCTATAACTTGGGTAGTGAGTATAATCATGTTGGTAATATTGGGTTCAAGGCAACGCTTTGATAAGAAACATCATACCATGTTAATAGTTTTGATATCTTTAATGTGCGTGTGGTCTATAATATCAGCAACGCAATCTTTTAGTTTTTTAGATGCCTTTAATGGCTTCTATGGTAGAACTACTGGAGTATTAACCATACTATCATGTGGAACTATATTTCTACTTATGAGTTTTAACAATCGTGAAAGCAATCTAAAAAAGATTATAGACATATTAGTAATATCATCTGCAATACAATGCGGAATTGGTATTATACAAATACTCTCATGTCTTACCAGTGCAGAACTCTCATCATATGAGAATTTAAATAGTATATCATTGTATAGCGTGTGTCTACCTAGTGGATTTAGTGGAAGTCCAATATTTTTTGCTGAATATCTTGGCTTGATGTTGGGCATTACACTTACAGTATCGTGTTTTAATAAATCCAAATTTTACGCTATTATGAGCATGATATATACATATCTAATGTTAGATACTCACACTTTAGTAGGCATAGTAGGAGCAATCTCCATAATAGTATTAGTATCGATAGTAGCTATAATATCAAAAGGAAAGAACTTTCTACCTATAGTGCTATGTATACTAATCGGAGTTATAACAGTAATAGTATCTTTTGTACTAGATGGTTCTTATATCTTCTATGATGGTGCTATCATGTGGCAAGATAGTTTCTATAGAGTAGGTTCTACTGGATACTACTGGAAAGAAACTGCTGACTTCGATATAAACAACGTTAAAGATGTATTTTCATATCTTTGGAGCAAAGCCATATCATATATAAAAATATATCCTATAGTTGGTACTGGTGCAGATTGCTTAATATATACTCAAATTGGCAACTTAGAAAGTACTACGTTCATAAATAACGGCTTTGATACAGTATACAATGATTATCTACAAGTTGCCGTTACTATGGGTATTCCTGCTTTGATATTCTACATAGCTACTTTAGTATATTCCATAGTTAAGATATCCCATAGACTTAAGGATAGTATTATCTTCAAAGGATTATTTGTATCTATAATAGGTTTCTGCATTATGAGTTTCTTTAGTACTACTGCTATAAGCATAATGCCTTACATATGCTTAATATTAGGATTAGCTTGTTCTAAAGATTTCAAAACTATTACCGAAAATTAAAATCAATCCATAAAAGAGGTGATTACGTTGTATACATTACCAAACTACGTAAATATCGTGCTAGATACTCTTAATAGTAACGGTTTCGAGGCTTATATAGTCGGTGGGTGCGTTAGAGATTTCTTGCTAAAAAGAACTCCTCACGATTTCGATATAACTACTAATGCTAAACCCTCCGAAATATTAGAAGTCTTTAAAAACTTTCATACTATAGAAACTGGTCTTAAACACGGAACTGTTACCGTAGTAGTGGAAAAAGTTCCTGTTGAAATAACTACCTACCGAATTGATGGCACTTACTCCGATGGTCGTCACCCAGATACCGTTGAATATACTAGCAATCTAAAAGACGACCTATCTAGGCGTGATTTTACTATAAATGCTATGGCTTATGATAAAAATGGTAACTTAGTAGATGAGTTCTTGGGTTTAAATGACTTAAATCTTAAACTAATTAGATGCGTTGGAAATCCTAAAAATAGATTTTCTGAAGATGCCCTTAGAATTTTCCGTGCTATTAGATTTTCTTCTCAACTAAACTTTTCAATCGAAAAAGATACATCTTATATGGTTCATGCTCTTAAAGATACTCTTAAAAAAATATCTGTTGAGAGAATTGCCGTTGAACTAAATAAGTTAATCATAGGTGATAACGTCCATGATGTACTTTTAAACTATAGTGATGTTATAGCTACAGTAATTCCAGAGATATCCAAATGTATTGGGTTTAATCAACATTCAAGATATCACAAGTATGACGTTTGGGAACACATAGTAGTATCAGTTGAAAAATCTCCAAAGATACTCTCCATTAGATTAGCTATGCTACTCCACGATATCGGCAAACCTGAAACTTTTACCCTTGATAAGAATGGAAATGGTCATTTTTACAATCACGCACACGTTGGAGCGAATATCACTGAAAATATATTAAAATCTTTAAAGTACGATAACTTCACTATAAAAAGAGTTACTTCGCTAGTGTACCATCATGATGATGAGTTTAACTCTAAATATGATGTGAAAAAAGCACTCTCCACACTAGGCAAAGATACCTTTTTTGAACTTCTAAGCGTTCAAACTTCCGATGCCTTAGCTAAATTCGATTTTTGTCGTGCTAGAATTAATCATATTATAACAGTAAAGCACATGGCTTTAGATATCTTAAATAATAATGAATGTATCTCCCTAAAAGATTTAAATATTAACGGTTCGGATTTAAAATCTTTAGGATTTACTGGCAAAAGTATCGGAGATAACTTAAATCTTCTACTAGATGCCGTTATGAAAGAAAAAGTTATAAATGAAAAATCTAAATTAGTAGAATATATTAAAAATCCCATCTAACAGATGGGATTTTTTACTATTTATCTTCAAGACCTTTAAGAGCCTTTAATTCTTCTTTATTAACTCTAATTTCGGCATCTTTTATTAGTATGAGGTCTTTATTATCAAAAATAATTGGAATATCATTATTTTCGACCTTAACCTTTAACTTACCAGTTAGCAGATTAACCTCTTCAACGTAACCTTTGCCATTTGGAGTTTTTACTAACGCTCCAACCTTTGGAGTAACTTTTAAAAGTTCTTCATAGCCTTCTTGTTCGTACTTTAGACAACACATCAAGCGACCACAAGTGCCAGATATCTTAGTTGGATTTAATGACAAACTTTGTTCTTTAGCCATCTTTATGGATACTGGTTGAAAATCTCCAAGATAGTTTTTACAACAAAATTCACGACCACATATGCCAAGACCTCCTAAGAACTTAGCTTCATCACGAACGCCAATTTGACGAAGTTCTATTCTAGTTTTAAATATAGATGCTAAATCCTTAACAAGTTCTCTAAAATCCACACGATTTTCTGCACTAAAATAGAAAAGTAACTTATTATTATCGAAAGTACATTCTACATCTATTAGTTTCATGTTTAACTTTCTAAAGGCTATTTTTTGTTCGCAGATTTTAAAGGCATCTTTTTCTTTTTTCTTGTTATTTTCAATGACCTGTAAATCTTGAGCGTTTACCTTTCTAATAATTTCCTTTAAAGGGGCGATAATATTATCACACTGTTTATTAGCGATTACTACTTCACCACATTCAACGCCCTTAGAAGTTTCTACTATAACCTTGTCACCTACATTCAGCGTCATGCCTTTAGGACTGAAATAGTATACTTTTCCAACTTTTTTAAATCTAACACCTACGACTTCATTCATAATATAAAAAAAATCCTTTCTTTAGAACGCATACTTACGCATTGCTGATAATGTTTCCACATAGCGATGCTATTATCAAATTAATATTAACATTACTATCAATATCATTAAGAGCCTCATAAATATTGAGATGTATATTCTGACAAGATTGTATAGAAAGTTTTTTAGCTAACATTTTAGCACCATCGAAGTAACACCCCGATGGAGTACTGCAATTAATTTTAACAGCTATAATATCTCTGATGTGCTTGTCTATTATTGATAGAGTTTTTTTAGTTAAATCTCTATTACCGTTAAGTTGAGTAAATACCTTTAAGAGTTCATACTCATCATGATTTAATAACGAACTATTAAAACACTTAACTATTTCTACTGATGTATATAGTTCACCTTTATTAAGATAGTCAATGCAGTTACCTATATTACCATGAAAACATTCTATAGCTTCTTGTATCTGTTCTTGAGTGTATTGCATAGAACTTAAAGCATTAATACACTCTTTATCGGAACACTCTGTAACGTTTATAGAAACCACTCTTGATAGTATTGTAGGTAAGAAAGTATCCTTTGCCCTAGATGTGAATATATAATAAACATACTCAGGGGGTTCTTCTACAGATTTCAAGAGTATATTTTGAGCAGTACTATTCATAATATCGGCATCGCTGAATATAAACACTTTTTTATCATAGTTAGGTTTAATATTAGCATCATTGCAGATTTTTCTAACGGTATCGGCAACTATAGAGTTAGTCTTACCAGAATGTTCAGCCCAAACGACATCGGGGTGAGTATTATTCAAGATATTTCTACAATGGAAGCACTCTCCACATGGAGCATTTTCATTAGTACATAACAACTTCATAGCTATGTATTTGGCTAGAGTTTTTTTCCCTAGACCTTTTTCTCCGTACAGTAAAAATGAATGTGCTACTCTTTTACTATTTAATATATAAGATACCTTTTCAGTAACGTTCTTATTTCCGAATATTTCCACTTATATACCACCTTTAAACTTTTTCAAAGCGTTCTATATCGGTAACCATTATAGTAGCACCGCCGACGTTCACTTCTACAGGAAATTCAACGCCCTTTTCAATAGTAGATGGTACAAACTTCTTTCTTTTTTTAGCTTTAGATTTTATAACATCAATAGCCATATCTACTTTATCTTCAGTAGTAGCTATCAAGAAGGTAGTATTACCAGCCTTCAAGAAACTACCAGTAGATGGTAATTTAGTAGCATAAAAACCTTCTTTAAGTAGAGCGTTAGCCACTCTGTTAGTATCTTCATCATTAACGATTGCATATATTAATTTCATATATAAAAACCTCCGTATAAGTTAGTATTGATGTATATTACTATTATTTTACCACATTTATAGAATTAATTCCATAGTTTTTAAAAATTTTAATACAATCTAAAGATATAACTTCACCACTTACAGCTATAGGTATGGCTGGAGGACATGGAACTTTAACTTCTGCACAAACTCTATTAACCGAACTATCTACTGGAACAGTTTCGCTATTTGAAAATACTGCCTCACGCATAGACATTTTACTATGTAATCTAGGAAGGTTTAATACATCTACATTGGTGTTACACTCAACTAGATGTATATTATCTAAAGCGTAAGATAGTCTAGTAAAGGTTACATCATCATCTAAAGGAGAGAACAACAACACTAAACTTTGATTGTCTGAATATTCACATTCTATATTGAACCTTCTAAGTTGATTGGCTAAGTCTAATCCACTTTGATGAGTTTTCCAAGTTAAGAAAGTCAAGTGTAGAGGTTCTTTAGAGTTTGCAAAACAGAACTTATCTTTAAAGCGATACTTCAACTTTTGAATATTTTCTATAACTCTAATTAAATCGGATTTTAAACTTTCTTGAATATACTTGTTACATAGGTCTAAACTTTCCATTATTAAGTATGATGGACTTGTAGAACCAAAAAAACTCATGGCAGTTTTGCCCATGGATACATAATCACTATTGTTAATATGAAGATATCCTCCACCAGTAAGTACTGGTAGCATCTTATGAGCACTATCGCTACACATATCAGCCCCAAGATGTATTGGGTGTATGTTTACATCTAAGAAGTTTAAAAGTGTACCATGTGCGTTATCCACTAAAAGAATAGTATTACTTTGATGGCATATTTTGGCGATAGATTCAATATCTGCAACCATTCCGTAGTAATCGGGAGAGGTTATATATAACGCTTTTGGAGAACTATCCACTAAAAGAGTTTCTTTAATAGTCTGTAAAGATACACTTCCACTAATTATAGTGTTTTCATAATTTGGATATATCCAAGTTACTGATAAATCTAATAACACACAAGCATTCAAGAAACTTCTATGTACATTACGAATAGCATATAGTTTTCTGCCATCTTTTTTAACCATAAATAGCATGGATTGTATACTTAAAGTACTTCCAGCAGTACTATAGTATGTAGCCATGGTATTAAATAACTTAGATGCATTTTTTTCACTATCTAAGATAATGCTATCAGCCTCAAAAAGACTATCTGCACCTTTAATTTCGGTGATATCATGTAGATTATACTTACCTTTATGTCCAGGCATATGCAATCTTAGAGTGTTACTGCTTGAATATTCTTTTAAAAAGTCGTGTATTGGCGTATTCATTTAATGGATATCCTTTCCTTATATGTATATGTACGGAACGCTAATACTAACGTTCCGATATTTTTTAGATAAAGTACTTTAAAATTCTAGCTAGATTACTCTTAGCACGTTTTAAAGTTCGTGATACCGTGGATTGATTTTTTTGTAATCGTTCAGCGATATCTTTCTGTTTTAGATTATCAAAGTAGTACATTTTAAGAATGTTAGATTGATTTTCATTTAGTTCATTCTTCATAACTTGATACATCTTAGACTTAGCAGTATCTAAACTACCACCATTAGACTGTGCATTTCTAAAGTATAGTTTATTAAGTTCCTCATCTAAGCGATAGTCATTAAAAATATCCAACCTTTTACTTTTCGCCATTTAGAACTTCTCCTAATAGTTTGATAATACCCTCTAAAGCACCTACTCTAGATTTTAATACTAGCAATTCAAGTTCATACTTTTTAATTAATTCTTCCAAATTAAAGACCTCCAAAGATATAATATAAAAGGTCGTTGCAACTTCCCTATGTAGAACAATATTTACCAATGCACTAAAAAATTATGATTTATCTTACAATTAAGATTATACTTAAACTATATGCAAAAGTCAATACATTTTTACCATATGGTGTAGAGTTCTAACCCATGTGGTGTAGAACTCTACACTAAAATAGATTTGTTAAATACAATATTATATTAATCACTTGCCCTTAGATACAATAGTTGACAAAATATAAATGAAATGCTATAATATTCTTGTATATAAGATATTTTTTTTATATATCAACTAAATTTATCTCATTGGAGGACTTTTTTTATGAATATAGTTTGCTTAGATTTGGAAGGCGTTCTTGTTCCAGAAATTTGGATTGCTTTCGCTGAAGCTAGTGGTATTCCTGAACTCAAACGTACTACTCGTGATGAACCCGATTACGATAAACTTATGAAATATCGTTTAGCTATTCTTAAAGAACATGGCTTAGGTATCAAGGAAATTCAAGAAACTATCGCTAAAATTGAACCTATGGAAGGTGCTAAAAAGTTTTTAGATGAACTTCGTTCTTTAACTCAAGTTATAATAATAAGCGATACTTTCGTTCAATTTGCAAAGCCTTTAATGGCTAAGTTAGGATATCCAACTATTTTCTGTAACTCCCTTGAAGTTGCTGAAGATGGTGAAATAACTGGTTTTAAAATGCGTGTTGAGAAGTCTAAGTATACTACAGTTAAGGCATTGCAATCTATAGGTTACGATACCATCGCTAGTGGTGACAGTCACAACGACTTAGGCATGATTAGAGCTAGTAAGGCTGGTTTTCTATTCAAGAGTACTGAACAGATTAAAAAAGACAATCCAGACCTACCTGCCTTTGAAACTTATGATGAACTACTAAACGCTATTAAAGAAGTTCTATAATAGTAAAATATATATCTAAGATGCTCTTTAGTTACTAAAGAGCATTTTTTATCTTTCATTGACTTTACATCTTATTAATGATATAATTATGTATGTACTATTTTGTGAAAGGATTTTTATACATGGATTATAAAAAATTATCGGAGTTGCTATTTCCTAATATAGATAAAACTCCACAATATTTTGAAGAACTCTATCCACAAAGAAACGTTCCAGAGGGTGCTTGTGTAACTCGTATAGGCCCTAGCCCTACTGGATTTGTTCACCTTGGAAACTTATACAACGCCATCATTGGCGAAAGATTAGCACATCAAAGCAACGGCGTTATATTCCTTAGAATTGAAGATACCGACAGCAAAAGAGAAGTAGAAGGTGCTATTGAAACTATTATTAAATCTATGGACTACTTTGGCGTTCACTTTGATGAGGGTGTTACTCTAACTGGGGATAACGGTGCTTATGCTCCATATAAACAGAGCCTTAGAAAAGAAATATATCAAACTTTTGCAAAGCAACTTGTAGAGCAAGGTTATGCTTATCCATGTTTTTGCACTGAAGAAGAACTATCTAAGATGCATGAAACTCAAGAAAGCCTAAAGGAAAACTTTGGATATTATGGAAAGTACGCTATTTGGCGTGACAGACCTATTGAAGATATTCAAGAAAAGTTATCTGCTGGTGAACCATACGTCCTAAGGTTTAGGTCTGTAGGTGATATCAATGAATACAAAACCGTAGACGATGGCATTAGAGGTCAACTTAAAGTTCAAGAGAACTATCAAGATTTTGTACTATTAAAATCCGATGGTATTCCAACATATCACTTTGCACACGTTATAGACGACCATCTTATGAGAACTACCCACGTTATTCGTGGTGAAGAATGGTTATCCACACTACCTATTCACATACAACTTTTCGATACTTTTGGTTGGACTAGACCTCTATACTGTCATACACCTCAACTTATGAAGATTGACGAAGAAACTCAAAAGAAACGTAAGTTATCTAAGCGTAAAGACCCAGAATTAGCATTATCCTACTATGTATCAGAGGGATATATTCCAGAGGCAGTATGGGTATACCTTCTAACTGTATTGAACTCCAACTTTGAAGAATGGTTCACTACTAATACTGATAAATCTTACCTTGAATTTCCATTCTCACTTGAAAAGATGAGTATATCTGGTGCTTTATTAGATATTCCTAAATTTAAAGATGTAAGCAAAGAAGTCATTTCAAGACTTTCAGCAGAAGATATATACAATGGTATCGCAGAATGGTCTAAGACTTATGATGAAACTTTCTATAAAGCGTTCACATCTAATGCAGATTACTCTAAAAAGATTATCGATATTGGTAGAAGTGGCAACAAACCTAGAAAAGATATCGAAAACTGGAAACAAGCTAGTAAGTTCTTATCTTTCTACTTTGATGATACTTTCACTATGCAAGATGACTTCCCAGTAAATGCTCAAGGTTCGGATAAGAATACCATTTTAACTAAGTATCTTGAAACTTTAGACTTCAATGATACTCAAGAAGAATGGTTCAATAAGGTTAGAGCCATCGCCGAAGAACTAAACTACGCCCTACAACCTAAAAAGTATAAGAAAAATCCTGAACTTTATAAAGGTAGTATCGTAGATGTTTCTAACGTTATTAGAGTGGCTTTAACTGGTAGACAAAACTCTCCAGATATATACGATATATCTCAAGCTATGGGAGAAACCGTAGTTAGAAATAGACTATCTAAATGTATAGATTAATTATTAAATAATAAATCCCTCATTTTACATGAGGGATTATATTTTTTTAAATCATAAACTATATTAAAATACACCATACTAACATAGATATCATAGCAGAAATATGAAGTGTTCCAATAATTTGAAGTGGAAATAGTAATATAAATATTGGTAGTATTGTAAATATCACTGCCCATATAGGAAAACTTATAGTACCTGTTAAAATAACAATCATTAGAATAGCTACAAACAAAAGATATCCAACATAACATAATTTAGTAATTGGAGCGATATCCATTATCTGTAACATTAAGGTTTTAGCTTTATCTACTCTGTCCAACTTTAAGAATACATACTCTGCTAGACAGCACTTTGTATGATGTGCCATTCCCACTATACAAAAGAACGAAATAGCTAGAAACATAATCGTTCCGTATATTTGCGAAGATTTATATACATAAGCCGTAATAGAAAAATAACCTAAAAACTCTAATACTAACCCAACTACTTCTAATACTATGGAACGCACTGACATATTAGCAGATACACCTTCCATCAACTTAGATAGCGTATCACCATTTTTAATATCTTTTAACTTCTTTAGTGTAAGTTTTCCATTAGGGAATACGCTCAATATGTAATCGCAATACATATTCATAGCATGACCTATAATTCCCAAAATCAACATAAATTTCATAATAGTTACTGACATAATTTACTCCTTAACTTTAATAATAGATATTTTATACAATGTATATCAATAATACTATATGGAAACAAATTTGTCAATAATATGAAGTCTTAGCTAACTTTGTCAAAAATATCCAAATTACTTTATAAAAAAGACTACTCATATTGCAGAGTAGTCTTTTTAGATAGACTATCTAATTTCAACTAGATACTTTATGGTAGTTTGTGGTTGTTGATATACTATTATCTCATCATTTGCCAACATTTTTCCTGCGTGAGCGTGTAGACAGTTCGCACCTTGGCACATCTTTTGAAGGTTTTCATAGTTCAAACTATAGTATTTGCTATCAAAGGAGTACACATCGAAAGGTTTGCCGTAAGCGACCTCGTACAAGCCCATAAATGCCGATGTTGAACTACCTCTAGCCCAATACGAACCACTCAAAGAGGTATATCCAATAGATTTTCTAGCCTTTGTGGCAAAATATATACCATATCCGAACATTTTACCCGTGATTACTGCATTAGTAGGTCTTAAGACTAAACCACTGTTTATTATCGACCACCAATTTTCGTTACGACTTCCATGCCATAGAAGTTTAGTAGTAGGATTATTATTATCTTTAATGTATGTATCGAAACTTTGTTGAGTAGCTTTATTAGTAACTTTCCAAGCTCTGTAGAACTTATTTTCATCTTGTCCAAGATGGTATTTAATCTTAACGATATCCAAATCATCAACTGGTTGGAACTCTAAGCCCATAGCCTCTAGGATATTCATAGTAGGAGAATTATCTTCAACCTGTTCGTTTTCTGCACTTTGAGTGACGCTATGTTGATATACTTGACCTTTCATGACGTCTAACAAATCTTGTTCTTTTTGAATTATCTTAGAAAAGTCATCTTTAGTTTGAGCCAAATATTCTGATACTTTATGCATCTTTCTAGGAATAACTTCAAATAGTTCAAGTAGAAGTTTGTTAAAGTCATCAACATTTTGAATAGCTATTAAATTGGTAAGTATATCTTGAGCCTTATCCACCATAGCTTGAGTAACCTTATCGGAAGTAATATTATAGTTAGCTGATATGGTTTGTTTAGCCATCTTTTGAAGTCTATCCACAATATTTTGAATATCTTTATTTGGAATATCTAAGTATAACTTTTTTTCCTTAGGCTTTTCCTCTTGAATTAAATCTTCCATGAGTTCGGATTTATCTGTATAACCTTTAGATAGCTTTTCACGAAGTTTCTTATTCCAATCCTTAATTGGATAACTTCTAACTTGAGGTTTACTACCTACCCTACCATATTCCACGATAAAAGTATCACCTTTAGGAATCATTTTATAATACTTGTTATTATTAGCATCTGCAGTGACCATCATTAAATACATTACTTTATATTCCATAATAAAAGACCTCCAAAATTATAGATAACAGATTAAAATTTCAATATTGGTATCAGCAAAAACGTCCACGATAATGGGTTTAACATCTTTCCAATTAAGACCGTCCATACCACAAGATATATGTGGCATAGCTAACTTAGATATTCCTAACTTTAAGCATTGTTTTTTCAAATCTTTTAGAGCAGTTTCAAGAGTCTTATAAGTAGGTTTATCATATAGAGTTTTTTTAGTTACTAGATTAAAAACATTATCTATTAGTAAGGCACAATTTTTATTTCGTTTGTTAGGATAGAATATCTCTAACTTGTACTTCATAACATACATTTTATTAATCTTTTTAGCCACTCCAGCCCCAAGAGAGTAATCTCCAGATATTGAATGTACTATATAATAATCTTTAGGAACAGAAAATAAATCCATGCGTTCCTCGTGTATTAAATTATCGTTACTCATAGTTAAGAACTCCTTTATTAGCAGATATTTGTTTCTTATTTGTTAATATTATACATTAAGATATCTCTAATGTCAACGAAAAAATGTCCGTTTTTCGACACATATATTGTAATGAATTTTTTTAAAATATCTACTTGTTATGTATCTAAGATGTGTGCTATAATATAGATATAATATTTTTCTCGTCGTAAGGAGATGTTTTTTTGAATATGTATAGAATAATGCTATCATGTTTTATATGCGTTACAACTTCGTTGGCGTGTATAGGTTGCGATAGAATATCTAATGATGATAGCATACAAAGTCAAGAGTTCACTCAAACCACTTTAGAAGTTACTACCTCTCAAACTATTGAAGATACTCAAACTAGTAGCATGACCATATCTTTAGATACTGTTCCTTTAGCCACTACAGTATCCACACCAACCGATACTACTACTACCTTAGATACTACTTCCATTAGCGATACTACTACTAGTACCACATCTACTTCTGCTACTACCAGTACTACATCTGCTACAAGTGATACTCCAAGTATGTTAGATTTAGTATCATTTACAAACAACAGCGATGCTTTACCTCCATTAAATGACGATTTAAAAAATCTATTTAAAGATGCTTTCTATACATACTACGAATTTACTTCTGCTGGAATTATTCAAGTAGACGCTTCCGACAATATACAAGTAGATGATAGATACTATTCAAAAGTTATCGATAACCGATTTACTTCTATAGATGAGGTTTCAAGTTATCTTGAACAGTACTTCACCAATGATTTTATTGAAAACTCTTTTATACTAAATAAGTTCGTGGAACGTGATGGAAGTTTATATACTTGTATTGGTGCTAGAAGTTGTAACATCTCATATTGTGGACATACTTTTGAAATCTTAGACCAATCTGATGATGAGATTTCTTTTCAAGCACTGGTATACTTCAGTGCCGATGGTACTTGGACGGGTACTTCTTACTACATCAATACTACTCCAGATATCGAATATGTTACTCAACTTTCAAGATATCTTTTAGTGAACACATCAAGTGGTTGGCGTTTCGATACCTTTTCACCTATATATTAAAATATGGAACGTCTTTTTTAGACGTTCCATTATATATATTTAACCTACGCATCTTTTGAATCTAGCTTTTTTATCAAAAGCAGGATTAAATGCGTAAAAGTTTTTACTATCCAAATTTTCCTGTACTATGCGTAGACTTTCACCGAACCTTTGAAAATGCACTATTTCACGTTCACGAAGGAACTTTAACGGTTCTTTAACGTCGTAGGTATCAGCTAATCTAAGAAGATTATCATAAGTGCTTCTAGCCTTTTGTTCGGCAGCCATGTCTTCAGTCAAATCGGTGATGGGGTCACCTTTACTTTGAAAGTATGCCGCAGTAAAAGGAACTCCATTTGGTGAACTTGGATATATTCCAGTAGTATGGTCTACAAAGTAGGCATCAAAGCCACTATTTTTAATCTGTTCAATAGATAGATTTCTTGTCAATTGATATATCATAGCGGAAATAATTTCAAGATGTGCAAGTTCTTCAGTACCTATATCAGTTAAAGCACCCTTAATTTCATTTTGAGGCATTGTATATCTTTGATTTAAATATCTTAAAGATGCACTTAGTTCACCATCTGGACCACCCAATTGAGCTATAATCAACTTAGCCAACTTTGGATTTGGTTCTTTAATATTTACAGGACATTGAAATTTTTTTTCATACTTCCACATAACTAATCGCAACTCCTTTCCCAAGGAAATGGTTTTGTAGCCCAATCCCAAGATGTTGAATTATCATTTAAATGTTCAGCAGTTATAGGACCAAAACGATGTGTATACTCATCGACAGCTTTATTTTTAAGAGATAAATACTTTTTAAAATAGTTTAAAGCGTGTTGACAGTTAGGGTGAGTATCCAAATATAGATTAAGTTCATAGAGTGAAAAGTCATACATTTGAATAGTTTTTAACAATTTTTCTTTATCGTTCAAAGTTTGCACCCCCATCGCATAAGAATGGAAAATCCAATTCAGTAAAAATAGTTCCTTTTTCAAGGGCATCTTCTGGAGATATAGGTTCTTCCCACATTTGATATGGCACATATGCCGATGCAAGTGGAGTATCCATAGGTAATCTAGTAGTTGGAATCTTAGTTACTTGATTATACTCTTTAAAATCCAAGAAAGCCACTCCTTTCCATAAAGTATGATAACCTACTTTTATAGGTTACATTGATATAATATGTAAATATTTGTAACTTTGCTACTAATTATATCATATAGGAAGATTCAGTAAAATTTCACAATGTAACAATTTACAAGTTGTTCAAAATATTGTATAATAGAAACATACTCATATTTTGAAAGGAGATGTTTTTATTGAATACTACAATATTAATATCAGGTTTAATAATATTGCTGTGTATAGTATGCACTAAATTTTCCAGTAAGATAGGTGTACCTAGTCTATTTTTGTTCATAGCTTTAGGACTGCTGTTCGGCTCAGATGGAATTTTTAAAATCGATTTCGATAACTATTCTTTTGCAGAAAATGTCTGTTCTATAGCGTTAATATTCATAATGTTCTATGGTGGATTCGGCACACGTTGGAAAACTGCTAAACCAGTAGCAATCAAATCGATAATGTTATCTACATTAGGTGTAGTGGCGACTGCATTTTGTGTAGGAATATTCTGTTATATAGTATTAAAAATACCTCTTTTAGAGAGTTTATTAATAGGTTCGGTAATAAGTTGTACAGATGCTGCGTCTGTATTCTCAATATTAAAGAGTAAAAACTTATCATTAAAGTATGGAACGGCATCATTATTAGAAGTCGAGAGTGGTAGTAATGACCCTTGTGCGTATATGTTGACTATAATAATACTTTCCATAATAAATGGTGAAAGTTCTTCAGTTGGAAGTATAATATTAATGATAATATCTCAATTTGCGTTTGCAATAATCTTTGGAGTAGGTATAGCATTAATATCTTTGTGGATATTAAAAAAGTTCTCTTTAATATCTAGTGAATTTTGTACTCTTTTTATGTTCGGAATAATCTTGATATCCTATGCACTACCAACTTTAATAGGTGGAAATGGTTATCTAAGTACATATATAACTGGAATTATCATGGGAAACCATTATATCAAAAACAAGAAAAATCTACTTGATTTCTTTGATAATCTAACTAGTATCATGCAGATGTACATATTCTTTCTACTAGGATTGTTAGCTTATCCATCTAAGATGTTGCCAATAATTCCACAAGCCTTGATAATTATGCTATTCTTAACGTTTATAGCTAGACCTCTAGTAATAACCATCTTCTTAAAGATTTTCAAATGTCCTTTAAATCAAATAGGAGTAGTATCATGGGCAGGTTTAAGAGGAGCGTCCTCAATAGTATTTTCAATCACGGCGATGGTAAACGCAACGCATCTTGATAATGATATCTTTCATATAGTATTCTTTATAGTATTGATATCCATATCGGTGCAAGGAACGTTATTACCTTTAGTTTCTAAAAAGTTGAATATGCTTGACGAAACTTCCGACGTTAGAAAAACCTTCACCGACTATCAAGATGAAAATGATATTCAATTTATAAAGATTAATGTACAAGATAATCAAAAATGGTGCAATAAAATGCTCCGTGATTTAGAAATTCCACCACAAACGTTAGTAGTAACAGTAGAACGAAATGGTAAAGTAATCATACCAAACGGAACTACCACCATAGAGGCTAACGATATTTTAATACTAACTGCTCCATCTTTTAAAGATACTAAAAATATGGAAATGTCTGAAATTGAAATATCACACGACCACGATTGGATTGACAAACCTATTAAAGATTTAGACTTATCGGAAAATACTCTAATAGTAATGATTAAACGTAATGGTAATACTATAGTTCCTAATGGTAATACTATAATACTACAAAATGATATCCTTGTACTTGAAAATATTGAAGTGTTAGTATAGTAAAAAAATCCCCTAAAGATATCTTTAGGGGATTAACATTATATAAGTTTAAGGTAGTTGAATTTCTTGTAAATCTTTAGGTGGCAAAGAGTTTGTACTATCTTTAACAAACTTTTTAACCTCTTGAGTAGCTTTTGCTATAGGAATGTTAGTACCTGCACCAGCTACACAACCACCCGGACAAGCCATTCCCTCGATTAAATAGCCGTCTTTTTTACCAGCTTTAGCTAATAATAGCATAGTTTGACAGTTAGAAAGACCTTCAGCGTGTTCTATATAGACATCAGTTTCAGGATAGTATTCATCGATACACTTTTCAATAGCATTAGCAACACCAGTAGCCACGGCGTAACCTCTACCAGCACCGGTAGCATCGTGGATAGGTTCTTCTTTGGTATAGTTAGCGATATCTATACCTTTAGCATCGAACATAGCACCTAATTCTTCAAAAGTTATTACAAAATCCACATCACTACGAACGGAATTTCTCATTGCCTCCAACTTTTTAGATGCACATGGACCTATAAATACTACTCTAGAGTTAGGGTGTTTCTGCTTGATAGTTCTAGCTGTAGCTACCATAGGAGTTAATGCAGTGGATACCGTTTCCACTAAGTTTGGAAGTGTTCTTTTTGCCAACATGGACCATGATGGACAACATGATGTTAATAAGAATGGTAACTTACCAGTTTTAACTTCCTCAACATAGTGATGTGCTTCAGTAACTGCACCGATATCTGCACCTAAAGCAACTTCAAAGACATCACTAAAGCCTAGTTCCATTAAAGCAGACTTTATATTCCATAAAGATTTATTTCCAAACTGTCCAATAATTGCAGGAGCAACTTCTGCTATTAGTTGGTCGCCCTTTTTCATGGATTGTATCAATTGGAATATTTGTGACTTATCGGCAATTGCTCCAAATGGACAGCTTACCATACATTGTCCACATGATACGCACTTATCAGGATTGATTTTTGCTCTACCATGTTCATCACTTTCGATAGCCTTTACACCACATACTACAGTACAAGGTCTAACCTTTTTAGCGATGGCATCATATGGACATATCGCTTTACACTTACCACACTTAATACATTTGTTTTGGTCTATATACGATTTGCCATTCTTAATGGAAATAGCTTCCCTAGGACAGACTTCAACACATGGATGTGCTATACAACCATGACATTGATTGGATACCTCATACTTATTATTTTCGCACATATCACAAGCAGATGGTATTACTTGCATTAGTGGAGGTTCATAGTACTTATCCGATACATTACTTTCAGTTAAACCACTAGTAACGTGTACAGGCTTGTCCTCTGGACGTAGTGACATACCCATTGCTAAACGTACTCTTTCCGATGCAATAGCTCTTTCTCTGTAGATACTCTCACGATATAGTGGAACATCTCCAGGAGTAATTTTGTAAGGAATAGCCTCAATATCATCATTAATATTGTTTGAATAAAAAGCTACCTTAGCTACTTCAGTGAAAACTTTTCTTCTAATTTCACGAATAGGAGTTTCAATTCCTCTCATACTCATAAGCATTCAAATCCTTTCTATACATATAAGATATATTTTTATTATAGCATATAATTTTAAAGTTGTCATTAATTTTAGATATTATTTTAAAGATATTACAAAGTAAAGTTATATCATGAAAAAATTTATATGTAGGGTTCACAATGATGTGAGACACAATTTATGGTAATTAAGTAAATATTGTTTAGGGGAAAGCCAGCCAAGAGGACGCATAGGAAAATTATTATA
>JAHABC010000021.1 GCA_018376535.1 Ruminococcus sp.
TTGTGTGTTTTTATTTTAACATAAAAGTTCTTAGTTCGCTACTTTTTTATTGATTTTCAATTGGTAAATATTGTGTCTCATTTCATTGTGGAACATACAAAGTTATATCATGAAAAAATTTATATATGTTGACTTGGGTAATCTTATATGGTATAATTTTCTTATAAAATAGTAAGGAAGGTTTTTGTATGAATATCAATAAATTATTGGCTAGTACTTTTGCTTTATTAATATGTTGCGAATTAGTATCAACTCCACAAATTACAGATAGTATTAATTCCATAATAGCATCTTCAGAAGATATGTATAGTGGTTCGTGTGGCGAAAATGCTACTTTTTCCTTTGATGAGGCTACTGGTACACTAACTATCAGTGGCACTGGTAATATGGATTCTACTAATGATTGGCAAGATTATGCAGAAAGTATAAAATCTATAATTATTGAAGATGATATTACTTCTATTGGTATGTATGCATTTTACAATTGCACTTCCTTAACAGAAATAACCATTCCTAATAGCATTGTTTCTATTGGTGATAGTGCATTTGGAAATTGTACATCGCTAACAGAAATAACTATACCAGATAGTGTTAATCATATTGCTTATGCTGCATTTGATAACACGCCATTTATAGATAACTATCCTGATGATTTAATAATATTAGGAAGTGTATTATATAAATATCAAGGCAATGATGCAACTGTTACAATACCTAATAGTATTACTTCTATTAGTAGTTGTGCATTTGGATATTGTACATCATTAGAAAGTATAACAATTCCTAATAGTGTTACTTCTATTGGTGATTGTGCATTTGAAGATTGTACATCATTAGAAAGTATAACAATTCCTAATAGTGTTACTTCTATTGGCTATTGTGCATTTAAAGATTGTACATCATTAAAAGAAATAAATATTCCTAATAGTGTTACTCTTATTGGTATGTGTGCGTTTCGGAATTGTATATCATTAACAGAAATAACTATTCCTAATAGTGTTACTTGTATTGGTATTGAATTGTTTCGGGATTGTGAAAATTTAAAAAAAGTAACTATTTCAAATAGTGTGGAGAGTATCGGTGAATTTGCATTTGGAAATTGTACATCGCTAGCAGAAATAATTATACCAGATAGTGTTAATTATATTGCTTATGCTGCATTTGATAACACGCCATTTATAGATAACTATCCTGATGATTTAATAATATTAGGAAGTGTATTATATAAATATCAAGGTAATGATGCAATTGTTACAATACCTAATAGTGTTACTTCTATTGGCTATGGTGCATTTGAAGATTGTACATCATTAAAAGAAATAAATATCCCTAATAGTGTTACTTCGATTGATGAATGTGCATTTTATTGTTGCACTTCATTAAAAAAGATAACTATTCCTAATAGCGTTACTTGGATTGGTGCTTTATCCCTTGGATACAATGAGTATAATTATATCACTCAGAAACGTGACAAAATAGAAGATTTCACCATCTACGGATTTAAAGGTTCAACTGCTGAAACCTATGCAACAGAAAACGACTTTAACTTTATAGCTATTGATAATGATACTCAACCAACAACTACAGATATATTAAAACTAAAAAAATATATTTTAGGAATATCCAACGATATAACAAACTTAGACTTTAATCAAGATAACAATGTAAACATATTAGATTTAAATGTAGCAAAGCAATCCATATTATATTAAAAAATAAAGGAACGATATTTAATCGTTCCTTTAAGTTTATACTTTTTCAATTAGAACATCTTTCTTAGATGGTTGTAAGCTATCGAAAGTAATAGCTTTTAAAAGTCTATCTTCTGCTTGAGAGAAATCGGAAACTTTACTAGAATACAATGTAGCAATAGTATCACCAATAGATACGGCATCGCCTACTTGACGATTAAATACTATACCTGCAGAATAGTCTATACTATCTAATTTAGTATGTCTACCTGCACCCAAATTTAAGGATACTATTCCCACTTCTTGACTATCTATTAAGTGAATATATCCATTTACTTTAGATTTAACTTCACAACTGTACTTAGGGATATCAAATAATGAATAGTCATCAACTACGTTAGCGTTTCCCCCTTGATATTCTATCATCTTAGATAGAGTATCTAAGGCTTTACCACTAGATATACTCTTTAAAACCTTATCTTTTGCGATAGTGTAATCTAAATTTAAAGCTAAAGATACAATTTCAGTAGATATATCTACACACAAACTTAAAAGATTACCTTTAGTATTACCTTTTAAAGTTTCAATAGCCTCAATAACTTCCAAGGAGTTGCCAACGTTGTAACCTAATGGAATATTCATATCTGTAATAAGAGCCTTACAATTTTTATCTGATTTTTTGCCCATATCCACCATAAGATTGGCTAATTCTAAAGCATTAGATACATCTTTCATAAATGCACCACTGCCACATTTAACGTCTAATAGAATTATATCAGTATTCATAGCCAACTTTTTGCTCATAATACTAGAACATATTAAAGGAATACTATCAACAGTAGCAGTGACATCTCTAAGGGCGTATAGTTTCTTATCTGCTGGAGTTAGATTTCCACTCTGCGATACTATTGCACAACCTACAGTATTAACGCAATCTATAAACTTATTGTGAGTTAGATGTACATTAAAGTTTGGAATACTTTCCAACTTATCGATAGTTCCACCAGTATGACCTAAACCACGTCCAGACATTTTAGGCATCTTAACGCCACAACTTGCCACTATTGGAGCAATTATCAAAGTAGTTTTATCACCAACACCACCAGTACTATGCTTATCTGCCGTGATACCCTCCACGCAATCCCATGACAAGACTTCCCCAGAATTTTTCATACAGTTGGTAAGTTGAAAAGTTTCATTTTTAGACAATCCATTTAAGCATACAGCCATCAGCCACGCAGATACTTGATAGTCTGGAATAGTATCATTAACATAGCCATCTATCAAATAGGATATTTCTTCTTTAGATAGTTCTTGTTTTAACTTAGTTTTATTTATAATATCGTACATATTCAAAACACACTTCACCTCACTTAATCAAGAGGTTTAAAATTTTAGGAATGTCATTAAAGACATTCCTAAGTAAGTTAAACACCCTTATTTTTTATAAAGCAATCTATTGCACGGTTAGCGATATTTTTAGTAGCAAATGCATCTATGCTACCACCGATAACGCCACTAATACCAGGAATTACTTTAATTAAATTGATAACTCCTTTAGTACCCATCTTAGTAACTAATCTAAAGCCTATAAACTGATTAATCTTAATTAGCATCTTACCCGGAATCTTTTTCAACATATTTATAGTAACTTTTTCCCCGACTTTAATGCCTACATTTTTAATGACATCAGTACCAGCCATGCCGACTAAACACATATACGCAAGAGTTTTTACCTCATCATCATATGGATTGTATCCACCTATTACAGCGATAGCAGCAATCATTCTAAGTTGAACGTACACATTAACGCCCACATCAGCTGATATTGCTACTGGTAGAGTTAAAGCACCTCCGACACTGGTTAAAAATCCAGTAGTGGCACACTTTGCTATTTGATTAGTTACTAACTTTTCAACTGCTGAATCCTTATTGCTATACTTTCTTAGATATTCTTGACCAAGTACTATAGCACTATCGGAAGTAGGTAAACCCTCAATAGCAGATGTATAGCATTTTTCCAATATATCCAAGCCTAGTTGTTGATTTTTTTCGTTACTCATAAAGATGCACTCCTTTCAAAACTTATCATAATACTAGTTATTAAACATTAAATTCAAATATAACTAAGTTGTCATCTTGTATAAGTCTTTATACTTCAAGATATTTTTTTAATGCAGAATTTAAATCTAAGATATCTATATCACCATCGGAATTATAGTCAAGGTTAGTACTATCTGTAGAAACTCCTAAGATACACTTTTTTAGGTTTAAGATATCTAAAATTGGTGAGGTATTTTCTTCAATATTTACAAAGTCAAAATTATTTTCTTTGGCATACTTTTCAGCTTTAGAACCTTTTACTCCACGGATTATAAGGTTACTGGAATCCAAGGCATTTTCGCCTATTTTGGTAACAGTATCAGGGATAGTTATTTCTTTTAATGATGTACAATAAGAAAATGCCTCCTTACCAATAGAAGTAACTCCATCAGGAATAATTATTTTTTCTAATGATTCACAACCATAAAAGGAACAGTTACCAATAGAAGTAACCCCATCAGGAATAATTATTTCTTTTAATGATTCACAACCAGAAAAGGAACAATCAGCAATGGAAGTGACACTATTGGGAATAGTTATATTTTCTAACGATTTACAATCATTAAATGCACAATAGTCAATAGAAGTAACACTATCGGGGATATTTATAGTTTCTAATGATGTACAACAAGAAAACGCCCACTCACCAATAGAAGTAACACTATCGGGAATATTTATCTCTGTTAATGATTTACAATATTGAAATGCCTTAAAACCAATGGAAGTAACATTTTTAGAAAGAGTTACACTATTCAATGATTCACAACTTTCAAATGCCCACTTACCAATAGAAGTAACACTATCTGGGATAGTTATGCTTTTTAATAATGTACAATGTGTAAATGCATTATCACCAATAGAAGTGACGCTATCTGGAATTGTTATACTTTCCAATGATGTGCAACCAGAAAATGCTCCATCACTGATAGAAGTAATACCATCTTCAATGACTATTGTTTTAATGAAGTATATATCATTATAATTATCCCAACCATAACTAAAATTAGATGGGTTTGTATAGTCCATATCGCCAGTACCACTGATAGTTAACGTACCAGTAGTTTCATCAACTGAATATGTAGCATTTTTACCACATGAATTACTATATTGAGATTCTTCATCTTCTGCAGATACTACTATATTAGATATCTCTTTAATATGTGTAGATGTTATAGTTCCACAACACATAACCATGCAAGATATATATACTAAAATATTTTTAATATTCATGTGAGATACTCCTTTGATATTACACATTAAATCTAAATAGAACTATATCACCATCTTGCATAACGTACTCTTTGCCTTCAAGACGAACTAGACCTTTTTCCTTAGCGTTAGCCATAGAGCCACAAGCCATTAAATCGTCAAAAGATACGACTTCTGCACGAATAAAACCTTTTTCAAAATCTGTATGAATTTTACCCGCAGCTTGAGGAGCTTTAGTACCTTTTGTGATAGTCCAAGCACGAACTTCAGGTTTACCAGCGGTTAAGTAAGATATCAAACCTAATAGAGAGTAACCAGTCTTGATAATTCTACCTAAACCAGAAACTTCAAGACCTAATTCAGATAAGAACATAGCTTTATCTTCTGGGTCCATATCAGATATTTCAGCCTCAATTTGAGCACATATTGGCAATACAGCAGATTTTTCTTCTTCGGCTATTTTGCAAACGGCTTTATAGTTTTCGTTAGTTTCGATGTTGTTAATAAAATCGTCTTCACTTAGATTACAAGCATATATTACAGGCTTTGCCGATAGTAATGGTGTAGATTTTATCCACTCTCTTTCATCATCGGAGTAGTCATAGCCTCTAGCAGACTTACCACTTTCCAAGAAAGATTTTAAATCTTCCAAGAAGTCCAACTCTGTCTGTAGAGATTTATCACCTTTTAGAGCCTTTTTAGTCTTGTCGATACGTCTATCTAGCATTTCAATATCGGAGAAGATGAGTTCAAGGTTAATAGTTTCGATATCTCTAGCAGGGTTAATAGAACCATCTACATGGATAATATCAGTACTTTCGAAGCATCTAACGACATGGACGATAGCGTCTACTTCACGAATATCTGCAAGGAACTTATTGCCAAGACCTTCACCTTTAGATGCACCTTTTACAAGTCCAGCGATATCTACAAATTCAAGAGTTGCAGGAGTAAACTTATCTGGGTGATACATTTCAGCTAATTTATCTAGTCTTTCATCTGGAACAGATACTATTCCGACATTTTTTTCTATAGTACAAAATGGATAGTTAGCACTTTCAGCACCTGCATTAGTTAAGGCATTGAATAGAGTACTCTTTCCAACGTTAGGTAATCCGACCATACCAAGTTTCATAAAAAAATCAACTTCCTTTGTGATAATATTTTTATGCTCACGCATACTATAGATATTATATCATAAAGTTTTAACATATTCAAGGGTTTAAATATTAGATTGTTCTAATCTATTTTCGATATACTTATGAACATCTTTAATAGGAATATCCAAAGCAAAAGCCAACTCCTCATTAAGATATCTTTCAGCAGTATGGAAGTATCTATCGTCAATATTAGATATCTTTTTATTAATGGAAATATTTTTCAAATTCTTTTGATATATACTTTTAACTATCTTTAAATAAGAGTTGCAATTGTAATTATGAATAGTCTGTTTGTATTCAACATCGTTAAGAGTTTCTAAAGGTTGAATAGATGGAATACTATCAATTAAAGATATAGCTTCTTCTTTAGATAATGGTTTTCTAATATGTTCGATATTAGTTATAGGAATATCAAAAGTTTCCTTTTCGTACACCGAACCTAATATATAATAAGTAACATCTTTTTTAAAGCCCATGTCACTGTAGTCTAGTTGTTTTATATCCAATACCTTGCAAACCCAATATTGATACACTACATAATCGTTAATTTTAAACATATAAAAATCACCTCATAGTATTAATTTGTTTATTACATTATGATTATATCACATTTTAGGAATAAAATCAAGGTGATATAAGATTTTTGGTAGATATGATTAATAATACAAATCTCAAATTTATACAATATTTATAATAGCAATACTATTGTATAAGATAATATATTATTATTTTATTGTATTTATCTTGACAAATTACAATAAATATGCAATAATAAATGTATTATTATTTGGAAAGGATTTTATTATGCAAGAATTTATACAAAATATGACCTTATGGCTTCAAGATAAGGGAATTTCTAGTGAAATAATCATATTTATTATATCAATGATACCCATATTGGAACTTAGAGGTGGCTTAATTGCTAGTTCATTATTAGGAGTAAGCCTAGTAAAAGCTAGTGCTATATGTATTTTAGGAAATATAGTTCCAATACCATTTATACTATTGTTTATAAGACAAATATTTGAATGGTTAAAAAAAGTCAAAGGTATAAATAAGATAATCTATAAACTGGAAGACACTGCTATGAAAAAGTCGGATACCATTCAAAAAAGTGCTTTTATTGGTTTAATGTTATTTGTAGGTATTCCGTTACCAGGGACAGGTGCTTGGACAGGTTCATTAATAGCATCTTTACTTGATGTTAAAATGAAAATTAGTGTTCCAGCTATACTATGTGGTTTAATAATGGCTACTATCATAATGGACATACTATCTTATGGTGGTTTAGCATATATAATCAGTCTATTTAACTAAATGAATATTTAATTAGAATGTATATTAAATGTACATTCTCTTTTTATATGTATAAAAAATATGAACATTTTGTAAACATACTAAAAAAGCCTTGATTTTTACTAATTAAATGATTATAATAATAGTTAGCACTCAAAGAGTTAGAGTGCTAAACGAAATCAATACGAAGGAGTTCCAATATTATGCAAAAGAAAGAATTTAAAGCAGAGTCTAAAAGACTTCTTGAAATGATGATTAATTCAATATATACACATAGAGAAATCTTTTTAAGAGAATTGATTTCTAATGCAAGTGATGCTATAGATAAACTATACTTTAAATCACTTACCGATGATAAAGTTGGTCTTAATAAAGATGACTTTGCTATACAAATACGTGCCGATAAGGATAACAGAACTATTACAATATCCGATAATGGTATTGGTATGACTAAAGATGAGTTAGAAAATAATCTAGGTGTTATTGCTAAGAGTGGTTCTTTAGCATTCAAATCAGAAAACGACCTTGGTAATGATGTAGATATTATTGGTCAATTTGGTGTAGGTTTCTATTCTGCATTCATGGTAGCTAAGATGGTTACTGTTAAATCTAGAGCGTATGGCAGTGATGAGGCTTATCAATGGCAATCCGAGGGTGTAGACGGCTACACTATAGAAACTACTATAAAAGATACTGTCGGTACTGAAATAACTCTAAAGATAAAAGACAATACCGATGATGATAACTTTGATGAGTATTTGGAAACTTATAGATTAGAAAGTCTAATTAAAAAATATTCTGATTATGTACGTTTTCCAATAAAGTTAGAAAAGACTATCACTAGAAAGAAAGATGAAAATTCCGAGGAAACCGAAACTATAATAGAAAATGATACTATCAATAGTATGGTTCCAATTTGGAAGAAGAATAAATCTGAACTAAAGGATGAAGATTATAACAACTTCTATAAGAGCAAGTTCAATGAATATGATGAACCTTTAGCACATATTCATGTTAAAGTAGAAGGTGTAGTATCGTATAATGCTTTATTGTACATTCCAAAGCGTCCAGCGTATGATTACTATACTAAGGATTTTGAAAAGGGTCTACAACTATACTCCAACGGCGTATTGATTATGGATAAGTGTGCAGACTTACTTCCAGACCACTTTAGCTTTGTAAAAGGTATCGTGGATTCCGAAGATTTATCTTTAAACATCTCTAGAGAGATGCTTCAACACGACAGACAACTTAAATTGATTGCTAAAAATATCGAAAAAACTATAAAGAACGAATTAACTAAGATGTTAAACAATGACCGTCCTAAGTATGAACAGTTCTTTAAAGAGTTTGGTATGCAATTAAAGGCAGGTATACAAAGTAGTTTCATGAGCGATGTTAGAGATAATCTAAAAGATTTAATCTTATACCATTCACTACAACAGAACAAGTTAATAACTTTCGATGAATATGTTACTGCCATGAGTGAAGAACAAAAGTATATCCTATATGCTACTGGTGAGAGTGTATCTCAAATTGAGCAACTTCCTCAAGCCGATTTGATTAAGGACAAGGGCTGGGATATTCTATGTTGTACAGAACGTATTGATGAGTTTACTCTAAAAATGTTGATGTCTTATAAAGATAAGCAATTTAAATCCATTGCCGATGAGGATTTAGATATAGAAACCCCTGAAGAAAAAGAGGAAATTAAAAATAAATCCGAGGAAAGCAAAGAACTATTTGACTTTATGAAAGATACTCTAAAAGGTAAGATTACTGATGTTAAGTTATCTTCTAGATTAAAAAATCACCCTGTATGCTTAACATCTAAAGGACAAATTTCCATTGAAATGGAAAAGATTTTAAACTCTATGCCAAATCAAAATAAGGTAAATGCTGAGAGAGTTCTTGAGATAAATCCAGAACATCAAGTATTTAAGTCTATAAGTCAAGCCTTTGCAGATGGCAACAAGGATAAGGTAGCTAAATATACTAACCTATTATATTCACAAGCACTATTAATAGAAGGTTTATCTGTAGAAAATCCAGTAGAATTTTCTAACCTTATCTGTGAATTAATGAACTAGTCCCCTTACTTTCTTTTTGATAAATAATATCCCCTATTGGAAAATATTTCAATAGGGGATATTTAATGTTATAAAAAACTAATCTCTGTTAGCAAGGTCTACATAGTCTTTTTTTACTGATACTGATTTATATGCTGGACGAATAATCTTACCTGCATTAAGAAGTTCTTCAATTCTATGAGCAGACCAACCAGCAATTCTAGACATTGCAAATAATGGAGTAAATAACTCATTAGGAATACCTAACATTCTGTAAACAAAGCCACTATAGAAATCTACATTTGCACTAACGCCTTTATATATCTTTCTTTCTTCGGCGATTACTTCTGGTGCAAGATGTTCTACCATAGAGTATAGTTCAAACTGTTTTTGATATCCTTTTTCAACAGCAAGTTTACCCACAAAACTTTTAAATACTTCTGCTCTAGGGTCAGATATAGAATACACTGCGTGTCCCATACCATAGATTAAACCAGCATTATCGAAAGCTTTTTTATGAAGTAAATCTTTTAGATACTGTTTAACTTCGTCTTGGTCTGTCCAATCTTTAACGTTAGCCATCATATCATCGAACATTTGAACTACTTTGATATTTGCCCCACCATGCTTAGGTCCTTTAAGAGAACCTAAAGACGCTGCAACAGTAGAATAAGTATCTGTACCAGAAGATGTAACTACATGAGTAGTAAATGTAGAGTTATTACCTCCACCATGTTCAGCATGTAATACTAGAGCCATATCTAATATTCTAGCTTCTAATTCGGAATATTTGCTATCGGCACGTAACATATAAAGTATATTTTCTGCCGTGGATAGATTTGGATTAGGATTGTGTATAACTAAACTTTCACCATTTTTATAGTGGCTAAATGTTTGATATCCATATACAGATATTACTGGGAATAGTGCAATCAATTCTAAGCACTGTCTAAGTACGTTGGGAATAGATGTATCATTAGGATTTTCGTCATAAGAGTATAGTGTAAGAACACTTCTAGCGAGCATATTCATCATATCATTGTTAGGAGATTTCATTAAAACATCTCTAGTAAAATTTGTAGGTAAAGTTCTAAACTCTCCTAACATGGTAGTAAACTCATCTAATTGAGGTTTATTAGGTAGATATCCAAACAATAGTAGGTATACGGTTTCTTCAAAGCCAAAACGATTATCCTTTATAAAACCATTTACAAGATTTTTTACGTTTATACCTCTATAGAATAGTTGTCCTTCGCAAGGAACAGTTTTTCCATCTACTATCTTACTAGAACAAACCTCACTAATGTCGGTTAACCCAGCAAGAACGCCTTTACCATTTATATCTCTAAGACCTCGTTTAACGTCGTAACGGGTGTAGAGTTCTGGTTCAATGTGATAGTTTTCTATACACTGTTGAGCAAGTTTTTCTATCTCTGGAGTATTTGAGGAATAAGAATACTTAGTCATATAAAATCAATCCTTTCTTTTAAAAATGTAGTATATACTTTTAATTATACCATATTTTTAAGGGTTAATTATGAATAAACTATTAATGCAAGAAAATTTGGTAACTATGCACAAGACATAATAAATATATATTAACAGAAAATTTATCAAAAAGTATCTAAAATGGATAAAAAATCCTATGCCCAAAGACATAGGATTTTTTTTAATATAGAATACTATATATTAATCAATACCTAATAGAACCTTTTTAAGAGTTAATAAATCATTACTCTTAATATCGCCATCGGAGTTCATATCAGAATTTTCAAAGTTTATATCAGATAGTTCAACTAAACCTAGTAAGTACTTCTTTAGTAGAAGTAAATCGTTACTCTTAACAGCACCATCATCATTAACATCGCCTAATAGAAATATTGGTGTTATTGATGTAGTAACTGTAGTTGTAGTAGTATCCATAGTTTCGGAAGTTGTAGTAACAGTAGTATCAATAGTTTCGGAAGTTGTAGTAACAGTAGTATCAGAAGTTTCGGAAGTTGTAGTAACAGTAGTATCGGAAGTTTCGGAAGTTGTAGTAACAGTAGTATCGGAAGTTTCGGAAGTTGTAGTAACAGTAGTATCGGAAGTTTCGGAAGTTGTAGTAACAGTAGTGTCAGAAGTTTCAGAAGTTGTAGTAGTAACTGTAGTAGAGTTAACTGGAACAGCATACAAGCCATACATTGTAGCACTAGATGATGTCGCACTTAAAAATAGATTGTCAACATCACTTAAAGTAGCACTGTTTTCATCTAATATTTTAATCATATCTTGATAGTTAAAGTATGCAACAAAGTTAGATGAACTATTGGAAGGTATTCTGTACCAACCATCTTTAGCAGATGCTTGAAGTACTAATTCAGCATCAGTAGTAGAGTCAAAAACTAAAGCAAACTTATAGTCATCTGTTAAGTACTGTTTCCAATCAGCTAGAGCAACGTTGCCCCAAGATTTCAAAGTTTCGCCACTTTCGGATTTATATATTTCAATCCAATTATCTTCTATAGGAATGTTATCCCAAGAGAACTTAGGAACTTCATACTCCTTATATTCAGGAAGAACATAGTTAGTAACACCAACAGTATCCATCATAGCCTTTAGAACGTCGGCAGAGTTTGGATAGATTGTGTTAGTTAATCTGTAGATATAGCCATGAGCCTCACCAGTACCATTTGCAGATACATTGTTATCCCAAAGTACGCAAGGTATTCCAGCTTCCTTAGCGTTACTTAGATAGCATTTAGCCCATTCAACACGGTCAGCAGTATTTTCAAAATCTGATGCACTAAACTCACCAATGATTATTGGAACACCTTTAGTATCGGAAACGCTCTTTAAACTGTTAAATAAAGATTTTAAACTACTTTCATAATCTTCACCGTAGCCACTCTTACCTGGGAACTGGTGATTAGCATAGTTACTAGTATCCATAGTAAAGAAGTATGGAGAGTAAGCGTGTACAGATATTGCAATGTTGCCATCTGCACTAGATATTGATAGACTATTTAATGCAGCAGTATCAGTAGTAGCAACGTAAGCAGGTATCATAAGAAGTCTTTGTTGATTGTTTTCGGAGTTACTACCTCTAACAGTAGTTATAAACTGTCTGTTTAGAGTGTTTATGTAAGCCCAAGAATAACCATTATCTCCGCTACCGTTACCCCATTCGCTAACGGCTGAGTTGTTCTTTTGACGTGGTTCATTCATACCCTCAAAAATTAGATGTTGGTCATAATCTTTAAAAGTATAAGCTATCTGCGACCATAGATTATTTATGTACTTAGATGCAGTCTTTAAAGTATCATCAGTAAACTCTGGAACGTTAATAATACCTTCCTCATGGTGTAGATTTAATATTATAAACATATCCTCATCATAAGCCCAATCTACTACTTGCTTAACATAATCTAGCCATTTTTGGTCAATTTCATAAGCACCAGTAGCATCGTTTAAGGTAACGTGTTGATACCATGTAGTTGGTATACGGATAGTATTAAAACCTGCATTCTTGATGGTTTTAATTAACTCCTTAGTAGGTTCAGGATTTCCCCAAGCAGTAGCAAACTTGTTAGGTGCAATATCTATAGTATAGTTTGAACTATAGCTATCTAAAGAGTTGCCTAAGTTCCAACCTATAGTCATTTGAGACGTTATCTCATTAGCAGTCAAACCAGATAACGCCGACACTTTATTAGCTTGACTAGAATAGTTAGAAATTTGTCCAAACACGCACATAACAGATATCATACAAGCTAACGATGTTAGTATTGCTACTATTTTTTTTCGTAACAACATATAAAAAAACCTCCTTTAATAATATATATAACATGATTGTTACAAAGATAATTATACATTATAATATTGAAATTGTCAATAAAATTTATTAAAAGTTCACAAAAAAATTGGAATATCAAAACTGATATTCCAACATAGAATAGTTACTTATCCTTATTCACAAACCAATAGTAAAATGGAATGGTTGCTAACCATAATGCAGATATATCGCTATTTATACCTGCATAAGTAAACAATGTAAGCATTATAGCAAGTATAGGATATCCAAAAAAGTTAGGGTTTCTAGTTTGAATGGATTTTATAGCTGTATAATATAAAGGGATTCCTAATAAAGATATTCCAGTAAAACAATTTGCAGTACTATAATAGAATATTTCTTGAGATAGTATTGCTAAAGCTATTCCTATGGCGTATATCGGGAAGGTGTACAAACCCTTATAAGATATCTTATGTTTAGCCATAAAACTTTCAAACCAATTTATAAACTTATTATTAGTGTATGGTGGAACAAATGGACGTTTTTTCTTCTTTTTTTTGCCATGTTTGCTATAAGTATTATCTTGTGTGGTTACTATAGGATTACTTTGTCTATACGCAGTACTCATTGGATTTACATTATTATAACTATTAGATTGTATAGGTTCTTGATATTGTGGAGGTTCTACACCCTTTGGATATATTTCCTTATCCAAGCTATCTTTTGGATATACTACTCTTTTACTAGAGGTATCTTCAAACATATAGTTAAGTTCATCACTTTCCGATTTAGTCAATCGTATAGTTCTAGCGTCCATATCACTAGAACTATGTGGATATTCAGGTGTTTTAAAAGTTTTAACGTCTATCCCAAGAAGTTCATCTAAAGATACTCTATACAAGTTAGAAAGTTGAATTAAATTATCTGTATCAGGGGAAGCGTCGCCACGTTCCCATTTAGAAATAGCTTGACGGCTAATACCTAACTTTTCAGCCAATTCTTCTTGCGATAGATTATTTTTTTTTCTTAAATTCAATAGCTTGTTAGCTACTTCCAAATTCATAATAAAATCAAATCCTTTATATAATTTTTAAGAGTTACACTCTTTTAGAAAAGTACCAATAGTAAAATGGGATTGTGGCAAAAAATACTAAAGATAGCTTATAACTGAATAGATATCCAAAGATTAAAAATAGCATTACGGCAACTACTGGATAGCAAAATATCAAGGGATTGTTCTTCTTAACTGCTGGAATGATAGTATAATACAATGGTATAGTTAAAAACCATATCCAAGATACATCACAGCCAAACAGATATCCTTGAGTTAAGAACATTATCAAGGCTACTACAGGATAACAAAATATATTTAAATTTCTTTTTTGTATACAAGCTATGGTAGTATAGTATAGTGGAATGGTTAAAAACCACCCCCATGATAGACTAAATCCTAAAAGCCAACCAAACATAAAGAACAATCCAATAGCTACTGCATAGTATGGAAATATATATAACCATCTATAAGATATATTATGCTTGTACATAAAAGTTTCAAGACTATTTGCAATAGTATCTAAAAAGCCGACCGTTCTTTGATTAAATCCAGTGGAGTTATCTACTGTAGATGCCTCTACTGTAGGGGTTTCGCTTTGATATTCATACGTTGATTGAATAGTATTCACTATATAACTATTAGGATTAAACTCATTACAAGTAGTATCTGAAGTGTTACTATCTTGAGTAGGCTCATCTTTATGTTTTGATAGAGGTATAGTATCTTTATTATATAGTTTAATATCCACGTTTAGAAGTTCATCTAAAGATACGTTATATAGTCTTGCTAATAGTATTAGATTATCCGTATCAGGAGATGCCTCTGCACGTTCCCACTTAGATACTGCTTGACGACTTATTCCTAACTTTTCAGCAAGTTCCTCTTGTGATAAGTTATGTTGTTTTCTTAACTTTAATAGTTTATTAGCTGTTTCGATAGTCATATAAAAATCAAATCCTTTCAAAAAGAGTATTTTTTCTTAGTGATATCATATTAACATGAAATGATATGTATTTCAATACATTCTAATTTACATAGGAAGATTATTATATTATAACGCAAGGGAAACCATCGGTTGCATGAACGTATCTACGCAGATATTTTATAGTTTTCCATGCTTTTTTAGATTATTTTCCTTTAAAACTCTGCCATCATGTAGAAGATTTTTCATCATTTCGGGATTATTTTCTTCTAAAGCCACCTTATACTCTTGTAGATTTTTTAGTAATATATCTACTTCATTAAGAAGGCACTCACGATTAGAAAAGAATAGGTCTGTCCACATCTCTTCATTTACGGTAGCTACTCTGGTCATATCTTGAAAACTTCCACCACTAAAACCGAACTCTATATCCATAGTTGGACTTTTTACATAAGCATTAGATACTATATGTGCTAATTGTGAAGTATATGCTATAACCTTATCATGATTAAATGGTGTAGCATGAATTACTCTACCAAAGCCTATATCTTGAGCAAGTTTAACTATAGTATTCAAAGAATTTTCGTCAGTATCATCTACTGGAGTTACTATAAAGTTAGCTTTTAAGAATAAATCTGCCGTAGAGTTATCAAAGCCATAGCGTTCTTTACCAGCCATTGGGTGAGTGCCTACAAAGTTCACACCACAAGATTTCAAAATTCTGCTAGTATCCACAACGTATTGACCTTTTATACCGCAGACATCGGCTACTATAGAACCTTTTTTAAAGTTACAAGCGTTATCTTGCATGAACTTAAAGGCGTTGTCTGGTGGAGTACATACTATAGTGATATCAGCAATGTCCAAAGAAGCTGTAATAGAGTCTATAGCATTGCAATCAAGAGCCTTTTGCAAAGTGACTTTATTTCTACCATATCCCAAAACTTCATGCGATGTGTACTTCTTTATGGCTTTACATATAGAACCACCTATTAAACCTAAACCTATTACTGTAATTTTCATATTAAAAACAACCTCCAAATATCTTTGCAAAATTAGATTATATTGTAATTGTACCACAATTGAATTTTAATTTCAACATACAAGTTAATATTACTGAAAAAATGTATTTCATAACTTTGTGAACCATATAATCACATTTTAATATAATTGATAAAAAATCTTGAACTATTGCTTGATATGTGCTATAATATTATAATTGATATTATCATAGAGGGGTAATGGTCTTTTGAGAATATTAGGTATAGACCCTGGTTACGCAATAGTGGGCTACGGTGTTGTCGATTATGATGGTTATAATTTTAAACCTATTGGATATGGTGCTATTACTACATCTGCTGATATGTCTTTTCATAATAGACTATCTACTATATATAATGACATGATTTCTATTATTGATATGTATAATCCTAATTGTGTTGGGATTGAAAAGCTATTCTTTAATAGCAATCATAAGACGGCAATAGATGTCGCTCAAGCTAGAGGTGTTATAATACTTGCACTATCTCAAGAGAACGTTCCTATATATGAGTATACTCCTTTACAGATTAAACAGGCTATCACGGGATACGGTCAAGCTGAAAAAAAACAGGTCATGGAAATGACTAGAAACTTTCTAAAGTTAAAGTCTGTTCCTAAACCTGATGATACAGCAGATGCTCTAGCAGTAGCAATATGTCATGGACATTTTTCAAAGATGTTTTAATCTGGTAAAAAAATTATCAATTGGAGTGATTTTATATGATATACTCTTTAAGAGGTACTTTAATATATAAAGAACAATCTATGGCAGTAATTGAGTGTGCTGGTGTAGGTTATTCTTGCAAGATTACTTTTGAAACTTTTTCTAAGTTGGTAGATATCAATAAAGAACAGTTTTTGTATACGTTCTTGAGCGTTAGAGAAGATAATGTTGAACTATTCGGCTTTGCAACTATGGAAGAATTAACTTGTTTTAAACTTTTAATATCTGTTAATAGTGTGGGTGCTAAGGCTGGAATATCTATACTATCGGTATTAACTCCTGAAAAGTTTGCGTTAGCCGTATCTAGTGGCGATAGTAAAGCTATATCTAAAGCTAAAGGAGTAGGTTCTAAGACTGCTGAAAGAATAGTCTTGGAACTTAAAGATAAGATATCTAAAGAGAATATTAGTATCACTGGTGAGGCTTTTGCATCTAATGATGTTCCAATTAGTGCGTCTAACTTTGATGAGGCTCTACAAGGCTTGATGGCTCTTGGATATTCTCAATCGGAAGTGCTACCTTATATGAAAAAGTTAAACGGTGACTTATCTACTTCCGATATTATTAGAGAAGTTCTTAAACGTATGATGTGATTAATAATTAATAAATAATAAATAATAGTTTGTAATCAATGGATAATAATTAAAAAAGGTGTGATATCTTGATAGAAAAATCTGATATGGAGTTAAATTCTTATGATAATAGAGAAATATCTCCACAATATAATGAAAATAGTGACGCAGATACAGAGTTTTCTTTAAGACCTAAAACTCTAAATGAGTATATCGGTCAAGATAAAGTTAAAGAAAACTTATCAATATATATAGAGGCATCTAAGCGTAGGGGCGAACCCTTAGACCATGTACTATTGTATGGTCCTCCAGGTTTGGGAAAGACTACTCTAGCAGGGATAATCGCTCATGAAATGGGTGTAAATTTAAGAGTAACTTCTGGACCAGCTATAGAAAAAACTGGAGATTTAGCATCTTTATTGACTAATCTAAATGATAATGACGTTCTTTTTATAGATGAAATTCATAGACTATCAAGGGTAGTTGAAGAAATTCTATATCCTGCTATGGAAGATAACGTTTTAGATATAGTTATCGGAAAAGGACCATCAGCACGTTCAATTCGCATAGATTTGAAAAAGTTCACTTTGGTGGGTGCTACTACTAGAGCAGGTCAATTAACTTCGCCATTGCGTGATAGGTTCGGCGTTATTGCTCGTTTGGAACTATATAACTATGACCAATTGACAGATATTATTCGCCGAAGTGCTGAGTTGCTTAAAATTCCTTGCGACTATGATGGTGCTTATGAAATTGCTAAACGTTCTAGAGGTACTCCTAGAATTGCTAACAGACTTCTAAAACGTGTTAGAGATTTCGCAGACGTTATAGCAGATGGTACTATTACTAAAGAAGTATCGCAGATGGCTCTTGATAGACTTGAAATAGACCATCTTGGCTTGGATAGTCTTGATAAACGTTTCTTGACTATGTTGATAAAAGGTTATAACGGTGGCCCTGCTGGTTTGGAAACTCTAGCAAGTGCAATCGGTGAGGAGGCTATCACTCTTGAGGACGTTTGCGAACCGTATCTAATGCAGTTGGGATTTCTTTCAAGAACTCCTAGAGGTCGTTGTGCTACTAAGTTAGCGTATAAACATCTTGGATTTACTCCTAAAGATGATGATACTCAACTAACTTTGGACTAAAAGTTTATTATTTACACTTATAGTATAAAAAGCAATATTCTATTTTAAGGAGTTTATTATTATGAAAAAAAGTTTATTAGGTACATTTATAGTATTGTCTATTATGTGTACATCTTGTTATAAGACAGATGTTATTAGTGAACCTATGTTAGTTGCAACTCAAACAGAATATTCCTCTGTTGAAGATACTACACTAGATATTGGAACATCAATTGAAAATCCAAAGTTATATCCCAGTCAAATGTTTAAACAGATGATAAAAAATATCGATAGTGTGAATATTACTATCAATGATGCCGATAAGCTATATAGTAAAGGAAATTTTCAAGTTGATGATATTGAAAAGCTATCGACATACTTTAAAGATTGTACTTATACAGAATATCCATCACAAGATATTAATTACTCAGGCTTACATATGCTTATTACTTTCTTTGCTATTGATGAGTATGACAATATATATGATAGCTATTCTATAAACATCTATGATGTATCTAATGTTGAAACTTCTGGGAACTGTATAGTATCGATAAAATCTTCAAACTATAATGAAATCAATAACTATATCACAAATATTGATGATATTCAAGCTATGTTTGACGATTTGAAAACAGTCTTTTAGAATGATACAATATCATTCATAATATATATTTAATATTTTATTTTAAGGAGATTTTTTATAATGGGCAGACTTTTTGGTACAGATGGTGCAAGAGGTATTGCAATCACTGAATTAACTTGCGAATTGGCAATGCAAATAGGCAGAGCATCAGCTTTAGAATTAACTAAGACTACAAATCATAAACCTACAATATATATAGGTAAAGATACTAGAATATCTTCCGATATTTTAGAAAATGCTTTGATTTCTGGAATATGTTCAGTAGGTGCTAATGCTGTTCGTTTAGGAGTAGTTCCAACTCCTGCCGTGGCTTATTTGATTAAAAAAAATAATGCCGATGCTGGTGTTATGATATCTGCATCACATAACAGTGTGGAATATAATGGCATAAAGCTATTTGCTAGTACTGGTTACAAACTCCCAGATGATGTTGAAAATGAAATAGAAAGACTTATCTTAGATAATCCAGAAGAGATTAAGTTAGTATCTCATACAAATGTTGGTAGAGTTTTAGACTATCCAACTGCTAAAGATGATTACATAGATTATGTATGTTCTACTATTAAAGAAGATTTATCTGGTATAAACGTCGCTTTGGATTGTGCAAATGGTTCTAGTTCGGTTACTGCTGAAAAACTTTTCACTAAGTTAGGTGCAAACGTTCATGTTATTAATGATAAGTTCGATGGTACTAACATAAACTATAATTGTGGTTCTACTCACATGGAAAATCTAATTGAATACGTTAAGTCTAATAAGTGCGATATCGGTCTTGCTTTCGATGGCGATGCCGATAGATGTCTTGCAGTGGACGAAAATGGAAATCTAATAGATGGCGATAAGATTATCGCTATATGTGCAAAATCCTATAAGGATAGAGGTCTTTTAAAAGGCAATACTGCCGTAGTTACCGTAATGACTAACATTGGATTTTCCATATTTGCAAAAGAAAATAGCATAAACTTTGAAACTACTAAAGTCGGCGATAGATACGTTCTTGAAAATATGCGTGAACATGGCTATAGTATTGGTGGTGAACAGAGTGGTCACATTATCTTCCTTGATGACGCTACTACTGGTGATGGTGAACTATCGGGAGCTAAATTGCTTGAAATATTAAAGTTGAGTGGTAAAAAAGCATCTGAATTGGCTAGTTGTATGGAAAGTTATCCACAAGTGCTAGTGAACGTTAAGATTACTTTGGATAAAAAAGGTCTTTGGAATAAAAATTCCACTATTATGGATTGCATTAACAAGCATGAAACCACTCTTGGCGATACTGGTAGAGTTCTAGTGCGTGAAAGTGGTACAGAACCTTTAATTCGTGTAATGCTAGAAGGTAAAAATCAAGAACAGATTACTCAAATGGCTAACGATATCGCTGAAACTATAAAAGTTAATCTATAATAGGTAGATGTTATTTAAAAAATCTAGGTTATAAATATAACCGTTACATCGGAACGCCGAATAAACGGTGTTCCGATATCTTAATATATTAAGGAGTTATTTATATATGCGAATTGCAAAAAATTGGACAGAATACATACTTTTAGATACTTCTAATGGGGATAAGTTCGAAGATTGGAACGGTCATACTTTAGTACGTCCAGACCCTCAAGTAGTTTGGAAAACACCTCATAAAGTGGATTGGAATAAGGCAGATGCTATATATCATAGGTCTAGTGAGGGTGGTGGCTCTTGGAACTATAACAATCAACTTCCTGAAAGTTGGCACATGAACTATAGAAACCTAACCTTTAAGATTAAACCTACTGGCTTTAAACATACTGGATTGTTCCCAGAACAAGCAGTAAACTGGGATTTCATGGCTAATAAAATTAGAAATGCTAATAGACAAGTTAGTGTATTGAATATGTTCGCTTATACTGGTGGAGCAACGCTATCGTGTGCTGAGGCTGGTGCTAGTGTCTGCCATGTAGATGCCTCTAAGGGTATGGTCAATTGGGCTAGAGAAAACGCTCAGCTTTCGCACCTAGAGGACAAGCCTATACGTTGGATTGTTGACGATTGTGAAAAGTTTGTATCTAGGGAAATTAGACGTGATAGAAAGTATGATGCTATCGTTATGGACCCACCATCTTATGGACGTGGTAAAAATGGAGAAGTTTGGAAACTTGAAGATGGTATCTATGATTTAATAAATCTATGCACTAACGTTTTAAGCGATAATCCACTATTTTTTATAGTAAATAGTTATACTACTGGTTTATCTCCATCGGTTATAGCTTACATTATGGAAGAAGTAATAGTATCTAAGTTTGGTGGCAGAGTATCTTATGATGAGATTGGCTTACCTGTAAATAATACCAACTTAGTATTACCATGTGGTTCTACAGCCATCTGGGAAAAGGATTAGTGCTATATGATTAAAGCTGAAAACGTTCATTTTTCTTACGGTGATAAGGAAATATTAAAAGGTGTTAGCTTAGATATCAAAGAGGGCGAATTTATATCCATATTGGGACATAACGGAAGTGGAAAATCCACTTTTGCGAAGCTGATTAATGGCATATTGACTACTGAAGTCGGAAAGATTACTGTTGATGGTTTAGACGTATCTAATGAAGATAATCTATTTGACGTTAGAAAACTTGTAGGAATGGTATTTCAAAATCCCGATAACCAAATAGTATCCGCTATAGTCGAGGAAGATGTCGCATTTGCTCCCGAAAATTTGGGCGTAGAACCTACAGAAATTCGTAAACGTGTTGATGAAAGTCTAAAAGCCGTAAATATGTACGACTATAGACTTCATGCACCTAGTCAATTATCGGGAGGACAAAAGCAAAGGGTCGCTATTGCTGGAATTATTGCAATGCGTCCTAAGTACATAGTCCTAGATGAACCTACAGCTATGCTTGACCCTAGTGGTCGTGCTGAAGTGTTACAAACCATCAAAAAACTAAAAGAGGATTTTGGTATTACTATAATCTTGATTACTCACTATATGGAAGAAGCTGTGCAATCCGATAGAGTTGTGGTTATAGATGATGGAAAAATTCTTTTAGATGGCACTCCTAAAGATGTTTTTTCTTATTATGATATCTTAAAAAAGGTCGGTTTAGATGTCCCTCAAGTTACAGAGGTAGCATATCAACTAAATAGTTTAGGTATAGATATTAAATCTAACGTTTTAACTGAAGATGAGCTAGTTAACGAATTGGTTAAACTCTTATAGGAGGTTTTTTATGAAAAAAGAGTTCATTATTAATAGTCTTATTTTGAATTTTATACTATTTGTAATAAATTCTGGTTTGCTATGGAGTGGCATAGCTATCACGCAAAGAACCAACTTCAAGTTGGCTACTTACGGATATACCTTGATAATATTACCCTTCGTTATGAATTTTTTTCTTAACTATGCACTATATAAAGAACAACCTAATAAGTCTGATTTAAAATCTTCTAGTTTTGTTATTCCTATGATTATCTTAGATATCTTAGCATTAGTGCAGTACTTCTTTTTAAGAGGTTTGTTCTAAAATATTTATCAAAAAGGAGTTTTTTATGTCGATAATTAAAACTGAAAATTTAACTTATACATATAGCATAGGTACTCCCTTTGAAAAAACTGCTATTGATAATGTTAATATAGAAATTAATCAAGGAGAAATTATTGGAGTTATTGGACATACTGGTTCTGGAAAATCTACCTTGATACAACACTTTAACGGACTTTTAAAACAATCTTCGGGAGATATTTTTGTAGATGGTCAAAATATTTGGCAAGATAAAAAGAATATCCGAAATGTTAGATTTAAAGTTGGTTTAGTGTTCCAATATCCCGAATATCAAATATTTGAGGATACCGTCGCTAAAGATATAGCTTTTGGTTTAAAAAATATGGGTTTATCTAAATCCGATAGAGAAAAATCTATAGTTGAAATTGCTGATATGTTAAAAATATCGCATTTGCTAGAAAAATCACCTTTTGATTTATCTGGTGGTCAAAAAAGACGTGTCGCCATCGCTGGTGTTATGGCTATGAAACCTAAAGTTTTAATCTTAGATGAGCCTTGTGCTAGTTTAGACCCTCTAGGTAGGACAGAAATTCTCTCCATGATTAAAGAATATCATAAAAAGACCAATGCAACTATCTTGATAGTATCTCATAGTATGGAGGATATGGCTGAGTTTGCTGATAAAATTTTAGTCATGAACAAAGGAAAAGTTTTCTGCTTTGATGATACTGAAAAGGTATTTAATCAAGCAGATGAATTAGTCAAGATAGGTTTACAAGTTCCACAAATCTCTAGAGTTTTTATAAAGTTAAAATCTATGGGATATGATTTCCCAAACGTATATACGACAACTCAAGCAATAGATGTCTTAAAACATTCGTTAAAAAAGAGGTAGCATTATGAATATATTTCTAATAGATTATGAAAATGTTAGTTCTATTGGTTTGAATGGTATTGATTTATTGACTAAAAATGATAAAATATATCTTTTTTATAGCGAAAAAGCTGAAAATATCAATATAGATATCATGAATATTATAATTAATGGCAGTTTTAAATTTAAAAACTTTAAATTAAACAAGTCCGATAAAAATGCCCTTGATTTTCAGTTAGTGCTTTTTTTAGGCACAATGATTAAATCATTAAAAAAAGATACTAATTTTTATATCATAAGTAATGATAATGGCTATCAATCTGCTATTGATTTTGCTAAAGAACACTTTAATGTGGATATTAAAAAATTTAGCAGTATATATAATGCAGTAAATAATATAATTCCACCAAAACAACTGCCACAACAACCATTATTATTATTGAATGAGGTTGTTGACAGTAATTCTAATTTAACTAAAGAACAAAAACGCAAAAAAATAGAAATCAAACTACAAGCAAATAATAAATTGAAAACTAAACTTATAGATAATCAATTTAAACAGATATCTGCTATATTAGTAGATGAAACTAAAAATACTAAGGTTGGTGCTACTACATATATAGAGAAAACTATTGGAAAGAAAAATCAAAATTTAGTTCCAACTATTTTAGAGTGTTGCAAGGAGTTCATTAGATAGATATATTAAAATAAAAGTATAAAAAGTTATAAAACATCTATTGACTTTTATAACCTATTAATATGATATAAGGAGCTTATTGAAAATGATTAAAACACTTAAAGTAATGCTCTGTCCTAACAATAAGCAGAAAACAAAACTATTTCAAAGTGCAGGAGTATCAAGGTTTGCATATAATTGGGCTTTGGGAATAGAGATTGAAAACTATAAAAATGATGGAAAATTTATCAATAACTATGATTTAAGACGTGAATTTACTCTTTTAAAACAAAAAGAAGATTATCAATGGCTTAATAATTATAGTAATGATATTACAAAACAGGCTATAAAAGACTGTTGTAAATCTTTTCAAAGTTTCTTTAAAGGAATTTCAAGATATCCTAAATTTAAGAGTAGACGTCATTCAAAACCAAGTTTTTATGTAGATACTTCTAAAGTTCAATTTAGTGATACTCATGTTAAACTTGAAAAGATAGCTGATAGTACAAGAAGAAATCGTGCAAAAGCTAACTGGATTAAACTTGCAGAACATAATAAAATACCTTTAAATGTAAAGTATTATAATCCAAGAGTAACTTTTGATGGTCTTAATTGGTGGATTTCA
>JAHABC010000007.1 GCA_018376535.1 Ruminococcus sp.
GATGTGTAGGTATTATGTTCTTCAAAAGCCTCAATATATCGATATCTTGAGTATTCATCAATTGCTGTATATTGGTAAAATTTCTTGTTTTCAATCTTATCATCACCAACGATACAAATTTTTGGAACTACCTTAACATCTACTTGAACTTTCTGCCTTGGATAGCTCATCTGTTCATAAGGTTTAGCAACATACTTTGGATTTGGCACTTTAATTGGCTCTAAATCAAGCTTTTTCAAGATTTTCCAAAGTCCTGATATTGAACGTTTGTAACCATATTTCATTTTTAATTTGGCCATGTCACAACAAACAGTTGATAAATAGTAGTTTTAATAAGGGAGTGAAAAACTCCCCTACAAACTGTAAGCTATTCAACTCGAATATTTACAGGGTACAGGGTGAGATTGCCTTCACCCTTCACTTTATACCATCTATCCTTTTCGAGGTTGATTTTTTCTGTCACACCATGGGTAATGTACCCGATTATGTATTGTTCTCCTGTTTCAACATCAGTAAAGACTACATCGGTATCGCTATCGCCACTTACTTTTACAGTTCCCCAAAGTGGCTGTATTTGTTCAGCCTTTATTGTACCTTCGTCATTCGAAAGAGTGATTGTATGTTTTTTCTGGATACTGAAATAAATCAAAAACATGATTAGAAAAGCTGCTATCACACACAATCCAAAACGCTTTATTTTCATCAAAGCACCTCCTGTAAATTTGTATATTTCTTAGGCGGCCAGTGGAACTGCTGGTCTATTTGATAATTCTCTGCACTTAGCAGTTTTTAATGTCGCAAGAACAAATGACAAAAAGATGTTCCTTTTCTCCATGTCACTCTCTTTTGCATAGTTTACAAGGTTGTTCCAAGCAAGGTAATTGTTAAGATACTTTGTGGAAACACCATTAAAGCCACGCATAAACTTCTTTAACTGGCTATGATAACTGTTGATATGCTGAATATTGTAAATGCCCTTCTTGGATTTGCCAGTCTTTAATTGAACAAGTTCAATTCCGTTGACATTTGTAAATCTAACATAGGAGTTTATCTTGTCAGTAACAAGAGTGGAATTTATCTTGTCAGTAACAAGAGTGGAATCAGCCTTAATTCTACCATCATAAAGATGATGCAAATCTTTTTGCAAATCGTTCCTTCGCCACGAAATCTTCAATATTCAAGGACTTTACAAATACAGGACTTAAAAGCATTGTTTTAAGACTTTCCTGCTCTGCAATAGTCAGTTTACCAATGATATCTAAAGCGTCTTTGATAGTAGGCATAGCCAGTTACCTCCTTCGATGGTACTATTCTTACTATCATTATACGCTATTTTCTGCCAAAAATCAACTGCTTGTTGTGACATAGCCTTTTATTTTAACATAAAAGTTCTTAGTTCGCTACTTTTTTATTGATTTTTAATTGGTAAATATTGTGTCTCACATCATTGTGGAACATACAAAGTAAATGCTGTTACCATGCAAAAAACACTTGAAAAAGTTTTAAAAAAAATGTATAATTATATTTGATATATTTATTATCGAAAAATTTTAAAATATTTTAATATCAAGGAGATTTTTATAATGAACAGAAACTATAAAACTCAAATGGAGGCTGGTAAGAAAGGAATTATCACTCCTGAAATGGAAATAGTTGCCAAAAAAGAAAATGTTGATGTAAATCAACTTCGTGAGTGGGTTGCAAGTGGTCAAGTGTGTATTCCTGCGAATATATATCATAAGGCACTATCACCAGAAGGTATTGGAACTGGTTTAAAAACTAAAATCAATGTAAACTTAGGAATATCTGGTGATTGTAAAAACTACGACGTTGAAATGCAAAAAGTCAAAATGGCTATCGATTTTAAATGCGAAGCCATTATGGATTTAAGTAACTATGGAAAAACTAATACTTTCCGTCAACAATTAATAGATATGTCCCCTGCTATGATTGGCACTGTTCCTATGTATGATGCTATAGGATATCTTGAAAAGGATTTATTAGAAATCACTGCTAAAGATTTCTTAAAGGTTGTAGAGGCTCATGCTAAGCAAGGTGTCGATTTTATGACTATCCATGCAGGTATAAATAAAAGAAGTATCGAAACTTTCATGCGTGAAGGCAGAAAGATGAACATAGTATCCCGTGGAGGTTCTTTGCTATTCGCTTGGATTAAAATGACTGGTAATGAAAATCCATTCTTTGAATACTATGACGAAGTTCTTGATATCCTTAGAGAGTATGACGTTACTATTAGTCTTGGTGATGCTCTACGTCCAGGTTGCATAGATGATAGTACAGATTCTGGACAAATATCTGAACTTATTGAACTTGGTTATCTTACTGAACGTGCTTGGGCTAAAGATGTTCAAGTTATGGTTGAAGGTCCTGGACATATGGCTATGAATGAAATTGAAGCTAATATGAAACTTCAAAAGAGAATATGTCATAATGCTCCGTTCTATGTTTTAGGACCTCTAGTAACAGATATCGCTCCAGGTTATGACCATATTACATCTGCAATAGGTGGAGCTATAGCAAGTGCTAGTGGTGCAGACTTCTTATGCTATGTTACTCCTGCGGAACATCTTAGATTACCAGACCTTAACGACGTTAAAGAAGGTATAATAGCATCTAAGATTGCTGCCCATGCTGGTGATATCGCTAAGGGTATTCCACACGCTAGAGATATCGACAATAAGATGGCTGATGCTCGTCAAGTAGTCGATTGGGACGAAATGTTCAAGTATGCTATAGACCCCGAAAAAGCTAGAAACTATTTTGAAAGCACTCCACCAGCCGACAGACACACTTGCTCTATGTGTGGAAAAATGTGTGCCGTTAGAACTACTAACTTAATATTAGCTGGTGAAAAGGTTGAGTTCTGTACAGAAAAGTAATTCAAACGTTATATAGAATACTAACGGAACGATATTTTAATATTATCGTTCCGTTAAATATATGGAGGCTTTATGTTAAATAAAAATAGATGTATCTTATATGCCATTACAGATAGAACTTGGCTAAACGGTCACTCACTTGAAGATGTTGTAGAACAATCTTTAATGGGTGGTGTGGATATCATTCAACTTAGAGAAAAAAATCTTGATTTTAATTCTTTTTTAGAAAGTGCTATCAAGATTAAAAAACTCACTGAAAAGTATAATGTTCCGTTAATAATCAACGATAATATTGAAGTTTGTAGGCAATCTAATGCAGATGGAGTTCATATTGGTCAAGGTGATACACCACTATTTAAAGCTAGAAAAATCTTGGGCAAGGATAAGATTATCGGAGTTACTGCAAAGACTATCCAACAAGCCCTAGAGGCTCAACTTAATGGTGCAGATTACTTAGGAGTAGGTGCAATGTTCGGCTCTACTACTAAAAAAGATGCCATTCCTTTAACCTTTCAACAACTTGCAGATATTAGAAAATCTGTAACTATTCCAATAGTGGCTATAGGTGGAATTAATGCTAATAATATCGATAAATTTGCAAATACTAATGTAGATGGTATTGCAGTAGTATCAGCAATATACGGACAAACTGATATTAAATCAGCTACAGAAAATCTATTAGCTAAGATATCTAACTTTTAAAGAGGTGATTTTTTTATGAATACTATGCTAACTATAGCAGGTTCAGACAGTATCGGGGGTGCAGGTATACAAGCAGATTTAAAAACTGCTCTAGCGTGTGGAGTGTACTCCATGAGTGTTATAACTTCTGTTACGGCTCAAAATACTATTGGAGTTCAAGGTATACACGATATCCCTAAAGACTTCGTAAAATTACAACTAGATAGCGTATTTACAGACGTTTTTCCAGATGCTATTAAGATAGGAATGGTATCTAGTATTGAAATTATACAAGCTATCGCCGAAAGATTACAATACTATAAGGCTAAAAACATAGTTTGCGATACTGTAATGGTATCCACAAGTGGCAAAAGATTGATTTCTGAAAATGCTATTGATACTCTAAAGAAAGTATTAATTCCATTAGCTATGGTTATAACTCCAAACATTCCAGAGGCTGAAGTCTTATCCAATATAGATATTAAATCCAAACAAGATATGTTATCATCTGCTAAAGAGATATCTAAGTGGTATAACGGATACATTTTAATAAAAGGTGGACATCTTTCCGAATGTGCAGACGATTTACTATATCATAATAATGATACTATATGGTTCAAAAATATAAAGATAGATAATCCAAATACACATGGTACAGGTTGTACGCTATCGAGTGCTATAGCGAGTAATCTAGCTAAAGGAAAGTCTGTTCAAGATAGCGTTCAATTGGCTAAAGAGTATATTACTAAGGCTATATCTTATGGTTTGGATATTGGTCATGGAAGTGGTTCACTTTGGCATGGAGTTTAAACAGTTAATAGTTAATATATAATAAATAATAATTATGGTGATTTATGAAGAAATCTAAATTGAGATTGTTATATCTAACAATCTTTATTATACTGGTATCTGTAGAAGTTTTGATAGCTGTATTCTTACATGAAGGATTTATCCGAAACTATGGTGGAGATATCATAGTAGTATGGGTGCTATACTCTTTAGTTAGAATTATTATCCCAAAAAAGATAAAACTCCTTCCAATATGGATATTTATATTCTCAGTATCTGTTGAGTTCATGCAGTATATACAAATAGTCGATATTTTACACATACAAAATGTGATACTAAGAACTATCATAGGAACATCTTTTTCATGGGTGGATATCCTTTGTTACTTCGTAGGGTGTGTACCTCTAGGAGTAATTGAGTTTCTTAAATACAAAAGAAAGTAGGTTTATATTATGAAAAATTATAAGGCAGTACTATTCGATTTAGATGGTACTCTATTAGATACATCTGCGGGTGTTATAGATTGCATAAATTTGACTATAGACAAGTTAAATCTAAAACCTTTGTCTATGGAAGATATCTTGAAGTTTATAGGGCCACCTTTACAAAACTCATTTAAAGATATATGCCATCTTAACGATGATATGGTGGATTTAGCTGTAAAAACTTTTAGAAGTCTATACGTTGGTGACAATCTGTTTAACGTTAAAATCTACGATGGAATATTTCAAACCTTAGAGTATTTGCAATCCAAAGGAGTAAAAATAGCAGTAGCTACATATAAACAAGAAAGTTTTGCTAAAAATCTGCTAGAACACGTTGAAATTGCTAAGTATTGTAACTATATATACGGCTCTGACCCTAAAGGACTCCTAACTAAAGCCGATATAGTAGAAAAATGTATCTTATCGTTTAATGAGGATAAATCTAATGTAGTTCTAATAGGTGATAGTCAATTTGATGCAATTGGTTCTAAAAATGCAAACGTAGATTTCATTGGAGTTACTTACGGTTTTGGGTTTAAATCTAAAAAAGATGTTGATGAGTTTTCCAATGTATTCTCTGCTGATAACGTCTATCAGTTACTAGAGGAGTTCAAAAAAATTTATGATTAAGATTTAAATCGTTATGGAAATTTTTTCATAACGATTTTTTCGTATTAATAATTTTTTAATATTTTTGTGATATAATATATTAATAAAAAATCTTAGGAGGTTTTACTATAAATAAGTTTGTAAAAAGTATATCGCATATGCTTTTAAAACCCGATTGGACTAAGTTCTATAAAATCCATAGGATACTATTAAAAGCTAAAGAACCTTATATAACTAGACCTATATATAAACGCTATGACAGAACTATTAAAGCTGGTAAGTATTCTGTACCAGTAAGAATATATCCACAAAAGAACTCTAATACCGTTTTGATATATATTCATGGTGGTGGTTGGGCTACCGAAAATATAAATACTTATAATAAAACTTGTAAAAATCTATCTATACACTGCGATTGCACCGTTATAGCTATAGATTATAGTCTATCACCTGAACATAAGTTTCCACAAGCTACTAAGGAATGTTATATTGTAGTTCAAAGTGTATTGAAAAAGATGCAAAAGTTAGGTAAAAAAGTAATTCTCATTGGAGATAGTGCTGGAGGAAATCTATGTGCAGTGGTATCTTTAATGAGCCGTGATAAAAATGCTCTAATGCCTAATAAACAGATACTCCTCTACCCTGTTACTTACTACGATTATACTCAAACTTCTCCATTTAAATCTGTACACGAAAACGCTACAGATTATATATTGACATCTAAACGTATGCACGAATATGTATCTTTGTACGCAAATAGCATTGAGGATTTTGTTAATCCATACTTTTCGCCACTATGTGCTAAAGATTTTTCTAATCAACCAGATACCTTAATACTAACTGCTCAATTTGACCCACTTCGTGATGAGGGTGAATACTTTGGAAAGATGCTCAATAAAGCTAATAATAATGTCAAAGTTATTCGCATGAAAGATGTCATGCATGGTTTCTTTGTCCACGATAAAAAAGCTATGCTTCAAACTTATAACATAATAAACTCCTATTTAGATAACTAATGAAAGGATTTTCAATGTAATGGCAATAGATAAAAAAATACAAAAAAGCAAATCTTGGAGCAGATTGGACAACGCAGCCAAGATATTTCCATCTACCATTGAAAAAACAGACACTCGTGTATTTAGGTTCTATTGCGAACTTACTGAGGAAGTTAAACCTAAAATATTACAATCGGCAGTGGAATATACTTTAGAAATCTTTCCAAACTTCAAAATGGTCATGAAAAAAGGATTTTTTTGGTACTATTTAGAAGAAAGTGATTTAGTTCCTATAGTAACTTTAGAAGATAAAGCAGTCTGTTCACCTATATATGATGATAATAAAAAAAATCTGTTGTTTAACGTTACATACTACAACAACAGAATAAATTTAGAAGTATATCATGTTATAACCGATGGCACTGGAGCTTTACAATTTTTAAAAAATATAGTATCTAACTATTTGGTTGAGGTTCACAAAGAACAGTTTAAGGATAATATTCCCATAATAGACGATGCTACCGTCACTGAACGTAATTCCGATAGTTTTCAAAAATATTATGCCAAAAACAAGAGTAATAAACAGACTCCAAAAAGAAAAGCATTCAACTTTAAGATGGAAAAACGTGATGCCGAATGTGTTCAAATTATTGAAGGGATAGTATCTACTAAGCAAGTAATAGATATCGCTCATAAGTATAATACTACTTTGACAGTGTATCTAACGGCTTTATTTATAGAGGCTATTGCCAAAGAAATGACTATTCAACAGATGAAAAAACCTATAGTTATTATGGTTCCAGTAAATTTAAGGAACTATTTTCCATCTGAAACGGCTAGAAACTTCTTTGGTATGATAAGTGTATCTTACGATTTTAACAAGGGCGATGGCTCTTTAGATGATATAATATCTAGAGTAAATAAATCTTTTAAGCACGAACTCACCAAAGAAAGATTAGTTATTAGAATGAATAACTTTGCATCGTTGGAAAGAAATCTGTTTATTAAAATAGTTCCTAGACCTATTAAAAATATAGTTCTTAGAGCAAGTAGGCACTTAAAAGATTTAAATGAAACTGCAGTTATATCTAACATTGGTAGAGTTACCATGCCCGATATCTTAGATAAATATATAGATAAGTTTGGTGTTTTAATTAGTACTCTAAAGTTACAACTATGTATATGCTCATATAATGATAATCTTCAAATTGGATTTACTTCCTCTTTTTTGAGTACAGATATTCAAAAAAATTTTTTTAGAAGTCTATCCAAAAACGGCGTGAACGTGGAAATTAGAACTAATGACTACTATCTACCTAAAGAAACGTCTAATCAAGAAGTATCTTTAACAGATAATAACACTGCTACTGCAAAACGTTCTAAAAAGAAAAGAGTAAAATCCAAAAAGTAGGTGATGTTTTTTATGATGTATTGTAAAAAGTGTAACGTATCTGTAAATGGCGATAAGAAGTGTTGTCCGTTGTGCCAAGGAACTCTAATAGGAGAACCCTCTGTAGACGCTTATCCGAAAATTGAACAACCTAGATATAGCAGACATTTTTTAATTAGATTAGTCAGCTTTATAGCGATAGCTGTAGCTGTTATATGTATATTCGTAAATATAATGGTATCTCCAAAAATTTATTGGTGTTGGTTCGCTGTATTTGGAATTTTATGTGGTTGGATTACTGCTATCATTGGAATAACTTATCGTAAAAGGTTGATATCTAACATTATGATACAACTATTCATAGTAACTGCAATGTGCTTTTTATGGGACAAATTCACTGGTTGGCATAAATGGTCAATAGATTTTGTATTACCATGTTCATGTTTTGCATCTACGGTGGCAATATGTGTATTGTCTGTAGTTAAGAAAATTCCCAAAAATGAATACATGGTATACTTAATAATCAATGGAATATACGGCTTAGTCCCTTTAATATTCATAGTCAAAGGAGTTTTAAACATAATATATCCATCTGCGATATGCACGGCTTTGAGTATAATATTAGTATCTGCTATATTTTTGTTCTATGGTAGAAGTGTAAGTTCGGAAATTTCTAAGAAGATGCATCTATAAATAAAGATTTTCCCCCATCAGTTAAGATATTTTTCACAAAAATGTGTTTAATATCATACTATATTATAGAAAGTTTTAGAACTTCAATAAGGGGGTTTTTATATGGAACTTATTTGTATACTAATATTTTCAGCAGTAGTAGTATTTATATGTATAATGGTGATAAGAGTATCTTTTGTGGAGGCAGAGGCTGAAAAACATTCATTAACGTTATTTTTCCTAAAAAGTGATGTGAAAAATCCTGAAAGTCTGTTAAAGCAGTTATACGCATCTTACTACGGAAAGATTATAATAGTAAATATAGATGCATCTGAAGAATGTTGTGCAATGTGCAATCTGTTATGTGAAGAAAATTCACATCTTACTTACTGCGAACTGGATAGTTTAAATGATATCATTAAACAAGAGTATTCCAACTGAGTTAAAATAGTACGGGATAGATTTTTTATATACAAAATCTATCCCAATTTTATTATATATTATTGATTACATTTAGTACAACGTTTGCAACACGTTTAGCAGCTATCTTTTCAAACTCATCGAATGACATTGCACCTTCGTCATCGGCGTTATCGGAGATACATCTAATACTAATACTAGGTATATCATTTACATACGCACAATGTCCTATAGATGCACTTTCCATATCCACGGCATATGGATTTAATCTATCTTGGATATCTTGCTTAATAGCGTTATCGGAGATGAATTGCTCACCAGATACCACCCTACCTATGAAATATTTGTACTCTAGGTTATTGCAAGATGCAACAGCTTTATCGATAAGGTTAGTATCGGATTTGAACACGCTACAGTAAGGTGGATACTTTTCTAAGAAAGTCAAGTTTACATCATGAGATGCAACCTCATTAGATATAACTATATCACACACCTTAATTTGATTGTTCATACCACCAGCTATACCAGTATTTATGATACATTCAACTTTAAAGATATCTATTAACATTTGAGTACATATTGTAGAGTTTACTTTGCCAACTCCACAACAAACGTTCACGATAGTTTTATCATTTAGAGTATTTTTATAGAAATCGAACTTACCTATATGTACAATTTCTGGATTTTTTAAAGTTTCTCTAATATCGTGTAGTTCCGATGGCATAGCACCGATAATTCCAATAATATTCATATTTAAAAACTTCCTTTACTATAAGATATTATATATTATATCATAAACTAGAATTTTAGTAAATAGATGTTTCAATACACTAATAAAAAATATTATTTTGGAGTATCCTTTAAAAATCGATTGTACACAAATAAAATCTATAGTTGTACGTTTTTAATTCTAAAAAAAGAAGTTTATCAATATAATTTTTTAGAAACGTATTGACAAAAACTTCATTATGTGATATTATATTATCAAAGATAAGATTTAAATATTTCAATCCAAAAAGGTATAAAAAATGTTACTTTTAATAGAAACTCACTAGTAACACAATTGATTTATATAGCGTATCTATGTGGATTGTAAAAATTCAATATAAGGCTAAATTATATTGAATTTCTTAATATGTAATTTAATCTTTAATGGATATAGTATATCTTTAAGTTTTAAAGATTTCTTTACTAGTAACAAAAATTCTGAAAATTCACTAAGTATTATCGATACTATCGATAATGCTTTTTTAATATTAATCGTGTTGACACTTTAGAAAATAAGGTGTATAATTATTAAAGAATTATTTTATCGAAAGGATTTTTATACTATGAACATAATGGAAAGCTCTTTATTAAAACATAAAGAATGGAAAGGTAAGATTGAAGTAATTTCAAGAACTCCAATAAATAGCCGTGAGGAACTTTCAAACGCATATACTCCAGGGGTTGCTCAACCTTGTATAGAGATTGAAAAAAATCCAGAACTTTCATACGAATTGACTAGAAGACACAATCTAGTAGCAGTAATTACCGATGGTACTGCCGTTCTAGGTTTAGGCGATATAGGTCCATTAGCATCTATGCCAGTTATGGAAGGTAAATGTGCCTTATTTAAAGAGTTCGCAGATGTAGATGCTTTTCCAATCTGCGTAAACTCTAAAGATGTTGACGAAATAGTTAGAACTATTGAATTGATATCTTATAGTTTCGGTGGTATCAACCTTGAAGATATTTCTGCTCCAAGATGCTTTGAAATAGAAAGAAAACTTAAAGAAAAGTTAGATATTCCAGTATTCCACGATGACCAACACGGAACTGCTATAGTTACTAGTGCAGGTATGCTAAACGCATCTAAAGTAGCCAATAAAAAGTTTGAAGATATGACTTTAGTTATCAACGGTGCAGGTGCTGCTGGTTGTGCTATAGCAAAGCATTTTATAACTATGGGCATGGGCGATATAATCATGGTGGATATAAATGGTATTATCTGCGACGGCGATGAGTTTACTAATCCATCACACTACGAAATGGCTAAGATTACTAATAAAAATCATAGAAAAGGCTCTCTTGCCGATGCTATGGTCGGTGCTGATGCTTTCATTGGAGTATCTAAGCCTAACCTAGTTACTCCAGATATGGTTAAATCTATGGCAGATAAGCCAATAATATTTGCGATGGCAAATCCTACTCCTGAAATTATGCCGGACGTAGCTAAACAAGCGGGAGCTTTTATAGTAGGTACTGGTCGTTCCGATTTCCCTAACCAAGTAAACAATGTAATTGCATTCCCTGGAATTTTTAAGGGTGCTTTAAAGGTTCGTGCCAAAGATATAAATGAAGAAATGAAGATGGCTGCCTCATATGCTATCGCAAACTGCGTTCCAGAAGATGAACTAAGCACTGAAAATATCCTACCTAACGCTTTCGATAGAAGTGTAGCTAATGCTGTCGCTGAGGCAGTTGCTGAAGCTGGTATTAAATCTGGCGTTGCTAAGATTAAGTAGTAAATATTAAAAATCAATCTTCCTTGTAGTTTGAGCATAGTAACTATCTATAAGGTTGCAAGACGGTGTAACTCATAACTATGCGTGAGCGATTGTAAAGTGAGAGTCGAATCTCACCACCGTACTATAAATTATATTTTTTGAAAGGAAGTTGTTAATATGAAAGAGTTCACATACATTCCAAAAGGAGTATGTTCAAGACAGATTACCATTGAATACGATGAGGATACTAAAACTTTAGGTGATGTATCTTTTGTAGGTGGTTGCAATGGAAATCTTAAAGGAATAGGTGCTTTGATTAAAGGCATGAAAATCGATGATGTAATCGACAGATTAGAAGGTACTGATTGCAGAGGCAGAGGAACATCATGTCCAGACCAACTCGCCGAAGCTCTAAAGAGTATCCTACGAAATGGTTAGTATATTAACACACATAGAAAGCATAACCCTTAGATTGTGCTTTTCTATAATATTTATAATCTTGTTCTTGATGTTTTTACTTCCAACGTTTACGGGAATAGTCAACTTAGGAAATATAGCAGGTATAATTTTTTCCATCATGGGATTTTATATATTCGCTTTTAATGAGAAGTTTTCTAAACTTATAGATATCTTAAGTAGTAAAAATATCGGCAAGGTGACATTAAATGCTATCTCGATAATATTACTACTATGTATACTATTAGCTATAATAATATCGGGAATGATGATTTTTAAAATGAACAATCACCCTAGCGAACCGAATAACATTATAGTATTAGGTTGCAAAGTTAAAGGAACTAAACCAAGTTTAATGTTAAAGCGTCGTTTAGATACTGCTTATGAATATCTACTAGAAAATAAAGATGTAATAGCAATAGTATCTGGAGGAAAAGGCAGTGATGAACAGATATCTGAAGCACAATGTATGAAAGAATATCTAGTTAGTAAAGGAATATCTGAAAGTAGAATTATCATGGAAGATAAATCCACTAGCACCTTTGAAAACTTCAAGTTTTCAAAAGATATCTTAAAAGAAAGAAATCTGCCCACCGATACCATAACTGTAGTAACTGATGGTTATCATCAACTTAGAGCATCTATGATTGCTAAAAAGTTAAACTTTAAAACTTATAGTATATCGGGATATACTTCATGGTATCTACTGCCGACTTACTTCGTTAGAGAATGGTTTGGAGTAATATATCAATTTGTATTTGGATAATAAAAAGCGTCACCCTCTAGTTACAGAGCAGTGACGCTTTTTTTAGTATGATATTACATCATAGCAGATAGTCTTTCGTTGATAGCCTCTAAAAATTCCTTAGAATTAACTTTAGTCTTATTTTCCAACTTAGATATTAAGTATAAATCGCCAGTCATAACACCATCTTCGATAGTTTTAATAGTAGCTTTTTCCAAATTATCGGCATAAGTAATTAGTTCAGGAATATTATCAAGTTCGCCACGTTTTCTTAGAGCACCACTCCAAGCGAATATTGTAGCTACAGAGTTTGTGGAAGTTTCTTCACCCTTTAGATACTTATAATAATGTCTTTGAACTGTACCATGTGCAGCCTCATATTCGTATATACCATCTGGAGATACTAGTACGGAAGTCATCATAGCGAGTGAACCGTATGCAGTAGATACCATATCGGACATAACGTCGCCATCATAGTTTTTACAAGCCCAGATATATCCACCATTAGAACGAATAACTCTAGCAACTGCATCATCTATAAGAGTGTAGAAGTATTCAATTCCTAACTCTTGATACTTTTCCTTATATTCAGTATCATACACTTCTTGGAAGATATCCTTAAAGGTATGGTCATACTTTTTAGATATAGTATCTTTAGTAGCGAACCAAACGTCTTGTTTTAGGTCAAGACCGTAGTTCAAACAAGCACGAGCAAAACCCCTAATACTTTCGGATTTATTATGTAAACCTTGAATAATACCATCACTATCTTTAAAATCGTAGATAGTTTCTCTAGTTTCAGTGCCATCTGGAGTAGTTAGAACTAACTCTGCCTTAGAACCTTGTGGAGCTTTCATTTCAACGTTTTTATAAACGTCGCCATAAGCATGACGTGCTATAGTAATAGGTTTAGTCCAAGTTGGAATGTATGGAGTTACTCCCTTTACTAATATTGGAGTTCTAAAAACAGTACCATCTAAAATTGCTCTAATAGTACCATTAGGCGACTTCCACATTTGTGTTAGATTATACTCACCCATTCTAGCTTGATTAGGTGTTATAGTTGCACATTTAACAGCAACGCCATATTTTTTAGTAGCCTCAGCACTGTCAAAAGTTACTTGGTCTTTAGTTTTTTCTCTGTTTTCAAGACCTAGGTCATAGTATTCAGTTTTTAGGTCAACGTAAGGATTGATTAATATATCCTTAATCCATTGCCAAAGAATCCTAGTCATTTCGTCCCCGTCCATTTCGACAAGAGGGGTAGTCATTTTAATTTTATCTGCCATTGGGATAAACCTCCAAAATATATTTTTAGCGATATAATCGCTTGATAACTATTTTAATTAAATAACTGCAAAGATAACTTTTATACTATCAGGAACTAATTCATTAATAGAATTTTCAAACAGATTGAAAACCATATCTTTTTGATTGCCAAAAGCTCCGCAACCCCAAGCACCCAAGACTATCACTTGTGGATTTTTATTCACCATTAAAGATAATATCTTTTCAATTCTGCGTTTCATAATGGATTTAATCTTACTATTAGAAACAAATAGTTTTGCAAAAGTTCTATTTACTGCTGGACAAGTTACAAATGAACATTTTTCAATATCATTTAAAAGGATATCATTACTATTTCTAATAATAGGTATATTATGAGAATAAATCATATAATCAGAATAGATAAATGGAATACTTTTAAATCTATTATAATTATAATATCTGTTACAACCTTTAATAGAATAGTACAACATAGATGCTCTACATAGACTTTCTTCTTGTGCATCACCACCAAAGATATATCCACCACCTGAAATATTAGCATTTGCAAAGTTTAAAGCTATGATATTTCCATCATACTGTTTCCTTAAACTTAGAATACAATCTATTGTAGAAGATTTAACAATATTATCAAATACATAATAGCGTGATTTTCTATCAACTTTTGTTATATTGACATTGGTAATAACTTCACCTTTAGGAATTAAAAAATTATCCTTTAATTTAGAATTTTCAATAGTAATTTTTAAATTATGTATAATCATAAAAAAATCCCCTTAGCCCACCCATACATTTTTAGCTGATATTCGGTAGTAAAAATAAGTAATAATAGTCTTATTTCCGCAGAAACATCTTGACGGTATACATATGTAAATATACAATATACGCAATAAATCGATATCACTTTTAAAAATATAATAATATCCACTCTAAAAACATACAACCATATATGATTATTTTTCTATTAAATCAGTAGTCCAGTTAGCACTTTGGATTTTTATATTTAGTTCTCTTAAATCCTTAGATAGTGTATCAAGACTTTTCTGTAATTCAGCGACATCTACAGTACTATGAATCTTTATTTCCTTGTTAGAATATCTATTGATTACTTCACTAGCAGAGTTCAAAAAGTTTCTTATTATTGTAGCTTTTTTATTAAGAGTATCTTTTTTAGCGATTAAATCGGCAATAGATAGACCATCTATAATAGTTACGCTGTTGGTGTAGTTTATAGATTGTATATAAAATTCCAATTTAGAAGTACAATCATCTAACTCAGCCAACAGTTCAATAGGATTTTCAGAAGGTGTTTCTCCCTCTTGAACCTTGGAATTATTTAAAAGTCTATTATCCAATTGTGATAACTTTCTTTGTAAATCTGCCCTAATAGATAACGCTTCAGCCAATTTCATATATATCACCTCTAGGTATATTTAAGTTGATTTAAAATAGACGGATTATGTTTCAAATCCGTCTATGGATATATAATATTAGTTCTTTTTCATATTTTCTCTAGTGTAATCTAGTAGACCACCTGCTAACATGATATCTTTAGTACGTCCAGAAAGTTCGCAAAGTACTGGGATTTCTTTACCAGTAGTCTTATTAAGAACGTTAAATTGAGTAACACCATCTTCAACTAACTTTCTAACGTTTTCTAAAGCTAGAACATCACCTTGAGAGATGCTATCATAATCAGCCTCATTAACAAAGGTTAGTGGTAAGATACCCGCATTTATTAGATTTGCTCGGTGTATTCTTGCAAAAGATTTAACTAGTACAGCTTTAATTCCTAAATATAGTGGAGCTAATGCAGCGTGTTCTCTTGATGAACCTTGTCCATAGTTAGAACCTCCAACTATAATACTTTGACCTAACTCTTTTGCACGAGTTGGGAAAGTTTCATCGCAAACAGTAAAGCAGTGTTGAGAGATTGCTGGAATGTTTGAACGTAAAGGTAAAATCTTAGCACCTGCAGGCATAATGTGGTCAGTAGTGATATTATCTTCAACCTTTAAAGATACTGGTGCTTCAATAGTTTCAAGTAGTGGAGCAGTTTCAGGATATGGTTTAATGTTTGGTCCTCTTAAGATTTCAATATTATCCATAGTTTCTTCTGGTTCAGGAAGTTCAATCATGTTGTCATTTACGGTGAACTTTTCAGGAAGTACAAAGTTAGGCATATCGCCAAGTTCTGTAGGGTCAGAGAATACGCCGTTAATAGCAGAGTAAGCTGCAACTTCTGGAGATACTAAGTAGATTTGTCCGTCCTTAGTTCCAGAACGTCCTAAGAAGTTTCTGTTGAAAGTTCTTAAAGATATACCCTTAGAGTTTGGAGACTGTCCCATACCTATACATGGACCACAAGCACTTTCAAGGATTCTAGCACCTGCATCGATAATATCGGAAAGTAAGCCCATATCAGCCATCATCTTTAGAACTTGCTTTGAACCAGGAGCAATTGCTAATGATACATTTGGGTGTACTTTATTACCCTTTAATATATGAGCAACTTTCATCATATCTAATAATGATGAGTTTGTACATGAACCAATACAGACTTGGTCAATCTTCATGCCCTTTAGTTCTGCAACAGATTTAATATTATCTGGAGAGTGTGGACAAGCTGAAAGAGGTTTTAACTCACTTAGATTAATTTCTACAACTTCATCATATACTGCGTCATCATCAGCAGATAGTGGTTGCCATACTTCGCCACGTTGTTGAGCCTCTAGGAATTGCTTAGTAATTTCATCAGATGGGAATATAGACGTAGTAGCACCAAGTTCAGCACCCATATTAGTAATAGTAGCTCTTTCAGGAACGGATAGAGTTTTAACACCTTCGCCACAATATTCAATTACCTTACCAACGCCACCTTTAACGGTTAATCTTCTAAGAACTTCTAAGATAACATCTTTAGCAGAAGTCCAAGCGTTAAGTTTGCCAGTAAGCTCCACTTTTACAATCTTAGGACAAGTGATGTAGTATGCACCACCACCCATAGCAACAGCGACATCTAAGCCACCTGCACCGATAGCAATCATACCTATACCACCACCAGTAGGGGTATGGCTATCTGAACCTATTAGAGTCTTACCAGGTATGCCAAATCTTTCAAGATGTACTTGGTGACATATACCATTACCAGGACGTGAAAAATATATACCATGTTTTTTAGCAACACTACCAATAAATCTGTGGTCATCAGCATTTTCAAAGCCATTTTGTAGAGTATTGTGGTCAATATAAGCAACAGAGCGTTCTGTTTTTACTCTAGGAACGCCAATAGCCTCAAATTCAAGATAAGCCATAGTACCAGTAGCATCTTGAGTAAGAGTTTGGTCTATTCTAATACCAATTTCTTGACCTTTTATCATTTCACCATCTACAAGATGTGCCTTGAGAATTTTTTCTGTAAGAGTTAAACCCATTAAAAATCAAATCCTTTCGTAACCACGCCCGAAAAATTTCGGCATGAAAATTTAATATATCTATATTTTATCTTAAAAAAGAGAAGTTGTCAAGATGTTATACTATTTAATAATAGGTTATAAAAAAATAATTCCTAAAATTCCAAAAAACGCAGTGGAACTTTAGAAATTATATAACGTAAAAATCAAAACATAGGTACTAAAATATAGACTGTCGATTATCTTTTGATGCTATTCTATAATCATTACCTTGGAACTCCATCATATGGTATGAATATAATCTAGAGAAAATTCTTTCTTCGTATTTTAAATCCAAGCCATTTAAATTCAAATTAGTATTTATTATTGTAGGCAATGATTTAATATATCTAGTATTAATAATGTTATACAATACAGATTTGTAGAACTTATTATCCATTTCAATGCCAAGGTCATCTATTATTAATAGGTCGGCATTTAGAACACCATCTAAGATACTAATTTCAAAGTTGTTGTTATTAGAAAATCTTTCTTTTTCCAAGGAACTGAATAAATCCAAAGCTGAGTTGTATATGACACTAAAACCAGCTTCCATAATCTTTTTGCCCATGGCTAAAGATATGTGAGTTTTGCCTACACCAGTACCACCAAAAATCAATAAATCTTCAGAATTTTTGACCTGAAAGTTTTCAGCGTATTTTTTACAAAAATCAAAAACTTTTTGCATATACTCATACTCATTGTAGGTGCTAACTACTTGATTATTATGCCCTTTTAAAAATACCATCTTAGAACGGCTATAATAATCAAGATTAAAACTTTCAAAGGTACAATTTTTAAAGAAAGAGTTTTTATTTATAGTATCGGCATTTATTTTATTTACCAGAGTATTTACACATTCGCAATAATCATTGTCAATATATCCAGTATCGGAGCATTTTGGACAATGATAGTGCATATTAAGAAAATCTTTTGGATACCTATGAGATATTAACAGTTCAGCTATTCTATTTTGAGCGTATTGATTAACACGTTTAATTTCTTCAATTCGTGATTTAACATCTCCATCTTTAGTTAAAGATGCTATAATAACTTCTCTACTAGTGTTAGCTATTTGACTATTTAAATGAGCTATCTCTGGAATTTCCTTTTCAACCTTTCGAATACGATTTTCATATTCTGAAATAGCTTCAGCGTGTCTTTTTTCTATTATATCAAAGGCTTGATTTAAAGCGTAGTTATTCAAATTTCAAGAACCTCCTAATTATTTTTATTCATGCCATTCAATAGGATTAATTAAATCTTCTATATTATAACTAGAAATTGTAGTTTCTCCACGTTTATTACGATTATTATTACTATTATTTCCAGCTGACCACAAATCATACAGATTACTTGTGTGTTCAAGTTGTTTAATTCTATCTAAGGTATTAATTCCTTTAGAAATCCAATTAGATATCAACTTGTTAATGTAGAATATATTGGCCTTGCTTTGACCTCCATTATTAGACATATCAAAGTTATGCAGAACGTCATATACATGCTGAACAATCTCTAATGGATAGTTATTTTCACTCCAAAAGGCGACCAACTCCTTTTGGTTGGGCAAAAGATATTTTAAGTTAAATATTTTAGCTACATTTCTAAAATAGTCCTCATTATGTAGATACTTATTAGCATCTTCAAGAGTGCTAACCCCCATAGATGCCCAACGAGATATAGTATTATCAAATACCATTATGTTCATATTGTTAAGTTTGCAATCGGAGAATAGTGCTAAAATCACATCTTTAGGCATACCTAGATAGTTATACGCAGATATTAAACTGCTCATCTCAAACGGAGTTAATTGCTTATTACCTGAAATGTTTTGAGCTATATTAATAATATCTTTAATATCTTTAGAATCTTCAGCTAGTTGCATTATAACACTAGGTTGTAATAGTTTAGGCTTATAATTTTTTATATCAGAAATTTTAGAAAAGTTATCTACTGCACATATTATACCATTATCCGACCAAAATTTCAATGCAGATTTAACAGTATCTATAGAAAGTCCCGAAATTAGTACCAGTTGTTCTATAGTAGGTACTACCGATGTATTTCTTAATACTATCAATAGTATTTTAATGTAGTCGCCATCAGCTGAACGGATATAATCATCTACTATAACGTTGGGAACGGCAAAGTTACTATTGATATACTTAGTGTTTAAAAAATAGTTTATAGACATAGAAAAAACCTCCTAGAAAAATCAATTTGCACTATTGAGTAGTTCCTCAGCATTTTTTAAAGCCGTTGAAGTTAAGTTATCACCGTTCATAATTCTAGCGATTTCGTTCACTCTGCCAGAGTGGTCTAGCTTAGTAACACTTGTAGAGGTTCTATCATTATGTATAGACTTTTCAATCAATAGGTGATTATCTCCCATTATAGCAATCTGCGAAAGATGTGTAACACATATTACTTGTCTATTCTTAGATACTTCTTTTAACTTAAAGCCAATCTTTTGAGCAGTCTTTCCACTAACGCCCGTGTCTATCTCATCGAATATCAACGTTGGAATGTTATCCTTGTCAGCTAGAACAGTTTTCAAAGCCAACATAATTCTTGAAAGTTCTCCACCAGATGCAATCTTAGAGATAGGTTTAGGAGGTTCACCAACGTTAGCAGATATTAAAAATTCCATACTATCCATACCGTGTACAGTGAGTTTTCCCGTGCTATTGGATACCTTAAATATAACATTAGGCATATTTAAAAATTCGAGTTCTTTACATACCCTAGATACAAAGTTATTAGCAATTTTCAATCTATACTCCGATAGTTTTTTAGCCTTCTCAGTAACCTCTAGGAGTAACTTTTCTTTTTCAAGATTAAGTTTTTCAATCTCACTAGAGGAACTTTCTAAAGTAGATACTTCTTGTAAGGCATCTTGATATAGTTTAATTAAGCCATCTACATCAAGAGAGTACTTCTTTTTGACATGGTTCAAATCCAATCTTCTTTGAGCTAAATACTCCAACCTAGATGGGTTTAAGTCTATGGAGTTTGAGATAGTTAAAACTTCTTCCGATATATCTTGAACTTCTATATATGTATTAGATAATCTTTCACAAAGAGTTTGCAGTTTAGGTAAAGCATTGGAAAAACGTTCCAGACTGCTCTTAGCTTGTAGAATATTTTCCATAGCTGAGTTATCTAAATCGTTAAGGATTTTATATGCACCATCAAGAGAGTTTATAATCTTTTCAGCGTTTACGCACATAGAGTATTCTTCTTCAATAAGAGTATCCTCATTAGGTTGTAAGTTCAAAGCACCAAGTTCAGTAATTCTAGAGTTTAAAACTTCCAAGCGTTCCAACTTAGAAGTCTGTAACTTTTTAAGTTCACCAATCTGTCTAGCCAGTTGCTGAAGTTCTTTAAAGGCATTTTGATAGTCTTTCAAAAGTGAATAGTTATCACCAAAAGTATCTATAATCTCTAGATGTTTTTCAGGGTTCAAAAGTATTTGGTTATCATGCTGACCATGAATGTTTATTAAATACTGTCCTACCTCTTTAAGTACAGATATAGCTACTGCTCTTGAATTTATTCTAGCGACGCTACCACCATTAGAAAATATTTCTCTAGTAATAGTAATCATATTTTCATCATGCGATATACTTAGTTCATCAAGTTTTTGACATATAGAAGTATCTAAATTGATAAACAAAGCCGTTACTATAGCCTTATCTTCTCCAGTGCGAACGATATCTTTAGTAACACGTTGACCAAGTATGCTATTTATTCCATTTATCAAAATAGATTTACCTGCACCAGTTTCGCCAGTGAACACATTAAAGCTATCTGAAAACGGTATGTGTGCCGATTTAATAACTGCTAAATTTTCGATATATAGTTCATATAACAAAAAAATCGAACCCCCTAAAATAGCCACTAATTTTTAGTAGCAATAAACTTTTCTCCGAAGTTGTTTACAAACTCAAAAGCCTTTTGTTCGCTACGCATAAGAATGAATATAGTATCATCACCAGCGATAGTACCTACAACATCTGGAAAGTTCATACTATCAATGGAAGCACATACGGCTTGAGCCATTCCAACATGGCACTTTATAACTACAGTATTCAAAGCGTAGTCTATACTAGATATCAAACCTTTTAAGATTATGTACTCTTTTTTATTAGGAATAACATCTTTGTTTTTGTTAGGTAGACAGTATATATACTGTCCACTTTTTGAAAGATTTTTAATCAAGTGCATTTCTCTAATATCACGGGATATTGTAGCTTGTGTGACTTTGTATCCGTATTCCAATAGAATATTTTGCAAATCATATTGAGTAGTTACTTCCCTACTAGATATTATTTCATATATTAACTTTTGTCGATTTTCTTTCAAAGGTCATTCCTCCTTATAGATTATAGTTTAATCTTGTTTAGTTTTTCGTTAAGCGAAACGTAAAAAGTATTGTTCATCATATCTATGATATTTACAATGTTAGGAGATTTTTCTATAGTGATGGTAGTACCTCTAGGTAGATTTATAGGAGTATTGCCATCGACAGAGAAAAAAATATCACCGTCGTCACAACTATGAGAGAACTTCAACACTTTATTAGGAGAAAATATCATTGGACGAGTTCCCAAAAAGTGTGGAGATACTAAAACCATTTCAATACATTGGGCATCTGGTTCGATGATAGGTCCTCCAGCCGATAGAGAATAAGCCGTCGAACCAGTTGGAGTACTAAATATTACGCCATCTGCCCTGTAGCTACCTATTGGGATATCTTGTAGATGTATAGAAAAATCAAAGATTTTTGAATACTGTCTTACTATAGATATATCATTTAAAGCCTCAAAAGTTGAACCGTCACTTAAAGATATCTTTAGTAACATTCTTGGAATTACATTATAATCTTTAAGAGGTAACTTTTTTAGGACATCAAGTTGAGAGAGTTCCACCGATGCCATAAAGCCCAATCTACCAGTATTTATACCCAAAAGTTGAGTGTTACTACCTACAATATACTTTGCACATTGTAGAATAGTACCATCACCACCTATAGCTATAGCCACATCACAAGATTTTGCTATATCGGAGAAGTTTCCAAAGTTGATATAAGACTTATCCTTGTAAAATTCCGACCTTTCATAATCTGCGAACACCTTAATACCTTGTTGATGTAATATATCAGCTACTTGCAAGGCACACATATCGGCATTATTTTTTTGTGAATTATGAAATATTGCTACTTTAAGCATAATATATCACCTCTTTATAACATACATAAGATATTCAACATTACCTTTTGAACCAGTAATCACCGATTGACAAACTCCCACCACGATAAAACCCAAACTTTGTGCAAACGCTTGGATATCGTTTATTACACTTAACCTAACCTTTTCCGATTTTACTATTCCATGCTTATTAAGATTACTCTTTCCAGCCTCAAACTGAGGTTTAATTAAGGTTACTGCTCTGCCTTGAGATTTTAAAAGTTCATATACTTTTGGCAGAACTAACTTCAACGATATAAATGAAACATCTACAGATATAAAATCCACAAGTTGATTATTAAAAGTAGAGATATCTACATCACGGATATTAGTCTTTTCAAGATTAATAACACGACAATCGTTTAAAAGTGAACTATCTAGTTGGTCGTGACCCACATCTACAGCGAACACTTTAGATGCTCCATTTTGTAGCATACAATCGGTAAAGCCACCCGTAGATGCTCCAATATCTATACAGACGTTATCTTTTAGCAGAATGTCAAAGTTATCTATAGCCGTTTCTAACTTTAGACCACCTCTACCAACGTACTTAGGATTATCTCCTACTATTTGAATACTATCTGTAGGTTTTACATCATAAGATGGCTTAGTACAGACTTCACCATTTATTAACAGTCTACTATTAGATATCAAATTTTTAGCAGACTGTCTGCTTTTAGAATAGCCATTTTCAGTTAAAAACACGTCAACTCTCATTAGAAGTATCTGCCTTTCCGATATTAATATTATTTTTAATATACTCATACATAGTTTGACTAGTAAGAGAATATCTTTCTAAGCAACTTTGAACAGTTCCTGCGTACACAAAACCATCTATAGCACGGATAGTATATCTTCCGTTAAAGCCACGCTTAGATAGTTCATTTAGAAAGTGTTCAGCCAAGCCACCACTTTGAATGCCCTCCTCAAAAAAGATTATATTACTATAGTTTAGAGCTAATTGTACTGCTCCATTTGGTATTGGATATATCTTAGTTAGCTTTAGAGTATCTACTGATATTTTATACTTATTATATAATAAAGTTTTTGCTTTGTAAAGAGAGTCGTAAACTCTGCCATAGGTTACTATTAACGTATTAGATGGCTTACTTAGAGTATCCAAAAAGTAGTCGGATATTTTTTTCTGTTTTGGATAGGTAGTCTTATCCACTCCCCTTGGATATCTAACACACGACAAGCCACTCTCATGATATACTGCTCTATCGAAAGACCAATTTAACTCATCTATACACGCAGGTGAATATATTGTACAGTTTGGAATTTCAGAAAGAAAAGCCACATCAAATATTCCTTGATGTGTTTCGCCATCATCTCCGACTATACCTGCTCTATCGATAGCCAACACTATGTGAGTATTAGCAATAGCAACATCATGAATTAATTGGTCATATGCCCGTTGTAAGAACGTTGAATATACTGCAAATATAGGTATCATGCCCATAGATGCCATTCCACTAGCAAAGGTTACGGCGTGTTGTTCGGCAATACCCACATCAAAAAATCTGTTGGGATACTTTTCAGCAAACTTAGAAAGTCCAGTATTTTCTTTCATAGCAGCCGTGATAGTACATATATTTTCGTCTAAGTCGCCTAACTTGATTACTTTCTTACCAAAAGAACTAGAATAGCTTTCATATTGATTACTTAAATTCTGTTTACCAGTAGTAACATCAAAGTTAGATACTCCGTGGTACTCATTTGGATTTACTTCTGCAGGACGATATCCTTTCCCCTTAGTGGTATGCACATGAACTACTACAGGTCTACGATACATCTTAGCAGTATTTAGAGCTTTTTCTATAGCTTCAATATTATGACCATCTACAATGCCAATGTAGATATATCCCAAAGCCTCAAAGATGTTATTATTGAACAACGCTCCTTTAACTGCTCCTTTGGAACGTGATATAACGTTACTTATATTTTTCCCTAAAGGAACTTTATCTAGAGTTTTTTTAACTGCCAACTTAGTATTGACGTATCCCTCACGTTGACGAATTTTACTGAAATAGTTTGCTATAGCCCCAGTATTTTCCGAAATAGACATATCATTTTGATTTAATATTATAATCAAGTTTAAATCAGAGTTTCCACCATTGTTCAATCCTTCGTAGGCAAGGCCACCTGTAAAAGCACCATCGCCTATTACGGCGACTGCGTAGTTATCTTGATTTTTCAACTTCATAACTTGAGCCATTCCACACGCTAACGATATGGACGTACTACTATGACCACTTATAAAGGCATCATGTTCGGATTCGCTAGGTTTAGGAAATCCAGAAAGACCTCCTTCTTTTCTAAGTGTGTTGAAGTCTTTATATCTACCAGTCAGTAGTTTATGCGTATAGGATTGATGTCCAACGTCCCAAACTATCTTATCTTTAGGAGAGTTAAATGCTCTATGAATAGCAACAGTCAACTCTACCGTTCCTAAATTAGATGCCAAATGTCCACCATTTTTAGATACAGTATCTATAAGGATAGTTCTAATATCTTGACATAGTCTATTGCATTGGTCATAGTTTAATTTTTTTATATCTTTAGGTAGATTTAATCTATTTAAATTCATTGAAATTTCCTCTAAAAATTAGTATTCTTATAACAGATTTCTATATTGGAACTGTCAAACCTATGACTATACCAACTATAGCACCTCCAAAAACTTCAAGAGGAGTATGCCCTAAATACTCTTGGAGTTTTTTGCCATTCATAATTAAAGGTTTGCCATTCTCATCTTTTTCTGATACGCTTTCTTTTAACTTATTAATTTCTCTAGCATGAAGTCCTGCTGCACGTCTAACGCCCATAGCATCGTATATTACTATAGCACCCATTATGAACATCAAGGCGAATGCAGTAGAGCCTGTACCATCTTTACGGCCCACGGTCAACAGTGCGGATATAACCATGGAAGTATGTGAACTAGGCATACCACCTGCACCGACTAATCGTTGAGCATAAAAAGTTTTAAATTTAATAGTATGCAAACAAGTTTTTATCAACTGAGCTACTGCCCATGATATCAATGCTGCAACTATTACTCCGTTATACATCACAATATTTTAACTCCAATCTTATATAATAGACTAATAATTTCTAACCAATAGACTATTAGTCAAATCGACTAAAAAGTCGTTATTTTGAAAACTATCCAAAACGTTTAGAGCCTTATTAGTATAGTATTCAGCTTTACTCTTAGCACCATCTAGACCCAATAGAGTAACGAACGTATGCTTGTTTTGAAGGCTATCGCTACCGATAGGTTTTCCAAGCACTTCTTGAGAACCTGTCACATCTAAGATATCATCTATTATTTGAAAAGCTAGACCTAAATTTTCAGCATACTCAATAGCAAGATTAATCTTTTCTAGATTTAATTCAGCACATAGACAACCCATCTGACAAGCACAACTTATTAAAGCCCCCGTCTTTTCAAGGCAAGTTCTAGTAAGGATATCTTCGGTGATGGTTTCACGAGTTTCATTTTGAATATCCAATACTTGACCACCAATCATGCCCTCAAAACCCGTGGATTTGCTTAATATAGATACTATTTTAACTCTAGTCAATGGAGAGATGTTTTCATCATTGGCGATAATTTCAAAAGGTTTAATCATAAGATTATCACCAGCCAATACGGCTAACCATTCGTTAAACTGCTTATGACATGATGGCTTTCCACGTCTAAAGTCATCATTATCCATGCAAGGAAGGTCATCATGGATTAATGAACTAGTATGTAACATTTCTATAGCACAAGCACTAGCTAAAGATTTCTCAACGTTACCTCCTAGAAGTTTACAGAACTCCATTACCAATACTGGACGTAATCTTTTACCTCCAGCCGATAGAGAATACTCCATAGCAGATACTACATCTTTTTCCAAACCTAGAGGAACACTTCCGACCAAATACTTATGTAGATTATCTTCTACTAAGGAAACATATTTTTTAAGTTGTTCAATGTGAATATCTTTCATAGATAAAAATTCCTTTCTTAAAATTAATGTGTTTCAAGATATCTTTTCATAGCATAAAAAGATATTCCAACGGCGTTATCACAAGAAAGTTGAGGTTCTGCGAAGTAACACTTAAACTCTTTAGATAGTTTTTCTCTAATTATACTATTGGACATAACTCCACCAACACATAATATAGGCATATCACCGAACTTTTTTAAAGAGTATCTAATCATGTGTTTAATAGATATGTATATATATTCCAAGCAATATCTAGCGATATCGCAAGGTTGTTCACCTTTAGATATCATGCTATTGCATATGTTTTCAACTCCCGATAGGCAACAGTTACCATCTTTAATAGCTGGATTTATCTTAAAAGTTTTAGTACTCTGTATAGCCAACTTTTCCAATTCTTTTCCACATGGGAAGTTCAAGCCTAAAGCCACACCCACTCTATCTACTACTTGACCGCCCTTTAAATCCAGTGAACCCGATACTTTATGGATATCCAATATACTACCGTTTAAACTAGGCGAACACATTAAGCAATCGGTAGTACCTCCGCTAATGTGAAACGCTATGAACTTTGAACTTAATAGTTCAAACTGCTTACTAGATACTATACCTGCTAAAACGTGTCCCACTTGATGAGAAGTCCTATACAATGGAACTCTTAACGTAGCACTTATAGAACGAGCAATAGCCTCACCTACTAAAAAGCATGGCATATAAGAACCTTTTTCCGTAGTAGGTGTAACAGATACTCCTACACCTAGTATAGTGCCATCTATATTAGATAGTAAATCTTCTAATAAGTCTGGTATCTGTTTAGTATGATGGAATACTGCATCACTTTGACGAAGTCCACGTTCACCGTCTTTTACTGGGAGTAACTTCTTTCTTTGAACTATAGTTCCATCTGATGTAATTAACGCTACCGATGTAGTATAGTTACTAGTATCAATTCCAAGATAGTATTTCATAAACTTATGCTTTGTTATCCTCTAAATTTCTAGTAAAAGCTCCCAATAGACCATTTATGAACTTAACATCTTTAGGTGAGCAATATACTTCAGCCAACTTAACGGCTTCAAAGACTGCTGTATTAGTAGGAACTTTATCATCAAATAGAACTTCATATATAGCCAATCTAAGTATTATAAGGTTAGCAGTTGCAATTCTATTTAAAGAACGTGTAGTACTATACTTAGATATTATATCGTCTAACTCTTGTTGATGTTCAAGAACCCCTTTAACTAACTGTACCACTTTATTAGTGATATTAACTTCAGTGATATGTTCATCTTTAGCAATAGCTAAAAGTTCATCTATGCTATCATCACGAAAAGATTTTTCAAACAATATCTTAAACACGCTATCACGAACATTATACTTTTTATTTTCTTCCATATTTTAAAAGAACCTCCAAAACTTTGATTAATCACATATACAGAATGTGCATTTTAATATTATTATATCACAAAATTATAATATTAGCAACAAAAAAATTTAATTAAAAAAAATAGGCATCAAGAACTATTTTAGTGTTCTTGATACCTAAATGTTAATCTTGTTCTTTAAAAGATGTGCCATTTAAAGAATTTTCACATCTAAGAATTATATCATCATAGTGTTGTATTTTAATATTTAGTCTATCTATGGTATGTTGAATATTATCACGTTTAACTTCCAAGTTTTTAAGTTGTTCCACTAAAAGACTTTTTCTAGCCTCGATAGTACTATCGCCCATTTGGAACAGTTGAACGTATTCAATAAGAGCCTCGATAGGCATACCTGCACTACGCATACATTTTATGAAGTTAATCCAATTGCAACTATCCTCATTATAGTCACGCAGACCGCTTTTATTTCTAGGAACTGGTGGAATTAATCCAATACGTTCGTAATATCTAAGAGTATCTGTAGATATTTCAAACTTCTTACTAGCCTCTCCGATAGTCATAGATATATCACCTCAACTAAGATAGTTTACTGTAATACTCATCGGAAACTGGTTCGCACCACTCATTAGAACGATTTTCTCCAGAACATTCTACAGCTATATGACTAAACCAACTATCAGCTTTAGCACCATGCCAGTGTTTTACTTCTGCTGGAATGTTTATAACCATGCCTTCAGTTAGACTAATTGGCTCTTTTCCCTCCTCTTGATACCAACCTTCTCCAGCTGTACATATCAAGATTTGACCTCCTCCACTAGTGGCATGATGTATATGCCAGTTATTTCTACAAGATGGAGAAAATGTCACGTTTGTTAAAAATACTGATGCTTTAGTTGGGTCTACTAATGGATTTAGATAAGAATCCCCAATAAAGTATTTAGCAAAGTTAGTATTTGGTTGACCTATTCCAAAAGTATTTATTTTTTCAAAATCCTGTTTGTTAAGATATTTCATAAAAAACACTCCTTTACATTTTATAAAGATTTACCCATATTATACGCTTGATTGTATGCTGGAGTATTATTGATTTCTCCAATATTCCAAGCACCCACACCGTATATTATACCTTTTTCCATAGCGTTGTCAAGACAATCTATGGTGAAACCTCTAATACTGTCTACGGTTTTGCTCAACATAGATTTATCAGTATCTGCTGATGTTAGTATATAGTAAAACTCTTTATTAGATATCTCTGTATAACGTGGAACAGTTCTATCTATAAAAGTTTTTAGTTGACCGTCCATAGTATAGAAGTATACTGGAGTGGCTAATACTATAACGTCGGCATTAACCATTTTATCCAATAGTAGAGCCATGTCATCATGTTGTACACACTTGTGAGTTCTATTACAGACTCCACAACCTGTACAGAAGTTAATAGTACTATCCTTTAAAAAGATTTTTTCAACTTCATGACCACTTTCGACAGCACCTTTTAAAAATTGATTACATAGTGTATCGGAGTTACCATTCCTTCTTGGACTTGCCGATACTATTAAAACTTTCTTTTTCATACTCATATATAACATACCTCCAAACTTTATGTAAGATGTTTAACATCTTTACTAAATAAAGTGTATCATATGGAGTGAACTCCATGTCAAGTACTTTTTTAAAATTTTTTTAAAAAATCTAAGAACTATTTTTTCATATCGACAATGCACATAATTTCTAAATTTTTTTGTGTTTTTGTATGTTTCACAATGAAACAAGACACAATTTTTACCAATTAAAAATCGATAAAAAAGTAGCGAACTAAGAACTTTTATGTTAAAATAAAAACATACAATAAACATAAAAAAAGGACTTAATTCGCTATGGATAGTATAACACAAAAAAGAATATTTTGTCAAATTGAGGCTTTTGAAGAACATAATACCTACACATCTACAGTGTTTTTAGAACATATGTTAAAATTTTTTTCGTTTAAAGTTGAATGTGTTCAAACTGACAACGGTTGTGAATTTACAAAAAAATTCGTTTCTAACAAAAAGAACAAACTTAGTATGTTTGAAAAAAACCTTAAAGAATTGGAATAAAATATAGAAGAATACGACCTTTTACCCCTGATGATTTTAAAAATCAATTGAGGGTGCATCTTAGAAAATATAATAATTTTCCTATGCGTCCTCTTGGCTGGCTTTCCCCTAAACAATATTTACTTAATTACCATAAATTGTGTCTCATATCATTGTGAACCCTACAATCTGTGATGAAACCTCTAATAATATCTTATGAGTATATAATACAATACATAGGTTTTTCCAGTTAATTATAATAAGTCTAAAAATACTTGTTACTTTCAAGATATGCTATATCTTTTGTGAGAGTTCTCTTTTTAGATGCTTTACAATCTTTTTTTCTAGCCTAGATATATACGATTGCGATATTCCTATTATATCGGCAACCTCTTTTTGAGTTTTTTCCTTTCCATCATCTAAACCGAAACGCATCTTCATGATATTTTTTTCTCTAGGAGATAGAGTTTCTAAGGCTTCCATAAGCATGATATTTTCTGCTTCAGTTTCTACACCTTTGCAGACTATGTCCTCATCTGTGCCAAGAATATCTGATAGTAATAGTTCGTTGCCGTCCCAATCGATATTTAAGGGTTCATCAATAGATACTTCATTTTTGTACTGCGAAGATTTTCTTAAAAACATTAATATTTCGTTTTCAATGCATCTAGAGGCATATGTAGCTAGTTTTATGTTCTTACTAGGACAGAACGTATTGACAGCTTTAATCAAGCCTATAGTACCTATAGATATCAAATCTTCCACATTGGAATTAGTATTTTCAAACTTTTTAGCAATATACACCACTAATCTTAAATTATGAGTAATCAACTCTTGTCTAGCAGTGTGCGGATTGCTCTCTAAGAGTTTAAAAACTTGTTCTTCCTCTAGTTTGGATAACGGTGGTGGTAAGGTTTCCGAACCGTTTATATAAAACACATCTTTTGAACTGAACTTCAATAGAATTTTTATATAACATACTTTTAAGGTTTTAAAGATATTCAACATAACATAAAACACACCTTTCGACATTACACCAAAATTTTAGGATTAAATATAGCTTGTGAACAATCACCTGATACACCAATTAAAACGTCGATATCTTTAGAACGTCCACTTGATAGATTTGTAATAGTCACCTTATCGGGAACGAATGATATTATAATTCCTCCATTGGATATCGTTGAGTAGGGAATTAATTTAAATCCTTTTAAAGAACCTATATCTTCCAAACTGGGTATGTTGATAACATTCTGTAACGAAACTTTAGAACATACTACTACAGGTTTACCAGTAAAAGTATCCACTAAAGAGTTACCTGTATCGGCTAGACCTTTTATCTCAACAGATTTTCCATTATAGATAATAGTCAATAGCCATTCTCCAGAGGTATTTGTATTTTTGTCCATAAAAAATCTAAGCAGGCACAATAAACCGTAACTAATGGTTGTGGATATTATTAAAAACTTAATCGAAAAGTTTGCATATACATAACTATTATTAGTAGATATCACCTCACTATTTAAAATTCCTTTAAGAGCCATCATAACACCAGCGAATAGAAAACTTATCACGCAGAAGTATAACGACATCTTTAAAGTAGTAGAGAGTTCTTTAATACCAAAAGCCACCAGTATTAATATCAACGATATGATTAATTTTAAAGCAACATTAATTAAATAGTTCATAGTAGGAAGTAGTATCATTAATGAGGATAATGCTCCTATAAAAGATGACATTACTAGACGTTTTCTTTTAAATCCAATATGAGTTATCTTGGCAGTACCAAGCAAGATAAAGTAGTTTATATACCAGTTCAAGACTATAAGAACATCTACATATATGCAGTGCAATACATCACCCCTATTGTATTGTAACATATGTAGTCTGTCTTATGTTGCTAGTTTTGGTCGTCTGCAAAAATTTAGATTTAATTTAATCGCAAAAGATTGAATTTTTTTGAATTTATTAGTATAATGTATATATATTAAAAAATATGGTGGTGATTTCTATGCCTATGCGTATGCCTAATGGATATGGTAGTGTATATAAACTTTCTGGAAAAAGAAGAAATCCTTATGTTGCTAGAAAAACTATAGGATTTAATGAAAAAAATCAACCTATATATAAGATTATAGGTTATTCTAAGACTAGAAAAGATGCTATACAAATGCTATCTAACTACAATAAGGAACAAAACAGATTAGCTAATAAATCGCTTATGTTCAGCGAAGTTTTTGAAATGTGGTTCACTTGGAAGTTAAAAGAAGAACTCTCAGAAAGTAGATACAAAAATATAAAAAGTTTATATAATACACATTTGAAATCTTTGTATTTCAAGACTTTTAGCGAAATAACTCTTAAAGACCTTCAAAAATGTATCGATAACGCTCAAAAGGTATGTAAAAAGGCAACTCTACTACAGATAAAACTTCTATTTGGTGAAATGTATAAGTATGCCATATTCAACGATATCACGGAAAAAAATATAGCTACTATGCTTAAACTTCCTAAATTAGATGACAGAAAAGAAAAAGTTCCATTTACCTCAGCTGAAATTGAAGTCTTTAAACACGCTTTAGATGAGTTTGGTCAATATATATACATAATGATATATACTGGTTTTAGAGCCTCTGAATTTATATCCATAAAGCGTGAAGATGTATCTAGTGACTATGTTATCACTGGAGGAATTAAATCCAAAGCTGGTAAAAATAGAAAAGTTCCATGTAATAGGAAGATTATTCCTTTAATAGACGAAATCTTTTCCGATGGGAGGGAGTATCTTGTAACCAATCAAGATGGCTCACCTATGAACTATAATCAATTTATATACAGATTTAAAAATACTATGAAACAGTACGGCATGGAACATACTCCACACGATACTAGACATACTTTTGTAACTCTGTTAAGTAATGCCGATGCTAATAAGGTATCTATTGAACGCCTTACTGGACACGCATCAAAAGGCATTACCGATAGCGTATACACTCACAAAGATTTAGAACAACTAAGAAATGCTATAGACCTTATATAATATAAAAAATAGATACTCATTATATTAATAATGAGTATCTTAATTTTAATCAATTTCAATGGATTTTCCTAACTTCATGGAATATATTAAGCATTTTTTTATTTTTATGTTTTCAATCAACTGTATAGCTGATTTATATAGTTTAATCTGTAAAGAATATCTATCTTTTAGAATATCCATAGAGAATACATTGTCTGTTTTATAGTCTATGATTATACCACCATCAGATTGAAATACAATCATATCAACACAACCTTGAAGCATAGTATCGGTATCCTGATACTGTAGAATGTTATCGTTTTTGAAATCTAAGTCGGATACTTTTACAAGAAAATCACGTTCACGGGCGATTCTATTATTGACGATTAAGTCAAAAATATCACTAAGAATTAATCTGTTAAACATGGATATATCTATAATATTGAACTGTTCTTTAGTAATGTAACCCTCATCTAGTAGACGTTGTATCTCATCAAGGGGGCTTAACTTTAGATTATCAAAGTTGCAATACTGCATTACAGTATGTATAGCAGTACCCTTTTCGGCAGGAGTTAGATTGTCTAACCTCATAAAGTTAGGCGTTCTTAAATCTTCAACGGAACTTTCTACCAAATCTTGAGTTGATACAGAACCTTTAATTTTAAAGTTATCCGATTTAACTATATCCGATACACTTATACGAGCGGGTAAATCTGCTTTATTATTGATGTACTTAAAGTTACAATTATCATATATTTTTTGTTTTAAATCTTGGTTTACATCAAATATGATAGCATCTTCACTAGAGGTATCTTGTTGAGTATCTTTAATGTTAGGAGTATATTCATACATATTTATATCTGGATAGCATTCCAATATATGGTTATTTTCAATAGGAAGTTCAAAAAATTCTCTTAAAGTACTAGATTTACTACTACAACATAAGACCATAGTTAGCCAATCTGCCATACTTTTAGCATTCTTAGTCAAATTGGTGGTTATTTTACCTTCATATTGAATATCTTCTATATACTTAGATATCTTATTTACTACTCTAGTATCCGATTTATCATAGCTTAACGGAATAAATAACTTTTCTTTAGCTCTAGTCATAGCTACATACATTAGACGCATCTTTTCGCTACGACTTTCTAAAAGTTTTTGATTACACATTCTAATACGGTCTACGGTGGTATATTCTACTAATGAGTTTCTATCTTTAAGTTTATAAGATAATCCATAGTTAAAACTTTTCTGTATAGCAGAAGATACATCTTTTTCGTTGAAGTTTCTACTTGCGTTACACAAGAATACAAATGGAAATTCTAACCCTTTAGATTTATGAATAGTTTTCATACTAATACTATCGTTAGTAGAGATATTATTTTTAACATTTATATCTTCATTACTTTCAAGGATATTATTGATATATCTAATAAAGCCAGATATTCCAGTTATAGAGTTTGCATCGTGATTTTGTGCTAACTTTAAAAGAATTTGAATGTTTCGGCGACGTTTTTCCGAAGTATCATACACTTGCATGATGGATATTAAATCAGTTACTTCTATAATTTCGCTCATAAGTTGAGCAGTAGTGCAGTTTGCAGATATATCTCTTAACCTATTAAGAATGTTTATCATGTAATCCACTTTGATAACTAACTCTTTGGAATATTGAGTATATTGTATATCTTTTGATACTTCTATCATTGATGAGTATATACTAGCGTTTCTGTTGACTAATCTAATGGTAGCAACGTCATCGGGAGTGAACATAAACAATGGCGATAACATAATAGATGTTAAAGCAATGTTATCCATAGGATTATTTACTATTTTAAGCATATTTATCAACAAAGATACCTCTCTTGATTTTAAATACTCATCATCTTGGTCGAAATCCACACTAAAACCAAGTTCTTGAAGTTTTTCAAAGTAGATATCCACATCTTTAGTACTCATGAATAGCATACAAAAATCGGAAGGTTTGCACTTTCTAGTAGAGCCATCGCTTTCCATTACAGGATATTCATTATCTATCATAGACTTTATAGTGTTGGCTATATATTCAGCTTCAGAATTTTTTTTGCTATCTATTAAAGGTATTTCGGTGCATCTGTTACCCTTTGGATAGTTTGCTCCATAGATTAACTTTTCTTCTTGATTATATACTACATCACCTACTTTATCAGTCATTATATTTTCAAATACATAGTTTACAAAGTCTATTACTGGTTTGGAACTTCTAAAGTTCTTATTTAGTTTTATATAAGAGTTTCTATCTAGGTTTTCTTTATTGTAAGGTTTAGAGTATTCCATTACGTTTATAAAGTTTTGTGGATTAGCCAATCTAAAGTTATATATCGATTGTTTAACGTCACCTACTACGAACATATTATATCCCATTTTTTCGAACGTTCCACCCTTAGATAGCATTTTAAATATTAAATCTTGATTGTTATTAGAATCTTGAAACTCATCTATCATTATTATTTGATAGTATTCCGATAAGTTTTTAGCAAGTTCGCTTTGAACTATACTTCCATTGATATCCTTAGTGGCTAATAGTTGAATTGCTATCTGTTCAGCATCGGAAAAACCTAGCACATTTTCTTCTATTTTTATTTGTCTTAAATTTTCATGAATATTTTTAATTAAGTCCAGTAATATTATAGATACTCTTTTGTTAGTAGCCTTATCTTGTGAGTAGTTTTCAATTACATCGATAAGTATTGAAAAGTTTATCTTAGTATTTTTTAGGATAAGTGTTTTATAGTCATCTCTGTACTTTCTAATACTTTCCTTAAAAATATTATCTTTAGCAAAACGTAGACTTTGGAATTTAAAGCTATCCATACTTTTTAAGATATCCAAATCAAACCTATCTTTAGATTTTAAAATATCTATACATCTAATAAAGAAGTCATTTTCTTGCTGAAGTATATTCAAAGCATTTTCGTCATCGGATTGCTCACAAATTTCAATAGCCTTATCACTTAAAGATATCATTTGTTGAAGTACTTCAATTTGGGAGTTAAATACGCTATCTAAGGCTATATCGTGGAACATATCCACTTTAGAGTAGTAATCTATACATTTAGATTTAAACCAATCTTCAAAAAAAGGTACGGATATCAAAAATTCATATAAATCTATTAATATCTTTTCTAAGTCGTCATCGGTTTTATCGCATATCGATTGACTTAAAAATATCATTTCTTCTTGATTACTTTTGTACATACTTTCAATAGCATCTTGAGTGGCTTTCAAACAGAGCATTTTTTCTTGAGTAGGTTCAATAATCTTAAAGTTAGGCGATAGGTTTAAGGAGTTTATATTATCTCTAATTAAGTCGAAGCAAAAAGAATGTATTGTGGATATCTTAGCATTTTGTAACATGGAATGTTGTTTAGACAACCAATCGTTATTAGGTTCTTGTTCCATCTTTTGAGTTATAGCCTTTATTAGACGTTGTTTCATTTCAGATGCAGAATCTCTAGTAAAGGTTACGACTATCATTCTATCAGCAGATACGTTATATTCTGCATTAGATAGTATTCTTACTAAACGTTCAACCAATACCGATGTTTTTCCACTACCTGCCGCCGCTGATACCATTATAGAACAACCATCACCATTTATAGCATCTAATTGTTCATTAGTCCAAATTGCCATCATCATCACCAATCCCATCTGAGTTTATTATTTCTTTATATAGTTCTTCTGCTTCTGCTTTAGATACTAAACGGCAGTTTCTATGTGGATAGTTTCCACATATGCTCCAATAGTCGCAGAATGAACATACAGAATATCTTTTATCATCATCGAATAGTAGAACTTTACTAGATATATCTCCATTAGATAAGCCATCAGCCATACTTAAAAGTAACTTTTCAGCATGATGCTTAATCTTGTTAAACTGTTCTTCCGATAAGGTCATATTTTGAGATTTTCCTTTAGGCTTTATGTTAAATGGAACGTATGTACCACATAAAGTCTTATCCATAGATTGAATTACTGAAATATCATCTAATACTACACCTTTCATTTTAAAATGCTTATTTATAGTATTAGATTTATTATTATCTGTTTCACGTTTATTATCCTTGCTAATATGAACCTCACTTACAGGCATATATAGTACACCAGCAGGAGTACAATCTTTGTACTTACCATCTTTGCCAGTTATTGCAAACAGATACAAAAACATTTGCATATCTATGCCATATGGAAGTTTTTCACTTTCAAAATCTTGAGTGCCACTCTTATAGTCGACTACTCTAACATAAGATGAACTTTCAGTATGTAGAATATCCACACGGTCAATTTTGCCACACAAGAATATTTCCATACCTTCATCATTTTTAATAGATAGTGGTTTACACTCTCCGTTGTCATCTACAGAGAGTTCAAAGTCTACTGGAGTAAATTCCAATTGTGAAAACTCATCTTGAAGATGCAAAACTGTCTGTAAGATACTCTTTTTTACTCTTTTAAAGTTGGATTGAAAACGTTCAGTTTTACCATAGTCGCCACCAAGATTATCTAGTTTGTACTTATTGGCTAAACTTTCAATTTGAGTATTTATATCATCTTTGGATAGTTTTACTAGAATATCTTTAGGATTATTCTTTATAATATTTTCTAAACAATAATGGATTATATTACCTATTTCCAACTTAGATATATCTGTTTTAGTAGGTTTTTTAATCTTCAATCCCTCACTACAGAAGTACTTAAAGTGGCATTTATTATAAGTTTCAAACTTAGTAGCATATATTTTAATTCGTTGTCTAAATAGTTTCATAGCGATATTTTTATCTTGAATTTTAAGTTCTTGATTGTTAGAAATCTTTTTAAGATAGTCCACTTTAGAAGTATACATATCATTAGTTTTAAGAACTTCCTCAATGGTAACTTGATTTTCAGAATAGTTCCAAAAGTTTCGTACAAAGTAATCATAAGATGCCTTAAATGTGGAACATATTATATCAGTAGGGATATCCTTAGCTTTTTGAATGTCCAAATTGTTAAATAGATTTCTAATGCTATCTATTACATAAGATGGATATTTCATTTCACCTAGAGTATCTTTTAAAGCATACGATAGATATAACTTTTCTGCTGGTGCTGATAACGTCTTATATACTACTAACTTTTCATCAGCAGTCTTATCTTGAATGGATTTTGAAAAGTTTAAACCAACATCGGAAAAGTATTTCATGTCGGAGTTGGTAAAAATTCCATTATTACTAACCGATGATGGAAATACACCATCATTTACACCCAATACAAATAGCACCTTAGGGGAGTTATATCTAGCATTATCGGAGGCAGAAAAACTAACAGCATCTAACTTTTGTGGAGCAGATTTAAAGTTACTTTGACTAATCATAGTGCAGATAACATCTTTAAAATCCTTAATAGGAATAACCATATCGCCCATAAATGTGCATAGGGTATCTAAGATAGTCATAAGCATATCCCAAATACGAACCATATCATCAGCAGAACTTTCAAAGCCATTATTTTTATTATTATCAATCAACTTTTGGATATTTTCCCTAATGGATTGCTTTTCCATAAACTCAAAGATAGTTCTGCAAACTTCAAGACAAGTTTTATCTTTTATCAATTCTTTCAATTGGAGTATAGGCTTAATGATATTTTCACGAGTATTATTAGCAGTCAAATTGTCATCTTCCAAGAAATCTTCTAGCCACATTTTGCCTTTAACGTTCCATTTGTAGCAATAGTTTTCCAAATCGGAAATTCTTTCAAATGATATGTTGGTAATAGGGTTTTTAATATATCTAAGAATATCATCTGTATTAAAACTATTATTGGATATTATTTGTAATAAGTCTATAAAGTATATCATTATGGAGGTATATATTGAAGATTGGTCGGTACTTAAGAAGTATGGAATATCATAAGTTTCAAAGGAACGCTCTATAATTCCAAGATAGTTGTCTACATGACGTGCAGTAACGAATATATCTTTATAGGAATATCCTTGAACTATTAAGTTTCTAATTTGAGAACACACATAGTTACACTCTTGATAGTAGTCGGAACACTCCACAATGGATACACTTCCACTAGAGGAAATTTTATCTTTAAATCCATTAGTGAAGATGTTGTTACTTATAGTTTGTAAATCTTTAGAAGTATATCTGTAGAGGGTATCACAATGGATATCTTCAATATCTTGATTGTGTTTCTTTGCTAGTTGATAAAGTTGCTTGTAGGTAGTATTTACAGGTTCAAAATGTGTAGATTTATCCTTTAATGGATTGTACGTTCTTAAAGATACATAAAAATCTTTACATTGTGATAGTATTACATCAAATAGTTGAATTTCATCGTTAGTGAAAGCATCAAACTCATCTATAAAGAAGGTAGCATCTTTAAAACAATCGTTTTCTTGAGCCAATCTACTACACTCAAGGATATCACTAAGAGAGTCTTGTAGATTTTTTTCGTTTAGTATATTTTGATACTCTGCATATATCAAAGCCATATCTTGAGATTTTTCTCTAACTTGTTTAGGAAACTTTTTAGAAGTTTCTAAAAGTATCTCTGGGGAGATGTTGCTTTTTTTAAGTTCAGCAATTTCAGTTAGAGCGTTATCAATGAAATCTATGTTATTGGTTTGACGTTCTAAGGATATCAAAGATTTAGTATCTTTAAGTTTTTTAATGGCTTGATACATGGCGATTATCTTAGATAGTTCGTTAATGTAATCTTTAGATGTCTTTCCATATAGTTGTATAATCTGCTTAGATAACTTACTAAACTTCGTAACGTTAATATGATTATATATATATGCTCCTAAATTTTGATACAAATTAGGTGCATATGGATTATTGTTAGAAAAATCTTCTGGATATTCAATAGTTTCATACAATTTTTTATCGAATTCAAAAGAGAACTGTTCAGGTACTATTACAAAAATCTTATTATTTAAGTATTCTTGATGGTTATTTATGTTATTGTTAAAAACCTCATTTATAGTAGATATCAACTTTTGAGATTTACCAGTACCACCTTTTCCAATTATAAAGTGTATTATATCAATCAACTCCCGATTAAAAATCAAAGGGCAACACTATAAGTTGTCCTTTGTATGTATATTTAAAGTTTAAAATCCGTTTAGACCTGCTTTTTTTATTATCTTAGGATAATCTCTATATGAATAGTTTACGTCACAATCGCCTTCAATACCAAGACAAGTTCCAAGACCATATTGCCATAGACCACCAAAGTTATTATCATACTTTGGAGTACTTGTCCAATGAGCCAACCACTTGTCGTATTCTGTTAGATGGTCCTTAATTAGAATATAGTCAATCCAGTTTGGATTACAATACAAAGATACATAGTATCCACTGTTTTCTATTTTTTCGCAGAACGCTATGGTAATATTAGTTAAAGTAGATGGTGATAGGTTGGTTAAAGATTCAGATTCTATATCAAAGCATACAGGATATTCAAACTGTTTATCTTTTATTAGATTTAAGAAGAAATCAGCCTCATTTTCAGCTTGAGTAGTATTTCTAGCTCTAGTGAACCAGTAACAACCTACTGGAATACCTAACTCTTTACACTTTTGATAGTTCTGTTCAAAGTACTTATCCACATGATATTTTTCATCAGCATAACTTACATAACCAGCTCTAAGGATAACAAATTCAACGCCTTGTTCTTTAACCAAGTTCCAATCTATATCTTTTTGATAGCTAGAAACGTCTATACCTTTGTATAGTACTCCATCTGGCTTATATAGGAAATCTTCTTTAGAAGATTTTATAATCTGATTTTTATTATGTAGAACATTTAGTATTGAAGAATTATTTCCACTATCGCCTATAGTAGCACTATCACCAATCATTAGACTTTGTTTGCTAGTGTTGTATGTATTAAATAAATCTTGATTGTTAGCTACGGCACTAACATTAATAGTAGTTAAAGATAGTATCAACATTAAAGATAGTATGTTGAACTTTTTCAAAAGATATCCACTCCTTTAGATTAATTTAAATTTTGAATAAAATAACATCATAAAATACATTATAACATATAATTTTAGAAAAATCTACAATTAATCTAAAAAAAAATAACATTTAAAGAAATTTATATAGAAAAGCATCTTAAAAGACAATCTGGATTTTTTTAAGACAATATATTTTATTGACAATTGGTATATATTAGTATATAATGTGCTTAATATAAGTTCGTGAATAACATAAAAAGGAAGTGTTTAACTTGAAAAAAAGATATATCATTATGTTAATAGTATTAAATTTATGTTTAATATCGTGTAGTCAAAACGTATCCATAGGAAGTGTAGAAGAGAGTTCTAATAGTGTTCAAGAAGTCACATCGCAAACGCTTACATACTGCCGTATAAACTTAATAGATGGTATTCAGTATGAAATTCCATTGGATTGGCAAACCTATGAAGAAACTAATAGAGTATATCACTACTTCAATGATGAAGACTATCTAATGGTTAGTTCGGTAACTACAGAGTTCTCTAAAGATACTGACCAAACTCTAACTGACAAGTGTGCAGATGCTCTTATTGAAACTTTTAAAGAGTATCCTAACTTTTTATTGGAAACCGATTGCATAAGTAATATAGATGGTGCTTACTGTAGAAAAATATCATGTTCATATACTAATGAGAGTAATCAAAATGTAGTTGAAAGAGGAATAGTATTCAGTATAGGTGGAGTAGTTTATTCTTTTGATTATGTATCTTTAAGCAATCAAAAGAAAAACTATGAGGATTTTAGAAGAATTATAGGTTCAATAATAATATCGCCTGATTGCTAAAGTCTTGTAGACTTTGCTTTTTAAAATTTTTTTAAAAAAATCTTAAAAAAAGTATTGACATTTCTATAATTCCATGATATAATATTAAATGTAATCGCCACTGTGGTGAAATAGGCAGACACGAGGGACTTAAAATCCCTTGGTAGAAATACCGTACCGGTTCAAGTCCGGTCAGTGGCATTAGTTTAATAGATTTTAAAAGCATCGTAAATACGATGCTTTTATGTTTTTTATATAGATTATCAATAAAAAACCACTCCAAATAAAAGGAGTGGTTTAAATATATATTAATATAATCTATTCGTTCATAAATACATAGAATGATTTATATGCCATATACACATCAGTTTTAGCAACGACTTCAAAAGGGGCGTGCATACATAGTACTGGAACACCTACATCTATGGTATTAACATCTAGGTTAGCGATGTACATAGCAACAGTACCACCACCACCAGCATCTACTTTACCTAGTTCACCAGTTTGGAAGATTATTCCGTTATCTCTTAGTAGATTGTGAACCTTACCCACAAACTCAGCAGAAGCATCGGAAGTACCAGACTTTCCTCTTGAACCTGTAAACTTAGTTACTACTACACCATAGTTTAAAAATGCAAAGTTATTCTTATCAGCGACTTCTGGATATGTTGGGTCAAAACCTGCATTTACATCAGCAGATAAACATTCAGAGTTAGATAAAACTGTTCTGCCATTTACACCAAAGCATTCTGCTAAATCGTGAATGAAGTACTTTAAATATGATGAGCATAGTCCAGTATTACCATCAGAACCAGTTTCTTCTTTATCTGTCAATATTACTACGGAAGTTTTATTAGGAGAAGTAGTATCCATACAAGCCATCATAGATGGATAGGCACACACTCTATCATCGTGACCATAAGAACCAATCATACTTCTGTCAAATCCGATATCTCTAGCTTTAAAAGCAGGAACGGCTTCAATTTCAGCGGACATGAAATCATCTTCCACGATGCCATACTTCTCATTTAGTAACTTCATGATATTTAGTTTAACTAAATCACTTTCATCGCTGTTGCCTAGAGGTTGTGAACCTATTAATATATTCAACTTTTCACCCTCTATAGCCTTAGCTAGATTTTTTTGCATCTGTTCGGTAGCCAAATGAATTAATAAGTCTGTAACGCAGAATACTGGGTCATTTTCATCTTCACCGATATTTATTTCTACTTTAGAGCCATCACGTTTAACTATAACACCGTGTAATGATAGTGGAATTGTAGTCCATTGATACTTTTTAATTCCTCCATAGTAGTGAGTTTTAAACATAGCTAACTCATCACTTTCGTATAAAGGATTTTGTTTTAAATCTAGGCGAGGACTATCTATATGTGATGCACATATTTTAACCCCTTTAGATATATCTTCTTTACCTATAACGGCGAATATAATAGCTTTATCACGATTATTATAATAAACCTTATCACCAGCCTTTAAGGACATTCCTTTAACGAATGGAACGTATCCAAATTTTTTGGCAGTGGAGATAGCAAACTTTACGGCTTCACGTTCTGTCTTAGATTTATTTAAGAAACTTTTATATCCCTCACAGAAGTCATTGCATTTTTGGATATCTGCATTGCTCATTAACTTGTAAGCATTCTTTTTATCTTGAAATAGATTTTTCTTTAACTCTTTAATATCCATCTGATACCAAATCCTTTCTAGTTGATATTTTAATTATATCATTCAAAATTTTGATTGTCAAGCAAATTAATAATAAATAAAAAGCGATAAATGGAAACTATCACATTGAACTAAAGTTCACTTCATATAGTTAATAAGTGCATTTTCGACTGAGTGTGAAGTTATTCTTGAATAATTAGTGTGTGAAAAAAAGTAACGATGTTAAATTATATATGAATATATTACTACTAAACAGCTTAAATGTTTTCTTGATAATTCTTATTTTAATTCAATTGTTACAAATTGGATTCATTCATAATTTATTTACTCATTCAAAAACCTTGATTTTTAGTACATTAATACTTTACTTACACAAAAAAATCTGTTATAATTTAATTAAACACATTACTGAAAGAGGGTTTACATAGTATATGAGTAATTTAATAGATAAGGTATATATTCCAAATACCTATAAGCATGGTGAATATATTCTAAAGGATATTCCATTTAATGTTACATATCAAAGTGATAATGATATTCTAATAGAAAATACAGGATATAACTTCTTAAAAAATCCATATCCACGTATTAATATTTATGATGAACATAGGTTCTACGGAATTAATAGTGATATTCAAGATATATCTACAATTTTAAAAGTAACTTATGACGTTAATAATTCTCTTAAATGCGTAAGCGTGTTAAAAGATGGAACATTCTATCCGTATGTATACAGAAACCTATCAGATATTGAAATTCATGAAAAAATCGATGAGTGTATTGAACAGTGTTCTAATGAGATTATCCTAAAGATTAAAGAACATTTCTCTAATGATAATATTAGTAGAATATTTATCTATGCTTATTGGGAAGCTGGTAATGATAACATAACTATCTATGTTGGTAATGAAAAAACTTTTAATATTGCTTTTAATTCTGTTAGAAAATCTTCTTATGTTGAAAACGTGGATAACTGTGAATTGTATATAAAAGATAACAATATTTATTCTATAGATGATAATGAGTTTTTACACTCTTTAACTTATTACTTTTATTATGTAAACGCTCTAAATTTGAAGTTGCATCATACCAACACCGACATTGGCAATAATTTCTATGATAAACTTATCTATTCCATAGAACAGAATATACTAAAAAAAGTAAGTGAGTTCGCTACTTTTACTACTGACTTTAAATTTATATATGATATTATAGATTAATATTTCCTAAAGGAGTTGTTATATTATGGGAAAACATCTAGTATGCATCGCTGGAGCATTTGCCATTATAATTATTATATGTGCAATCACTACATCTACGAGCAGAAGTAACTATGTAAATGATAAACAGTTAGTAACTAAATCTATAGACGATGTCGAAATAGATAATAATGATGTAACTACTAACATTTGGGATTATATTAAATCTCAAAAAGAAACTACTATCGGTGATAGCAACTCAGCTAGTACTAAACAACCTGAGTTTACTATAGTATTAAAATAACGAAAGGATTTGAAAATTATGGATATTAAATTCCATCTACCTGACTTTGTTAGGCACTTTAAATTAAATATATTAATGTTTGAAACTATGCGTATGCGTCCATACTACTTTAGAGATGGTATTAAAATAGGTTCGGTATATGGAGCTTTTCCTACTGCCATTTGGAACGGTGGACGTTCTATAAGTGGTCACATGGATAGAAAGTATATGCAAATTATATTAAATGAGTTCAATAAGCGTGGTATTCCTTGTAGATATACTTTTAGTAATCCCATGATTAAGGAAGAACATCTTAAAGATGAGTTTTGCAACTGGTGTCTTAAAGTTGCTGACAATGGCTTAAATGAAGTGATAGTCATGTCACCTATACTTGAAGATTATATTAGAAAAAACTATCCAAAATACAAGATAGTTTCCTCTACTTGCAAACAGATTGAGGACTTAACTGGTCTAAATTCTGAATTGGAAAAAGATTACTCTCTTGTAGTTTTGGACTATAATTGGAATAACCAATTTGATAAGTTGCAAAATATTCCACATAAGGATAAGTGTGAAATCTTGATAAATCCGTGTTGTGTTCCAAACTGCAAACGCAGAAAACAACACTATGAGTATATTGGAGATTTTCAAATTAAACTTGCTAAACATATGCAAGAAAATCCAAATGCACCTTTGGAAAATGAAGATTTTAAATGTCCATATATGGAACAACAATTTTATCAAACGACAAAGTTTATAACTCACATTCGCCCTGATGACTTATATAGTAAGTACGTTCCTATGGGATACTCTAACTTTAAAATCGAAGGTAGACCACTTCCAGACTTAGCAGTATTAGAAAGTTATATCTATTATATGGTAAAGCCAGAGTATCAAAATGAGGCTAGATTGTTCATAAGTCTATGGTTAACTGAAAATATAAGACACTTTAACTAATTAATAATTAATAAATAATATATAATAATTATTAATTAATAAATAAATTATTCATGTACTTATGATGGATTTCCTATATTTTAGCAATTAATAAGCGATTATTATTTATTAACTATTATATATTAATTAATAAAGGAGAGTTTTAATGAAGATATTAGTAATCATGACAGGTGGAACTATCGGAAGTAGATTAAAAGATAACATAATAGATGTTAAGAGTAACTCTTATGATATCTTAGAAAAGTATAATAGAATGTATCCAAATAGTATAACCTTTGAAACCATTCAACCCTTGAATATTCTAAGCGAAAACTTTACTTTAGATACTCTTGAAATATTAGGAAACACTCTATTAAATATAGATACTTCTAAATATGATGGTATTATAGTAACTCATGGTAGTGATACACTATGTTATACGTCATCTTTTTTAGGTATGATAACCCGTCATTTTAGTATACCTATAGTTATGGTTGCTAGTAACTTTGAATTGGATAATCCTAAGGCTAACGGATTGTATAACTTTCATGGAGCAGTAACTCTAATAGCATCTAAAAAGGTTAGAGGTTGCTTTGTAACTTGGAAAGATAGCTTTACAGATGCTTTAAACGTTCATTTAGGTACTAGACTTGAAGAGTGTGACAGTCTAACAGATAACTTTCAATCTTATGGAGGAGTTCCATTTGCAGAAATAGTAGATAATAGAATAGTATTTAATGGTAATAAGATTAATCCTAGCCTAGAAGAAATAAATTTACAAAGATTGCCAATCTGTAATAGCATAAGTTTAAAAAATAAATCTCTATTGATTAAAACCTATACAGGTTTGAATTTTAATAGTTTCAATCTTAAAGATGTGCAATCGATAGTTATATACTTATACCATTCTGGAACGGGTTGTACTCTAAGTGGAGAAAATTCTGTATTAGATTTTATAAATCAAAATCCAAATAAGCAGATATATGTAGCATCTTTAAAAAGGTCTGTTGAACGTTATTCCACATCTAATGATATATTAAATAGCAATGTGAACCTAATGTATAACATATCTATTGAGAGTGCCTATATAAAATCGCTGATACTCTCCAATACTGAAGTATGCAATATGGAAAATCTATTTTTTGAAAATGTTGATTCCTAATAGTATTTTAAAAAATGAATTTTATGGTATGATGAAAAATGAGAAAAATAAAAATAGAAAAAGGTAAGATATGTCCTAAATGCCAAAAACAAGAAAATCAAATAAAAATAGGATATAATCGTTCAGGTACACAACGCTGTAAGTGTAAGGAGTGTGGCACAAGATATACACTTGAACCTAAAAAACATGAATATCCTAATCATATTAAAGAACTTGCAATAAAAATGTATTACTCTGGAGTAAGCGGACGTGCAGTAGGAAAAGCTTTAGGTATGAATAAAGCTAATGTATACAATTGGATTAAAAAAACTAATAAATAATCTTATGATAAACTATCTTCTTAAATTATTGATTTTTTTAATGTAGGATTCACAATGATGTGAAACACAATTTATGGTAATTAAGTAAATATTGTTTAGGGAAAAGCCAACCAAGAGGACGCATAGGAAAATTATTATATTTTCTAAGATACACCTTCAATTGATTTTTAAAATCATCAGGGGTAAAAAGTTTTATTCTTATGTATTTTATTCCCAATTCTTTAAGTTTTTTTCAAACATACTAAGTTTGTCCTTTTTGTTAGAAACTAATTTTTTTGTAAATTCACAACCATTATCAGTTTGAACACATTCAACTTTAAAAGGAAAAAATTTTAACATATGTTCTAAAAACACCGTAGATGTGTAGGTATTATGTTCTTCAAAAACTTCGATTTGACGAAACATTCTTTTTTGTGTTATACTATCCATAGTGAATTAAGTCCTTTTTTTATGTTTATTGTATGTTTTTATTTTAACATAAAAGTTCTTAGTTCACTACTTTTTTTATTGATTTTCAATTGGTAAATATTGTGTCTTATTTCATTGTGGAACATACATTTTTTTAATTAGTTGACACTTAACCTTATTTGTGATATAATTATCTTTAATAATATTTTAGAAAAGAGTGTGATTTTTAATCATGGCAGAAGAATGTACTCATGACTGTAGTTCATGCAGTTCTAACTGTAGCGAAAAGAAGCAATCTTTAATAGAAAACCTTAATAGATATAGCAAGGTAAATAAAAAGGTAATAGGCATTGTAAGTGGTAAAGGTGGCGTTGGTAAGACTTTTGTTACTACATCTATTGCGTGTGCGTTGAACGAACAAGGCTACACTGTAGGTATTTTAGATGCAGATATAACTGGTCCATCTGTTCCAAAGATGTTTGGTATTCACGATAAAGCTCTAGGTAATGGCGATGGCATTATGCCTCAAGTTACTAAGAATGGTATAGAAGTTATGTCGTCTAACCTAATTTTAGATACCGAGGAAACTCCAGTATTATGGCGTGGCCCTATTATGTCGGGAATAGTAAAACAGTTCTGGACAGATGTAGTATGGGGTGAACTTGACTATCTATTGATAGATATGCCCCCAGGAACTGGCGATATCCCTTTAACTGTATTCCAAAGTATTCCAGTAGATGAGATTATTATAGTCACTTCCCCTCAAGATTTAGTTAGCATGATTGTCGGCAAGGCTTGTAACATGGCTAAAGCTATGAACTTAAAAGTTCTTGGATTGATTGAAAACTATAGTTATCTAGTATGTCCAGATTGCAACAAGAAGATTAACGTATTCGGTGAAAGTAAAATCGATGAGGTTGCTATGAAACATCGATGCAAAGTCTTAGGACAAATACCTATCATGCCTACTCTAAATGAGTTGGTTAATTCGGAAAAGTTTGAGAGTGTTCCACATGACTATATGTATCCAATAGTAAAGATTATTGAAAATAGTTAATATATAAAAAAAGACGTCCATTATATACATAATGTGACGTCTTTTTTACTATCTAAATTGATTTTGTTGAACATCATAGGAGTAGCCTATAGTATCAAGATGTTCTAAAAGTTCGCTTTTAGGATAGTCATAAGTGTTGCAAAAGTCATCTAAAGATTTACACTCATCACGGAGTTTAGTATTTACATAACTTAGTAACATAATTGGGTCTTTAGGTAGATAACTCACAATAAAAACCTCCAAAATATTTTTAAGATAGTATCATTATACTACAAAGCACACGCTTAGTCAAGATAGTTTGTAATATCTGGTTAATACTGTAACCTATCTATTTTTACTACCTACAGATAGTCTGTTTAAAGCACGTTGAAGTTTTAAATCAGCGTACTTAAATTCTTGGTCGCTTTTATGTTCTTGAAGTTTTCTACGAGCGTCCTCCTCCGAACGTTTAGCCCATTCCAAATCTATTTCGTCAGCCCACTCACAAGCAGATGCTAATATGGTAGCCGTATTGTTATAAAACTTTATAGTTCCCATGGATATAGCACCTAATCTAGTAGAACCATCGGGGAATTTGACTTTCATTTCCCCAGATGGCAACACCGCACAATAGTTAATGTGATGTGCTAAAAAACCTGCATCACCCTCGGTAGTTCTAACCGTAAGTTGTGATACTTCGCCATTAAAAAAAACTTTTTCAGGAGTAATAACTCTAAGATTAAAGTTACTCATTACTTATCACCCTTAGCCTTTTCAATAACATCTTCAATAGTTCCAGTGAATAGGAAAGCTGATTCTGGTAAGTCGTCGTGTTTACCTTCGATAATTTCTCTAAAGCCTCTAATAGTATCTTTTATAGGGACGTACTTACCTTTCATACCAGTGAACTGTTCAGCAACGGAGAACGGTTGCGATAAGAAACGTTGTATCTTTCTAGCACGACTAACTGTAAGTTTATCTTCGTCCGAAAGTTCGTCCATACCCATAATAGCTATAATATCTTGAAGTTCGGTGTACCTTTGTAGAATGTTTTGAACCTGTCTAGCTACTTGATAGTGTTCTTGACCTACAACGTCTGGTGAAAGTATTCTTGAAGTACTTTCAAGAGGGTCTACGGCAGGATATATTCCCAAAGATGATATACTTCTTGATAGTACAGTAGTAGCATCTAAGTGAGCGAACGTAGTCGCTGGAGCAGGGTCTGTAAGGTCATCTGCTGGAACGTATACGGCTTGTACAGACGTTATTGAACCTTTATTTGTAGATGTAATTCTTTCTTGTAAAGCACCCATTTCGGTAGCTAAAGTAGGTTGATATCCTACGGCAGATGGCATACGTCCTAATAGTGCTGATACTTCCGAACCTGCTTGAGTAAATCTAAAAATATTGTCTATAAATAGTAATACGTCTTGATTTTCTTTATCTCTAAAGTATTCAGCCATAGTCAATCCCGATAGTGCTACTCTCATTCTAGCTCCAGGGGGTTCGTTCATTTGACCGTACACTAATACAGTTTTGTCTATAACGCCACTTTCGGTCATTTCGTTGTAGAGGTCGTTACCCTCACGAGTACGCTCACCAACGCCAGTAAATACAGATATTCCTCCGTGTTGATTTGCTACGTTGTTAATCAACTCTTGAATTAATACAGTCTTACCAACACCAGCACCACCGAATAGACCAATCTTACCACCCTTTAGATATGGACATATCAAATCTATAACTTTAATACCAGTTTCCAAAACCTCATTAGAGCCAGTTTGTTCTTCATAAGATGGTGCATCTCTATGGATAGCCCATCTTTCTGTAGTATCTGGAGCAGGTTTTTCGTCTACTGGTTCGCCTAGTAGATTAAATATTCTACCCAAAGTCTGTCTACCCACTGGAACGGTAATAGGGTGACCAGTATCTATAGCGTCCATACCACGAACCAAGCCATCGGTTGAACTCATAGCTATACATCTAACCACGTCATCGCCAACGTGTTGAGCGACTTCTATAGTCAACTTAACGCCATGATTATCTATTTCAATAGCATTTAATAGTCTAGGAAGGCTATCCTTATCGAAACGAACGTCAACGACTGCACCGATAATTTGTACTACTTTACCTATATTTTGCATATTAAAATAAAGACCTCCTTATAAATAATGGTTAGTAAATAATAGTTAATAGTAAGCTATTCAACACTAGTAGCACCACTAACTATCTCGGTAAGTTCTTGAGTTATCGCCGATTGTCTAGCACGGTTATACTCAAGTGATAGATTATCTATCATATCAGTAGCGTTATTAGTAGCGTTTTCCATAGCAGAACGTCTTGACGCTTGTTCAGATGCAAAACTATCTACAATAGTACAGTATATCATACCTGCAATGTACTTTGGAACTAACATACTAAATACTTCTTCTGGTGATGGATTGAACTCTGTAATAGTCTTAGTTTTGTTCTTTTCGTCGCTACTTTGAATGTTAGGTATAGGAAGTAAAGTCATACTTCTAGCCTCTTGAAGTATAGGCGAAACGTAGTTAGTAAATATAAGTTCAATGGTATTAATCTTATTAGAGTTAAATAGTTCCATAATAGTATCGGTGATGTGTTCAGCCTTGTAAATAGTCATGTGTTCAGCAATATTAACCATACTGTCCACAACCTCATAAGAACGCTTTTGAAAGTGTTCTACAGCCTTTCTACCTATAGGTAAAATTTTAACGTTACCATTAAAGTCATCTATTTTACTTTGAGCCAACTTCAATACGTTACTATTAAAACCACCTGCAAGACCTCTATCACCAGCGATTACTATAATCAACGGAGTAGCACTCTCTTTAGAAATGGGTCTTGTATACACCGATACAGGACTTTCTATAGCCGTTTGACATATAATATCATACATTGAATGGAAGTATTCTCTGCTATTTTCGGCTCTTTCCTTAGCCTTTCTTAACTTAGATGATGACACTAATTCCATAGCTTTAGTAATCTGCATAGTACTTTCAACGCTTTTGATACGTCTTTTTATATCTTTAATGTTAGAAGATGCCATTATTTAGATAAACCTCCTAACTATTTTATCTCATTTAGATATTTTTTAACAAAGTCATTCAATACGTTCTTTAGATTTTCTTCATTATCCTTAGTTAAATCTTTAGTTTGGTTTATAGAGGATATTATATCTGGGTGAGTAGTATCCACATACTCAAATAGAGAGTTTTGGAAATATTGAACGTTTTTAAGTGGAATTTCTTTCAAGAAATCATTTACCACTGCGTAGATTATTATTACTTGATGCTCTACCGTTACTGGTGAATTTTTATCTTGTTTTAGAACTTCTACTATTCTTTCGCCCTTGTCAAGACGGTCTTTAGTATCCTTATCCAAATCCGAGCCGAACTGCGAGAAGGATTGTAACTCTCTAAACTGCGAGTACAACAACTTCAATGAACTAGATACTTTCTTCATGGCTTTAATCTGTGCAGCTGAACCTACTCTTGATACCGATATACCTGGGTTTACGGCTGGTCTTACTCCTGAATTGAATAGGTCTGTTTCAAGGAATATTTGACCATCTGTAATGGATATAACGTTAGTAGGAATGTACGCAGATACATCACCTGCTTGAGTTTCTATTATAGGTAGAGCAGTTAAAGAACCTCCACCATAGTTTTCGTTTAGTGAACAAGCACGTTCTAGCAATCTTGAGTGTAGATAGAATACATCACCTGGATACGCTTCACGTCCTGGTGGACGCTTTAGTAGTAACGAAAGAGTTCTGTATGCTACTGCGTGTTTAGATAGGTCATCGTATATACAAAGAACGTCTTTACCTTGATTTAAAAAGTACTCTCCTATAGTTACTCCAGAGTATGGAGCTATATACTGCAATGGTGCTAGTTCTGATGCCGTTGCAGATACTACTATAGTATAACTCATAGCATCATTTTTTTCAAGAGTTTCCACCACGTTGGCAACTGTAGAACGTTTTTGTCCTATAGCCACATATATACATATCACGTTTTGACCTTTTTGGTTGATAATGGTATCTAAAGCGATGGAAGTCTTACCAGTCTGTCTATCGCCGATAATTAACTCTCTTTGACCTCTACCAATAGGTATCATGCTATCTATAGCCTTTATGCCCGTCTGTAGAGGCTTATGAACAGACTTTCTAGTTATAATACCTGGAGCAATCTTCTCAATAGGAGAAGTTTCTTTAGTAAGAATAGCACCCTTACCATCTATAGGTTGACCTAAAGCGTCTACTACTCTACCGAGCATCTCCTCGCCTACTGGTACGGATACTATAGTTCCAGTACGTTTTACGGTAGAACCTTCTTTTATACCTATATCCGAACCGAGCATAACTGCACCTACGAAATCTTGTTCTAGGTTAAGAGCCATTCCCTTAATGCCACCCTCGAACTCTAAAAGTTCGCCAGACATACAGTTTTCCAAGCCGTACACTCTAGCGATACCGTCACCAACGGTCATAACTGAGCCTACGTCATCTAATTCAATCTTAGATTTATACTCTTTTATCTGTTGTTTAATAATATTAGTAATTTCATCTGGACGTAAATTCAAAAATACACACCTTCTTTTTAATGTTTATGAAGTTGTTTAGAAAGTTCTGCAAACTTAGTTTTAACGCTATCATCAATGATAGTGTTATCATACTTAACCACAACGCCACCTAAAATAGATTTATCTACGGTTTCTACTATAGATACCTTCTTGTTAGTAATTTTGCAGAGTTTTTCAACAATCTTATTGCGAAGTTCTTCCGATAAGGGAATACAAGTAATAACTTCGGCTTGAACTATATTGTTATACTTGTTATACTGCGTAGTGAAATCTTTTTGAATTTCAGATATTATATTAATTCTATGTTTTTCCACTAGCAGACACATAAAGTTATATACCAAGTTATTACAATTTCCCTCAAAAGCAGTTTGCAACAAAGATATCTTTTCCTTATTGGATACAATCGGCGAAGATAGAATAGTCAAAAATTCAGGTTCAGCATTAAAAATATCGGCACAAGATTTTAAATCTTGGTGAATAGCATCTAATTGATGTTCTTCTATACCAAGTTGAAATATGGCATTAGAGTATACTTTAACTGCCTCATTCATAGATGTATCACCTAACTTTCTTTACTATTAATAAAATCGTTGATTAGTTTTTCATGGTCATCTTTATTAATTTCACGTTGAACAATCTTTTCAGCCATAAGCATAGCCATATCGGATATTTCATCTTTAAGTTGAGCCTTAGCCTTTTTAAGTTCTCTTTGTGTTTCAACATTAGCCTTTTCAATGATGTGTTGAGCCTCATTCTTAGCACTGTCCACAATCTCATCGGAACTTCTTTGAGCCTTTTTGATTGCATTTTGAACTATCTCTGCACTTTCTTCTTTAGCACCTGCCATTAATTCGGTGTATTGCGACTTTAGTTGATTGGCATTTTCTAAAGTTTCATCTGCATTTTTATATATGTTAGAAACTTCATTCTGTCTATTTTCCAAAAACTTATTTACTCTACCAAATAAGAAGTGTTTTAGCACTAAAAATAGTATTAAAGTATTTAATAGAGTAAATATAATACTGCCAACGTCGATTGATAAAAAATCTAGCATAATTAAATTAAAACCTCCGTTCTACAGTTTTTTGAACGGTAGATATTAAAGCTGTCCAATAAATGGATTGATAAATAGTAATATTAGTGCTACTACAAAGCCATATATACCAGTGGATTCTGCTACGGCACAACCTATAAACATTGTAGATGTTACTGAGCTTTTAGCTTCTGGTTGTTTAGCAATAGCCTCACAAGCCTTACCTACTGCGAAACCTTCACCTATACCAGGGCCTATACCTGCTATCATAGCCAAACCTGCTCCTATTGCTGAAGCAGCTAATACTATTGCTTTTTCCATAAAAATATACCTCCAAAAATATAATATTAAAAGAATTTAATTACTCCTCAGTAGAGTAACCTCCACCTATAAACGCCATCGATAGACTTATAAAGATGTACGCTTGCATAAAGCCACTAAACAAATCGAAGTACACCGATAGCACTGCTGGAACTCCTATAGTTAGTATAGGTATTGGCAAACCTATAGCGTTAGATAATCCAGTAAGTGCAAAGTAGATTAAACTTGTAATAACCATACCACCTGCTATGTTTCCAAAGTGACGGAACGCCATAGATACTGGTGTAGATACCTCACTTATTACGTTAAGTGGTGCCATTACAAATATTGGTGAAAGGTAGCCTTTAAGATATCCACCAACATGATTAGTTTTAATCTTAGCATAGGTTATGAACACAAAAGTTATTAAAGCCCAAGTTAGAGTGGTATTAAAGTCTGCAGTTACGGAACGCAATCCTAGTAGACTTATTAAACTTCCTAAAATAGAATAACTAAACAATGTAGCTATATATGGACTATACTTTCTATGATTTTTACCCATATTTTCATCTACTAACTTATTTACAGTAGTGACAATCTGTTCAGCGATAACTTGTTTTTTACTAGGTACTTTTTTCATATCGTGAGTTATCCAAAGTACGAAAGCCGTAATTATAGCTATTACTAACCAACCCAAAACTATGGTTTCGGTTATGTTTATGGTAACTCCAGCCACGTCGAAACTCCAGATTATTTTAGGTCCAGTAACTTCGATTTGAGTAATACCCGTTAAAAATTTACTCACATTTTAGCAACTCCTTTATTTAGAATTATTGCGTACGCTCAATAGAGTGTACAATACTTTAGGATAAAGTTGGGGAACTATTACACAAAACTCATTGATGCTTTTTATTTTAACTGCAAAGTAAAAAGCACTTCCCAATAGGAAGTATCTTAAAAGATATCCACTCATTAACCTAAGTCGATTACTTCCAAATTCAACGGCAGTATCTAAGTTCCTTCGCAAAAGATGTAGGTTTATAAACAGTACAACACTACCTAACAACAAACCTAACATTACAGATACGTTAAGCGTAAACACTAAAGATATCAAATAGATTATTATATTTAAAATACATGAACCTTTCAATATATACTTTAATTCAGAATAAAAATCCTTATCGTTCAAAAAAAACACTCCTTGATATCTTAAATTAGTTTGCACTTAACAATGTTGATTATATCATAAAAAGGATTAATAATCAATAGTTTTAGAATAAAAACTCTTAACTATATTAATTATTATTAGATATATTGCCCAAACAAATCCTAATATATTTATTACATTATATCTAAATATAAAAGATTTTTCAATACTCAAATAACATCATACTGTACATTAATATACATTAAGTAGTTTTTTGAAGATAATCTAAAAATTTTTCAAAGATTTATATAAATATCTATTGACTAAAATATTTAAATTTAGTATACTAATAGATAATGCTCTATTTTAAAAAATTGGCTTAATATTTGAAGGTGTATATTGAACAAACTTTCAAATATTGTCTAAAAAGTGTATTATATTAAGTATTTTAGGCGAAACATTGAATATATATGAAATATTGCAGTATGAAACTTTCAAAAATAATGAATATTGCTAATATTGGTTTATATTTAAAATATTTGTTGAAATTTCACATTTTATCTTGAAAATATTAAGTTTTTATGGTATAATACTAATATTGATAAATCAATGACTTTAATATATTAATATTTAATTTTTTAGGAGGAAAAATCCCATGGCTATAACTAATACTTATCTAGCTGGCGTTCTTGAAACTGTTAAGAAAAGAAACGCTGGTGAGCCTGAATTTATTCAAGCTGTAACTGAAGTTCTTGAATGTCTTCAACCTGTAGTTGAAAAAAGACCTGACCTTGTTGAAGCTGGTGTTATCGACAGACTTGTTGAACCAGAAAGACAAATTATCTTCCGTGTTCCTTGGGTAGATGATAACGGTAAAGTACAAGTAAACAGAGGCTTTAGAGTTCAATATAACTCTGCTATAGGTCCTTACAAGGGTGGTTTAAGACTTCACCCATCTGTATATATCGGAATTATTAAGTTCTTAGGCTTTGAACAAGTATTCAAGAACAGCTTAACTACTCTACCTATGGGTGGTGGTAAAGGTGGTTCCGACTTCGACCCTAAGGGTAAGAGCGATGGCGAAGTTATGCGTTTCTGTCAAAGTTTCATGACTGAACTTTGTAAGCATATCGGTCCAGATTGCGACGTTCCTGCTGGTGATATCGGTACTGGTGCTAGAGAAATCGGCTATATGTTCGGTCAATACAAGAGAATTAGAAATGAATTTACTGGCGTTCTAACTGGTAAGGGTCTAACTTATGGCGGTTCTTTAGCTAGAACTGAAGCTACTGGTTATGGTCTATGTTACTTCACTGACGAAATGCTAAAGGCTAACGGCGAAAGCTTTAAGAATAAGACTGTAGTTATTTCTGGTTCTGGTAACGTTGCTATATACGCTACTCAAAAGGCTACTGAACTAGGTGCTAAGGTTGTAGCTCTTTCCGATTCCAACGGTTACATCTTCGATAAGAACGGTATCGACCTAGCTTGCGTAAAGCAACTTAAAGAAGTTGAAAGAAAGAGAATTAAAGAATACGTTACTACTCACCCAGACGCTGAATATCATGAAGGTTGTAGTGGTATCTGGTCTATTCCATGTGATATCGCTCTACCATGTGCTACTCAAAACGAAATCAACAAGGAAAGTGCTGAACTTCTAGTTAAGAACCACTGTATCGCAGTTTCTGAGGGTGCTAATATGCCATCTACTCCAGAGGCTATTGAAGTATTCCTAAACAATAAGATTCTATTTGGACCTGCTAAGGCTGCTAATGCTGGTGGTGTTGCTACTTCTGGTCTTGAAATGAGCCAAAATAGTGAACGTCTATCTTGGACTTTTGAAGAAGTTGATGGTAAACTACACAACATCATGAAGAACATATTCAAGTCTTGTGATGAGGCTGCTAAGGAATATGGTCTAGAAGGCAACTATATGGCTGGTGCTAATATCGCTGGTTTCTTAAAGGTTGCTGAGGCTATGAAGGCTCAAGGTTGCGTATAATTAAAATTATATTGATATTATCAATGCTTACAAAAAAACTTTATAGTTTTAATTAACCTCAAAAGATAATAAAGTTTATAATAATGGTGACTAAGAGAAATCTTAGTCACTTTTTTAATTTGCGTAAAAAAATCCCTTACCATGTGGTAAGGGATTAATCTAGTAGCAACCCTATTAGATAGAAATTTCATTAGCTATATTGTATAGGTCTACTGGGAAAGATTTCTTCATAGATAGAGCATCTTGGATATCAAAGTCAGTAATCTTATTATCAACCATACCAACTACTCTGTTACCGATGCCTTGTTCTAGTAAATCTACAGCGTAGCTACCCATTTGAGTTGCTACAACTCTATCTCTAACAGTAGGAGAACCTCCACGTTGAACGTGTCCTAGTACTGTAGCACGAGATTCAATACCAGTCTTTTCTTGAATTTGATTAGCAATCTTTTCAGCACTTTCCTTAATGCCCTCAGAGATTACTATAACAAAGTGAGTCTTACCTAAAGTTTTAGATTGTAACATCTTTTTAGCAACATCGTCCAAATTATACTCAACTTCTGGAACTAATATTGCAGTAGCTCCACATGAGATGCCAGTGTTAAGAGCAATATAACCTGCACCTCTACCCATAACTTCAACTACAGAACAACGGTCATGGGATTGAGCAGTATCTGTAATTCTGTCAATCATTTCACGAGCGGTATTCATAGCAGTATCATAACCGATAGTGTATTCAGTACAAGGGATATCGTTATCAATAGTACCAGGTAGGCCAACACAAAGTATACCTCTTGCTGATAGGTCAGCAGCACCACGGAAAGAACCATCTCCACCGATAACTACAATACCTTCAAGACCTAATTCTTCACACTTAGCCTTAGCCTTTTGTAGACCTTCTTCATATCTAAACTCTGGACATCTAGCAGTGTAGATACAAGTACCTCCTCTTTGAATAATACCAGAAACACTTCTTTTTTCCATTTTAAAAACGTCACCACTAATAAGACCACAGTAGCCACGTCTAATTCCGTAAACTTCCATGCCTCTGTTAAGAGCTGTTCTAGCAACTGCACGAACAGCAGCGTTCATTCCTGGAGCGTCTCCGCCACTAGTAAGAATACCAATAGTTTTCATAATAAAAAAACTCCCATCTGCTTACGCAATAATTTTAAAATATGTTACCTCACAAATTAGATAAGTTCGCACTACTACGATTTACTTTTTTGCAAGTTGATTATTTCAATCAAATATTATTCTATCATACTTTTTTATACAAGTCAAGATAAGTTTGGTTAATTTGTAAAATAACAGAGAATATTATACTTTTATGCCCTTGGATTATTGGATTTAATCAAACTTGAACTTTAATTTGAAAGTTTTTAAAACGTTTATAACCTCTTGATTAAGTTCTGTCATGGGATTGTTTTTAGGTATAAACTTCTTTTTCTTGTCTAGCCAGAATATCTTTATAGGAATTTTTCCATAGCTAGAGTTTAATCTGTTGCACACTTCTGATGCCTTAGATAAATCTTGAGTGGTGGCGTATATACATAGACTAATACGTTGTAAGTATGGCTTTACTTCTGGAATGTTTGCGTAGTATATCGGATTTTTTACAAAATCTTGTATAGGAATAATACTATCGGCTAGTATACTGCAAGAGTCATCTTTAACGGATATCTTTCCACTGATATATACAATCGTATCCTTTAATATGGCGTTGCCTATCTGCTGATATATGCTTGGAAATACTACTGTATCCATAGATTGTACTGCATCTTCTACGTTTAAAAAGCACATACTTTCACCCTTTTTTGTGGTATGAGGTTTAACTTCCGATATATAACATATTAAACTTACTCTGTTTATGTTCTGTCTGTTAGAAGTTCTATCTAATATACTAGATACGGTATCTAACTTTAAGATATCTTTATATATAGAATACTCTTTCAACGGGTGACCACTGATATACATTCCAGTGACCTCTCGTTCCATGCTTAGCAGTTGAGCATTGGAAAACTCGTCCATACTTGGAATAGTATAATCTTTAGTAGCAACGTTAGACATTTCGCCAAATAAATCTAATTGACCTTCTATTTCTGTAGAGTAGCTACTATTAGAATATAAGTTCATAATACTATCCAAACTGGAAAGCATTTGATTTCTATTATAGTTTAATCCATCAAAAGCACCAGCCTTGATTAAACTTTCTATAGCACGTCTATTTACATCTGAACAGTTTGCCATACGCTTACAGAAATCTTTAATAGATGTGAACTTCCCATGCGAACTTCTTTCTAAGACTATATTCTTTATCATGCCCTTGCCTAGATTTTTAATGGCTAACAAACCAAATCTAATGGCGTTCTTGGATATGGTAAAATTTTCATAACTTTCATTTATGTGTGGACTTAATATCTTTACACCATTACTTTCACACTCTGCGATATATTCCATTAACTTTGATGTGTTCAAAGGTATGCTACTCATAAGTGATGCCATATATTCGGTAAAGTAATGACATCTTAAATACGCCGTTTGATACGATAAGTACGCATAACAAGTCGCATGAGATTTATTAAAAGCATATGATGCAAAACTAACCATCTTATCAAATATTTTATTAGCAATATCTACAGGAACTCCGTTAGCTACTGCACCTACGCAGTTTATACTTCCATCGGAATTTTTATCGCCATATATAAAGCTATTGCGTTCTTTTAGCATTACATCGTGTTTTTTCTTAGCCATAGCACGTCTAACAATGTCAGCACGACCATAGGAGTACCCCGCAAGAGTTCTAAAAATTTCCATAACTTGTTCTTGATATACTATACAACCATAAGTAACCTCTAGGATTGGTTTCAATAGTGGAGTATCATAAACTATGTTATTTGGATTGTGTTTATTTTCAATATATTTAGGAATACTATCCATAGGCCCTGGACGATACAACGCTAATACTGCTATTAAATCTTCTATGTTCTTTGGAACTAGTTTTATTAACACATCTGTTATACCTGAACTTTCAAATTGAAAAACTCCAAGAGTTTTTCCCTTAGCTAACATAGAGTACACTTCGATATCATCTATTGGAATGTTATCTATATTAAAAGTTGGATTGTCTTTTCTAATGTAATCTTGACAGTACTTTATGACGGTTAAGTTTCTTAAACCTAAGAAATCCATCTTAAGAAGTCCTAAACTTTCCAGAGCCTCTGTAGTGTATTGAGTTACAATAACGTTATCATTTTTTTTAATGGGAACTAAGTCGCTTATTGGCAATGCAGATATTATAACTCCCGCAGCGTGTGTAGATGTATTTCTAGGCATACCCTCAAGACGTTTAGCAATATCTAATAGATTTTTAACCTTAGCATCGGTATCGTACAGATGCTTAAACTCAGAATTTTCTTGAAGTACACTATCTATGGATACATCTAAGTTAGGCTTATTTGGAATGTAGTTGGCTATCTTGTTACAGATACTATAAGGCAATCCTAGTACCCTACCAACATCACGAATAGAACCTCTTGCACCCATAGTTCCGAAAGTTATAATTTGAGCAACTCTATCCGAACCATAACGTTGAGTAACGTAATCTATGACCTTTTGACGACCTTCTATACAGAAATCTATATCAAAATCGGGCATAGTAACACGTTCGGGATTTAAAAATCTTTCAAATAGCAAAGAGTACTCTATTGGATTTATATTGGTAATATGCAAACAGTAAGCACATATACTTCCTGCACCAGAACCACGTCCACAACCTACTGGAATATCATTACTTCTAGCAAAGTTGATATAATCCCAAACTATTAAAAAGTAATCTATATAGCCCATATTTGTGATTACATCTATTTCATAGTTCATGCGATTTAAAACCTCACTACTAGGATTACTTCCAAAACGTTCTTTTAGACCGTCATAACAGAGTTTTTTGAAGTATTCAACATTGTCAGAAACTCCCATGGCTTTGTACTTTGGAAGTTTAATCTCTCCAAACTTAAAAGATATGTTACATCTATTGGCTATAACTTGAGTATTTTCCAAGGCTTGTGGAAAGTTCTTAAATAGTTGATACATCTCATCATAAGATTTTATATAAAATTCATTAGTTGGAAACTTCATTCTGTCTTTGGCATCTACGGTAGTTTGAGTTTGTATACATAGTAGAATGTCTTGAATTTCAGCATCGGATTTTTTAATGTAATGAGCATCATTTGTGGCAACTATTGGAATGTTGGTTTCAAGACTAAGTTTGTATATCAATGGAAGTATAGATACCTCTTTTTGTAGTCCATGATTTTGAACTTCCAAATAGTAGTTATCCTTGCCGAATATGTTTTGATATTCTAAAGCTACCTCTTTGGCGTGTTGATAGTCACCTATAATAAGATTTCTAGCAACCTCACCTACTATACACCCAGATAAGCATATTAAACCTTTATGATACTTTTTTAAAAGTTCTAAATCTACACGAGGTTTACCGTAAAAGCCCTCAGTATTTGCTAAAGATATCAACTTAATTAGATTATCATACCCTTGATTATTTTCGCAAAGCAATATTAAATGGTAAGGGTTTTTATCTAAATGGAAATCCTTATCGTGACGACTTCTAGGAGCTACATACACTTCACACCCTATGATAGCTTTTATATTGTTAGCTAGAGCCTGTTTATAGAACTCAATAGCACCATACATACAGCCGTGGTCGGTGATGGCTACAGAAGTTTGTCCTAAACTTTTAACATAAGATATCAACTCATTAATTCTACAAGCACCGTCTAGTAGACTATATTCGCTATGCACATGAAGATGTGTAAACTGATTTAAACTATCCAAAAAAAACACTCCTTAATGAAAACTAATCTTTGTAAGAACCGTCTTTAATCTGTTGGGCTATAGTGGATATCTTTTGTAAGCGTCTGCTTAAACCAGAACGTCCGATAGGTTCTTCAAACTGTTCGCAGAGTTCTCTTAAAGACATATCAGGATTTTCCAATCTAATATAAGCAGTTTCCACCAATACCAATGGCAGATTATCTATACCTATAGTACTTTCAATATATTCAATATCATCTACTTGTTTTTGAATAGCGTTTAAACTTCTGGTATAGTTAGCCTTTTCGCAGTTGCTACGTCTGTTGAGCCTATTCTGTAACGATTTAAATATTTTAACGTTCATAATTTCCAAAGTAGAACTTTCTGCACCCATAAAAGTTAGAATATCTTCTATTTTTTCGCTACCCTTTGTGTAGACTATGTAGAAATTTTTTCTTAATATTATTTTAAAATCCAAGCCGAAACTAGTCAATAGGGTTAGTAAATCGTTAGCAAGAACCTCTTGCGATACCGAAAATTCTAGGTGATACTCCTTATTGGGATTGCTTACACTACCACATACTAAAAAAACTCCCGATATAAATGCTGTGATACTATTATTATCAATCTTAGTTAGGTCTATTTGATGCGTGGATTGTATATTAAACTCATCTATAATACTATTATAGTCACTAGAGGAAAATTTAAACGTATATGATTTATCATCATTTTGTAAAACTTTTTCAATGCAATCAACAGAGATATTCTTAGATAGATTTTTAACTAACTTTGGAAATATTTCGGCAAGTTCAAGACACTCTGTTCTAAAAGATGTATCGCCGTTGTATGAAAATCTATGTGAGAATAATAACAGACCGTACAGACAAGCATACTTCTTGTCACGGTCTGTTAGTTTGGTGCAAAGTTCTTTTTTTATTTGGTTAGAAAAATTTTCGTTCATTAGATAAAAAACTCCTTTTATAATAGATAATCTTGTATAGAACGTCACAATAGATATTCCATACAAGATACTATACTACTTTTCAATATCTCTATGAGTGGTTATAACCTTATAACCTTTATCGATAAAATGCTTACTAACCAACTCGGTAAACGTTGCACTACGATGTTTTCCTCCAGTACAACCGAAAGCAATCACTAGTTGACTTTTTCCCTCATGAATGTATAACGGAATTAAAAAGTCTAAGAGGTCGTTAATCTTAACTAGCAGTTGTTTAGATTGCTCAAAACTCATTACATAGTTACGGATACATTCTTCACGTCCTGTATGTTCTTTCAATTCAGGGATATAATAAGGATTAGGTAAACATCTAACATCGAAAATCAAATCAGCTTCAGCAGTAGCACCGTACTTAAAGCCAAAAGACATGACTTTAATAATCATGCTATCCGATTGGTGTGCTAGGAATATTTTAGTAATCTGTTCTTTAAGTTGTGAATTGGAAAGGTATGAAGTATCTATGTAGAAGTCGCTCATTTCACGGAGTTCATTAAGTTGTTCACGTTCAAAAGCTATAGCCTTGCTCAAACAAGATTTAAACTGTAAATCAAGGGGGTGTTTACGTCTAGTTTCCTTGTAACGCTTGATAATAACCTCATTAGATGCCTCTAGGTACAGAATTTTAACGTTTATATTCATCTTAGCCAACTCTTTGCAACTGGTAGCAATCTCAGAGAACATATCACCAGCACGAATATCTACGGCTATGGCAACCTTGGAATACTTCTCCTCTGAGTTGACGCATATTTCACCAAACTTAGTTATAAGTTTAGGAGGCATATTATCTATGCAATAAAAACCTATATCCTCTAGGACGTTCATAGCATAAGATTTTCCAGCACCAGATAAACCAGTTACTACTACAAATTGCATAAAAATACCACCTTTCGATTACTTTAAAATTTTAGGTTCAAGTTCCAAAGTATAGCCTGTCTTTTCATGGACTATTCTAATTACCTCATTGGTAAGTTTAAGAATATCGTTACAAGTAGCGTTGCCTTTATTTATGACAAATCCACAATGCTTTTCGCTAACTTGAGCATCACCATAGGAAAAACCTCTCAAACCACACTCATCAATCAACTTAGATGCGTAGTTTCCTACTGGTCGCTTGAACGTACTTCCTGCACTAGGATATTCAAGAGGTTGCTTATCGTTACGAGCCTTAATGAGTTCGTTCATTTTAGATTTAATAGTATCGTAATCACCTTTGGCACACTGCATAGTAACCGATACTATTACACAACCTTCAATATCACTGAATATACTATGCCTATAAGATAGTTGCATATCTTTAGCTAAGATGGATTTCAACTCTCCTTGATTAGTAACATACTCTGCACTAACTACAACGTCTACCATTTCACCACCATAAGCACCAGCATTCATTAGTAAAGCACCGCCAACACTTCCAGGGATACCATATGCAAACTCTAAACCAGTTAGACAGTTTTCTAAAGCTTTAGTGCATACACTCTTTAAGAAAGCTCCAGATAGTGCCTTTATGTTGCCATTTGGAAGTACTTCAACGTTAGAAAAATCTCTACCTAGATGAAGTATAACGCCATCAAAACCGTTGTCAGATACTATAACGTTGCTACCATTACCAAGTATAGCATATTTAACATCGTTTTTGTTACAAAAAGATACTACTTTGCATATGCAATCCACACTAGAAACCTCTATGAACAGTTTGCAATTACCTCCTACTTTAAAGGTGGTGTGCTTACTAAGAGGCTCATCTATTGAACTTTTACAACCTATTTGATTGCATAGTTGTATAAGGTTAGAAATATATGGCATAATATAAAATCAATCCAATCTATAAAGAATAAAGTTAAGCTAAAGGAACGTTTTTTTAAGAGCGTTCCTTTAGAGAATATCGTTACATTTGGTCAATATCATCGATATTTTTAAAAGTTTCATTGTGTTCCAGTTGAAGTCCCAACTTGTGTAGGAGTTCATGAGCAGCATTATAGCCCATTTCTTTCTGTCTATTGTTCATGGCAGCGACTTCAAGAATTACAGCTAAGTTTCTACCAGGTCTAACTGGAATTGTTACCGATGGAACGTTAATTCCTAAGATGTTAGTATATTCGGTATCCACGCCCATACGGTCGTAGAGTTTTTCCGAGTTCCACTGTTCTAACTCAACGATAAGGTCTATCTGTTGAGTCATTTTAACAGCACCAATACCGAACAATCTTCTAGCGTTTACTATGCCAATGCCACGAAGTTCTAAGAAGTGTCTAATATTATCTGGGGAACTACCCATTAATGTAGAGTTAGATATTCTTTTAATTTCTACGGCATCATCGGCTACAAGACGGTGACCTCTCTTAACAAGTTCTATGGCAGTTTCCGATTTACCTACGCCACTTTCTCCCATTATTAGAACGCCTTCGCCGTATATTTCAATAAGAACTCCATGGCGAGTAATTCTAGGTGCTAAACTTGTGTTTAAAAAAGATATCAAACCTGCAATGAATGATGCAGTAGTATCTTTAGTTCTAAGTAGAGTGATACTATACTTTTTAGATAGTTCAATCATTTCATCAAAACAAGGAAGTTCTCTGGTAATGATTAAAGCTGGTATCTTATGAGAGAATAGTTCTTCTAACTTAGAAGTTCTTTCTTCTTGAGATAGCGTTTCAAGATAAGCGTGTTCCATGTTTCCAATAACTTGAATACGTTCATGGTTAAAGTATTCGTAGAAGCCCATTAATTGTAACCCTGGACGAGTAACATCATTTTCGTCTATTAGTATGGAGTTAGGGTCTATAGGCATACTAACCTTTTCCAAGTCAAATTCTTCTATTATCTTAGCTAGAGAAACGTTGTACTTTTTGGAAATTGCAGACATATTTTATTCCTCCTTAACGTTAAATTATCTGTAGGATATTTCTACATAATATTATACACTAATATTGTTTTTTTTTCAAGATGTATTCACATATTATAGATAAAAACTTTTTCTCAGAAAGGATATTGTTTGTTCAATGCGTTCGATATTAAAGTATCTAACTTGGAGGCTAGTAACTATAGGTTTAGTCATACTACTTCAATTGATTATGTTTGTAACCTTATTTATGGGTTTATGGAACTGTTCAATATATGTTCAAATGGTGCTGAAAGTGATAAGTATAGTGTTTACTTTGATAGTCTTTAATAGCAATAGTAATCCTGCATTTAAGATATCTTGGATTATCGTAATATTGATAATACCTCTAGGTTGGATATTATACTTACTATTTCATGGAACGTACTCCTCTAAAAAAGAAGTTATAAAGTATTCCGACTGTATGGATTTAACATCTAAGTATAATGTAATCAACGATAACATACTTCTTGAGCTTAAGCAAGAAAATCCAGAGTTTGCCAAACTATGTCAGTATGTACAGAATACTTCCAATATGACCGTCTTTAAAAATACAGATACTAAGTTCTATCCATGTGGAGAATACTTCTTTGAGGAATATATCGAAAGTTTAAAGTCTGCTAAAAAGTATATATTTTTGGAATACTTTATAATCTCCAACGGCTTTATGTGGAATACTATATTGGATATCTTAAAAAGTAAAGCTAGTAACGGTGTGGAAGTTCGTCTAATGTATGATGATATGGGTACTATAAGTTTGCTAAGACATCACTATGATGACTACTTGAACTCTTTAGGTATAAAAACCGTGATTTTTAACAGAATAAAAGCCTTTCCTAACTCTAGTATAAACTTTCGTGACCACCGAAAGATTACCATTATAGATGGTTATATGGCTTTTACTGGAGGCTTAAACTTATCCGATGAGTATATAAATGTAAAGCAACGTTTCGGCTATTGGAAAGATAGTGCTATTAAACTTCAAGGTGATGGAGTTAAATCCATGGTATTGATGTATCTTCAACTTTGGAACTACTCCTCCTATGATGATAAAAACTCTAACTTAGATAAGTATTTTTCTAATATTAGTGGCACATCTACGGGATACGTTCAATCGTTCTATGATAACCCATTTAGTAAAAAGTTGATATCCGAAAGCGTATATATGGCAATCATAAACAACGCTAAAGATTATGTATATATATGCACTCCATATTTAATACTGGATAACGAAATGATAACTACTCTAAAATATGCCTCTGCTAGTGGCGTAGATGTTAGAATTGTTACTCCTAGTATTCCAGATAAAAAACGTGTTAATGAAGTTACTCGTTCAAACTATGTGGAACTATTAAAATCAGGAGTTAGAATTTTTGAGTTTAAAGATGGATTTATTCATTCTAAGACTATAGTATCCGATGACGCTTATGCCGTGGTAGGTACTGCCAACTTCGACTTTAGAAGTTTTTATATGCACTTTGAAAATAGTATCTTAATGTTTAAAACTGATGCCGTTATGCAAGTAAAATCCGATTGCTTAGATATTTTTGATAATATCTCTACTGAAGTTAAGTATCAAGATAGTATTAGTGTACCTATATCCAAAAAGATTTGGAGGTTCATTTTAAGACTATTTTCCCCAATTATGTAAAAAATATGGAATAGTCCATCTAATTGATGTTCTATTCCATATTAGAATATTCAAGAGATAGTAAAGTTATTCATAAATGTATTCTTTGTAGCCTAAGTTTTCTAAAGCAGATAGTACGTCTTTTTTTTGTGATGCAGTTAGGCTATTTAAATCTATAGATGGCACAACTTTTAGATTGCCTGTCATCTTTTGGAAAAGTTCCATGGATAGCTTTACTTTATTATACGTCGATTGCGAACCTAATGATATAGAATTTCCATCATAAGAGAATGTAGTGGAAAGTTCGTTTAAGTTTATACTTGGAACTAATACTATATTTTGATTAAGTTCCTCAGCTTTTAAAGCCTCAACGTTGCCTTTAAGTGCATCGAATAGAGAAAATTGGAACATTACACTTTGACCATTAGCTGAATTTTGTATTACGTTAAGAACGTCTAACAGAGCAGTATACCTATCAGGATTTTTAACTATTTCGCCTATGTAACCTAAGTCTTTTTCTCTAAAGTTCGGAAATATAACGTCGGAACAGATAATACCTTCAATGCCATCTTCTGTGAGTTCTGCCGATATTGCTGAAAGATAGTTTTTAGTATCGTCTGCAAATGGTGATAGCCATGGCTTACCACCCTTTTCGCCGTAATCGTCCCACCAAGAACCAGTTCCGTCCTCAAATTGATATGCCGACTTCTTAAAAGTTTTAGGATACACATTATCATATAATACGCTTATACTTGCGTATGGCTTTAAGCCTTTATCCTTGATTATCTGTACTAAAGACGATAAATCTACATATGATGCCACTACCCCAGCATTTCTAGCTGAGTTTATCTGCGAATTGTAATTTAACATACCTCCTTGAGCCTTTAAAGGTAATACTACCGTATTATAAGAACTATCTAAAGAACTCAATGCAGAGGTTAAAGCGTCCTCACTAGATATATCTTCTTCAGTTAGATAGTATGCACTAATATTATCCTCATGAGTAACGTTATCATTCGAAGATGGTGTATCATTTGAACTACTATTGTTGTTACTAGTACTGTTATTATCATTAGATGTATCCACGTTAGTAGTAGTCACGGGAGTAGTTTCGTTCTTAATAGAAACAGTTCCATCAGCACTAATAATATTTCCGTTCTTATCGGTTTGAGTAGCGACTTCGGTGACTGGCGTAGTTGTCGGAGTAGTAGTTTCCGATGTGGCTTGTGTAGTAACTGTAGTTTGAATAACATCTATTGATGGATTTACCGTTTCTACTGCAGAATTGGTATTTAAAGTAATATTGCTATCTTGAATATCGTTGTTAGCATGAATGGAACTATTATCACCCATAGATGACAGTTTGCCCATCAATTTATAGCCTCCAACACCAATACCAACTAATAGAGCCACCATAACTATAGCACCAGCAACTCTGCCCTTATGGAGTTTACGTTTATTACGTCTGCTACCGTTGTTATACTGGTGATGTTGAATTTTAACATCTCTATTGTTATTATTCATTATATCGGCTTCCTTTCTAATAAAATTTAACCAAACGTCCTTGAACTAAAATAAGAATACTGTATATAATGTAAGTATAGTATAACAAAATTTTTAGAAAAAATCAACTAATATAAGTTTACAAAAGAAGTAATATATATTACACAACTATTAAATATGTATCTATGATGTAACTATTATGGAACTTTTTAAGAATACTCTTTAAGAATATATTCAAGAATATCATCTTTGGCAATGTCATTGTTATTTGTGTCACTGTTTGAGTGCAAGTTGCTATTCTGGTCGTTCAAGAGGTCAATATATTCTTTAGGAACTTGCACTTCCTCAAATGGATTAATAGTTTCGTCATCATAAAGGTTAGGTTTATACGCTAAATTCTTACTTTTACCAAATGGAACATATATAACATTATTTTTAAAAAACATTATAAAAACACCTCTAAAAGACATCATAAAGCCTAACATTTAGGCAATAATAGTTAATAACACATCAACTTACGGAGGGATATGTATGTTAATAGAACAACTAAGCGATATATCGGTTAAGTTTACGCTAACTCAATCGGAGTTAGCGGAGTATAACCTAGACTTCAACTCTATAAGTAGGTATGATGCTAGTACCCGCACTATGATATCACACCTAATACTACTGGCAGAAAATAAAGAGGATATTACTGTACATTTTGGAAGTTCAGAAGTGTACGTTGAAGCCTTTTCTTGTAATGATAGCAGATATATTATATATATATCGTTAATTGAAAACCCTCATAAAACTTTGGAACGCAATAACTTTTTTGTATGTATTACTGATAATCTTAACCATTTAATAAGACTTTCTAAACAGTTGGTAAGATTTTCTTTGAATGATATATCCTCTAGTACGCTCTACATGGAAGATGATAACTTCTTTCTTTTTATAGACTGTACTAGAAAATCTTTTGAAAAGATACTGTTCGCTATAACTGAATTTTGTGAGTACTCTAATAAACGTCCTAACTATGATACTATAAATGAATATTGGCAATGCTTAGCTGAATTTAATGCAATACAAAGACTTAGCCTTTTAACGCCTTAACGCCGTCGCTCATATTAGATTGCTTAAATAAATAACTTCCCGATACTAATACGTTAGCACCAGCATCACGCACTAATTTAGAAGTTTCTAAGTTTATTCCACCATCTACTTCCAATAGGACGTTATAGTTATTATCTTGTATTATTTTACGCACTTGATTAATCTTGTCTAACGTTTCATAGATAAAACCTTGTCCGCCAAAACCTGGTTCTACGGTCATAATAAGAACCATATCCACTAGACCTATAATATTTTCAATATCGGCTACAGGAGTATTAGGCTTTATGGATATTCCTGCTTTTTTGCCACACTCATGAATTTTGTTAATAGTATCTATAGGGTTGCTGTTGCTTTCATAGTGGAAGGTAATATAATCTGCACCATTTTTAGCGAAGTCCTCTATATACTTAATTGGATTGCTTATCATTAAATGAACATCGTTAATTAAGTTGGAATGAGTAGCAATAGATTTTAAAATAGGAGTTCCAAAGGTGATATTGTCTACAAATAAGCCGTCCATAACGTCAAAGTGAACCCATTCTGCCCCCGACTTTTTAATGTCTGAGCATACTTCACAAATACATGAAAAATCTGCACTTAGTACAGATACCGAAACTATTATATTATTACTCAATATAAAAATCCTCTTTTCTGCAATACTTTTAGAAATAAATCCTCAATATATAATAACTCAAAATTTTAATTATGTCAACAGAAAAATGTCGTTAAAAGTTCTCTTTGGATATTATTAATAATAATATGACTTTTAGGAACGCTTTGCAATGCGTTCCTAAGTGCGTTAATATGAGGTTTTTACAATACCTTGAACAGTTTTTCTATCTTTTGGAATGACGTTGCTTACTTTTATAATTCTTGATACATTTCCAACTATATTACTAGCATAGTAAGATATTACTATTCCATAAAAATGGAACAGTGGAACACATATCAATAGCGTAGATATTCTAACTATGTACTCTGCAACGTAGTTTATAGAGGAAAAGCCATGTTTTCCTAGACCTTTTAGTATACTTTCAAGGACTATTTCAAGATATATCAAAGGTACTACTGGCGATAGTATTTTTACTATCTTACCACTAAATGGAGTACTTCCTATAAGTATAGCTAAGTTATCGCCAAACATGAACAATCCAATAGATACCATTAGCGAAAATATTAAAGTTAATCTAATAGCCTTAAAAGATACTCTCCTTACCCTTAGATAGTTCCTAGAGGTATTACATCTAGCTATTTCTGGAACTATTATACACGATAGACTACACAATATCGATGATGGAAAGAATATTATAGGTATAACAATAGCCTCAAACATACCATAAAGTTCAAAAGATTGCTCTGCTGAACTTCCACACTGCCTTAGAGTTATTGGAAGTAAAGCATCGTTGCAAGTGCTTAATATCAGTGGAATACTGCTGTTCAATGCTATTGGAATACTTTTAACTATGTAACTCTTAAAAGATACGTCTGTTAAGAGGTTAGTCTGTTGTAAGTGTTTAATCAAGGATATAAATAAGAATATCATTGAAGTACTTTCTCCAACCAGTATACTAATAGATAGCATAGTTATAACATTAGTATTAAAAGTATATATTATTATGGCTATAGATATATTTCTAACAAAAAACTCTATACACCCCGATATTAACGGTATGGATACTTTTCTATGTGCATGAAAATATCCCTTAATACTAGAGGTCATTGCCGTTAGTACTAGTGTAGATGCTATTATCTTAATACCACTGGAATACTCTACATTGTTTAAAAGTTTTCCACAAATATTATCGGAAAAGGTTACTATCAAGATTGTACTACTCACCGATAGTATAGCACTCCAAAGTATTGAATACATGAGTATGGTATTAGCATTACCTGTAGCTTTTCCACGTTCTTCTGAGATAAACCTATTGGCACATAAGAAAGAGTTCCCATTAGAGATTACTACAAACGTATTATAAAATGATAGCACTAATGATACTACTCCTAACATTTCCTCACCAAGTTTTCTAGTTAGAAATATGTTCATTAATAGGGTTATTCCTTGAAGTATAAAATCCACGATAGTCATAAATATGGTATCTTTAGCAATAGAGTGTTTCAATTAAAAAATCCCTCCTTATGCTAATTATATGTTATACTCTAACCATTAATGATTACTAATCTTTAATATCATACTATACATATAGGAAAAATATTTTTGATATCTTTAAGATTACTATTGACTAATTAATCTGTTTTGTGCTATAATAAACATTGTTGAAAAAATATTCTATATCACCGAAAGGATTGAAACTAAAATGTCAGAAAATAGAAATGAACTAAACAAAAATTTAGCTCAAATGCTAAAGGGTGGCGTTATTATGGACGTTACTACTGCTGAAGAAGCTAAAATCGCTGAAGATGCTGGTGCAGTAGCTGTTATGGCTCTTGAAAGAGTACCTTCCGATATTCGTAAGCAAGGTGGAGTTGCTAGAATGAGCGACCCTAAGATGATTAAAGAAATCAAGAACTCTGTATCTATACCAGTAATGGCTAAGGCTAGAATTGGTCATATAGTAGAGGCTCAAATATTAGAAAGCCTTGGCATTGACTACATCGACGAAAGCGAAGTACTAACTCCTGCTGATGATATGTACCATATCAATAAGCACGATTTTAAAGTTCCATTCGTTTGTGGTGCTAGAAACATCGGCGAAGCACTTCGTAGAATTGGCGAAGGTGCATCTATGATTAGAACTAAGGGCGAAGCTGGTACTGGTAACGTCGTTGAGGCTGTTCGTCATATGCGTACTATGATGTCTGCTATTAATCAACTAAAAAATATGCCTAAGGAAGAATTAATGACTTTCGCTAAAGATAATGGTGCTCCTTATGATTTAGTTTGCTATGTTGCTGAAAATGGTAAACTTCCAGTAGTAAACTTTGCTGCAGGTGGTATTGCTACTCCTGCCGATGCTGCTTTAATGATGCAACTAGGTAGTGAAGGTGTATTTGTAGGTTCTGGTATATTTAAATCTTCTAACCCTACAGTTATGGCTAAGGCTATAGTTAAGGCTACTGCTTACTACAACAATCCAGATATCATTGCAGAAGTTTCTGAGGGTATCGGCGAGGCTATGCGTGGTCTATCTATAGATGAAATCCCACCTCAATACAGACTAGCTGAAAGAGGCTGGTAATAAGCATGAGTAAGGTTATAGGAGTATTATCGTATCAAGGTTCTGTAGTGGAACACATGAAAAGCCTATCTAAAATAGAGGGCATTACCCCTATGGAAGTTAAAACTTTAGAGGGTATCAATTCAGTTGATGCTTTAATAATACCAGGTGGCGAAAGCACTACTATTTCTAAACTTTTAAAAATCTTTGGACTTTTTGAACCTCTTAAAAAACGTATCCAAGAGGGTATGCCTGTTTGGGGTACTTGTGCAGGATTAATCTTATTGGCTAACGAAATAGTCGGCGAACAAGCACATCTACAGTGCATGGATATTAAGGTTAAACGTAATGCCTATGGCTCTCAATTAGATAGCTTTAGTTGTGACTATGTTATCCCTGAGTTTTCCAAAAAGCCTCTACCTTTGGTGTTCATTAGAGCCCCTTACATTGAAAGCGTCGGTAAAGACGTTAAGGTTCTATGTGAATTAGATGGTCACATAGTTTGTGCTAGACAAAATAATATGTTAGTAACATCTTTTCACCCAGAACTTACTGAAGATACTACTATTCATGAGTATTTTTGTAATATGTAATATAAGTGTTATACAACCTAGATACTATATCTGGGTTGTATTTATTTATAGTCGTGCATGAAATCGATTTTATATTTTTTTGTTAGAAGTCAATATTTACACATCATAAAGTTTAAAATATATCTTTTAAACTGGATTTATATGTGATATAATCTACTACAGTAGATAAAGAAAGGATATCAGTTATGAGAGCAGTAATTCAGCGTGTTACTAACGCAAGTGTGTCCGTAGATGGCAACGTGATTGGTAGTATAGGTAAAGGATTTTTAATCTTACTAGGTGCAGGTTCTAGCGATACAGATTTAGATGCTAAAAAACTTGCAGATAAAATTCTAGGATTAAGAATATTCTCCGATGAAAATGATAAGATTAACCTATCCCTTAAAGATGTAGATGGCGAAGTGTTAATAGTATCACAATTTACCCTATACGCCGATTGCCGTAAAGGAAATCGTCCTAGTTTCGTCCACGCTTGTGAACCTTGCGAGGCTAATAGATTGTATGAGTACTTTATTAGTCTGTTCGAGGGCAAGGTTAAAAACGTTCAAAAAGGTCAGTTCGGTGCAGATATGAAAGTTCAACTTTTAAACGATGGACCTTTTACTATAGTTCTTGATTGTAATGGAGGCGTAATTCTATGATAAACGTTAAAGATTTAGTATCAAAAATGACTTTGGAAGAAAAAGCTAGTATGTGTTCTGGTGGCGATTTTTGGCACACCAAATCTGTAGAACGTCTTGGAATACCTAACGTTATGGTATCTGATGGACCTCACGGACTTAGAAAACAAGACTTAAAAGCAGACCATCTAGGAGTTAATATAAGTATTAAAGCAGTATGTTTTCCATCTGCTTGTGCTACTGCGTGTTCTTTCGATAAGGAATTAATTCAAACTATGGGTAAGGCTCTTGGCAATGAATGTCAAGCTGAGGACGTTAGCGTACTACTAGGCCCTGGTTGTAATATAAAGCGTTCGCCATTGTGTGGCAGAAACTTTGAATACTTCTCTGAAGACCCTTATCTAGCATCTCAGATGGCAAAGCATCATATATTAGGAGTTCAAAGTACTGGTACTGGAACTTCTTTAAAACACTTTTTAGCTAATAACCAAGAACATCGCAGAATGTCCACAAGTGCAAATATAGATGAACGTACTCTAAGAGAGATATATCTATGTGCCTTTGAAACTGCCGTTAAAGAAGCTCAACCTAAAACTGTAATGTGTTCTTACAATAGAGTAAACGGAACTTTTGCATCGGAAAATAAAAGATATCTAACAGATATCCTAAGAGATGAATGGGGCTTTAAAGGTCTTGTAGTTAGCGACTGGGGTGCTGTAAACGACAGAGTTAAAGGTCTTAAAGCTGGTCTTGATTTAGAAATGCCATCTAGTGGTGGTATTAACGATAAACTAATAGTAGATGCCATTAACAATGGAACTCTATCCGAGGAAACTTTAAACACATCTGTTGAAAGAATACTCACTTTAATGTATCAATACTTGGAAAATAGAAACGTCAACGCTAAGTTCGATATGGATAGTGACCATGCTCTAGCTGAAAAGATTGCTCAAGAGTGTATGGTTCTACTAAAGAATGATGATAATATTCTACCTTTAAAGAAAGGTTCTAAAGTTGCCTATATAGGCAAGTTTGCTCAAAAGCCTAGATATCAAGGTGGTGGAAGTTCGCATATAAACTCTTATAAGGTATCTAACGCTTTAGATAGCTCTAAAGACTTTGCAAGTATAACATACGCTCAAGGCTACGATACTAATAAAGATGTTACTAATCCTACCCTACTAGCTGAGGCTATCGAGGTAGCTAAAAACTCCGATGTGGCTGTAGTGTTCGCAGGTCTTCCTGATACCTTTGAAAGCGAAGGTTTCGACCGTACTCATATGAATATGCCTAACTGTCAAAATGAATTGATTGAAAGAGTCGCAGAAGTTCAACCTAACGTAGTAGTAGTACTTCATAACGGTTCGCCTGTTGCTATGCCTTGGATTGATAAGGTTAAAGGTATTATTGAAACTTATCTAACTGGACAAGCTAGTGGAAGTGCAGTATCTAAGATACTATTTGGAAAAGTAAATCCTAGTGGTAAGTTGGCTGAAACTTTCCCTATTAAGTTACAAGATAATCCATCTTGCTTGACTGGTTTCGGTGAGGGCGATGAGGTAAACTATTCCGAGGGTATATTCGTGGGATATCGCTACTACGATAAGAAAGATATGCAAGTACTATTCCCATTTGGATACGGTTTAAGTTATACTTCTTTTGAATACTCTAACTTAAAGACTTCTAGCGATACTATCAAGGATACCGATACCTTAACTGTAACCGTAGATGTTACTAATACTGGTTCTGTAGCTGGTAAGGAAATAGTTCAGTTGTACATTCAAGATGTGGAAAGTTCTGTAGTTAGACCTATCAAGGAGTTAAAGGGCTTTGAAAAGGTATCCTTAGAACCTAATGAAACTAAGACGGTAACTCTCACTTTAGATAAACGTTCTTTTGCGTACTACAACGTAGATATTAAGGATTGGCACGTTGAAACTGGTAAGTTCAACATTCTAATAGGAAAGTCCTCCAGAGATATTGTGCTATCTAAGGAAGTTGAAGTGCAATCTACAGTTAAGCTACCTAAAAATTACAACATGAACACCAACTACGGCGATTTATTAAACGACCCAAATGCTAAAGAATTCTTAGAACAGTTGAACAGTCGCTACTTTGAAGATATGGAAGGTGACATGGGCGAAAGTACTCAAGAAATGATGGAACAGATGTTGAAATACAATCCATTAAGAGTATTCGTAAGTTTTACCGATGGTAGAATATCTAGTGAGTTTATACAAGAAAATCTTGATAGACTTAACAACGCCGATTAATTTGATACCTACTTAAATAATAATATATATCCACATAATAGGCATTATCTCCCCCAGATGATGCCTTATTATGCTTTTATACACCAAAAAATAAAGTCAAGACGATAAGTAAACGTCTTGACTTTAAAAATACTAGGAGTTACCATTTAAAACTTTTAGAATCTTCTTTATATTAAAAACAAATCTACGCTTGTTGCATAAGATTTACAATAATATCAACACAAGTATCTATGCCTAAAGAGGCACTATTCAATATTAGATGATAGTTCTCTCTAAATCCCCATCTTCTATCGGTATTGAACTCATAGAAACTAGTTCTACGACGGTCATTCTTACGGAGCATTCTTTCAGCCTCATTGGATTTTAACCCGTACTGTTCTATAGCACGATTTATTCTAGGTTGCATTTCGGAACATATAAAAACTTTTAGACAGTCTGGTCTGTTGCCAAGTATAGCATCACTGCATCTGCCTACCACTACACAAGATTCTTCTTTTTCGGCAAATTCACGGATAAGTTTAGCTTCTTCAAAAAATAGTTTATCTGCCATAGGAACTACACCGTTATCGTAAAGAGTAGGATTAGATGCTAATGAAAGACTATATATTACACTACTTGCAATAGTTTCCTCAGATTTTTGAGCCTTATTTAAAGATACTCCTAAGTTTTTAGCAGCCAACTCTAAAATATCTTGATTGTGAAATGGTATTCCTAACTTTTGAGCCACTTTTTGACCTATTTCTCTACCACCACTGGCGAACTGTCTATCTAAGGTTAAGTATTTAAATTTTTTCATATATATAACACCTTCTCATTAATTATTAATATATGAATAGTATACTATAATTTTCAACATATTTCAAGAGTTTTAGGAAAAATATTTAAAATTTTTTTGAAATGTTATCCAATGCACTCAACAACTACGCTCCTAGAACCCATTTGAATATATCTTTCCTCTAGTAAACTTTTTGGATACGCTACCCTACCAACTAGAGTATCATTGAAGTATATGTAGTTATCATTGTAACCTATTGCCACCATGCAATGTTCGTTTTTCATATATTGAAAGATAGCATCTGTATCGCCTAAGTACCAGTGTAAGCCTTCTTGTGTAGGAACTAAGTTCTGAGTAGCCCATACTATTACTGGAATATCGTTATCAAGATAGCTTTGTATATCGTTAATGGATAAGTTATCGTAAGAAGTTACTTTAAAGTCTTCCTCTAGGTTGTAATCTTTAAGGATAGCTTTAATGGTAGATGCTATAGTATCTTGATAACACCCTAACCCTGAGTAACTTTTAGGATTTCCTATAAAATATTCATTGGGGTGCATTCCTGATAGTATCTTATCGTCATTATAGTCATAACCGATAATTTCAAGTTCAGCTTTAGGAAGATATTCGTCTATAAAGGTATCTACAGATATATCTAAGCCGTAGTACTGCAACACCGATGTAGCACTAACGCTTTCACAACCTGTAGGATACTTTACAGCTTGATATATATATGGTACATCTATAATATTATCTATTATGGTATAGTTTATAAGTCCACTGGAATTATATCCATTTATATTATGTTTTTTGAGTGTCGCTTCAACTTTGGATTTCTTAAATGGAAGTTTACTATCACCAATACTCATACTGCTATCTCCTATGTTATTGGATTGCCCTATGTTCAAACTTGTGGTAGTGGTATCAAAGATACTCAACGTACACACTAAAACTACAGATATCACACCTATTACAGATATTATAGCAACTTTAGGATTTTTAAAGCATTTCATTTTATACACTAGTTACATATCTAAGACGTTCCAAGTTGTCGTTGTAGTATATAAGCCAATCGTAGTGTTTAGATGTTATAGTAAAATCGCCATTGTTTCCCAACGGAACGCCATAGAACAACACCTTTACAACTTCCGATATTTCACCCTCATATACTACTGAATAGTCCTCTTTGCCACTACCAGATACTATTAAGTATACAAGATTATCTTTATTTGGAGCAAACTGGTAGATATGCGATAGAAAATCCTCCCAAGATAAACTTTCTAGACTTACTCCCTTAGATGCGTAGTTTTGAAACTTATCATCTAGCTTGTCATAGATTCTATTTAGGGATATCTTAGTATATTTGGATATATCTACAAAAGAATAGAATATATCGTCGATAATATCTTTAGACTTTTCCTCCGATACCTTAAAAAATCTGCTAGTATCTATGGAAGATTCTTTAATAACATTAGAAACTTCTAATTCTACGTTTAACTTTTCGGACATTTTTTTAACCTCCTAAGTATTTAATTCTAGCCATTTGGCAACGCCATCATTTTGATTACTTTCTATAACGCCAGTAGCTACAGATTTCAACTCTGCGATAGCGTTTTCAACGGCATAACACTCATTGGATATCTTAAACATTTGTAAATCGTTGATACCATCACCAAAACATACTACCCTATCGCAGTTTAGAAGTCTTTTCAACTGCAACACTGCATTGGATTTATTCACATCTTTTGGAAGTATCTCCAACCACTGATTTTTTGAATAGTAATCTTTTTGATATATACAGTTATAACTATCTTTTAACAGACTATGTACTAACTGCAACTTATTTGAAGTATCTATGCAGGTAAAATAGAATACATCGCCACTATACAGATATTCCTCTCCTATTGGATTTTCTCTAACGTCGCCTTTTCTGGTATCTAAGAAAGTCTTAGCACCGTCACTAACTAAATTCGGAACGTATGAAAACTTTTCAACGCCATTCTGCATGGAGTACACTATAGGATATATTTTAAAACTCTCTAGTGTACGCTTTATGTCGGCTACTTGATGGTTTTCAAAAAAGTTAGATATTAATATCTTATTAGTAGAGCTATCTACAATCATAGTGCCGTTATAGACTATCATAGGTATAGGACACTTCAAGTTACTGGTGACTTTTTTAGCAGTAATTCCCGAACGTGCAGTGGCAAATGAGAAGTTTAATCCATTATTGACCAACTTATTAATAGTGTTGCAAGTATACTCCGATAGCGTTTCATTATCTAATAACAGAGTTCCGTCCAAATCGGATATATATAGAGTACTCATAGGCTAATTAATCTTAGTAGGTAGACCGTTAATCTCAACAGATGGGTCGTCTACATCTATTACTATGCAACGTCTACCGTTTATATTGCTAGTATGTATCTTTTGAACGCCCTCTTGCGATATGTTCACGGTTATTTCTGGAGTAGATATAACAGTCTTAGTATCCACAATGTTAGATGCCGTAAAAGAATTTTTATCCATAGAAGTTTCATATACGGTATCTAGTGCCAGAAGTTTTTCATTATCCACGCCGACCTCATGCAAGATATTCTTTAACCTAGATTTATCTATAGTAGTAGTTTCGGTATCATTCTTATTGAAGTCTATAATTTCCTTAATCTTATCATTTACCGATGTTATTACGTTGTAGTTTAAATCATCGCCCACCACGGTCTTTAGAATGTTTTGAAACTCTGCCTTTTCCGATTGTGCTGACATAATAAATTCACAACCAAGAATATCTTCAATTATGGATAAGTTTGGCTTTTTATAAGTTTTGGTATAGTACATAATGGCATTTACATCAGGACTTCTATCGCTAAAGGTTGGATACAAAAAGCCATCGTTAGCCGATTTACTTACTACAAATTCGGTGTTATCCTTTTTAGATAACTCATCTTGAGAGAATACAAGACCCATATCGCTAAGTTCGGCTTGACAAAATGCAGTAAGCATAAAGTTATAGTCCAGTGTATTATCCTCATTGAAGTCATTATTTTTATTTTTAACTCTAACTGTATAGGTGCAGTGTGCCGATATTATCGCAAATGATGGTGTGTAGTCTATATTTTGAGCCACTCTATTTACAAAGTTTTCCACCAATTCATCATCTTGAAACTTTTCCTTAACTAGATTGTACAACAAAGGTTGTATACCATCTTGGTCGTACTGTTCGTTTGGAATTTGATACTCTATAAAAGACTTTCCCACACTAGTAGATAACACTTTTTTTAGAGTATCTCTAATAATGTCCAACTCATCGGAGAGTATTTCGGTATAGGGTCTAACCTTGCAAACTCTAACCTTTTTATCGGTATCGATAAAGGCAGTTAGAACACTATTTATAGTAAAAAATCCGCTATCATCGGATAGATTTTTCTTTATTTCGGATACTTCTTTTTTATTCATTATATAAACGTTCCTTTCGTAGAATATATATATTAAAATCCTATTGATATTATAACATACCAATAGGATTTTTGCAAACTAAAATTTTTATATATCAGCGATTATTCTGTTACATATTATATATTTTCGCCATTAGTTTCTATTACGGATTTATACCAGTAACCACTATCTTTGATGGTTCTTTCCTGAGTTTGATAGTCTACATAGATAAGTCCAAAACGAGCATCATAGCCACTAGCCCATTCAAAGTTATCCATAACAGACCAGTACATATAACCAATGATATCTATACCATCATCGATAGCTTTTTTAATGCCTTTTAGATATCTAGCTAAGAAGTCTATTCTATTAGGGTCATGAACCTTACCATCTAAGCAGATTTTATCGTTACATGATGTACCATTTTCAGTAATCAAAATAGGTAGATTATATCTTTCAGTTAAGAACTTGCATGACCAATATAGGCAGTCATCATTTATAGGCCAACCTAGTTGAGTTACTGGCTGTCCAGTAGCATAGTTGCTATCATCTCTAAAGTATCCGTGAATAGTACCGTCATCATCTATTAGGGCTTGAGCTTGATATATATTAACTCCATAGAAGTCTAAAGGTTGAGATATCAATTCCATATCGCCATCTTTTATAGTAGGCATATTGTCGCCAAGAACTTCATAGGCTCTATCTGGATACTTACCTAGATATACTGGGTCACTCCACCAACTTAATGAGAATATAAAGTTATCTTTAGTTAAGTCAAAAGATTTCTCTCTAGCAAGTTGGATATTCTTTTCAGTATTGCTAGTAGGATTGTATACTGGTCCTATTGGAGCGTATCCTATTTTAACATCTTGTTTAGCAAACTTTCTAATAACTTTTACTGCCTTACCATGAGCCAATAGTACATTATGTGACATCTCAGCTAAATCCTTAGTAGAACACTTTCTAAATGGAGCAAAGTTACCTATATGATATCCATTGCCTATGAATACTTGAGGTTCATTAAAAGTTATCCAATACTTTACCCTATAGGAGAAGTTTTCTACTAGAACCTTTGCATATTCTTCAAACCAGTCCGATGAGTTAGGATTTAACCATGCACCTTGTTTTTCTAATGCTATTGGATAGTCCCAATGGAACATTGTAACCAAAGGTTGAATATCGTTAGCTAGTAACTCATCTATTAGATTGTTATAGAACTCTATTCCTTTTGGATTTACTTCCCCAATGCCATTAGGAATTATTCTAGTCCAACTGATAGAAAATCTGTAATACTTAACGCCTAACTTTTTCATGTTAGCGACGTCCTCTTTGTAACGGTGATAGTGGTCACAAGCTATATTACCATTCTCCTTGTGTGCAATTGCTGGATTTCCTTGACAGTAATAATCCCATACGTTTAAACCTTTGCCATCTTTATTGTAAGCACCTTCAACTTGGTATGATGCAGATGCTACTCCCCACATAAAATCTTTATTAAAAGCCATGATATTTTCTCCTAAGTATAAGTTTTTTATTCCTTGTGAATTCACAATTTCATTGATAGTATTATATAATATTAATACCAATAAGTCAACGACAATATTGGCATTTAATTGTTACTTTATTGACTTTTATAATACTATCTATAAAGGGGGATTTTTTATCATGCAAAGCTATATCCATACTGGATTGTATTCTTATAATGCTATGCAATATAGCATATATGTCTTGTTAAAAAGATACTATCCTTTACTTAGAATATCCACTTTGAACACCACTGCTGATGGTAGATGTATCTTCTGTCTAAAAGTTGGAAATCCTAAAGGTAGTAAAAAAATCTTGATAGTTGCAAGTTGCCATGGTAGAGAGTATATCAACTCTATGTTAGTTATGAACCAGTTAAAAACTCTCCTAGAGGAACAACCTCCTGAACTCCTTACAGATTGCGAAGTGTATATTATTCCTATGTTAAATCCCGATGGTGTTAGTATCAGTCAGTTTGGTATAGATGCTATACATCACAAAGATATCAAACTTTTAGTTAAAAACATATTGGATACTAACGTTATACATCATAGATATTGGAAGTCTAACGCTCTAGGTGTGGATATAAATAGAAACTTTCCGACTAAAAGTTGGTGCAACTTCAATGATAATGTATATACACCATCTTATAAGTTTTTTAAGGGTTTCGATAGTAATTCCGAAGTCGAAACTAAAGCTATCACAGAGTTATGCTCCACTTTAAAAGGCTTAAAGATGGTTGTATCTTACCATTCTAGTGGCGAAGAAGTATACTTCAACTATGGTCAAAGCGGTCAACTTTGGAACGATACTATTAAAATCCTAGATGCTATACAGTATCAAACTAGGTACTTTAGAGCCGTTCCTAGCATAGACGGTCTTGGTTGCAGTGATTGGGTTGTCAACTGCTTGAACATTCCCGCTATCACCTTAGAAACTGGTATTGGTGATTGCCCTCTATCTATAAATGAATACCCTAAAATTTGGCGTGATAACAAAGATGTTCTATCTACTTTAATTTCCATCACGGCTAAAGAACTATAATCAAATAAATTTTTCTTTTCATTTGTGTTTCACATCATATTGTAAATCATTCAGCAATTTACTAGTTACTAGAAATTGCTGAAATATATACTTTAGCTGTACTAAGCAAATCAATATGGTGTGATGAATTACATTTCCTATTGACAAACTAAAAATAATATATTATAATAAAATTGATTAGTTCAATATGTATATAATATTTTGCATTTATGCTAAAAATATGTTTAATATTATATTATCGTTTAAAAATAAAAGAAAGAAGTGAAAAGTATTGAAATTACAAACTAAAAAAATATGTGCATACTTAATGGCATTAACTCTAAGTGTTGGAGTTTTCGCAACTTATCCAGTAAGTAGTCGAACTGTTAAAGCAGATGATATAGCAGTTTCTAACGATTTTGAAACTACTTATAATGGTTGGATAAGCAATAGTAATCTTATAAACGTAACTGCTATTCAAAATGATGGTTATAACTCTAACAGATGCTTAAAAGTATCTAACAGACAGACCAAGGAAGATGGCATTAGTTCAGAAAAAGGTTTTTATCTTAATGGTGACATAGAGTATAATTATTCTTTTATGGTAAAGATTCTTGGAAACGATACGGAAAACGTAAAAGTATCTTTAACTTACACTTATGAAGATACTAGTAAGGTTGAAACCATAAATTTAATAGATAAAAAAATCAATGCCAATGAATGGGTTGAGCTATCTAAAGATTATAAAACTCCAAAGGGAACTATTGGACATACTTTAACTATCACTACTGATAGTACTTCCGATTTCTGCCTTGATAATGTTACTATTACTGGAAAGTCTACTCAAAACTATACTGTAGAAGCAACTTCTAGTGAATATGGTCTAAAAGATGTATACTCTAGCAACTTTAAGTTTGGAACTTGTATTCCAAATAATGAACTTCAAGATAGTACCGCTATGGCTTTAGTTCTAAAAGAGTTTAATAGTATTACTTGTGAAAATGAAATGAAACCAGATGCTACTTTAGTACAAAATCAATGTACTGACGATAACATAGCAGTATCTTTGAGCAACTGTGCAAGTATCTTGGATTTTTGTGTTGAAAATAATATAGCAGTTCGTGGACATACTTTAATATGGCATTCACAAACACCAACATGGTTTTTTAAAGAAAACTTCACCAATGATGGTGCATGGGTATCTAAAGAAGTTATGAATAAGAGAATGGAAAGCTACATAAAAAATATGTTTGAAGCTATCAAGACACAATATCCAACCTTAAACCTATATGCGTATGATGTCGCTAACGAATGCATTAATGATGGTGCAGTTTATGGAACTCCTTCTACATATTGTAGAACTGCTGGTGAAAATATTAACAACGGTCATTCTCCATGGGTGCAAGTGTATGGTGATAATAGTTTTGTTGAACAAGCATTTACATATGCTAGAAAATATGCTCCTGATGGTTGCAAGTTATTCTATAATGACTATAACGAATATATGGGCGATAAGATGTTAGCCATTAAAGATATGGTGCAAGATTTATATGACAAAGGTCTACTTGATGGTATAGGTATGCAATCACATTTGGGAATGAGTTTTCCAAGTGTTGAGGGTTACAAGAACGCTCTTGACTTATATAATACTATAGGTTGTGAAATTCAAGTAACTGAACTTGATATCGCTAGTGAGGGCAATACCGTCGCTCATACTGAAAAGTATAAACAGATTATGCAAGCTATTATTGATACCGATAAAAATGGAAATCATGTTAGTGCCGTTTGCGTTTGGGGTACTACTGATAACTATTCTTGGCGTAAAAATGAAAGCGATAATATTCTACTATTTGATAACAACTATCAACCTAAGGATGTATACAACGAAATATATAAATTAGGTAAAGAACTACACCAAACTCCAATTGAACCACCTGAAACTAACGAAAATGGTTACTACTTCCACGATACTTTTGAAACTACAGACTTTGATTGGTCTGCTAGAGGTAGTAGTATTGTAGGTTTAAGTGGTAGGTCACCTTATAAAGATACTAATGCACTTTTAGTATCTGAAAGAACTGCCGTTTGGAACGGTGCTTTAAAACCATTAGATAGTAATACTTTTATTTCAGGCAATAAATATAGCTTTAGTGCTTTTGTAGAATATCTTGATGGCGAAGCCGATAGCGAAACTTTCTATTTAACTTTACAGTATACTGATAGCAATGGTGTTACTCAATACTCTAATATAGATACTAAAATCGTTGATAAAGGTAAGTATGTACAACTATTCAATGCAAACTATACTATTCCAGATGGTGCTACTAACTTACAATTAGTAGTCGAAACTACTAGCGAAACTATGAACTTCTATATTGATGAAGTTATTGGAGCAGTTGCAGGAACAATAATATCTAATAGTGTTATAGATGATTCAAAAGTTCAACTTGGTGATATAAATAAAGATGGAAATATTGACATTCTTGACCTAATAACGTTAAAAGGTAATATATTTAATGACAGTTCTTACTATGAACTTTCTGCTGATATTAATCAAGATGGTTCAGTATCTAATATAGACTTATTGAATCTAAAGAAGTATATCTTAGGTATGATAGAAAAGTTTCCTATGGTAAGTACAACACCTGTAGATTTAACTACTTTGGCTGGTGAATTTGAAGGCATTGAACTATATCATACCTACAAGACAGACGATAATAGTAATATATTGATGACTCAACGCTTTACCGCAGACCCTTGTGCCATGGAATACAATGGAAGAGTATACGTTTATACTACTAACGATATTGTGGAGTTTGATAAAGATAACAATGTAGCAGATAACAGCTTCTCAAAAATCACTACTCTTAATTGTATGTCCTCAGATGATTTAGCAAACTGGACCGACCATGGAACTATTAAAGCAGTTGGTTCTAATGGAATAGCATCATGGGGAACAAATTCATGGGCTCCTACTGCCTGTCATAAGACTATAAATGGTAAAGAAAAGTTTTTCTTATACTTTTGCAACGGTGCTAATGGAATAGTAGTTCTTGAAGGTGATAGTCCTACTGGACCTTGGATTGACCCATTAGGTAAGCCATTAATATCCAGACAGACTGAAAATTGTCAAGATGTAGTTTGGTGTTTCGACCCTGCGGTTTTTGTAGACGATGATGGTACTGGTTATCTATACTTTGGTGGTGGCATTGCTGACGGTGGTGACTATGCTCATCCTAAAACTGCTCGTGTTGTAAAACTTGGTAATGATATGACTAGTCTTGCAGATATCCCAGTGGAAATAGATGCTCCTTATCTATTTGAAGATTCGGGTATAAATAAGATTGGTGAAAAGTATTACTATAGTTATTGTTCAAATTTTAATGCCTCTGGAAATACTTACGGTTTAGATAGTGGAGCTATTCAATATATGGTTAGTGATAATCCTACTGGTCCATTTACTTATACTGGTCAAGTGTTTGATAGTATATATAAGTTTTTTGGAACTGGTGGAAATAATCATCATAGTATAGTAAATTTAGATGATAACTATTATCTATTCTATCATACACAAGTATTACAAGATAAAGCTGGACTATCTGGTGGTTATAGAAATACTCAAGTGGATAAAGTTACTGTTAATGTCGATGGTACTCTTCAAGCAGTTACTGGAACTCTAACAGGAGTATCACAATTGAAAAACTTAAACCCATATGAAACTGTTCAAGCTGAAACTATGTATAATCAAGGCGGAATAAATGTTCGTACTATCGATGATGGTACTAATTCAGTAGTAACAGACATTCAACGTGGTGATTGGATTTCTGTTAAGGGAATTAACTTCTCACATGGAAGTAAATCTATAACTGTAAGAGCGTCCTCTACCAAAGATGCAGTCATTAAGATTTGTACAGGTTCTGCCAATGGTGAAGCTATTGGATATGTAAAAATATCTAATACTGATGGACAACTTAAAGATTTTACTACTTCTGTAAGTAATATCACTGGAGTGAAAGACCTATATTTTGTATTTAGTGATACTTTGGAATTTGATAGTTGGTCTTTCAGTTAATAATATATTTTATTGTAATAACACCTGAAAAGCTTTTAAATGTTCCTCAACTAACTTTAGTAAAAAGTTTAATATGCAGCAGAATGTTTGTGAGAACATATTTAGCAACTTTGCATATGGAGAAATATTAAAGCATCATAAAACCACTGATAGTCAAAGACTATAGCATAATAGTTTTTAACAAGTGTATTCTGCAATATTTACTTTCGAATATGTTAGTTATCTATCAAGAGCAATAGCTAAAAACAATTTAGGATTGGTGTAATTGTTCCGTTAAGTTAAAAAAATATTCACATAATCTCTTTTGATTTTGTGAATATTTTTCTATTTTGAATGTCGTTTTTTTATTTTACTTGTCAGATAACAAAATTCAAAGGCATTCATTTTATATAGATATGTAATTATTTTTGACTAATCCATGATATTATCCGCCCAAAGTTCACATTGTGTCATTACAGCATCAATAGCTTCAGGTTGA
>JAHABC010000008.1 GCA_018376535.1 Ruminococcus sp.
ACTGTATTATATTACACTATTTTTAGCTTGTCAATAGTGGGGACGCAATTCATCCCCCACCTAAAGAGGTGGGGGACTTCTTGCTGTATTTAGTTAAAAGTTAAGATGCTCCATAATAGTAGGATACCTAAAAGGTTACTTTCTAAGAGAGTAGACTATCTAACTCATCTATTAGTTGACCGAATAGTTCTAATGCTGAAGATACTACCTCACTAGAGGATACATCTACACCAGCACCTTTTAGTAAGTCTACTGGATTTTTACTGCAACCACCTTTTAAGAAATTAATGTAATCATCTACAGCAGACTTACCTTCATTTAGTATACGTCTTGATAACGCTATAGCACTAGAAAATCCTGTAGCATATTGATACACATAAAAGTTATAGTAAAAATGAGGTATTCTGCTCCATTCTAAGGCTATTTGGTCGTCTATAATAACGTCATCGCCAAAGTAGAGTCTGTTTAAATCAGCATAGATAGTATTAAGCATATCGGCAGTTAAGGACTGTCCACTTTCTACTATTTCGTTAATCTTAAGTTCAAACTCTGCGAACATGGTTTGACGGTATAGAGTAGTTCTAAACTGTTCTAGGAAGTAGTTTATTAGATACGCTCTGCGAAGTTTATCGTCAGTATTCTTTAGTAGATGTTGCATCAAAAGACTTTCATTGCAAGTAGATGCTACTTCTGCTACGAATATAACGTAGTCGGAGTATACCGTAGGTTGATACTTATTTGAATAGTATGAATGTATAGCGTGTCCCATCTCATGAGCAAGAGTAAATTCGCTATCTAGTGTATTGTTGTAGTTTAGTAGCACATATGGGTGAACTTTTGCTCCAGCTGAATATGCTCCACTGCACTTACCAACGTTTTCATATACGTCTATCCACTTTTGAGTGAACGCACTATTATATATACTTACATAATCCTCGCCCATTACTTTTAAGGAGTTTTCTACTTCTAGCTTAGCAGTATCGAAGTCAATAGATACGTCATAGTCTTTAACTAAAGGAACGTACATATCGTACATATGAAGTTCTTCCACTCCTAAGAGTTTCTTTCTAAGTTTAGTATACTTATACATATAGTGCATATTATCGTGAACCGACTTAATTAAGTTCTTATACACGTCTATAGGAACGTGATTACCGTCCAAAGATGCCTCTAGGTTAGAGTTATACTTTCTAACCTTAGAGTAGAAAGTAAGCTGTTCCACTTGTGCAGATAGTACAGATGCTACAGTATTCTTAAAGCTATCGTAAGTAGAGTATAGGTTTTCAAAGGCAGACTTTCTTAGAACTCTATCGGAACTTTGCATTAAACTTATATACGTTCCGTGTGTTAGAGTATGTTCGTTACCATCTTTATCTATAGCATTAGGGAACTTCAAGTCTGCATTGTTGAACATAGTAAATATAGTATCTGGAGAACTAGCCATCTTACCAGTCATAGATATAAGTTGTTCTTCCTTTTCCGATAGTATATGTTTCTGTTTATCTCTAATTCTGTCAATGTAGAGTTTATATAGTTCCAGTTTAGGTTGTTGCTTGTAGAAGTCGTTAAGGGTATCGTTAGACATACTTAAAATTTCTGGAGTTTCAAAAGCACCGTTGCTACTTAGTTCCATAGCTACGGACATCAACCTAGCGACCATATCTTGATACTTAGAGTTTCTAGTATCCTCATCTAGTTTGCGTTGTGCGTAGTTTACAAGGCTGTCGAAAAGTATAGAAATCTCATCACTAAGTGAGAAGTAATCCAATAGGTCGGTAGCAGACTTACTAATCTTGCCGTTAAAGGTAGATACCTTTAAGGCGTACTCTTTAGCCTTATTAAGAGCGTTTTCCCAAGCGTCATCTGTAGGGAAGATATCCTCAATAGACCACTTATATTCGTTAGATATTTCATTTCTTTCTTTAATACTCATAACAAAATCAAAACCTTTCTAAAAGTATATAGATTAATATAACATATTATAGGATATATGTCAAACTTTTAGACTATGCTAACGGTAAAAATCACTATTGATTTTTATAACCCATAGGAGTATAATATCTATGAAATATTTGTGACATACTCCCCACTTAAAGAGATAGTAAAATTCTTGCTATATTTAGTTAAAAACAAGGTACGTCTTACACACTAAGATACAATATCTAAGTAGTGCCAAATAGCCTACATTGTAGTTGACAAAGTAGAAAAAATAGTCTATAATAGATATAATAATCAAAGGTTGGGCGAAGAATATTCGCCCAAAGTATGTATAAACATCTTACTAAACTAGGAGATTTTTAAAATGGTTAGAAGTATGACAGGTTACGGAAGATATCAACAGATAGTAGGTAACAGAGATATTTTAGTCGAAATACGTTCGGTAAACTACCGATATTTTGAGTTCTCTTGTCGTATACCTAGAAACATGGGATATCTTGAAGAAAAACTTAAAAGACTTATTAAAGAAAACGTATCTCGTGGAAAGATTGAAGTATTAGTAACTATTAATAATGTAGATGGCAAGGACGAAACTATATCAGTAAATATGGGTGTTGCTCAAGGTTACATTGACGCTCTTAGGTCGGCTAACGATACCTTTAAACTTCCAGATGATTTAACCCTATCACAACTTTCAAGATTCCCTGACGTTTTCACCGTCATAAAAACTATAGATGATGAAAATGAAATTTGGGACGCTGTTAAGTTGATAGCTGAAAAATCTCTTGAAAAGTTTGTAGCTATGAAGTCTATTGAGGGTGAAAAAATGTTCAAAGATGTGCTATCTAAACTAGATACCATAGAAAGCATGGTAGGTGTAGTAGAAGTTGCATCGCCACAGACTATTGAAAACTATAGAAAACGTCTGTACGATAAGCTATCGGAGGTACTTGAAAGTAAGGATATCGACGAAAGCCGTATAGTAACCGAATGTGCTCTATTGAGTGAAAAGTTGGCAGTAGATGAGGAAACTGTTCGTTTAAGAAGTCATATATCTCAATTTAGAGAACTTTTGAACTCTAACGAACCAGTCGGCAGAAAGTTGGACTTTTTAATTCAAGAGATGAACCGTGAAGTTAATACTACTGGTTCTAAGGCTCAAGATATTACCATAACTAAGACCGTGGTAGATATGAAATCGGAACTTGAAAAGATTAGAGAACAGATTCAAAACATTGAATAACTCATGCGAAGGAGTTTTGACGTTGAAACTTGTAAATATTGGATTTGGCAATGTAATATCATCACAAAAGGTAGTTGCAGTTATAAGTTCGGAGTCTGCTCCCATTAAGCGAATTATCGCCGAGGCTAGAGATGACCACCGACTTATTGACGCTACTTTTGGCAGGCGTACTAGGTCGGTTATAATTATGGATAGCGACCATGTAATACTATCCCCAGTACAGCCTGAAACCATCGCTGAACGTTTTAAAGGTTGATTTTTTTTGACCTTTACATTTTTTAAAGGAGTTTTTATTATGAAAAAAGGGTTTTTAATAATAGTTTCCGCACCATCTGGTTGTGGAAAAGGTACTATTTTAAATGAAATTTTAAAGGATAACAAGTATTACTATTCCATATCGGCAACTACTAGAAGTCCTAGACCTAAGGAAGTCGATGGTGTAAACTACTACTTTTTATCTAAAGAGGAGTTCCAAAACAAAATCGCTAACGATGAAATGCTTGAGTATGCTAAGTACTGCGAAAACTATTACGGAACTCCTAAAAAGGAAGTCTTTGACCAACTTAATAACGGTAAACACGTTATATTAGAAATAGAGGTTCAAGGGGCTATGCAAGTTAAGAAGGTGTATCCTGAGGCTAAACTTATATTTATAGCACCTCCATCTGTTAATGAGTTGGAAAGAAGATTGCTAAAAAGAGGTACTGAAAGTGTGGAAGTCATTCAAGAAAGAGTTGCCCAAGCTGAAAGAGAACTCTCTTGTGCTAACAAGTACGACTACATTATCGTAAATGCTGAACTTAAAGACGCTATAGATGACTTTAAGTCTGTAGTTAGAGCTTGTGAACTACAAGTTAATCCATAATGTACTTAACCATATTTTATTTTAAAGGAGATTGTTTTTTATGTTAAGACCTGCTATAACTCAATTGATTACTAAAAATGAGAGTTACTATTCTTTAGTAATAGGCGTCGCTAAAAGGGCTAGACAGATTACCGAAGAACTATATGAGGAAAATGAAAAAGAAAAAAATAAAGAGGTAAAAGAAAATACTGCTATTGCTACCAATCATGAATTTAATAAGGTAAAGGAAGAACCTTCTGAAATGAAAAAACCTGTTCAACTTGCTGTAGATGATATTGCTAGTGGTCGCTACAAGATTGTAGAACCTGCTCAACTAGAAGAAGATTAATCTTGTTACTTTTACTATTAATGCTATGAATACTAATACTATGGTTGTAAAAGTCGCCTTAAGTGAGGCTAGTTCTAATTTTGATATGCTATACTCTTACAAAGTCCCTACAGAGTTGGAAACTTCCACATCTGTAGGGGTTAGAGTATCTGTACCTTTTGGAAAGTCTAATAGGTTGTGCATTGCAATGGTTTTAGAAGTTTCTTACGTTAATGAAGTTCCAAGTAACTATAAGAACATCTACTCTGTAGAAGATGCCAAACCTCTGCTAAACTTTGAACAGATACAGCTTATATATCACCTAGTAGATACTACCTTCTGCACCTACTATGACGCTATTAGAACTATGCTCCCTGCAACGTATACTATTAAGGTAGCTAATTCCTATGGATATAACTCCTCACTAGCTGATGGCTGGTTTCTTGACCAAGATGAAATGGAGTTCTTAGACGTACTTAGTTCCAAAAAAGATAGTATATCTGTTAGTAAGTATATAGAAAAACATAAGAATAGTATAGTAGTTAAATCTTTAATTGAAAAGAAGATTATATATATCCAAAGGGTTGTAGATAGTAAGTCTATAGATATGAAGTCTAAGATAATATCTTTAAGTGACGAATACATTCTAAATAAGGATAGGTTTAAACTCTCAGATGCTCAAAAAAGGGTGTTAAAGTTTATAGAAGATAACGGAACGGTATCTTGTAAGGAGGCTGAATATACTTGTAGAGTATCTAACAAGACTATAAACTATCTTGAAAGGTGCAACGCTATAGACGTATTTGAATACCAATCCGAAAACTTTCAAGACGTTTCAAGCACTTCCAAACAGAGTATGCCTATACTTACGCATAAGCAATCGGAAGTGTTTAACAGTATAGCCTCTAGCATGGACTTAAAAAAATCCGAATGTTTTCTGCTACACGGAGTAACTGGCAGTGGCAAGACGGCTATCTTTGAAAGACTTATAGAAAAGTGTCTAAACGAAGATAAGACTGCTATACTACTAGTTCCTGAGATATCCTTAACGCCACAAATGGTCGCTAGATTTAAAGGTGCTTTTGGAAACAAAGTCGCTTTAATACACAGTGGACTATCTTTAAAACAATGTGAAGATGAGTACTGTCGTATCCGTGATGGCTTAGCAAACATAGTAATAGGCACTAGAAGTGCTATATTCGTGCCATTACAGAACGTAGGTATAATAATTATGGACGAGGAAGGCGAAAGTTCGTATAAGTCGGAACGCTCCCCTAGATACTCTACTAAAGATATAGCTAAGTTTAGATGTAAGTATCATAACTGCGTGTTAGTATTAGCATCTGCAACGCCGTCGGTAGAGAGTTACTATCTAGCTAAAAAGGGAGTGTACAAACTTCTAACTTTAGATACCAGATATAACAATCAAGAGTTGCCATCTACTACCCTAGTGGATATGCGTAAGGAAAGGCAATCGGGGAACTACTTAGAGATATCTAATAAGTTGATGGTCGAACTTTTAAAAAATCTTGAAAACGGTGAACAGTCGATACTACTACTAAATAGGCGTGGATATAATACCTCTATAATGTGTACCGATTGTGGCAAAGTAATAGAGTGTGTAAAGTGTTCTGTACCGTTGACGTATCATAAAGCGAACCATTCGTTAATGTGTCACTATTGTGGCTACTCCATAGATGAGATTAGAACCTGCCCAAACTGTAGGTCTAGTAATCTAAGGTACACGGGTTCGGGAACTCAAAAGATAGCCGAGGAAGTAAGCAAAGTATTTCCTACTGCTAGAGTTCTTCGCATGGACGCAGATACTACCTATTCAAGATATTCACATGAAAAGGCGTTTAAATCTTTTGCAAACGGCGAATATGATATAATGCTCGGTACTCAAATGGTCGGCAAAGGACTAGACTTCCCTAACGTCACTCTTGTGGGAGTTATCTCTGCCGATGCTATGCTATATACTGGAGATTTTCGTAGCTATGAAAAGACTTTCTCACTGATAACTCAAGTAATAGGTCGTTGTGGTCGTGGTGATGCTCTTGGCAGAGCCATAGTCCAGACGTACAATCCCGAACACTATATAATACCGTTAGCTATCCAACAGGATTACATCGGCTTTTACACTGAGGAAGTTGCTCTTAGAAAGTTAAATTTGTTTCCCCCAATATGTGATATATGTACCATTGGAATATCTTCCACCGATGAATTTACAGTGCAAAAAGGTTGTACCTCTATGATGCACATAATAAAGTCGGTAGTAGATGCAACTAAGTATAAGTATCCTTTAAGAGTAATGTCGCCTATAAAGTTCACTCACGAACGTATAGACGGCAAATTTAGATACAAAATAGTAATTAAGTGCAAAAATAATCAAGAGTTTAGAAACTTAATTAGAAGTATCTTAAAGGAGTTCTATAAACATAGTATAAACAACTTGCACATCTTTGTGGACATAAATGGAGATGTGTATTAACGTATGCCGAAAGGAGTTTTTTTATATGGCAATTAGAAAAATAGTCACCGAAGAAGATGAAATACTTCATAAACCTTGCAGAAAGGTGGAAAAGTTTGATGAAAGACTTTGGCAACTCTTAGACGATATGGCTGAAACTATGTACAAGGCTGAAGGCTATGGCATAGCTGGACCTCAAGTGGGAGTTCTTAGACAAGTAGTAGTTATAGATGTCGGTGAGGGTAAACTGGAAGTAATTAACCCTACTATTTCCAACACCGAGGGCGAAGTTCGAGATATAGAAGGTTGTCTATCTGTTCCTAGAAGATACGGCTACGTCACTAGACCTAAAAAGTGTACTCTTACTGCTCAAGATAGATTTGGTAATACCTACGTTAAAGAACTATCCGATATGTTCTGTAGATGTGCTTGTCATGAAACTGACCATCTAAAAGGACATCTTTTCACCGAACTAGTCGAAGAATGGGCAGAAGACTGATATAATTAATAAATAATATATAATAATTATTATTTATTAATTATTATATATTAATTAACAAGGGGTTGTGATTTTATTGTGGCAGAATAACATTCTATTGGATAAAAGTAAACTATTTGCTATAAGAATAGTCAATCTTTATAAATATCTATGCAACGATAAAAAAGAGTACGTTTTATCTAAACAGATACTAAGAAGTGGCACTAGTATAGGTGCTAACGTTAAAGAAAGTATATATGCTCAAAGTAAGTTAGATTTTATATCCAAGTTGAGCATAGCTCTAAAAGAGGCTAGTGAAACTGAATATTGGTTAGAACTATTATATCAAACTGAATATATAAACTCTATACAGTTTGAGAGTATCCACAATGATTGCGTAGAACTATTAAAACTTTTGACAGCTATAATAAAATCCAGCAAAAGAAACCTTAACAATTAATAATTAATAAATAATATATAATAATTATTATTTATTAATTATTATATATTAATTAAAAAGGGGTTGTGATTTTTTTGAATATAGTATTTATGGGAACTCCCGATTTTGCAGTGCCTTGCCTAAAGGCTCTAGTAGATGCTAAACATAATGTACAAGCCGTATTCACTCAACCAGATAAACCTAGGGGCAGAGGTAACAAACTAGTTCCAACACCCGTTAAGAAGTTCGCTATTGAGTGTAATATACCAGTATATCAACCTACAGGTCTACGCAAGGGCAACGATGCCGAAAGTTCTTTACAAGTGTTACAAGAGTTAAATCCCGATTTGATTGTGGTGGTCGCTTATGGACAGATACTACCTAAATCTATATTGGATTTACCTAAGTACAGATGTATTAACATACACGCATCTTTATTGCCTAAGTATAGAGGTGCTGGACCTATTCAAAGATGTATCTTAGACGGCGAAACCCTTACAGGAGTAACCTCTATGTACATGGAAGAAGGTCTTGATACTGGCGATATGCTCATTAAAGAGGAAATAACCATAGGTAAAAATATGATTGCTGATGAACTTCATGACGCTCTATCGGAAATGGGTGCAGAGGTACTATTGAAAACTATTCAAGCTATTGAAGATGGTTCTATCGTTCGCACTCCACAAGATGATAGTAAGTCTACTTACGCTAAAATGATTACTAAAGAAATGTCACATCTGGACTTTAGTAAGTCAGCACAAGAGGTTCATAATATCATTAGGGGTATCACTGGATTTACTTCCTTAAACGGTAAAAGATTGAAAGTCTTTCGCAGTGAAATCTTGGAGAAAACTTCTTCCGAACCTTTTGGAACTATAGTAGATACTTCTAACTTTACCGTAGTATGTGGCGATGGTAAGTGTATAAAGTTCAATGAAGTTCAACTTGAGGGTAGCAAACGTATGGATACTAAAGTGTTCTTGCGTGGTAAAAAACTAGATAAGACTATCCTAGGTGAATAGTAAACGTATATTTTAATTTTAAGAACGTCCATAGTGTAATGCGTGGACGTTCTAACTGTATTTGGAGGTAAAACATGGCACGATTATTAGCCGTTAAAATGTTAGACAAAACCTTTTCTAACGATGGATTTTCAAACATAGTGGTCGATAAGGCTCTAAGTAGTTCGGAGCTATCGCCACAAGATAAAAAACTATGTTCCATAATATACTATGGAGTTCTTGAAAGAAAGATTACTTTAGACTATATAATATCTAAGTATAGCAAAAAGCCTCTAAACAAGCTAGATACTTCTGTTTTGAACATATTGCGTAGTGGAATATATCAAATTTTGTACTTGGAGAGTATTCCAGATAACGCATCTGTAAACGAAAGTGTAAAACTTGCAAAGAAGCTAAAAGTATCTAGTGCCAGTGGATTTATAAACGCAGTACTTAGAAACTTTATCCGTGATGGAAAAAGCTATCCCCTACCCAAAGATATGACCAAAGGAACTTCTATTAAGTATTCCGTTCCCGAATGGCTTGTAGATAGACTTTTAAAAGAGTATCCAAAGGACGTGGCTACCAACATTTTAGAAACTTCTGTACAAAAAGCACCTACATTCTTTAGAGTTAATAACGCACTATGTTCCGATATTGAATGTATACAATCTTTAGGATTAAACTGCCAAAAAGTAGAACGTCTTGAACACTGCTACGAACTCCTAAACGGCGACATAACTAGCACCGACGCTTTTAAAAATGGATTTCTACACGTTCAAGATATATCTTCTCAAATGTGTTGTATGGCATTAAATCCACAACCTAACGACGTGGTATTAGATATATGTTCTGCCCCTGGGGGAAAGACTTTCACAATTGCCGAAACTATGAACAACTCTGGAAAAGTTTACGCTTTCGATTTACATGAAAATCGTGTAAGGTTGATATCCAATGGAGCAAAAAGGCTACATCTAACCAACGTGATATTGCAAGTAGGCGATGGCTCTAAGTTTAACGATACTCTACCGTTAGCCGATAAAGTTCTTTGTGACGTTCCATGTTCTGGATTGGGAGTTATCCGTAGAAAACCTGAAATTAAGTATAAAAATCCTAAAGATTTCATAAACTTGCCTAACATTCAGTATAAAATATTAGAAACTTCTAGTAGATATCTTAAAGTTGGTGGTGAGTTAATATATTCCACTTGCACCCTAAACAGAGCCGAAAATGATGATGTTATAGATAAGTTCTTAAAAGAAAATCCTAACTTTGTAGGAGTATCTTATCTAGAAAATCTAGGCGAACCTTTTGGAACTTATAAGACTACTCTATGTCCAAAATACTTCAATGGCGATGGATTTTTTATATCTAAAATTAGGAGGGTTAAGTAACTATGAAAAAAGATATCCTATCATTAAGTTTGACAGAGTTAGAAACAGAGTTGACATCTATAGGTGAAAAAAAGTTCAGGGCTAAACAGATTTTTAACTGGTTACATCAAAAAAAGGTTGCATCTTTTGACGATATGAAAAATATATCTAAGGATTTAAGAACTAAATTAGATGACATTTTTATAATATATAATCTAGTTCCTGAAAGAGTTTTAAAATCCAAACTAGATGGCACTATAAAGTATCTATATCGCCTACAAGATGGAAACCACGTTGAAACCGTTCTAATGGAGTACTCATATGGAACAAGTATATGTGTATCCACGCAAGTAGGTTGCAAGATGGGTTGTAACTTCTGTGCATCTACTATAGCAGGTTTTAGAAGAAATCTTGAACCTTCGGAGATACTTTTGCAAATCTACGAAAGCGAACGCAACAGTGGTAGAAAGATATCTAGTGTAGTACTTATGGGTATCGGTGAACCTCTGGATAACTTCGATAATGTGTTGAAATTCTTAGATTTAATATCCTCCCCAGATGGCAACGGCTTGAGTTTACGTCATGTAACGGTATCCACTTGCGGAATAGTTCCAAAGATTTATGAACTATCTAAACTTAAACTCGGCTTGACTTTGGCGATATCTTTACACGCTAGTGATAATACATCTAGAAGTAAAACCATGCCTATAAATAATATATATCATATCGAAGATTTAATATCTGCTTGTAAAGATTACGTTTCAAAAACTGGCAGACGCATAACCTTTGAGTACGCTATCATAGATGGAGTAAACTCATCTTTTGACGATGCTAAAAGGCTATCCAACTTGATAAAAGGAATAAACTGTCATGTAAACTTAATTCCCGTGAACAAGGTAGCCGAACGAAACTATTCTACACAAATGAAAACCGTGCAATCTTTTAAAGATGCTCTTGAGAAGTTCGGCGTGAACGCTACCATTAGAAGAACTTTAGGTTCAGATATTAACGCATCTTGTGGACAACTTCGTAGAAATGCTGAAAATATATAGACACAATTCTAAAAAATGTATGAAATATCTACAAAAAAATATTGACAAATTCTGCTTTGTATGATATAATATAACAAATTCAAAAAACTTTATATCTTGGGAGGTGAATTTATGAGGATTTCTCTTGAATTTGAACTCGATACTAATTCTATAGATAAAAAATATCGTGATGGCATTATAAGTTTCTTTAAGAAAGCTTTTTCTACTAACGATAAGAATTTGTATCTAAAGTATTACGGAGAAACATACTCAGTAAAAAATTTTACTTTTGCTGTATATTTGGATAGTCCAAAGTTTACACCAGATGGAATAGTCCTAAACAGCAACACCATAAAGGTGAACTTTTCCATTTTTGACGCTTGTGATGGCATAGATATCTACAATGCCTTCTTAAAGATGAGAAACGTTAAATATCCATTATTTAATAACTTTATGACTTTAAAGCGTGTTAAAATCGAAAATACTAAAAAGATATCTTCTAACGCCGTTCTAATTAAGATGCTATCTCCTTTAATAGTTCGTACCAACTCAAACGGAAAGAATAGGTATCTAAACTTTAAGGAAGATGGCTTTACTGAAAACTTAAACCAATCCGTTAAGTACGTTCTTGATGAGTTTACTAGTATAGATTTATCTGCTAGAAGATTTGAAATATCGCCCATATCAGCTAGAAAAACAGTGGTTAATGCCTTTGGTAGTAACATAACTGCTAATATAGGAGTGTTTAAAATAGTCGCAGATGTTGAAGTTATAAACGCTATATATCAACTTGGAATAGGTTCAAGGCGTTCGGAAGGCTTTGGTATGTTTGAAATAATTTCATAAGGAGGTGCTAGTTTGGAAAATTATATCACTGTCGATTGTACTGGTTCGTTTTTGAAAAACGCTGGTATAGTCGGATTTGTTAAGTTTGCTGAATATAATCACGCCGTTGAGGGAAACGACTATATTATAGATGGTCAAAATCTTCATATTAGTGTAGAGTATCTTAAAAATAACGATATTTCCCAAATGTACGTTGATACCATGGTCGATATTTTCGAAAAAGATAGTAAGTTCTACAAAGTAGTTCATGATGAGTATAATATCATTCAAAGTTACTATAGTAATGGCTTTGAAAATCTATCCGATAAGGATATTGAAAACGTTACTAAACTATTTAAATCTTTTGAAGATATGATGCTTAAAAAATCTTTTGAAAACACTTCAAATATTCTAAAAACAGAGTATAACGTTCAGTATGATATATTTGATATGGTAAAAAGTTTAAAATCTATTAAAGATATAAATAGCAAATATCCAACATATATACAAATAATAGATATCTTAAATGATAAGACTATTAGAAATCAATATATGTATACCGAACTTCTCTACGGAAAGTTTAAGTTGTTCTTTAATGAGAACGCTCAATCGCATAAAATTACAATCTTAGATGAGAAAATTAGACGTGAATATACTATTCATAACAATCTAATAAATCCATTATTAGAGGACTTCTCTACAGACGCTAAAAAGAAAAAGACTGTTTGTATAGAATGTCTAGAAAATACTTCTTGTAAAAGAAATAATACCTTCATGTTGGATACTGCCGACGATGTCGGTAAAAAGAAAAGCTACTACTGGAACTGCAATCCTGATGCCTTTGTGTGTCCTAATTGTGCGTTTATATACTCTTTTGTACCTCTAGGATTTGCCTTCTTTGGCAACGATGCCGTATTTATAAATAACAATCAAAGTATAAAAGAACTATACAGCATAATGAATACTTACAAACTTAAAACAGAAAGCAATCCAAATGAAACGTACTATCAAAGATTGTTTAAAATCTTTTCAAGCGAAAAGATAAGTGCCTTAGAACACAACATACACAACATACAAGTAATAGTTAGAAATGGTAATCTATCGCACTACGATATGAAGATTATAGATAATGATATAATCTCTAAAATGGTTGAGTGCCAAAAGCATCACTATTTTACTAATATAGAGAAAAAGTATCTAAAAATAGGTACAGATTTCATAAACGTGTATAACTCTGTATTAGATAACATTCTAATGCGTAGGTCACAATATAACTTTATAGACAAGTGTCTAAAGTACGAATTTAGTCAAGAGTGCGAAAAGAAATCTTGTAACTACGGATATATTAAAAATATATTAAATATAGAAATTAATTTCAATGGAGGTTCTGCCATCATGGAAAAAGAAAAGAAAAAAAGCTACGTCAATAACTTAATGACAAAAGTAAATATCGCTTTTGAAGTCGGCAAGAGTATGCGTATTTCCATACTTGGAGAAAATGCTCTTAACGATAGCAAGGAAAAAGATAACTCTTTAAGAGGCTATGTGTATCGCTTGATAAACTTAGCATCTGTTGGCGATATCTCTCAATTTATGGATACCATTCTTAGAACATACTCTGGCTACGGCTTAACTATTCCAGATATCTTTAAAGACTGCTACCAATCGGAAGAAACTTTTAAGGCTATCGCCCATGGATATATATTAGGCTTAAAGTATGTTAAGTATCAAAAAGATAATAATAATGAAGATAATCAAGGAGGAGAAAACAATGGCTAAAAATGGCTTAACTATAAGTATGATTTTTCAAGCACAAAGTGCTAACTATGGTGAGGGTGTTGGCAATATAGCTCAACTTAAAAAGATGTCCCGTACTAATGGCGAAGTATACACTTATATATCAAGACAGGCTATTAGATACAATATAGTTCAACAGATGGGCATAGACAACACTCCAGTAGATGACAAACAAAAAGTAGTACAATTTTCACCAAACACCACTATAACAGACTATCCTGAAATAGACCTCTTTGGCTATATGAAAACTAGCAAGAACACTCTTATTAGAAGTGCTGTAGTACGTTTAAGTAACGCTATATCTCTTGAACCTTATAAATCCGATATGGACTTTCTAAACAATATGGGTTTAGCTAATAGAAGTAACTTACCAAACGCATTAGCATCTAGTGAAATTCATAACTCATTGTATGCGTACACCATCACAATAGATTTGGACAAGGTTGGCATAGATACTAATGGCGATATTGAAATATCCAATGAAGAAAAGGCTAACAGAATTAACAGTCTATTAGATACAGTTCAGTTCTTATATAGAGATATCCGTGGTAGACGTGAAAACATGAACCCTATATTTATTATAGGTGGCGTGTACGAAAGAAAAAATCCTTACTTTGAAGATAGACTAAAAATATCCAAAAAGGATTTAAACGTGGATATTCTTAAATCTATAGTGGACAGTTGCAACGATACTAAAGAGAATACTCTAGTAGGCTACATAAACGGATACTTCAACAACGATGAGCAAATTAAAGAAACTTTAAATGCTCAAACTGTTAGCGAAGTGTTCAATAAGTTAAAAGAAGAAGTGGTACAATATTATGCCTAAAGCTATTAGATTAAAACTATTTCAACAGATGCCCAACTATAAAAAGACATCTGCCGTAGTTATTAAGGAAAGTTATCCGTTGCCACCGTACTCTACAGTTATAGGAATGCTTCACTCGGTATGCGATTTTAAAGAGTATCACCCAATGAGAGTTAGTATTCAAGGAAATCACGCTAGTGATATCGCCGAAATTGAAACTCAATACGTCTTTGGAATTAAATACGATGCTAGTAGGCATCAACTAAAAGTGCCATCTGGAGTGGTAAAGGATAACAAAATGGAGTATGACGGTATTACTCGTACACCAAGAAGTATTCAATTTTTAACCGATGTCAACTTGTGTATTCACATTATGCCTGAAAATCCTGAAGATTTAGAGGTAATATATAATAGTCTGTTAAATCCAAGGGAGTACATAAGCTTAGGCAGAAGGGAAGATATTGCTCGTATCGATGAGGTATCCATAGTGGATTTACAACAAGATGACGGCTACTCCGATTACATTACTAAATATTCAGCATACTGTCCATATTCGTATATGCAAGATGTATCTACTGGTGAGATTAAAGGCACTATATATAAAATTCCAAAAGTGTTCAACACCAACACAAAAGATAAAAGACGCAAATGGCAAGAGATTGTTACCGTTAGATATATCGAAAAAGATATATCTATAAACACAGAAATATTAGAAAACAAAAACGTCTTTTTAGATGATAATATTCCTGTATTCTTTGCATGATTATTCTTAAAGAGAGGTTTCTTATAACCTCTCTTTTTTACTAAAGGAGCTGATTTATTATGGATATGCTATCGTTAAAGGCTAAAAGTAATCCTAGTGAAACTATTAGAGAACATACTGATAAGTTACTATCTGCATTGGAAAATTTAAAAGAACTATACGGTTCTTATTTCGATGATAATACTTTAAAATCCATCTGGTATGCTTGTGAGTATCACGACTATGGCAAGGTTATGTATAACTTTCAAAAGAATAACTTAAAAGATGGTTCTTGCTCTAATACACTAGATACAGATACTCAAAAAACTTTGAATAAACTATACAACGATTTAGGTTTTTCTGGAACTACAGTACCTCATGGATATATTAGTCCTGCATTCTTACCCATTAAAGAGATGGTCGCTACTTTAGATAAGGATTGTATATCCAATATAGTAAGTGCCATATACTACCATCACGATAGAACTATTACTATAGATGCTACTACCACTCGTGAGATTCTACAAAACGATATTAAAAAAAGATTTCCAAACGTTGCACTGTATCCTAGGTTTAGAGAGAAGATTATTCAAGCTAACAATGATAATCTAAACCAATGGATTGACTTTGCTATAATAATGGGTATATTAAACAGATGTGACTATCATGCAAGTAATACCAATCCCGATAAACTTCCTTTTGAAATAGATGGTTCTTTTAATGGAAAGTATCTAAATGATTGTGTATTGGATAAATTTGATAATAAACTTAGAGATTGCCAACTATATGCTCAATCGCATACACAAGATAATATTATTATAGTTGCATCTACTGGAATTGGTAAGACAGAAGCATCTATACTATGGGCAAACGGTGAAAAGATGTTCTATACTTTACCATTGAAAGTATCTATAAATGCCATGTATGAGAGGTTATCCAATAGGTATGATTATCCAAAAGATAAGGTTACTCTATTACACTCCAACGCCTTGGAGATTATAACTACTGAATGTGAAAATTTCAATGATGGCGTATACAAGTATGACGCTTCTAGGATTTTTAGTTATCCAGTGACGGTATGCACCATAGACCAACTATTCACGTTTGTATATAGATATCATGGTTGCGAACAGCTATTAGCTACTTTAAGATACTCCAAAGTTATAATAGATGAAATTCAATCGTACTCCCCTGATATACTAGCTAAACTAATCTATGGATTGTATATACTCTCTCAAGCTAAAGGAAAGTTTGCTATATTAACGGCTACACTTCCACCAGTACTGCTATACTTTATAGATAAGTTAAATATACCTCATGCAGAACCTCAACAGTTTTTGAAAAATCAAATTCGACATAGAATTAAAATCTTAGATGGCTCTACTTTCAATTACGATGCTATACTACAACATTCTAAAGATAAAAAAGTATTAGTAATATGTAACACTATCAAAAATGCTCGTGATGTCTATTCCGAACTTTTAGAAAGCACATCTAACGTTAAGTTGTTGCACTCTGGATTCATTCAAAGACATAGAGCATCTTTAGAAAAAGAAATTCTTACTATGGGCGACGATGAAGTTACTAAGACTGGTATATGGGTATCCACGCAACTAGTGGAGGCTAGTTTGGATATAAGTTTTGATGTTCTATTTACCGAAATGTCTACAGCAGATAGTCTACTTCAACGTATGGGAAGATGCTACAGACAGAAAGACTATACCTCTGAAAATCCGAACGTCTACATTTTAGATAATAAGAATCATGCTAACGGAAAACTCTATGATATGGATATCTACGAACGCTCTATTGAGTTCTTAAAAGAGTTCGATGATAGTTACTTCACTGAACAAGATAAGATATCTTATATAAACAACGTCTACAACGTAGACCAAATTAAAGATACTTCTTACTTTAAAACTCTGGAAAGTAACTTGAACAGTATAAAAAATATTCAATCTTTTAACTACTCCAAAGCTGAGGCTAAAGAACATTTTAGAAAGATATTCACTTACAATATAGTTCCTAGCAGTATATACGATGCCTATTCGGAAGATTTTAATAAAAATATTAGTATCTTAAATGATAGAAAATCTTCTAAGGAAGATAAAACTCTAGCTAGAAAGTTCATAAATGATAATTCTACTACCATATCCACTTTTGATAATCGTGCAAAAAGTTTACACACTATTCCTAACTTAAAAGACTATTATATTCTATATAACTTCAAGTACGACTTCGATGAAACTTCCAATAGTGGTCTTGGTTTAACCTCGGAATACTCTAACGATGATGACTTTATATAATACACTTTAGATTAATCCACCTTAGTGAAATGTAAATAAGTGAAGTTTAAATTAATGGAAAGATATAATCAACTATTATCTATTATTTACCAATTATTACTTGGAGTGATGAACTATGAAAGATATTACTGGTATACATATCTACTATTACATGGTATGCAAAAGAAAACTTTGGTACTTCATTAAAGAATGTACTATGGAAGATGATAGCGAACTTGTTAAAATTGGAAAAGTTATAGATGAGAAATCTTATTCTAGGGAAGAAAAGCATATCAATATTATGAATAAAATAAATATCGATTTCATAAAGGATAACGTTCTATACGAAACTAAAAAGAGTTCTTCTATAGAAAAGGCATCTATTTGGCAGATGAAGTACTATCTATACGTTCTAAAAGAACTTAATGTAGATGGCTTTACTGGTGAAATAGACTATCCAAAACAAAAGCAAGTCAAAGAGGTTTCTCTAAGTGATAAGGATATCTTACAAATAAAATCTTATTGCGAAGATATTAAACATATCAATACTTTGGAAACTCCACCCGAACAGTTGAATAAAAAAAGTATCTGTAAAAAGTGTGCTTACTACGATTTATGTTTTATCTAACTTAGAAAGGAAGTGTAACTATGAAAAAGCCTCTATTTGTACTCAAAAGTGGAACTCTACGCCGAAAAGATAACACCATTCAAATAGTAACCGATGATAATGTTAAAAAAGATATCCCAATTGAACTACATGACAGTATATACTTATTAAATGAAGTAACTGTAAATACTCACATATTGAGTTATCTTACTCAATATGGAATTAGCTTACATTTTTTCAACCACTACGGATTTTATATAGGTTCATACTATCCTCGTGAGGCAAAAATATCGGGACAACTACTAGTAAAACAGGTAGAAAACTACTCTAATGATGAGAAACGTCTAAAGATTGCTCAAAAGTTCATAGATGCAGGTTCTTATAACATTTATAGAAATCTTAGATATTACAACCCTAAACGAAACGGTCAACTAACACTCTATATGGAACAGATTGAAAATCTTAGAAAACACATCTTTGATAGCAAATCTATTACAGAATTAATGGGATATGAAGGTAATATTAGACAAGTTTATTACTCTGCTTGGAAGATAATTGTAAATCAAGATATAGACTTTGAAAAACGTGTTATGCACCCTCCAGATAATGCTATAAACTCATTGATTTCATATGTCAATACTTTAGTATACACTAGAACCCTTGGAGAAATATATAAAACTTCTTTAAATCCAACGATTAGCTATCTACATCAAGCTAGTGAAAGACGCTTTTCTCTATGTTTAGATATCTCTGAGATATTCAAGCCTATAATAGCTGACAGATTAATCTTCTCATTGTTGAATAAACATCAAATAACTGAAAAAGATTTCACTAAAGATTTGAATTTCACACATATCAATGCTGATGCTAGAGGTACTATCGCTAAAGCTCTTGATACTAAATTTATGGAAACTATACATCATAAACAGTTAGACAAAGAAGTATCTTATCAATACCTTATAAGGTTGGAATGTTATAAACTTATTAAGCATCTATACGGTGAAAAAGAGTATGACGGATTTAAAATTTGGTGGTGATTTATATGCACATTATATTAGTATACGATATCAAAACTGATGACATCGGTAAAAAAATTCTACATAAAGTGTTCAAAATTTGTAAAAGATATCTTTATAGAATACAAAATTCAGTCTTTGAGGGCGAACTTACTGATAGTCAACTCTATACTTTAAAGTCTGAGCTGAAACCTCTTATTAGAAAAGATACAGACTCTATAGTTATATACAAGGTTAGAGATGCTAAATGGGTTAAACATGAGTTTATTGGCATTGTAGAAGATAAAACTGATAACTTTATTTAAATATCTTGTCGACTATACATTCTGTTATTTTGTAGGGGGTTCGACAATGTTTAATTAGAGAAAAATATAATCACATAATTGTGTGTTTTAATATTTTATTCTTAGAATTATTATCTAAGTTCTGTTATATTATCAATAGACAATTATAGTTTTTAATGCTATAATTGTCTTGTTGTATGAACATCGACAATTTCCGACTTTTTTATGTGCTGAATACACATATCTACATGGGGTTTTTGCTCGATTTTCAACATTGGTTTTAATCTCACCTTAGTGGAATGTAAATTTGTTTTGTATCCAATGAACTAATGGAACTATCTGTAGTTTTAATCTCACCTTAGTGGAATGTAAATACTGGAAGTGTGGTATTAAAATATATAGAATACAGTTTTAATCTCACCTTAGTGGAATGTAAATACTGTTCATTTGTTAGAAGTAAATTTGTTGACGACTGGTTTTAATCTCACCTTAGTGGAATGTAAATTTCAAAATTTCCTGTTGCAACAAATATACTGCATTGTTTTAATCTCACCTTAGTGGAATGTAAATCTAGGGCTTTAACTCTAGTATCTAAATCGGCTACTGTTTTAATCTCACCTTAGTGGAATGTAAATTAAGATAATTTTTAAAACTTTCTAACATTGCATTATGTTTTAATCTCACCTTAGTGGAATGTAAATGAGTTAAAGCCCTAGAGGATAAAAAAGAGGTGTAAAGTTTTAATCTCACCTTAGTGGAATGTAAATATGGCATTAACTGGTTATAATTTTAAAAATAATTCTGTTTTAATCTCACCTTAGTGGAATGTAAATTTTATTGTTGACGAAAACGACGTGAAAGTGGTATAGTTTTAATCTCACCTTAGTGGAATGTAAATTACTTTTGAAAATGATTTAAAAAATAGAACGTTAAGTTTTAATCTCACCTTAGTGGAATGTAAATCACTGCGTATTTCAGTGTAATTAAAGTCCGTTTCAGTTTTAATCTCACCTTAGTGGAATGTAAATTTATAGGTATATTCAAGCTGAATTATTCTATTGTGTTTTAATCTCACCTTAGTGGAATGTAAATATATTTTCGCTTGTTTGATTAGGTGTGATAAACAGTTTTAATCTCACCTTAGTGGAATGTAAATCACAAGAAAACTTATACAGAGAAATGTTAGAAATCGGTTTTAATCTCACCTTAGTGGAATGTAAATCTAGTTATTAAGTTTTTACTTAAATTTACTTGTTCAGTTTTAATCTCACCTTAGTGGAATGTAAATCCAGTAATAAAACTATCATTTATGGTTATTGTATAAGTTTTAATCTCACCTTAGTGGAATGTAAATATTTTTGACGAAAGATATAGAACGGTATTAAACGAAAGTTTTAATCTCACCTTAGTGGAATGTAAATTATTAAAACTGATTTCAGGGACAACGATTTAAAAAGTTTTAATCTCACCTTAGTGGAATGTAAATACTTGACTTCTAAATTGCAGTGTGCAAGCTTCTTTTGTTTTAATCTCACCTTAGTGGAATGTAAATCTGTACCTTTAATGATTTTAATGTATATCAAGAACGTTTTAATCTCACCTTAGTGGAATGTAAATTTAAAATTTTGTTTACCGTGCATATATATTGCATTTGTTTTAATCTCACCTTAGTGGAATGTAAATTAAACTAAAAGAAACGTTGGGAAACGATATATATAGTTTTAATCTCACCTTAGTGGAATGTAAATCTGGTTATTAAGTTTTTACTTAAATTTACTTGTTCAGTTTTAATCTCACCTTAGTGGAATGTAAATGTATCTGAGTTTAATAAGGCTTATATGTTTCATTGTTTTAATCTCACCTTAGTGGAATGTAAATCTTGACTACCAGTTTGCTTAATCGAAGGCATTTTGCTGTTTTAATCTCACCTTAGTGGAATGTAAATTTTAGATTTACTTAAATATCCTGACGTTTGTCTAGTTTTAATCTCACCTTAGTGGAATGTAAATCATTTTTAAAAATTGTATTTTTTTTTGCTTTTTTTGTTTTAATCTCACCTTAGTGGAATGTAAATACATACCGCTTACTCCTGCATAATTTACACTTACGCCGTTTTAATCTCACCTTAGTGGAATGTAAATTATTCAAATACGGAGGATTTTTCAAATGAATAATGAGTTTTAATCTCACCTTAGTGGAATGTAAATGTATGAATTCATTTATTGATGGACTATACATACATAGTTTTAATCTCACCTTAGTGGAATGTAAATTTGCTTTATAATATCTTGCGTGGCTTTAGCATCTGGTTTTAATCTCACCTTAGTGGAATGTAAATCCCAATACTTAAATTTTGGTGGTATATATAATATATGTTTTAATCTCACCTTAGTGGAATGTAAATACGGAGCAACAGACCCTTTTATTGTAGACGAAAACGGTTTTAATCTCACCTTAGTGGAATGTAAATTTTTCTGTTATTTTGTCGCAACCGGTCATTAGTTGGTTTTAATCTCACCTTAGTGGAATGTAAATAATGTTGAAAGTATCCCATATTTGGAAAATTTTAGGTTTTAATCTCACCTTAGTGGAATGTAAATTTAGAATAAAAAGAGGTGTTTAACATGAATTTATTAAGTTTTAATCTCACCTTAGTGGAATGTAAATAATTTAAAAGCGGACAAAAACAATAAATTTCTAAGTTTTAATCTCACCTTAGTGGAATGTAAATTTCATTGTCGACGAAAACGACGTAAAAGTTGTCTGTTTTAATCTCACCTTAGTGGAATGTAAATACAAGTGGACTCGAACCACCGACCTCACGCTTATCGTTTTAATCTCACCTTAGTGGAATGTAAATAGAGATAGACCAACGAAGGTAATTTTTATCTTCACCAGTTTTAATCTCACCTTAGTGGAATGTAAATCAGGAACAACCTCAAGAACAAGAACAAGAAACTATGTTTTAATCTCACCTTAGTGGAATGTAAATAGTGTTGCTCTAATTTCTTGATTTTCTTTTTCTAAGTTTTAATCTCACCTTAGTGGAATGTAAATCCAAAATTTAAGTATTGGGAGGAAAATTTTTACAAGTTTTAATCTCACCTTAGTGGAATGTAAATTTGTTCTAGGATATGTGGCTAAAGTATCTAATGTTGGGTTTTAATCTCACCTTAGTGGAATGTAAATTTATCTTTTGATGTTGCTAACCAGTATAATTTTGGGTTTTAATCTCACCTTAGTGGAATGTAAATTATGTTCAGAATGGTAATATACCCGTGCTGGATAAAGTTTTAATCTCACCTTAGTGGAATGTAAATATACACGACTAGAGGATTTATATTTAATAACTAGAGGTTTTAATCTCACCTTAGTGGAATGTAAATAAACTTGCTAGAAATATGAAGGAATGTTATAGCGAGTTTTAATCTCACCTTAGTGGAATGTAAATTATTTCTAAAAGTGTTTGTACTGCTATTATGTGTTGTTTTAATCTCACCTTAGTGGAATGTAAATTTGATATTACATATTTTTTAAAACTCATCATACCCGTTTTAATCTCACCTTAGTGGAATGTAAATAAGATTTTATGAACATCTTTAGTCATATACTTTGTGTTTTAATCTCACCTTAGTGGAATGTAAATCTTTGTAAGATTAAAAGTAATTGTTATCTTACTTAGTTTTAATCTCACCTTAGTGGAATGTAAATCTTGACTTCTAAATTGCAGTGTGCAGCGCTTTTTGGTTTTAATCTCACCTTAGTGGAATGTAAATCTTGACTTCTAAATTGCAGTGTGCAGCGCTTTTTGTTTTAATCTCACCTTAGTGGAATGTAAATTTCAATTTGTGCGAATATTAAAAATTCGCACAAGGGTTTTAATCTCACCTTAGTGGAATGTAAATTGCTTATTGGTTGATTTCAATCCTAACAAATGTATGGTTTTAATCTCACCTTAGTGGAATGTAAATTTTTCAACCTCTCCTTTTACAGTTTTCTTTAACATTCGTTTTAATCTCACCTTAGTGGAATGTAAATTCAATAAATGAATTCATACATGTATTATAAGCCGTTGGTTTTAATCTCACCTTAGTGGAATGTAAATCAATGTAGACTTTTGGGTTGGAATATTACTAAAAAGTTTTAATCTCACCTTAGTGGAATGTAAATCAATGTAGACTTTTGAGTTGGAATATTACTAAAAAGTTTTAATCTCACCTTAGTGGAATGTAAATAAAATTACAGTAGTTGCCAAATTATAATTTGTTGGAGTTTTAATCTCACCTTAGTGGAATGTAAATAATGTTGAAAGTATCCCATATTTGAAAAATTTTACCGTTTTAATCTCACCTTAGTGGAATGTAAATGTACAAGCAAAAAAGTTTACAAGTGGTTACAATAACGAGTTTTAATCTCACCTTAGTGGAATGTAAATTGTTAAAAAACACGGCTTATTCTACTATTCTACAGTTTTAATCTCACCTTAGTGGAATGTAAATACATAAATGTCGGGAGCAGGTTGGAAAGGACATTAGGTTTTAATCTCACCTTAGTGGAATGTAAATACAGGCTATAAGGTGCATAGTATCGGAAGTTAAGAGTTTTAATCTCACCTTAGTGGAATGTAAATTGTAAAAAAGTGTAAGTATCACGCAGTGTAGGAACCGTTTTAATCTCACCTTAGTGGAATGTAAATCCTTTTTAAAAATTTTGTACTATCAATATTAATGCTGTTTTAATCTCACCTTAGTGGAATGTAAATCTTGCTAGTAGCTGTTTTCCTGTCATTGCAAGTAAGTTTTAATCTCACCTTAGTGGAATGTAAATAAAATATGGAGGATTTAAGCACAATTATATTATAGTTTTAATCTCACCTTAGTGGAATGTAAATTAAGCGTTTGTAATCATATTTAACTTGCTCTTTTGTTTTAATCTCACCTTAGTGGAATGTAAATCACAATTGGACTAATCGTCACTACAAAATTTTCAGGTTTTAATCTCACCTTAGTGGAATGTAAATAGCAGTATCGAGGTTATAAGTGAGTATATGTGTAGTTTTAATCTCACCTTAGTGGAATGTAAATATGACAAGATTAAAATTTTAGGAATTGACCAATACGTTTTAATCTCACCTTAGTGGAATGTAAATTTAAATTTTTGTCGGCTGATGTCAAATATCCGTTGTTTTAATCTCACCTTAGTGGAATGTAAATCACAAGATATTATCAAGCAAAGGTCGGGGCAAAGTAGTTTTAATCTCACCTTAGTGGAATGTAAATGTCGTGAGCTATATAACCGCTCTTTCAAGAACGCAACGTTTTAATCTCACCTTAGTGGAATGTAAATGAGTGAATTTTTTGTGGTATGGCGTTAAAAAGTCCGGTTTTAATCTCACCTTAGTGGAATGTAAATGTTGAAAAACACGGAATCAATGGACATCTAAGGCAAGTTTTAATCTCACCTTAGTGGAATGTAAATCTATTTGCGTTGATAGCGTACCCAAAAACGCTTGTAGTTTTAATCTCACCTTAGTGGAATGTAAATAGAGTTTCAGTAGTTTTTAACTTTACTTGTATATTTTGTTTTAATCTCACCTTAGTGGAATGTAAATTTGGAAATGATTTTTTTGAATGTTCCAATGATGATGAGTTTTAATCTCACCTTAGTGGAATGTAAATTTGGAAATGATTTTTTTGAATGTTCCAATGATGATGAGTTTTAATCTCACCTTAGTGGAATGTAAATTAATCAAACGAAAGAAAGAAGGCAGAACTAAGAAGGCGTTTTAATCTCACCTTAGTGGAATGTAAATACGGTTTTATTTTCCCTTATCCCTCTAGTATAGAGTTTTAATCTCACCTTAGTGGAATGTAAATATATCTCCTAGCGTTTCAACAGTTTTTAACTTTACTGTTTTAATCTCACCTTAGTGGAATGTAAATGTTAGCGATAAACTCTGGGTTTTATAAGAGAATAGTTTTAATCTCACCTTAGTGGAATGTAAATATATTGTATCAAAAAATTGGATTTTGGAGATTATTCGGTTTTAATCTCACCTTAGTGGAATGTAAATTTCGTAATTGGTGAGTTGTTCTGCGGTGTATCTGCGTTTTAATCTCACCTTAGTGGAATGTAAATATCAAAAATGAAGTTTTTTTATTTCTTGAATTATGTGTTTTAATCTCACCTTAGTGGAATGTAAATTATTAAAAGTGATTTCAGGGACAACGATTTAAAAAGGTTTTAATCTCACCTTAGTGGAATGTAAATTTTAATCTTTGATTATTTGTGACTTGAAAAATATAGTTTTAATCTCACCTTAGTGGAATGTAAATCTTTTTTATCCTCTAGGGCTTTAACTCTAGTATCGTTTTAATCTCACCTTAGTGGAATGTAAATACATTTTTGACAAAGAACAAGATACGGATTTTAATGTTTTAATCTCACCTTAGTGGAATGTAAATAGAAACTCAGCTTTGCCAAGATTAAAACTTGTCGCAGTTTTAATCTCACCTTAGTGGAATGTAAATATGATATAACAAAGTACGGTAATCAAGATTATATAGTTTTAATCTCACCTTAGTGGAATGTAAATAAAATTGAACCAAGCACAAGTGAAATCGTGATTTGCTGTTTTAATCTCACCTTAGTGGAATGTAAATTTAATAATTATGAACATTTTGTAAACAATTAAAAAAGTTTTAATCTCACCTTAGTGGAATGTAAATTTTGATTTATATAGTGCAAGTGGAATACTAGCTATTTGTTTTAATCTCACCTTAGTGGAATGTAAATTTTTAATGAAAAGGAGGTTAAAAGATGGATAACTATCGTTTTAATCTCACCTTAGTGGAATGTAAATTTTACTAACATTTTTGACAAAGAACAAGATACGGAGTTTTAATCTCACCTTAGTGGAATGTAAATGCGTATATAATATTATTAGCACCGATAGTCAAATTAGTTTTAATCTCACCTTAGTGGAATGTAAATTTGTATGATATTTTACGCCTTGTGTAAGACTGGTTGGGTTTTAATCTCACCTTAGTGGAATGTAAATTGTTGAATTTCAACAAATTTTATTGTAACTTTAAAGTTTTAATCTCACCTTAGTGGAATGTAAATAATTTTGACATTGTTTTTTCTTGTAAATATTCAGTGTTTTAATCTCACCTTAGTGGAATGTAAATCCTCATACTGTTTTAGCTAAAATGCACAAGTTAGGTTTTAATCTCACCTTAGTGGAATGTAAATCCATTTTTTAGATTTCTAATAGTCGCATCATTCAGTTTTAATCTCACCTTAGTGGAATGTAAATATTGAATCCGAAGTCTTATATGGCTACACTCCTTGGTTTTAATCTCACCTTAGTGGAATGTAAATTTTACTAAATCTTATGATTAGAGGCATGAACGCTAGTTTTAATCTCACCTTAGTGGAATGTAAATAAAAAAAAGCTACAAAGTTCATTAACGGCGGTTTGCGGTTTTAATCTCACCTTAGTGGAATGTAAATTCTATCAAAACCTAGCTGAACTATTTCAACTCCGTAGTTTTAATCTCACCTTAGTGGAATGTAAATCACTGTTTGTCAAGTTTTCAATAAGTTTATTTACAAGGTTTTAATCTCACCTTAGTGGAATGTAAATGTGATGACGACCACCGAATTTTTAGAGAAAATCACAGTTTTAATCTCACCTTAGTGGAATGTAAATTTACTTTTCCACTTAGTGAGTTACCAGATGCTTGGTTTTAATCTCACCTTAGTGGAATGTAAATCTTGGAGTATGACCTGCCTTTAGTGATACTGCTCTGTTTTAATCTCACCTTAGTGGAATGTAAATTGTTGATTGAGTATAAAAAGTGAGTACGCATAAAAAGTTTTAATCTCACCTTAGTGGAATGTAAATTGTTAGAAATGCAGTTCCAATTCCTATGATTATTGCGTTTTAATCTCACCTTAGTGGAATGTAAATTCAAACTATCATCATCTTCACGAACTAAGATATTATGTTTTAATCTCACCTTAGTGGAATGTAAATTTGTTTGGCTCAGCTCCCCTGAAGCATAACACATCAGTTTTAATCTCACCTTAGTGGAATGTAAATTATTAATCTTCCTTTCTGATTTTTTTGATGTTTGAGTTTTAATCTCACCTTAGTGGAATGTAAATAATTGTTCACTTGTAGTTTTATTATAAATAATCGGATGTTTTAATCTCACCTTAGTGGAATGTAAATTGCAATACAATAGTTATCACAATATTTCTATTATCAAGTTTTAATCTCACCTTAGTGGAATGTAAATATTCTAATTTGATATAATATAATATATTTTATTGTGGTTTTAATCTCACCTTAGTGGAATGTAAATAGTGAAACTATACTACTAACCGATACAGGCTCCTGGTTTTAATCTCACCTTAGTGGAATGTAAATGAGATTAAGCAAACCCAGAGCGGTATTTCAGTCTGCAGTTTTAATCTCACCTTAGTGGAATGTAAATAAAAAAAAGTTACAAAGTTCATCAACGGCGGTTTGCGGTTTTAATCTCACCTTAGTGGAATGTAAATTGTAAGGTGTTACCGTGTTAGACGACTTTTTTATATCAGTTTTAATCTCACCTTAGTGGAATGTAAATGTTATTTTTATACGCATAATCAAAAAATTGTGTATCGTTTTAATCTCACCTTAGTGGAATGTAAATAAAAAATATGGAGGATTTAAGCACAATTATATTATGTTTTAATCTCACCTTAGTGGAATGTAAATGTGCAATATCTAAGCATATCTTTTTCGCATTCAACGTTTTAATCTCACCTTAGTGGAATGTAAATTATTTTTAGGTGTTCTTGACCTCCTGAATTAATTTGTTTTAATCTCACCTTAGTGGAATGTAAATTTGTCATTTTCAATAATATAGCTGAAATTTTTAAGTTTTAATCTCACCTTAGTGGAATGTAAATTTCATTGTCGACGAAAACGATGTAAAAGTTGTCTATGTTTTAATCTCACCTTAGTGGAATGTAAATAAAGAAGTACAGCACACTGCAATTTAGAAGTCAAGGTTTTAATCTCACCTTAGTGGAATGTAAATGCAGTGGATTTAGATGAGTTTAAACAGTACTTAGAAGTTTTAATCTCACCTTAGTGGAATGTAAATTCAAATAGAAAGTTGCTATCTACTGGGATATAATGTTTTAATCTCACCTTAGTGGAATGTAAATTTAGTAATCTTGGAATATTCATTAAAATGTTTTCTAGGTTTTAATCTCACCTTAGTGGAATGTAAATGCGTTGAAAAACTTTCCATTTTTGCTAGTAAACGCGTTTTAATCTCACCTTAGTGGAATGTAAATTTTTGAGTGGTGCTTCGGTTTGCACTATTCGTGGTGGTTTTAATCTCACCTTAGTGGAATGTAAATTTTGTGAAATCTCTTTACTAACGATGGGATAACCAGTTTTAATCTCACCTTAGTGGAATGTAAATTTATATTCGTAAGGTACAATGTAAATATTGCTATGTTTTAATCTCACCTTAGTGGAATGTAAATTATAAATGTAGGGATTGCCGACTTCCAGTCGGGGAACGTTTTAATCTCACCTTAGTGGAATGTAAATTATGTAATAGTTTCGCCGTTTGCGGTAGTATACTGTTTTAATCTCACCTTAGTGGAATGTAAATCCACTTGATATTGCAGAGTTAAAATCGTTCATGTATGGTTTTAATCTCACCTTAGTGGAATGTAAATAGACAAAGTACATAGTATAGCATCTTCTTTTGAAATGTTTTAATCTCACCTTAGTGGAATGTAAATAGACAAAGTACATAGTATAGCATCTTCTTTTGAAATGTTTTAATCTCACCTTAGTGGAATGTAAATAAATAATCGTAAACTCCTAGTTTGCCAGTGATATGGGTTTTAATCTCACCTTAGTGGAAATAAAGGTAAAAAAAGTCCCACTATACGTTATGTATAGTGGGATTATAATTATTAATACAACTAAACCAAGATAGTGCCATTATTATCAATAGAAAGTTCTTTAACCTGCCATAGATTAAGATTACGTTGGTCTAAAGCGAAACGCATCTTACCAGCGAAGAAGTTATTTTTTTCATCTACGATAGCCATAAGACTAGGTCCAGCACCACTGATATACATAGCGTAAGCACCTAGAGTATATGCTATTTTGAACACCTCATCAGCATGAGGAATAAGGGGCAATCTGTAAGGTTGATGAAGTTTATCATCTACGGCAGTACGAAGATTTTCATACTTACCAGTGAGCAACGATGCCGAGAACAACGACGCTCTAGATAGATTATATACTGCATCTTTATGAGAAACCTCTTTAGGTAGAGCCGAACGAGCCTTTTCAGTAGATAGCTCAAAGTTTGGAATGATAACCACGAACTTTAAAGCAGTATGAACTTCTTGTTTTACCCAATGTACAGCTTGACCATCGAATACGGCAGTTACGATACCACCTAATAGAGCAGGAGCAGTATTATCTGGGTGACCTTCAATTTCAGCAGATAGATTTACAATATCATCTAGTGATAAGGGATTACCCATCAAGTGATTAGCACCTACTAGACCACCTACGATACACGCCGAAGAACTTCCAAGACCTCTAGTCATAGGGATATTATTTTCTTGAACAATCTTTAAGCCTTTCAAAGATTTTCCACATATATCGTATAAAGTTTTAGCAGAAGTATATATTAGGTTAGTTTCATCGGTAGGAACGGAAGTATCATCAGCCGAAGATATTTCCAAGGAGTCATATTCTTCCATTTGTACATAGTTATAGAAGTTCAAAGCCAAACCGAGTGCATCAAAACCAGCCCCCAAGTTTGCACTGGTAGCAGGGATTTGAATTTTAATCATAGTTAGAACACCAACCTACTTAATATCCAATACAGGAATAGTAGAAATAACCATACCATTATTTTCAGCAATGCGAACGCAAAGTTTTTCAGAGTCGGCAATACTCATAGGTTTGGTGATAAATACAGTATAGTCATCATCAATGCAGATAGTTTGAGAACCTTCTGGAATTAATGAACTACTACCTTTAATTCGGAAATACATTTGAGCAGTAAACTCAGTATAGTCAGCTATAAAATCGGTATTATTAGTATCTTCCCAATATTGAGATAGTACAGTTTCATGATGTTGAACTTCATTAATAATATCACCAAGAACGGCACTAGCAGTAGGTAGTTTACCAGCACCACGACCATAGAATAGAGTTTTATCTATACCGTTACCACAAACCATAACAGCGTTGAAAACGTCATCAACATGAGCGATTAAGTTATCATTACTAACAAGCATAGGGCAAACTAAAGGAATAATCTTACCATTATCTAACTTTTTAACGTAAGCTATTAACTTGATAGCACCACCCCATTGTTTAACGTACTTAACGTCATCAAGGGAGATATCTGTAATACCCTTAGTGTATACACTATTAGGATAAACGTGCTTACCATATACTAAAGAAGATATAATACAAATCTTTCTGCAAGCGTCATCGCCCTCAACATCGGCAGTAGGGTCTTTTTCAGCGTAGCCGAGTTCTTGAGCCATAGCTAGAGCAGTTTCAAAGTTCATATGTTCGTTAATCATTTTAGTTAGAATAAAGTTAGTAGTACCGTTTAGAATACCAGCGACTTCAGTTATTTCGTTAGCTGCAAGGCACTTGTGTAGAGGTCTAATTATTGGAATAGCACCACCAACACTAGCTTCAAAGAAGAAGTTACAGTTATGTTCTTTAGCGACTTTTAATAGTTCTGCACCTTTTTCGGCAACCAACTGCTTATTAGATGTAGATACACTTTTACCCTTTTCCAAACAAGCCTTAACGAACTCATAAGCAGGGTGAACACCACCCATACATTCAGCTACAGCAGTAACCTCATCATCAGCCAATATAGTTTCTATACTTTTAACGAACTTATCGGCATAAGGGCTATTAGGGAACTCTCTAATATCAAGGATATACTTAATATCCATAGGTTGACCAGCTCTAGCGATTATGCTATCCTTGTTAGTGTAGAACAGTTCAACTACACCAGAACCTACTACGCCATAGCCTAGTACTGCAAATTTTGACATTTTTAATTACCTCCGATTTTAAACAGAATACTTTTACTTAAATATTCTAACATATTTTTGATGGTATGTCAATTTTTTTTTAAACATATTGTAAATTTGCCGTATCCATAAAGTTTTAGGCACTTATATATTGATTTTTATTAAATATCGTGTTACAATTAACGTATGCTAAATTAAAGGAAGGATTGTTTTTTATGCCATCTAAAGAGATATGTCAGTTTTGCGACCAAATTAGAACTATTATAAATGGTAAAAGGTTAGTAGGTTTGCCTACTTATGGAGCAATTGAAGTTCATATTAAGGAATTTTCTCCAGAACCTTTATATATAGAGGTCAAAAATGGAAACGTATCCATTGAACCTTATGAGTACCACAACAAAGATGCTACTATAACTTTAGATATTCAAACTCTACACGATATCTATAATAGAAAAATATCTATAAATGATGCTCTTAATAGAAAGCTAATCTTAATTGATGGCGACGCTGAGGTTCTATACTGTTTACAACGAAATATTTAAACTAAAAAATCATGGAGAGGTTAAATCCATGATTTTTTATCATACACTAAGATTTTTTTTAATATTATGTAGTAAACTATAATATATGTAGTTTACTTTTTAAAAAATCTATGATATAATTATATTTGCACAAGGGGATTTCCCTTAAAAATTTATTTTGAAAGGGTTATTATATGAGCAAAAAACAAGCAAAGTATAGCGTTCGTATAGATAGAATAGCTATAGTATTAATAGTATTAATAGGTATACCAGTATTAATATCGACAATGTTCAAGTCTTGTTCTAGTGGAGATACCACTGTAGATAATTCACAAGTAAACTCATCACAAGATGAAAAAGTATCAAACTCATTTAGTTCATTTGAAAGTGCTATTGAAAGGTTAGGTTTTGTAAAGCGTTCATACTCAATCAACGATATCCACTATGGAGAACTCATACTAGTAAATGGCGAACATGAATATATATTCGATGAAACTAAGCAATCTGATATGGTTGAAGTTCCTACCGTAAAGAACGAATTTTATAATACACTAAGTTCTACTATGATGTTAAAGAGTTCTGTTATAGAACCTCTTAACACTATGATGAAAGACTTCTATTCTGCCAAATCCGATGGTGATATGGTTATATCTAGTGCATATAGAAACAAAGCTGACCAAGATATTATATATTCACAAGCAGTAGATAACAACCTATCAGAAAATCAAGCTGGGTTCAGCGATAGCCATACAGGATATTCATTCAACTTAGCAGTACTTCCACAAGATAGTTCTCTTATATCTTTTGAAGCCGATGAAAACTCATCTTGGCTAGTAGAAAATTGTGCAAAGTATGGGTTTATACAAAGGTATCCAGATGACAAGAAGTCTATAACGGGAATAAGTAACCCATCATACTTTAGATACGTTTCACTTCCTCACTCTATGTACATGAAAGAGAACAATCTATGTTTAGAAGAATACATATCCACATTGAACAACTATAAGTTTGGAGTTAAATCTTTAAGATATACCTACAACGACCAAGAATATATGATATACTTCTATGAGGCATCTAATTCGGATACCGTTGAAGTATACGTTCCAAGCGATAAAGAGTATACCATATTTGGTAACAACGTAAACGGATTTATAGTAACAGTTAAACTATAGTACTTTAAGATGTATCTTTTTAGATACATCTTTTTTATATGCAAAAAGAACGCCTTATTTCTAAGACGTTCTTTTTAGATTACACATATAACACTATATAATTAGATATTGAATAGTAGCTTAGAATATGTTGGGAATGGCCATACCTTATCGGAAACTATAGTTTCAAGTTCATCGGCAACGGCTCTTAAAGATTGCATATTAGCAAACACTTCATCACGATAGTATCTAGCATAAGAGTAAACAGTTTCCTCATGGTTAGATGCGTCACAAAGTTTACATTCAAGGTCTTTAACTTGAGTGTCTAGGCTAGATGTTAAGCAAGATAACTTCTTAGCTAATTCTTCTTCAACGCCACCCTCAAGACCTATAGCCTTCTTAGATGCTACAACATCGCAGATTTGCTTAGTATATGACATACAAGCAGGTAAGATTTGTTTATTAACCATATCTACCATAGTTAAAGCCTCAATGTTGATAACCTTAGAATAGTTTTCAAGTAAGATTTCTTGTCTAGCTTGAATTTCAGTCTTAGTATAAACCTTGAACTTTTCAAACATAGCAACGTTCTTTTCGTCTGTGTAGTGAGGTAGACAATCTACAGTAGAAACGTAGTTAGGAAGATGTCTAACGTTTACAGCCTCATCAACCCACTCATCAGAGTAGCCGTTACCATTAAAGATAATTCTCTTGTGTTCCTTAATAGTTTTAACTAGAAGGTCGTTAAGAACGGTATCGAAAGTACCATTTTCCTTAGCAGGTTCAAGGATATCAGCGAATTGAGAAAGTTCTTCAGCAACGATAGTGTTCAACATAACGTTAGTACAAGAGATAGAATCAGCAGAACCTAACATTCTAAATTCGAACTTGTTACCAGTGAAAGCAAAAGGAGAAGTTCTGTTTCTGTCAGTAGTATCCTTTTTGAAGTTTGGAAGTGCATCTACATCGATAACAAATTGAATATCCTTAGATTTAACCTTAGTACCATTTTCAATAGCATCTAGAACTTCTTGAAGTTCGTCGCCTATAAACATGGAAATGATTGCAGGTGGAGCTTCATTAGCACCAAGTCTATGGTCGTTACCAGCACTAGCAGCGGAAATTCTTAGTAAGTCAGAATACTCATCTACACCCTTAATGATTGCACATAGGAATGTTAAAAATTGAGTATTTTCCAATGGATTAGATGATGGGTCTAATAAGTTTTTACCATCGTTAGATGAGATAGACCAGTTGTTATGTTTACCAGAACCATTTACTCCAGCATATGGCTTTTCGTGTAGTAGACAAACTAGACCATGCTTTATAGCGATTTTCTTCATAATCTCCATAGTCAATTGGTTTTGGTCTGCTGCAATATTAGATGTAGTAAATACAGGAGCTAACTCATGTTGAGCAGGAGCAACTTCATTATGTTTAGTTTTAGCGAAAACGCCAAGTTTCCAAAGTTCTTTGTCAAGGTCTTTCATGAAGTCGGAAACTCTTTGTTTGATGTTACCAAAGTAATGGTCTTCTAGTTCTTGACCTTTAGGAGCTTTAGCACCAAATAGAGTTCTACCAGTCATGATTAAATCTTCACGTTGGTCATATAAAGACTTATCTACTAGGAAGTATTCTTGTTCAGGGCCGACAGTAGTAGTAACTCTAGTAGCCTTAGTATTGCCGAATAGTCTTAAAATTCTTAGAGCCTGTTGGCTAATTACTTCCATAGAACGTAATAGAGGTGTTTTCTTATCAAGAATTTCACCAGTATAAGAACAAAAAGCAGTTGGAATATATAAAGAACCATCTTTAACGAAGCAGTTAGAAGTAGGGTCCCAAGCAGTATAGCCTCTAGCCTCAAAAGTTGCTCTTAAACCACCAGATGGGAAAGATGAGGCATCTGGTTCACCCTTGATAAGTTCCTTACCAGAAAACTCTAAAATAATGCTACCATTTGGAGTTGGTGAAATAAAAGAGTCATGTTTTTCAGCAGTAATACCAGTCATAGGTTGGAACCAATGTGTATAGTGAGTAGCACCTTTTTCTATAGCCCAATCCTTCATAGCATTAGCGACTACATCAGCAACATCTGGGTCTAGTGGAACACCTAAGGCTTTAGTTTTAGCTACAGCCTTGTAAACTCCCTTAGGAAGTCTAGCTTTCATAACATCATCATTAAAGACATCACAACCGAAGAAATCGGCAACAGTTTCAACACATTTAGTTTCTTGTGACATAGTAATAATCCTCCTTAAAAATAAAAAAGCATTTCGATTTTAGGACAGCAATACATTAAAAAATCCCAACAATCGAAACGCCATTGTTTCAATATAATAATCATTTTAAGTTTAATCAGTAACTTCTGATTACAGTGATATTATATCATTAAAAATTTAATTTGTCAAGAGTATTTTTAAAAAAATTAAGTTAAAAATCAAAATTATGGATTATAACAATAAATCAACTTAAAAAAGCGTTAGTTTGTAGACTTTCAACTAAAGTATTAACATTATGGGTTTGCATTAAAGATGACATTACGCATACGCCATCTGCACCACGCTTAATAGTCTGCATAGCATTATTAGGAGATATTCCACCTATAGCATATACTGGAATATTTACGCTACTACAAACTTTTTCAAGATATTCTAAACCTCTAGGGGCAAGATTTTTTTTGCAATCGGTAGCAAAAATATGTCCCGTGATTAGTCTAGTAGCACCCATCTTACTAGATGTAATAGCCTCATCTACAGAGTGTACCGATACACTTACGTTTTTAAAGTCGCTTAGAGCATCACAATTAGATAAGAAATCCTTATACGATAGATGGATATTCTTGCAGTTTAAAGTTTTAGCGACATCTATATATTTTACTATATAGATATCGCAATTATTACAAACTTTCAAAACTTTTTTGGCTAAAGAGGTATACTCCTCTTGAGATAAATCTTTCTCTCTAAGATATATACTCTCCACGCCACTATTAGATATACTTTCTAACCTAGATAAAAAATCATCATGACAGAGTTTTCTATTACTTATAGATATTATTTTCATGAATATAAATCCTTATATATATTAGTTAGTTCTAATATAGTCAGTGAATACTGGCTGTAAACCGTGACTTACTATAGCTTGATATACTTCATCAACAGAACGAGGGTCGGAAATTTCAAACTGTTCGTCACCCTCAGCACTTTCGCCGTGACCTCCTACCGATACCTTAACACCTGCCGATATCTTAGTAGCACAAAGACCTACGACATTATCTCTAAAGCCGTCACGCTCACGAGTGGATATTGTTATACCAGCAAATGGCATAAAGATTCTGTAAGCCAACATAATCTGTAGGAGTTGTTTTTCATGGACATCATTAGAGTTGTTATTAGCATTATTCTTGTAAGGTCTTAAACGTGGAAATGAAAAAGATATCTCTGCATGAGGATACTTTTTCTGTATCAACATAGCATGAACACCAGCTGAAAAGGCATCTTTTCTAAAGTCGCTAAGACCTAGCAAAGCACCAAAAGATACTCCACGCATACCACCAAGTATGGCCCTTTCGTGAGCGTTTACTCTATATGGATAGCATCTTTTAGCACCACTTAGATGTACTTGTTCATATCTAACGGGGTCGTAAGTTTCTTGATATACACATACAAAGTCTGCACCACACTCTTGTAGATACTTATACTCATCAACGTTTAATGGATACACTTCTATACTTATAGAAGTAAAATACTTTTTAGCAATCTTAACGGCTTCCCCAATGTAATCAACGTCGGACTTATGACGACATTCACCAGTCAATAGCAAGATATCTCTAAGACCAGTACTAGCAATATTTTGCATTTCAAGGTCAATCTGTTCAAGGGATAGCATACCCCTTTTAATTCTGTTTTTGCAGTTCAAACCACAATAGACGCATTCATTTTCGCAGTAGTTGGCAATGTACAACGGAGTAAACATAGTAACGGTATTTCCGAAGTGCTTAGCAGTTTCCTTTTTAGAACGTTGAGCCAATAGTTCAATCATATCTGTAGCTACTGGGGATAGTAATGCACCAAAGTCATCAAGGTCAAGAACGTCTTTGCTAAGAGCCTTTAAAACGTCCTCTTTAGTATACTTGTTATAATCGTACTTGCCAGTAAGTTCAAGGATAGTATCCATAATATCGGACTGTATAATATCCATGCCCTCTTGATATTCCATGTGATTAGTCTTTTCTCTTTTCATATCAAGCACCACCTTAGCGAATAAAATCCGTTAATGGACTAGATGCCTCAGCAGTTTCAAGAACTCTACCAGTACCAGATAGATAAGCCAATCTACCACTTTGAACTGCTAATGCGAACGCTTTAGCCATCATACCAATATTACCAGCAGTAGCAACGGCAGTATTGCACATAACGGCACTAGCACCCATTTCCATGCATTCACACGCTTGTGATGGCTTTCCAATACCTGCATCCACTATTATAGGAAGGTCTATCTCATTAATTAATATTTTAATGATATCCTTATTAGCAAGACCTCTATTGCTACCAATAGGAGATGCTAAAGGCATAACGGCAGATGCTCCAGCATTTTGCAAATCTCTAGCTACGTTCAAGTCTGGCATCATGTAAGGAAGTACAGTAAAACCTTCCTTAGCAAGGACTTCAGTAGCCTTAATAGTTTCGTAGTTGTTAGGTAGTAGATACTTAGTATCTGTCATTATTTCTATCTTAACCATATCGCCACAACCTAGTTCTTTAGATAGACGTGCAATTCTAATAGCCTCCTCAGCGTTTCTAGCACCAGAAGTATTAGGTAATAGAGTAACATTTTTAGGGATATAGTCTAATATACTTTCAGTATCTTTAGAGTTAGCACGTCTAAGAGCCAAAGTAACGATATCCACATTAGCATTTTCCACAACCTGTTTAATTAAGTTTAAAGAGAACTTACCTGAACCCAAAATAAATCTTGAGTTAAACTCATGATTTCCTAAGACCAACTTATCATCATTAATATTAAACATATAAAACAAATCCTTTCAAAAATATAGTTATAGAGTTTATACACGCATAGCACGTTAGCCACCACCAACGAATCTAACTACTTCTATAGTATCCTCATCGTACAATAGAGTTTCCGAAAAGGTTGCTTTTGGAATAATATCGCCATTGCGTTCTACTGCGACCTTAGAAAAGTCATAACCATTAGCAGTTAAGAACTCCTTAACGGTAGTAGGATTTTGTAACTTAAAAGTTTCGCCATTAACGACCATGTTAAGACCTCCTTTCTAATTAGCAAAAATTAACAGTAAAATATATAGAAATAGGGCTACACCCGTAGTGGTGTACCCTATCCAAACCATATTATGATTATATTTTAGCACAAACTTAATACTTTGTCAATACGCATAGGAAATATTTCTAAAAAGGCATTGAAAAAATCGCCAAAATGTGATACAATAGTTATACTGTTAAAAGAGGGTATCCTTTTTAAGATACTCTCTTTCTTAAATATAATTAGGTATTGACATTTAAAACTTTATGATATATAATTATTTAAAAGTGAAAATGAAAATCAATTTCAATTTGAGGTGCGTATATTATGAGTTTAATAAAATGTGAAAACTTAGTTATGACTTATGAAAATAAAGTAGCTGTAGATAACGTATCTTTTACTATAGAAAAAGGTGACTATCTATGTATTGTGGGAGAAAATGGCTCAGGAAAGAGTACTTTAATGAAAGGTATTCTTGGATTGAAAAAGTATTCTAGTGGCAAAATAGAGTATAATCTTAAAAAGAATGAGATTGGATATCTTCCTCAACAGACTATAGTGCAAAAAGATTTCCCTGCTAGTGTGTATGAAGTAGTACTATCGGGGTGTTTAAATAAGTCCAAATTGAACCCATTCTTTTCTAAAGAACAGAAAAGTTTAGCTACTAAAAATCTTGAGTTACTAGGAATATCCGACTTAGCTAAAAAATCTTATAGAGACTTGTCTGGAGGTCAACAGCAAAGAGTTCTTTTAGCTAGAGCCTTATGTGCTACTGGCGAACTTCTAGTATTAGACGAACCAGTCACGGCTTTAGACCCTATTGCTACTACCGATATGTACAACGTAATAAAATCTTTAAATAAGAATAATGGTATTACTATAGTAATGGTATCGCATGATATAGATAGTGCTATTGCTTATGGTAACAAGATTATCCACATGGGCAATAAAATGGAGTTCTTTGGTACTACTAACGACTATATAAACTCTAGTAGCTATAAAAAGATATTTAAAAAAGTATAGACTTCAAAATCATGGAATACGTTCCATGATTTTTTTTACTTAGTACACAATATGACATAAATTTTAAAAGCTAAGGTGTAGAATATTCTTAAATTAATATTAAAGGAGGCTTAAACTCAATGACGGCTAGATTTTGTATGCGTGATAATATTCTATATGCAGTAATATCTGGAGAGATAGACCATCATTCAATAAAACCTATTAGAGATGAAACAGACGTTCAAATATTAAAAAATTCACCTAAGGGCTTAGTTATAGATTTTAAAAATATAACCTTTATGGATAGTTCTGGTATTGGCTTTATAATGGGTAGATATAAATTAATTCAAAATATTACTATAGTCAATGCTAATACAAATATTAAAAAGATTATGTTACTTTCTGGTATCGGCAGAATTGCTACTATTAATTGATTGGAGTTGGTTATTCTTGAAAAATGAAATAAAAGTTAAATTCTCAGCACTTTCTGAAAACGAAGGTTTTGCTAGAAGTGTTATATCGGCATTTATAGTGCAGTTAAATCCAACGGTTACGGAAATGGCAGATATTAGAACAGCAGTATCCGAGGCAGTAACTAACGCTATAGTTCACGGATACAAAAGTACCGAGGGCTTTGTGGATTTAGTTGCTAAAATACTCTCAAAAGATGAACTTTACATAAAAATATCCGATAAAGGTTGTGGTATCGCCGATATAGACCAAGCTATGCAACCTATGTTCACCACCGATACCAACGGCGAACGTGCTGGGTTAGGTTTCGCCGTTATGGAGGCTTTTATGGATACTCTTATAGTTAAAAGTACTCTAAATAAAGGCACTACCATAATAATGCGTAAAAAGTTAGGAGTTCCCCCTTTAGATGATAATTTTTAATATCCTTCAAAAAAAATCCCCCTAGATTCTTTCCTCTAGGGTGATTTTTATTCTTAATAGACTATATAGCATACACATATTGACATAATTCTTTAGATATTAGGTGTAGAATAGTAGTATAAATCTTTAAGGAGTGATATGCTATATGAAAGTTTCAGCGGAGGAAAATCTAGGGTTAGTACATCTATGTGCCAATAGGTTCAGAAATAGAGGTATAGAGTATGAAGAACTCTATTCAGCAGGTTGCATAGGACTTCTTAAAGCAATAAAGGTCTTTGATGAAACTAGAGGTGTAAAGTTTTCGACTTATGCAGTTCCCGTGATATTAGGAGAGATAAAACGTCTATTTCGTGATGGTGGCACTGTTAGGGTAAGTCGTGGTCTAAAAGAACTGTATATAAAAGTAAATCGAGAACGAGAAGTATACTTATCAAAGTATGGCAAAGAGCCGACTATAACCGAACTTGCTGAAACTCTTAATGTAGATGAGTACAATATATCATTAGCGATGTCCTCATCACTGCCACCGATATCGCTAACCGAAACCGATGAAGATGGTGGTGGACAGTTAGATATTCCTACTGCCTCACCAGATACCGAAATAGGAAACACTATAGCATTAAATCAAATATTGAACTCCCTAGAAGAAAAAGACCGTAATATGATTATCTTACGATACTATAAGAATATGACTCAATCGCAAACGGCGGAAGTATTAGGTATGACTCAGGTACAAGTATCTAGGCGTGAAAAGAAGATTTTAGCTCATATGAAAGAAGAACTATCCTAAAAGACAATTTTGTAATAGAAAAAAATCAATATACACACTAGATTTTTACTAAAAAATCCTATATAATATATACTGGATATATAGGAGGTTTATAATTATGAGTAACTACAATTTAAAGAATATAATATCCACAATAGTAGGCGTAGCCTTTATAGGTATAGGAGTAGGTATTTTAAATCTAACTCACTTTGGAGTAGACCCATACTCTTGTATGAACTATGGAATATCTGGAGTAATAGGGTTATCCTTTGGTACTTGGCAGATGATTTTAAACATAATACTATTTATTCCAATGTTAGTACTAGGTAGAAAGTATATCGGATTAGGTAGTATATGTAATATGTTTGGAGTTGGCTATATAGCACAGTTTGTAAGTTATATAGCATCACTACTAGGATATCCAACCATAGACTTTATGGTAGCTAGAATAATAGTTCTAATTATAGGAGTGTGTATAATCTGTCTTGGTTGTGCCGTATATACTATGGCAAACTTAGGAATTGCTCCATATGATGCTCTTGCGTACATAGTAGAAGAACTTATCCACGGAAAGATTAAGTTCAAATGGATAAGAGTAATCACCGATATAGTTTGCGTGGCTATAGGATTTATCACTGGTAGTGTTGTTGGCATAAGTACAGTAATATTGATGTTCTTTACTGGACCTTTAATTCAATTCTTTAAAGACATTCTAGCTCCACTATTTAAAGATAACGCTACAGAAAGTACAGATATAACAGTCTAATAGCAAAAAAATCCCATCTAAAAAGATGGGTTTTTTATTATACTTTTATAGAGTTAGTTACCCATTGGATAGGTTTATTGAATATATCCTCCGATAGGATAACTACTATTATAAGACTAATAACTATAAATACAATCCAACAAGAATTAGGAAGTATAGTTTCAAGATTTTCAAAGGTATCGAAGTATCTTAGAACCTTTAAAAGTATAGAATGCCAAAAGTATACTTGCAGAGTTTTCTCCCCTATTTGTGATATCATTGGAATACATCTATTAAAATATGTACTTACAGATATAAACGATATTGAAACTATTAACGATATCAATGAAGTAAGGCATCTATGGAGCATACCAAAACTTTCAGAAACGTCATCATAGGAGTTTCTGCCAGTGAATAGACCTCTAAGAGAATATAAGTCATCTATGCAAAAGATATTTAATAATAGCCATGTAAGTATCAACACTACTGAGGATATTCTTACAACCTTTTTACTACAGTACTCCAATACTTGATTTGGTTTCAAACAAAATCCAATATAGTAGAATGGAAAGAATACTATTGCTCTTGATAGGCATAAGAAATCACCAATAGAATTGTCGTAGCCTATGAACAGACTAAGCAATGTAGATATAATAAGTATCAATCTAGCATCTACCTTACGAAAACAGTAGCATATGACATGATAGTATGCTAGTACAAACAGATACCAAAACAAGCCATCGCCATTTAACAAGCTAAATTTAGGTTCGCCAGAAAATAACATACCATCGGCAAACATAACGAACATCTTTATTATTAAGCCCAGTACTATGTACGTTACCACCTTTTTTCTATTTATAGAGTCACTTTCTTTCTTTTGAAACAATCCCGATATAAACAAAAACAATGGCATATGAAAAGAGTATATAAACAGAAAAACACTTCTTAAATAGACGTTATCTATAACTTCAGAGGTTAAGGTATGACCTAAAACTACTAAAGTTATCAAAAGGAACTTTAGATTGTCGAACATATACAATCGAGGTTTTAAACTAACATTATCCATAAAAATCTCCTAAAAAATTATGAACCTCCATCTTAACGCTAAGATGGAGATTATATATATAAATATGTACACTATAATAAACTAATCGATAAGTTTAAAGCCATCATTAATAAGTGCAGATTTAATACTGTCGATATGGCCATAGTTACGAGTTTCTAACATAATTCTTAGATAGCAACCATTAATATCTGAACCCTCATTAGCACGTTCATGATGTATTGAGATTACATTACCACCCAAATCTGCAATAATTTGAGATACTCTCTTTAATTGACCTGGTTTGTCAAGAAGTTCAATATTTAGTAGGCAAGACCTTCCAGAACGTATTAGACCTCTTTTAATAACTCTTGAAAGTATAGTAACGTCTATATTACCACCCGATACTAAACATACTGTCTTTTGATTTTTAATAGGCAACTTATTAAACAACGCAGCTGCAACAGATACTGCTCCAGCACCCTCAGCTATTAACTTATGTTGTTCTATTAAAGTTAGTATGGCTGTAGATATCTCATCATCGGTAACAGTTACGATATCGTCTACATACTTAGCTACATACTTAAAAGTATTTTCACCAGGTTCTTTAACGGCGATACCGTCAGCGATAGTAGAAACGTTGTCAAGACATTCAATCTTGTTATCGTGGATAGAGTTGAACATACTAGGAGCTCCACTAGCTTGAACACCATAAACTTTAATCTTAGGATTTAAACTCTTAATAGCAAACGCTACACCAGATATTAAACCTCCACCACCAATTGGAACGATTACGTTTTCAACGTCTGGTAAATCCTCAACTATTTCAAGACCTATAGTACCTTGACCAGCAATAACATTATCATCATCGAAAGGGTGAATAAATGTATAACCTTTTTCATCTCTAAGTTGAAGTGCTTTAGCGTAAGCGTCATCGTAGACACCTTCTACTAAGCATACGTCTGCACCGTAGTTTTTAGTAGCCTCTACTTTGGATATAGGTGCACCATCTGGTAGGCATATTAAAGATTTTATACCGTTCTTAGTAGCCGATAGTGCTACGCCTTGTGCATGGTTACCAGCTGAACAAGCTATAACACCTCTAGCCTTTTCCTCATCGGATAGTTGAGAGATTTTATAACAAGCACCTCTTACCTTAAAAGAACCCGTTACTTGCAAGTTTTCAGGTTTTAGATATATTTCACATTCGGGATTTATTTTAGGTGCATGGATTAAATCAGTCTGTCTAATTACACTACCCAACACATATTTAGCATGATATATTTTATCTAAAGTAAGCATTCTATCAAATCCTTTCTATTAGACTATTATAACTCTAAAAGGAAAAAAAGTCAACTTGATTTTTAACACAATAGCAATTTTTTATTGAGAATTATTTTAATCTAACACGCATACACATATACAAAGGAGTGATATACTATGTACACGGTATTTTTAAGTCCATCTACACAAGAGTTCAACCAGTATGCCACCGAGGGCAACGAAGAACTATATATGAACCTTCTAGCCGATTTAATAGAACCCTATTTGCGTTCTAGTGGAATAAAATTCTCACGCAACGATAGAAATAAACCAGTAGCCAACGCCATCGCAGATAGTAATTCAGGAAACTATGATATCCACTTGGCACTACATACCAATGCAGGTGCAGACGGTTTTGCTGGAAAACTCCGTGGAATTGACATCTACTATGACCCAAACAGTGCAAATAGTAGAAGATTGGCTACTATAATAGCTAACAATCTACAAGAGATATACCCTCTAGTAGATAGATGCAGAGCATTACCTACAGACTATCTAGGCGAAGTACTTCAAACTAGAGCCGTAGCAGTACTTTGCGAATTGGGATACCATGACAACTTAGAAGACGAACGTTGGCTAAAAGATAATCTAAACGATATAGCTAGAAACTTAGCACAATCCATTTGCGACTACTTTGGAATACCTCTAATTGAACCTATAAAAACCTTTGAAGGTACTGTAGTTACTAATGGATATTCTAACTTAAACATTAGAAACTATCCATCTATAGAGTCCACAGTAATTGGCACTATTCCAAATAGTTCTGTAGTCACGGTATACGGCGTATATTATGCCTCCCCTGATGACGTTTGGTACGTTGTGGAATACAATGGAATAGTAGGATATTCCAATGCGTATTACATTGTAGTATAGAAGAAAATCCCTTGCAAACTTTAGCAAGGGATTTAATATAATATTAATCTAAAACGGTAATACTGTCATCAGCGTAGGTATTTCCACTAGGATATCTAACATTATCTTTAGCTGAGCAACCACAATCCCAACCTCTAAGAATGTACGCAGTTTGGTCATCAAAGTAACAAGTATTGCCATACACTTGATTATCAAAGCCCCATTCTGATAAGATTATATGCACTTGAAAAGCATCTACTATTATAGAGTTTCCATCTTGATAGCAAGTATTATTTCTAACTATGCAACCGTTACCGCTAATATCGACAAAACTGTCGGCATAATTTTCACCAGACATACCATCGCCATACATAATGCAATCTTCGATTAACGTTCCAGTAGTCTGTTCTTTTACGTCAACGTGTTCAGCAGATATATTTTTAAAAGTGCAACGTTGAACGGTATTATAATCGCAACTATGATTATACTTAGTTTCCTCATAATAAGAGCCAATATATACACCCTCGCCATACCCTTTAGATACCATACCTGTATCATGAATATAGCTATCCTTAATAGTGCAATAGGAACTGTTATCACGGAAGTGAACACCCTCCGAACCTATATTATACACTTCGCAGTTAGATATTACAGAATTATTAGAGTTATCTAAAACTATGCCTTTTTGTGCTGTAGATATTTTTAAATCTTTAATAATCCAATAGTCGCCAGTAATATGCAAAGCGATATTATTAGCAGTATCTGTTCCCATGATTTCGGACATACTCTCAGGATTTTCACTTCTAACTATAATAGGATTATCTTTAGAACCCTCACCATCTGAAGAAAAAGGTGTCCAGCCAGTATCGTCTTGATACTTTCCCTCTTTTAAGATAATCTCATCACCAGCCGATGCAACTTTCAAAGCATCTTTGAGTTCTTGCACATTAGATACATATACTTTATTAGTAGAAGTATCCATACTATTTAAATCTTTGAACATATCGTGTTTAATTTGAAGTAAGTCTAAAATATCGGTAGAGCCGTCAGCATTGACATCACATTCCAGAGTATTTATTCCTAAGAGTTTAGTTTTAGTGTATAGAATATCCTCTTGTTGATAAGCTCCAACTACTAAAGATAATGCCATAGTTAAGCCTACAGAGAGTGGCAATATTACAAACTTTTTCATTAAAATTTAACTCCTTAGCGTTAGTATTTATGATATTTTTAATTATACCATCAACATAACAATATTGTCAATCCAAAATTTTACATTATAGAGCATTAACAGTACCTTTTATGCTTATCTTGGTAATACCTGAATTTACTGTTATAACACCAGTAAGTTGGTCTTGAACGAACGTTGCAGATGGTACTGTAATACTAGTAGTAGCAGTTTCTCCACTTGGAAGAATAAAAGTACCATTGGTGTAACTGTATTCAGTATCTGGTATAGCTACACCATTGAGAGTAACAGATATATCTGTAGGTGCAGGATTAAACACATCAGTGAATACTACATTAGTAGCGTCCAAGTTGCCGTAGTTGTAGATAGTAAAATCGTAAGTTAAGGTATCGCCGTTGTTAATAACCGATGGTGACATAGTTTTTACTATAGTAACATTAGCATAATCTTCCACGGATATGGTACTATTTGCAGATATCTCTGTTAGATTATCAGCAGTAGCAGTAACGGTATTTACTATACTAGAACCCTTATCTAATGGAGCATTTTTATTTACAGTAGTACTATACAATATTTCAGCTATAGCATTAGGTTCTAAAGTTGGGAATGAGAATACTATTCTATCCTCCAATGTTCTCACCACAAGAGTATCTGTAACGTCCACGCCGTTTATTCTTAATGATGCGTAATCTTTATAGTCTAGTGGAGTTACATCTACAGATGGATTTCCAACTTGATACGTTCCAAGATTATCTGTAATAGAAACGTTGTTCAAAGGAGCGTTTCCGTTGTTAGTCAATATAATTTGATAGGTCACATTATCGTTTGCAGTATAGCGTTCTGGAATAGCATACTTTTCCAAAGAAGTAGTTCCTTGAAGTACACTACTAGCAATGTTAGATGTTGCACTTCCAGTAAGATTTCCATAGTTATACGTCAATGATGCTTGGTTGTTAATAATAGTCGCCATAGATACACCACCTAATAAAAAATATCTAATATACTAAACATTTAGATTAGTACACTCTACATATTATGATTTTTTTCATCAAAAGGTTACAAAAAGACAGAATAGAATATACTTCCATTCTGTCTATTTAGATATTAAACTATACTATTGAGCATCTAAAGTGTTAACAGGTTCTTCACTTTGATAGCTTTCAGTAGTTGGAACAGTTTCGCTAGTATCGATAGTATCAGAAGTTTCCACTGGAGCAGTAGTCACTTCGGAAGTATCTTCAACGGTTTCGAATTGATAAGGTTTAACAGTACCATCTAACTTGTCAAAGCGATATCCTTGGTCTTTAAGTTGGGAAATAATATCAGGTAAAGTTTGTAGTATAAAACTTTGAGCCTTAGTATCGTGCATCAATAGAACGCCCTTATCATGAGCAGACGCCTCACCTACTGCTTTAGATATCATACCAGCGATACTATAGTTATCACAACCACCATCGTAGGCGTTCCAGTCGTGATATACAAAGCCACGATAGTTCATTTCAGTTAAAAGGTCTGTTCTAATATCGTTGCTGTATTTAGCGTTACTACCCCCAGGAAGTCTAAATATGTGACTTCTTTCGCCAGTGGCTTCAATGATAATATCGTCCATCTTGTGATAATCTTCAACATAGTTAGCAACCGATGAGTATATTAAATCATAATCATGACTATAGGTGTGTACTGCAACTGCATGACCACGGTCATAGATTTCTTTAATACTACTAACAAGTTGGTCGTGGTCAAGATATTGTGCAGTAACAAAGAAAGTTGCTTTTACATTATACTTATCCAAAAGGTCAAGAAGTTCAGGTGTACCCGACCAAGGGCCATCATCGAAAGTCATATACACAACTTTATCTCCAGCAACGTCCTCTTTAAAAGGAAGCTTTTCCACGGTCATATCTGGGTACAAATATCCAACTGGAGTTGGTAACTCAGCAGGAGTAGTAGTCGCCTCAGTAGTAGTAGTAGTAGCTTCAGTAGTGGTAGTACTTTCGGAAGTAGTTTCCTCAGTAGATACAGAACTTTCATTTTGAGTATAATTTGCATCATTTTGGGATATACTCTTAAAAGCGAAAACGTCATTTTGTTCTAATAGGACAGTACACACAACACCACCATCAAACCCTATTAGAAATACTACTATCATAATTAAGATAGTTCTAATGCTAACTTTTTTCTTTTTGTCATCTTTTTTTCCTTCTTTGTTCATTTTTTTATTGAGTACATATCTATGTTAATGTACTTCAATAGTCACCTCCAAAAAAATAATAATATTAAATCAACGAACTTCTAAAAAGTTGGAAAATATCGGGATTAGTTTTTCTAATAGCTATAGGTTTAAAATCGTTATTGACAAAGCAATGAACACTTTCGCCAATAGCACAAAGTTCACCAGTACCCGAATTTCTAACTTCATAAGATAGTTTTATCTTAACGTTAGAAAGTTCGATTAATTTTGTAGTGATATTAAAAGTATCGCCAAATTTAAGTGGCTTAATGTATTCAGCATTAACAGATATAACTGGTAACATTATTCCAATACTTTCAAGATTATCATAAGCTAGACCATGTTGTTCTAGCCAACTCAAACGAGCTTCTTCCATGTATCTAATGTAGTTGCTATGATGTACTATACCCATTCTGTCGGTTTCATAATATGCGACTTTTCTTTCCATAAAAATTTCCTCCATGAACTTTTATACTAAACATAAAATATACTTAATGATTAATCTATCTACTTTAGAACTCTTTTCATATATAGTATTAGCTAAATTAGATGCAAATTCGCTAACCGTAGATTTTTCTTCAACAGATACTTCCAAATTGCTCAATTCAGACTTTAAGACTATATCCATAACCACGTCAAAGTTTTGAACGTAATCTAGTTCACTAGATACTTTTTCTACAAACTGCATATATTGAGTAGTATCATCAAGATTAAATCCCAAATATTTCAGTAATAGCATAATATACCTATAACTTTCCAATATGGATTTTTTACAATCCTTACTTGAAATAGCATCATTTCTTTTATTTAAGATGTAGTTTCTGCGAAGTATAACAATCCAAATGGATAAAGCTACCAACAAGATTACTATAATAACATTCTTAATCTTTTTAAGAGTTTCTTTAGTTAAAGTATTCTTGTGGCTTGTAGAGTTATCGTTAGTAGTAGTAGTAACTTGATTATTTTCCTCAGGTGATGTAGTAACATCTTGAGGTGTTTCAGTAACTGGAGCTACTTGAGTATCCATAAGTTGAGTATCCGTATCCAAAGGTTGAGTATTAGGCAAATCTTCTTTAGGAGCATCTGGCATATCTTTAAAGTCTGCCATAGTAGGATTTCCGTTAAAACCTGGAGTAAAATCCACACAAACCCAACCGAAGTTATCGAAATATATTTCTGTCCAAGCATGAGCGACCTCATCTGTTACGGATAGATTATACATATCACCATCGAAATCGCTACTAGAAATTTCATTTTTAGATATATAATAGCCCTCAACATATCTAGCAGGGATATCCAACATTCTGCACAAGATAGTTCCAGCAGATGCAAAATGGCTACAATAACCTTTTTTGTTATTCAAAAAATGCAATACAAAATCTTCATTCACTGGAGTTCTCCCTGGAGATAGAGTATATTCGTAGTTAGAACACAAGAAGTTTTTAATATAATCTATTTTGGTATATAAATCTGCACTAGATTTAAAACTATCGAAATCCAAACTTTGAGTATCTAAATAGTTTTCAAATATAGATAGTACCTCTTGCATACTTGCAGAGTCCTCAACTTGTAGATAGTTTTCGTCAACAAAACTTCTATAAGAAGTATTATCAAAACTTGTCAATTCAGAAAAACGATTCAAAATAATATCTTTTAAAGATACATCTAATACGTTATAAGAGTACTCTGTAGTATCACTAGATTTAATAGTAGTATCATTAACATAAGAAAAAGAACTATCAACATTAGAGTAGTAAGGAACTAAAGTAGTCTTAGATTTTCTAATAGGTTTAATAGTCATATCGAAGTTTAGCAACTTATCCAATTGTAGATAAGGCACACTTTGAGGATATATATTATTATCTTTAAAGGCATCGAATATTGGAGATTTAAACACTTTACTATCCAACCTATCCCAACTTTGACCAGTATACGTTGAACCAACATATCCTTTTAGGTAAATATCATTAGATGGAATAATTGTAGATTGTAATAGTAATCTTTCATCGCCAGTAAACTTAACGGTATCTTTTTGTCCAAGAGTTCCATTAAAGTGATTTCCATTAGAAGATAACATTTCACCTAATCGTGATAGCGAATAAGAAGAACTATCAAGGGAGAAGTCAGTAACGGTATCTTTGATATTGTTACGCAGATTGTTAATCTTTTCGGAACGTTCATAGCCAAATGCAGATACCAAACTACTAGATAGCATTGCACATACTATACACATAACTATTGATGATATTCCAATCTTTTCGGATATCTTAAAGTTACAATCTGACTTTGCATAGAATGAGTTACCAACTCTAACAAATCCAGCAGACTTATTTTTAGTACTCTTTTTGCACCCAGATAGAGCCATACTTAATAGGGCTATCCAATAGCACACCAACATGAAAAACGCTACATAGTTAGGAACTAATCCAAAATAAAGACCACACTCCACAAATGGAAAAGTTATAGCAAAACCAATAACACACGAACTTATTTTAATAGTAAATAAGCATATCAATATAGTAAGTATAAATATGCAGAATATCAAGAATAGTGTAGCATGGGCATTGGTATCCACGTTGTCTGGAAGTGGATAGTATTTAATCCAAACACCACTATCATGTACACCAGTAGAAATACAGTTAGAAACTACTTTAAATCCAAGAATAAACTCAGCTAGATAATCATAAAAGAAGTATAAAAACATAAACAGTAACGGAAACATAGCTACCATAAACTTATCTGGAAGCAGAGTAATCATGGAAAAAATTCCAAAGAACAGTAAAGTAAACGCTACAAGTTGAGTATAGTTAGCACCCACATTGAATATGGATATAAATGAAAATATACTGCCAAACAATCCAAAAAGAGTAATTACCAATAGTAACACAACGTTGGTTAGACTTCTTTTTTTGCTATAAGATACTTTTATAGAATTTTCTATATACAAACCACTTTCCAAGGAACTCTGTTCACTTTTAGATGGTTTTCTTTTAAAAAGTTTACTAATCATAAAGAACACCACCTTAAATAATGAACTCGCCAATACATTCGCAGATTTTTCCTTCCACCACTTGAAGTACTTGAATACCATCATAAGTAAGGAACTTTTTATCTACTGGATTGTTAGATACATATAATACCGTCTTTTTAGTAGAGTTAAAATCTTCCAATAGCGATAATGTATCTATATTCAACACATTTGTGACGTATATTATATGCGAATACTGTTGATAATCGCTCATAGCTTGAAAATATTTAAAAGCATACGTTTCCGATAAGTTTGGTATTCCATTACGAACCAACTTACCTACTATAGTATAGGTTTCCTCATTGTTAGATACGTTTTCAATTGACATTTCATCGTTAGTATATATAGCAATCCTATGAGGAACTTCATGATAGTTCAACTGTTGCGATACAGATAGTACGATTTCAGTAATAGTATCCATGTTACTTATAGAGTTAGTACCCTGTAAGCTTACAATTTCAGGAAGTATAACTATAGCGTTAGATATAGGCAAACTATACTCTTTAACATAGACTTCCTCATTTTTAGAAGATAGTTTCCAATGCACTCTGTTTAACTTGTCGCCATCATGATACTGTCTAATGTCGAAAATTTCGGAGCAATCATCACCCGATTTAGTTTTAGAAAACACATCACTTTCTAAAACTTCCGTGGATACGTTTTCTACTACAATAGGAATATCATAGAGTTTAGGCATAACCAACACCGAACATTCTTGTTGATGCCTTTTTCTAAGACAGAACAGTTTCAAGTTATCATACACCTTAGTTTGAAACAGTTTGATATTAACCACACCACAATACTTAGAAGTTATATCGAAACATATAGTATTGCTTTGCTTAGGTGCAGATGGTATAGTAATAGTCATCTTGTGAGGTTTAGCATCTAAGGAGTTAAAATACTCAAAAATCATGACCACGTTTGCAATCGGAATGTACGAACTGTTCTTTACAGTAACTTCCAAAGTTATAGGAACATCTTTTTGAATGTTCTTACTTAAAGTTTTAAACTTAAAAGATATACTTTTTCTAGCTACAATGCACATAATCAATGAACTTACCACTATCAATATTGAAAATATAAGTAGTATTAAAGATAGCTTATCTAAATATAGTATAAAAAAGACTATCAATATAAATACTACTAATATATACATTAATCTATTTATAGTCATAAGCATTACACCCTAGCTATTTTAGGAACAGATGTATTACTTAAGATATCGTTAGCGACTTCAATAGCAGTAGTATTGTTAATTCTAGCTTGAGGACTAAGTATCAACCTATGAGATACAACGTCTTTAAATATAAAAGAAACGTCATCTGGAATAACATAGGTTCTGCCCTTAAGTAGAGCGACCGCCTTAGTTATGCTCATTAAAGCTATAGCACCTCTAGGACTAACTCCCAACTTAACCATAGCATGATTACGAGTCTGTTTAACCAAAGTAGCGACATACTCATAGACCTTATCATCTACGAATACACTTTCGACGGTATTTTGAAGTAAGATAATATCTTCAGCAGTAGCCACTTGATTAACAGTATCTAAGGGGTTGCTGTCTTTTTTAGATTTTAATATACTAACTTCGCTTTCAAAGTCAGGATATCCCATGCTTAACTTAATCATAAACCTATCCAGTTGGCTTTCTGGAAGTAGTTGAGTTCCAGCCGAACCAGTAGGATTTTGTGTAGCTATAACGAAGAAAGGTTTAGGTAAATCTCTAGTAATGCCATCTACTGATACTCTGCTTTCCTCCATAATTTCCAACAATGCCGATTGAGTTTTGCTAGAAGTTCTGTTAATTTCGTCAGCTAAAAACAGATTGCAGTTACAAGCTCCATGACGATATTCAAAAGTATTAGTAGCCTTATTCAAGATGGTAAATCCAACAATATCAGATGGTAAAACATCGGGAGTAAATTGCACTCTATTACACTTAAGATTAAACGCCTTTGAAAAAGCCATAGCTAGAGTAGTCTTGCCAACCCCAGGGATATCTTCCAATAGAATATGTCCTTTAGATATTAACGCTAATATTATCTTAATAATAATATCATCTTTACCAATTACAGCCTTTTTAGTTTCTGTTATAACTTGTTGTACAATATGTACTGCCGTTTTTTTGTCCAAAGTATTCTTTTGATTCAAAATATAACACCTCTACATATCTATATATTTGTAATTTGTTGCTTATTTTATTGTATCATAAGTAAAATTAAAAATCAACTAAAAGAGCATTTTTAAACCAATTTGTAACCATATACTAAATTTGAAATTTGACAAACTACTATTATAGTGATATAATTAAAAAGTATCATAAAATCATTTAGATAGGAGTATTTTTTATTATGAAAAGAGAACTTTCTAAACAGTATCAACCTAACGAAACAGAAGACCGAATTTACAAATATTGGTTAGATAATGACTGTTTCAAGGCTACTGTAGATAATCAAAAGAAACCATATACTATAGTAATTCCACCTCCAAACATTACAGGACAGCTCCACATGGGACACGCCTTAGATGAAACACTTCAAGATATACTAATTCGTTGGAAACGTATGAGTGGATATTCTACTCTATGGTTACCAGGTACAGACCACGCATCTATTGCCACTGAAGCTAAAATCGTTGAGGCTATGCGTCAAGAGGGCGTAACTAAAGACGATATCGGTCGTGACGGCTTTATGAAACGTGCTTGGGCTTGGAAAGCTAAGTTCGGAGGTCGTATAGTTGAGCAACTTAAAAAGTTAGGTTGTTCTTGCGATTGGTCAAGAGAACGCTTCACTATGGACGAGGGTTGTAACAAGGCAGTTAAAGAAGTCTTTGTAAACCTATACAATAAAGGATTAATCTATCGTGGTGAAAGAATAATCAACTGGTGTCCAAAGTGCATGACATCTATTTCCGATGCAGAAGTTACCTATGAGGAACAAGCAGGTCATTTTTGGCATTTAAGATATCAAATTAAAGGCACTGACCAATATGTAAACCTAGCCACTACACGTCCAGAAACTCTATTAGGTGATACTGCCATTGCAGTAAATCCAAAAGATGAACGCTACAAGGATATAGTTGGTAAGATGGTTATACTTCCAATAGTGCATAGAGAAATCCCAGTAGTTGCCGACGATTACGTTGAAATGGACTTCGGTACTGGTGTAGTTAAGATTACCCCCGCTCATGACCCTAACGACTTTGAAGTAGGTCTTAGACACAATCTACCAGTTATTAACGTAATGACTGATGATGCTAAAATAGTTAATGACTATCCAAAGTATGCAGGTTTAGACCGTTACGATGCTAGAAAGAAAATCGTTGAAGACCTTGAAAAAGAAGGTGCTTTAGTTAAAATTGAAGACTATTCTCATAACGTTGGTACTTGCTACAGATGTGGTTCTACTGTTGAACCAAGAGTATCTAAGCAATGGTTCGTTAAGATGAAACCTCTAGCACAACCTGCCATAGATGCCGTTAAGAATGGTGAAACTAAGTTCATTCCAGAACGTTTTGATAAGATATACTTCCATTGGCTAGAAAACATTCGTGATTGGTGTATATCACGTCAATTGTGGTGGGGACATCAAATACCTGCATTCTACTGCGATGATTGTGGCGAAATGGTAGTTACTAAAGATACATCTTGTAAGTGTCCAAAGTGTAACAAGGATATGCGTCAAGACCCCGATACCCTTGACACTTGGTTCAGTTCTGCATTATGGCCATTTTCCACACTAGGTTGGCCTGAACAAACTGAAGATTTAAAATACTTCTATCCTACAAACACTCTAGTTACTGGTTACGATATAATTCCGTTCTGGGTTATGCGTATGATGTTCAGTGGTATTGAACATACTGGACAAGTTCCTTTTGATACCGTTCTTATACACGGTCTAGTTAGAGATGAACAAGGTAGAAAGATGTCAAAATCTTTAGGAAACGGCGTAGACCCTCTTGAAGTAATTGCTCAATACGGTGCAGATGCTCTTAGATTGATGTTAGTTACTGGTAACTCACCTGGAAACGATATGCGTTATATTCCTAAAAAGGTTGAGGCATCTAGAAACTTTGCAAATAAGTTATGGAACGCATCAAGATTTATATTAATGAACCTATCGGAAGATTTCCAATATACTGGATTACCTAGCAACTTAACTATAGAAGATAAGTGGTTGATATCCAAATTCAACACTTTAGCTAAGGAAGTTAATGAAAATCTTGAAAAGTTTGAACTTGGTATAGCTGTAGGCAAGGTTTACGACTTCATTTGGGATATCTTCTGCGATTGGTACATCGAATTGACTAAACCTCGTATAATGGCTGGTGGCGATACTAAAACATCGGCACAAAATGTACTAATATGGGCTATGAGTGGTATGTTAAAACTATTACACCCATTTATGCCATATATCACTGAAGAAATTTGGCAAGTTCTTAATGATGAAAAGTCTGCTATTATGCTTGAAAAGTTCCCAGTTTACGAAGACGCTCTTAACTTTGCAGATGATGAGAAATCTTTTGAAAAGGTTATATCAGCAATCAAGGGAATAAGAAATCAACGTACAGAGATGAACATTCCACCAAGCAAGAAGGCTAACGTATACATTGAAACTTCCGAAGTAGAACTATTTAAATCTTGTGCTATGTTCTTTGAAAAGATGGCTTTTGCATCTGAGGTTCATGTAGACACTCAAATAGCTTTAGATGACGCAGTTACTATAGTAGCTGACGGTTCAAGATGTTTTATCCCAATGAACGAACTTATCGACAAAGATAAAGAATTGGCTCGTCTTGAAAAGGAAAAAGCTAAAGTTCAAAAAGATATTGATTTCTCTAGCAACAAGCTAAACAATCAGGGATTTTTAGCAAAAGCTCCACAACAACAAGTTGAAAACGAAAAGCAGAAACTTGCAAAGGCTCAAGCTAAAATGGATATGATTGTTAAATCTATTGAGGCTCTACAATAATTACTATTAGGGGGAATAGTTATGAAAGTAACAATCTATTCAAGAAAAGAAGTAGAAGATTTATTGCAAAATGATTTTCCAAGCAATACGGCTGTTATTAGTTTCTATGACCCCGAATTGCGTCATATTGATAGCGACTATAAACCAGTAGACTATTCTAAAAAGTGTAATATGGTATTTCAAGTTGCCCTTGATGACCTTGATATTGATTATTTATCTGAAAGAGGCTATACCTATGATACCTATTTCCCTGAAGTAAATGACTTAGCTAAGTTTATCCATAAGGCTTTCAATAGTGGTATGGATATAATCTGTCAATGTGAGTATGGTCAAAGTAGAAGTGCTGGTTGTGCTAGTGCTATTTTGGAATACTTTTATAAGACTGGAATTTCTGTATTCATAGACTATAAAAGATATCCAAATCAATTGGTTTATCATAAAGTTTTTGATGCTCTTGAAAATAATTAAAATTTTAGGACAGATTTTTAAAATCTGTCCTGTTTTTAGTACAAAATCTCCTTGATTTTTCCATAATTTTATGATAGTATATAAGTATCAAAAAAATGTTGATATAAAATCAAGGAGGATTTTTTATGGGTATAATAGCTAACTACAAATCTGTTACTTTAACAGAACTACAACAACTACAGAACGGTGATATCGATACTTTTGAGTTTCTAAATAAAGATTACATCGATATTGAAAAATCTTGGGATATTTTAAAGTATATCTTAACTGGTTCTTCTAGAGCTACTGGCAACGTCTTAGATAACATCATTCCAATAAACTTTGAAAATATACTAAATGATGAGGATATGGGAATGGGTCCTGCCATATACTTAGATACTCAAACTGTTAAGGAAATGTCTAAAGAAATGGAAAAGATATCTAAAGAGGACTTTATATCTAAAATAGATATCGAAAAGATTCATGCTAATAATATACTTAAGGGGTGGCCTTTTGAAGATATCCTTAGCTACTCTTATCCCTACTTTGAAATCTTAAAAGATTACTTTAAAAAATCTGCTGAAGAAGATAAGTACATCGTTATGTGGTTAGATTAATATTACTCTGGAGTTGATTATATTTTGAACTACATTGAAACTATGAACTATATAAATAGTTTTACAAAGTCTGGGAAGCCAGTAAAAGACTTATCTAGGATTGAAAAACTCTTAAATATGTTAGATAATCCACAAAAAGATTTAAAGTTTATTCACGTTGCAGGAACTAACGGAAAAGGTTCTACTGTTGAAATGATATCCAATGCGTTGATATTTTCCAACTATAAAGTGGGAAGTTTTACCTCTCCGTACATGGTCTGCTACGAAGATAGAATTAGATTTAATGGCGAAAACATTCCACAAAAAGAACTCTGTTCCATAGCCGATACAGTTAAGCAATCGGTACAGAATAACGAATTTTCTCAATTTGAGATATCTATGGCTATAGCGTTTATATACTTTAAATCGAAAGGTTGCGACGTTGTAGTCTTAGAAACTGGCATAGGTGGTATTGTGGATAGCACTAATATTATTGAAAATCCTTTAGTGAGTGTAATAACTTCCATATCGTTAGACCACACTGCAATATTAGGAGATACTCTAAAAAAGATTGCTACTCAAAAGGCTGGAATTATTAAACCTAACAGACCTATAATACTATCTTGTGACAATTCTAACTTAGATGTCATAGATGTAGTATCTAAGACGGCAAAAGAAAAACATTCACCATTGATACTTGCTAGTATGGGAAACATTATCAAATGCGATTTAAACGGTGAAATTTTTAAGTACAAAGATATAACATATCACATAAAGATGTTAGGAAAACATCAAGTAAGTAACGCTATAACGGTAATAGAAGTCTGCAACCTATTAAATTCCATAGGATATAACATTCCATTAGAAAGTTTAAAGAAATCTTTAGAGGAAACTCAAGTTACTTTTAGAACGCAACTATTTAACATATCCAACGTTTCGATAATTGCAGATGGTTCGCATAATATAGGTGGAATTACTGCTCTTAAAGATACTTTAAGCACTTGTAACATAAAAAATCCCGTAGTACTTACAGGAATGATATCCACTAAAGATTACAAATCATGTTGTGAAGTTATAGACTCCTTTGCAGATACGGTAATCTGTACAGATGGATATATCTACAATGCCATATCAAAAGAGGAACTTTCCAAACTATTCAAATGTGATACCAAAGAGTATCCATTAGATACGGCTCTACAAGAGGCTGTAAAACTTGCCAAACAGAAAAACGTTCCATTGATAGTATGTGGTTCATTATATCTTTTGGGGAACTTGAACTTAAAATAAGAAAGTTTAAAAGATAATTAAATAAAATCTTAAAAAATTTCCAAGGAAATTATTGACTTTTACTAATGTTTATGGTAGAATTTAAGTATTAATTAATACTTAAACTCATGGAGGTATTTATATGAGTACTTTAACATTACATCAAAAAGTAGTTGCCATGGTGGAAAACTACGAAGTAACAGAAGGCAACACTTTAAAGTATACAGCTAAGAAAAAAATAATCGCAGCAGGTGCCGACTTCGATGTTTTCGATGCTAATGGAAATCAAGTTGCTTTAATAGACCAAAAGGTTTTAAACATGGTTAAAACTTATGATATATCTATTAACGGACAACCTTGTGGAACTGTAAAGAAAAAGTTCCCTGCCATAACTAAAGATATGAACTATGACGCTCGTGGTTGGAAGTTAGACGGTGATGCTCTTGGCATGAACTTCAAGTTTACAGACGCTCAAAAGAACGTATACGCTACCGTTAAAAAGAAACTTGTCGCTCTTGGCGATACTTACGAAATCAACGTTACTAATCCACAAGATGAACTCTTAGTAGTAATCCTAACCATAATATTAGATGAGGCTTTTCATAGCAAACGCTCTTAAAGATAGATATATAGTACAAAAAATCCACTCTTAAAGGGTGGATTTTTTCATATACTATAAAATACTATTTAATTAAGCGTTTCTTTCAGCTAGTAATGTTTTAATCTTTTCATGAGGGTCTATAACACTGCTAATAGACATATCATGGTTAAGAGCAAGTACAAAGTGAGCAATATACTTAGAAACATCAACTTCATTGAACCATTCACGAGATAATAGTTCAGGAGTTCTGTAAGTCAAGTTAGTACCAAAAACGCCATTGATATAACCATCTTTGTAGGCTTGGTCGAACTTTTCAAGACCGTTTACAAATAGACCATAAGTAGCAAAAGCATATATTTTATCAGCATTTCTTTTCTTTAGTTCGTAGGCAATATCAAGAACGCTTTCACCAGAAGATATAATATCATCGGCGATAAATATAGTCTTACCCTCAACGCTATCTCCTAGATATTCATGGGCAACTATAGGATTTCTACCGTTTACTATTCTAGAATAGTCACGTCTTTTATAGAACATACCCAAATTTACTCCAAGAGCAGAAGCATAGTACATATTTCTGTTTAAAGCACCCTCATCAGGACTAATAACCATAAAGTTATCCTTATCTACTATTAAGTGTGGAATGTGTGCAAACATAGCCTTTAATACTTGATAAGTAGGCATAATATTATCAAAGCCCATAAGAGGTACTGCGTTATTAACTCTAGGGTCATGAGCGTCACAACACACAATGTTAGAAACTCCCATAGCTTGAAGCTCTTGTAAAGCACAAGCACAGTCAAGAGATTCTCTATAACTTCTACGATGTTGTCTACCACCATATAGAATAGGCATAATAACATTAATCCTATGAGCCTTACCAGATGCAGCTTGAATAATTCTCTTTAAATCTTGATAGTGGTCATCTGGGGACATACAATTTTCTTTTTCAAACATCTTGTACTTACAGTTATAGTTACCAACATCAATAACAATAAATAAGTCTTTACCTCTAACAGTAGACTTAATTAAGCCCTTACCATCACCAGAGGAAAATCTAGGACACTCACAATCGATAAGATAACTGTCTTGAGCGTAAGGTGTATCCTTGTACCAATCAACAAGATATGAATTAAGTCTGTTACCCAATTCACTAGCACCTTGCATAGCGATAATACCCAAAGGAGCAACACAAGTTTCCGAGTTTAAGTTTAAACTACTGTTCATTAAAAAAACAATCCTTTCGTTTTTAGTTATTATTAATTACACAACACCATATTACAGATAGTGAAAATAGTATACATTACTTACAGAACTTCTCAACGTAGCTATCGATATCCTTAGTAATAATAGAGATAGCACTCTCATTATTTTCAATCTCATCGACAGCAGTAGTTTTGTTTTCCAACTCTTTATACACTTTAAAGAAGTGTACCATTTCGTCAAAAATATGTTTAGGAAGTTCGGAAATATCCTTATAAGTATTATAATTAGGGTCATGTTTAGGAATAGCGATAATTTTATCGTCATTTCTGCCATTATCAATCATGCGAATAACCCCAATAGGATAACATTGAACTAAAGTTAAAGGTGCAATAGTTTCAGAGCATACCACAAGAACGTCAAGAGGGTCGCCATCATCTGCATAGGTTCTTGGAATAAAACCGTAGTTAGCTGGATAGTGTGTAGAAGTATACAAGATTCTATCCATTAATAGGCAACCAGTTTCCTTATCAAGTTCATACTTTATTTTACTACCCTTAGAAATTTCGATTACTGCCATAAACTCAGTAGGAGTAATTCTTTTAGGGTTTATATTATGCCAAATATTCATAAAAAACAACTCTCCAATCGCAAGAAGTTTGACCATATAATAAGATTATATCATTAAATTAAGATTTGGTCAACAGGTTTAGTAAAGGCTAACACATAGAAATTTTACATATATTTAAACTACATTTTTGTATAATCTATCGATTTTACTTACTAAAATTAGGTAAAAACACAATTTTACTTCTTATTAGAAAACTTATCTTTAAACTTATTTATAAGTTTAGATAAATCTAACTCATCGATATTAGTTTTATCCTTAACTTTTTTCAAAATCTCATTAGATTTTTTAGGTATTTTGCTTTCATCAATATCCTCATCGGAGTAATCTTGTTTGTTGGGGAAGGTACAATCATCTTGAGTTATGTTCATATTACCATAATAACGTTTATCTAAAGGAAGATTTTTATTATTCAACCTATCATGAATAAACGTAGTTATTAAAGTATATAATACGGTAAATAGAGGAACACCAATCAACATACCCACAAAGTTAAACAATCCACCGAATACTAATATAGCGAACATAATCCAAAAAGTAGATAGTCCCATTTTATCGCCCAAAATTTTAGGGCCTATAATGTTGCCATCAATCTGTTGTAGAATTATAACGAACACTATAAAAGGAATAGTCTGTCTAGGTTCAGATAGCAACACCAAAATAGCACTAGGAATAGCTCCTATAAAAGGGCCAAAGAAAGGAATCATATTAGTTATACCGATTATTAAGCTAATCAAGACGGTATAAGGCATATTCATAATGGTTAGTGTTATAAATGATAGCACTCCTATTATTAAAGAATCCACTGCCTTACCTACTATAAAACTAGAGAATATTTCATTACATTTAACACCCATAGTTAATAGGCTCTTACATACGCTATTAGGAAATATTGCATACATAAACTTTCTAACTTGAGCGATAAACTCCTCTTTGCTATACATCAAATATATAGATATTATTAAACCTATACCAACGTTTTTAACTCCACCAAGTACACTAGATACGCCATCTTTGATAGTACCAACTATTCCCTCAAACTGAGGCTTTAAGCTAGAAAACATATTTAAAACTTGCTTTTGAATGTTACTGAACTGTTCTTCTAACCAAGATTTAATAGTATCATTAAGGTCAGACTTTTCATTCAACAGTTTGCTAAGTTCCACATATAGATTATTCATATAGTAAGGTAGCTTATCAAATAGACTGCTAAGACTATTAATAAGTTCTGGGAGAACCATAGCTACTATAGCTATAAAAATCAATAGAGTTATAAGAATAGCAATTCCTACTGATGTCGCTCTAAGTAACTTGAACTTCTTTCTATGTTGATACTTCTGCACATCTGTTAGATTAGCATTTTCAACCACAAGTTCACCACTGATAGATTTAAAAAATACTGGTTTTAAATGACGTTCAATTAGATTAGTCAATGGACTTATTAAGTAAGCTATTATAATTCCAGATATTATTGGTGACATAACACTAAGAATCTTACCTATATAGGCGAATATATCAGGAATTTCAGTTATAAAAGTTCTAATGACTAAACAAATAGTAAATACTATTATCACATAGAATGCAATAGTATTATATTTTTCTTCAAATTTAATTTTCATAAAACAACCTCAAAAGTATTTCGATTAGTTATCTGCAAAACTATTACATATATATTATAGCCTACTTTTAACTTAGATACAACCCCTAAACGTTAAAAAATACATTCTTATAGATAAACTAGCATTTTTTACAATAATAGCATATCTATTTAGATTATAAATTTGTACATATAGCAAAATTATAATAACAACTATAATTAAAATTATGAAACTTGCAAAAATTTTTCAATAAACAGTAAAATAAGTCTTTTCTTAAATAAAGAAATATGTTATAATATAGCTATTATAAATCAGATATTTTTTGAATGGAGAGAATATTTAATGTCATCGCAGAATTATATCGAACTAAAAAGAAAAGCTTTAAAAAAATATTTTAGTTTTCTAAACCCTCAGCAACAAGAGGCAGTATTTAACATCAATGGGCCACAACTAGTGTTAGCTGGTGCTGGTAGTGGAAAGACATCTGTAATAGTCAATAGAATTATAAATATGACTATTTTTGGAAACGCTTTTTATGACCAAAACGTCCAAGGTAGCAATGAGGATATTTTAGCTATTGAAAATTTTTTAAACGGTTCTTGTCAAGATACCGAACCTTTACGTCGTGCCACAGCAGTAGCACCCATAAAACCTTGGAATATAGTAGCTATTACTTTTACGAACAAATCAGCTAAAGAATTAAAAGCTAGATTAAGTTCGGCTTTAGGCGAAAGTGCATCTAGGATAAATGCATCTACATTTCATGCTTTATGTCTTAAAATTTTAAGAAAGCATATCAATATTTTAGACTATGATAATGATTTTACCATCTACGATACTGATGATAGTCAAAAAGTATTGAAAACTTGCTTAACTGAATTAGATATATCTGAAAAGAAGTTTCCTCCAAGAGGAGTATTATCTATAATATCCAGTGCCAAGACGCAATTAATGTCACCTAACGATGTTCTATCCCAAAATGATGCAGACTTTAGAACGAAAACTATAGCTAAAATTTATGATGCATATCAAAAAAAGTTAAAAAATTCAAATGCCGTGGATTTTGATGATATTATCAAACTTACTGTAGATATATTAAAAAAATCCCCAGATGTGCTAAAAAAGTATAACAATAACTTTAAGTATATAATGGTTGATGAATATCAAGATACTAATTTAGCTCAATTTGAATTGGTTAGACTACTATCTCAAAAGAATAACAATCTATGTGTAGTAGGTGACGACGACCAAAGTATATATGCTTTTCGTGGTGCAGATGTTACTAACATTCTAGCTTTTAAAGAATACTTTCCACAAGCAAAGGTAATTAAACTAGAACAGAACTATCGTTCTACACAGAACATACTAAATGCATCTAACAATTTAATATCTAATAATAAAAATAGAACTGATAAAAAGCTTTGGACATCTGCAAGTAACGGCGACTTGGTAACTTTTTACAAAGCATCTGATGAAACTAATGAGGCTAAATATGTAGCCAACACTATAAAAACTCTAGTTAAAGATTATAAATGCTCTTACAAAGATTGTGCCGTACTATATAGAGTAAATGCACTATCCAACGCCATTGAAAAGGCTATGATTAGAGAAAATATCCCTTACAGAGTGTTCGGTGGAACTAAGTTCTATGAACGTAAGGAAATTAAAGATGTAATAGCTTATCTAAGCGTAATAAACAACGAATTTGATATGCTTAGATTAAAACGTATAATAAATGAACCTAAACGTGGTATCGGTGATGCTACTTTGGAAGTTCTTGAAGAAATCATTGGTGACTTAGAAATATCACCATTAGAAGTAATGCGAAATGCTACTGATTATGCATTGTTATCTAAAAAGGCTACTAGCCTAAAGAATATCGCAAAGATGTTCGACTACTTAACTGCAAAGTGTCAAAGCATGATGCTAGATGAGTTTATAGACTTACTTATCGATAAAACTGGATATCGTGAATACTTACTTAAACTTGAAGATGAAGGTCAAACTAGATTAGAAAATATCATGGAATTGAAATCTAATATAGTACAATACATAAAGAAAGCTGAAAATCCTACTCTTAACGGATTTTTAGAAGAAGTATCTTTATATACCGATATAGATAAAATAAACGATGACGATTGCGTAAATATCATGACTATTCACAACGCAAAAGGTTTAGAGTTTGAAAATGTATTCATAGTAGGTATGGAAGAAAATATCTTTCCAAGTAGTAGAAACCTTGAGGACGAAAATCAACTAGAAGAAGAAAGACGTGTGGCATATGTAGGCATCACTAGAGCTAAAAAGAGATTATATCTATCTGCCACATCTCAAAGAATGTTGTACGGATTAACTAATAGTAACTATCAATCAAGATTTATAAATGAAATAGGTTCAGATTTACTAAATAAGAAATCCAACGATAATAAAACTGCTACTAAAAAGGTAAATAAGACTCCTACGGCGTTCCAATCGTTCACGCTACAACAACAGATTGCTAAAAATAAGGCTCAAGAAAAGATAGACTCTACACCACAAAACGTATCATTTGCCGAAGGCGATACCGTTCTACACGCTATATTTGGAACTGGTACGGTCTTAAACGTTACCCACACGGGTGGCGATTGTATGCTAAAAGTGGATTTTGCTAAGGTTGGAACTAAAACAATCATGACAAAGTATACTAAAGTAAAAAAAGTCAATTAAAATATCAAAAAAGGCTAAAGTTGAAAGTAACTTTAGCCTTAAAATATTTGTATCTATTGGATATCTTGTTAGATATCCAATAACTATTAATAGTTATCTAAAAGTTTATAGATATCTGTTAAGTCGCTGTCATCATCAATAGTAGATGTTGTTTTCTCCTCTTGAACTGGTTCTGGAGTAGGTACAGAAGGAGTATCATCTGCAACAGAAGTAGGTTCTGGAGTAACGGCACTATTTACAGGAGCAGTATTTTCAACTGGTGCAGAAGTTGGAATGGATTTAACAGTAGGTTCACCACCAATATTTTCAAAACCAGCAGCAATGACAGTAATAGTCATTTCATCGTTCATATCTTCTTTAAAAGCAGTACCAAAGATACATTCAACGTCATCAGCAGCAGAATCTGTAATCATCTTAGTAGCTGTATCGACATCAGATGCCATAACGTCCTCAGACATAACTATGTTTATTAACAATCTCTTAGCACCAGCTATAGAAGTTTCTAGTAATGGGCTAGATATTACAGCCTTAGCAGCTTCAGTAGCCTTATCCTTACCAGAGCCATGACCTATAGCCATATGAGCATAACCTGCACCCTTCATAATAGTAGAAACGTCTGCAAAGTCAAGGTTGATAAATCCATCATCTACAATTAAATCGGATATACTTTTAACACCAACTTTAAGGATATCATCAGCCAAAGCAAAGGACTCTTTCATAGTTAGAGGTTTTTCAAGACCAACTAACAACTTTTCATTAGGAATAACTATAAGAGAATCGACATACTTTTTAAGTTCACTGATACCAGCCTCAGCTTGAGCCATTTTAGCCTCACGTTCAAAGTTAAAAGGTTTAGTAACTACTGCAACGGTAAGTATTCCCAACTCTTGAGCAACTTGAGCAACTACAGGAGCAGCACCAGTACCAGTACCACCACCCATACCAGCAGTAATAAAAATCATATCAGCGTCCTTAATAGCGTCAGCTATTTCGTCACGATTTTCCTCAGCAGACTCTTTACCAACAGCGGGTCTGTTACCAGCACCTCTACCTTTAGTCAACTTAGCACCAATTTGAATCCTATTAGTAGCTTTAGAGTTTCTTAAAGCTCTAGCGTCGGTATTTACTGATATGTATTCAATATCTTCCACATCAGAACCAACCATGCAGTTTAGGGCGTTACCGCCACCACCACCAACACCAATAACTTTAATTTTAACTTCAGGGTCAAAGTTATCATTATTTTCAAAAACAAAGCTAGACATTAAAAATCCTCCTAATATATTTATAATTCTTGTAATTTCCATAATAAGAAAAAGATATGTTAAGATAATGCAATCAGCAATACACAATATTATATTAACACAATCCATAGAAAATTTCAAGTAGTTTTAAAAAAATATCTATTTTTACTATATTTTCTATACCTATTGGATACCAGTACCATATACTATAGAATTATCGTTTTGGGCATTATAATCTGAAGTGATATCAGTAGGAGCAGTAGTTACATCGGTAGAAGTAGTATCATCAATATTAGAGAAGTTGAAGGTTTCATTAGCAGATACCGTATCTATGCCCAAAGTAGAGATATCTGTAGTAGTAGCCGAACCCATAGTAGCCTCCTCAACTTTTTTAGTATACTGTTCATACTTATCTTTTTCGACAAACGATGCCGAATTAGAATTTACAAATATTAAGTATCCGCTTTTTTGTTCAAGAATGTTTTGAGTTATAACCGTATTAGCATATCTAATCTTATACTCCAAATCAGAATACGCTCCCAACTTGATATATATTCTATCGGAATAGTTTATAAGTATATCATACTTATCAGATATGTCTACAGATACGATATTATCTAACATATCTAACTGTTTCATTTCGTTATAGATAGTATTCAAAATTTTAGCTTTCTGTTCATCTTCCGATTGAAGTTTAGTATCATTTTCGACTATTTTAGGTTCAAAGCCTATAATATTCAATAAGTCTTCTCTAGCGTCACCATCTGTAGATAGTATTTTTAAACCTTCGCTAACCACAATGCAATCGTTGTTATCTTGAATGTTCATAGCTGGGATACTAGCTATAGTTTCGATAACCAAAGTACTAGGAAACTCTTTTTTAATAGTAACGTCATCGATGTACATTAAGTTACTTAAAATTCTTTGTTTGGCGACTTCGGTATTCAATCTAACTAGATTATCCCCCTTATATATTTGCGATGCTTTTACTATTTCGGAGGCATCATATTCGCTACTTCCGTCCACTCTAATAGTTTTTATATTGAATAGCACTGTCATAGATAGAGTTACTATCAAAACTAGAACCAATACCACAACCATGAAGTAAAATAAAGGTTGTAATCTTTTTCTACGGCGTTCACGTTTAACGTTAGATATCTTTTCAATTGAAGTCTTTTGAATCTCTCTCAATACAATCTCCCCTTTTAAACGACATTAAACTTTTTTTGAAACGACTAAATATAGTCATTACAAACATCATAGAGTATTACACTCTTTTTATGTTAGCACCAACAGAAGATAACACCTTTTCAATCTCTTGATATCCTCTATCGATATAATGCAAGTTAGATACTTCTGTTAAACCGTCAGCTTTTAAACCTGCTATTACTAAAGATGCTCCCCCACGCAAATCGGTAGCCGAAACGCTAGTTCCATATAGTTTAGGGACTCCTCTAACTATAGCAATCTTGCCCATAACCTCGATATCTGCACCCATGCGAATAAGTTCATCAGCATGACGATATCTGCTATCGAAAATAGTTTCTTCAAAAGTAGAAGTTTTATCACCAACGGTCATTACGGACATCAAAGGAGATTGCATATCTGTAGGGAATGCAGGATAAGGCATAGTCTTTATATTCTTTAACGAATGAACTCTACCTTTAGATGTTATATATATTTTATCCTCATAAGTATGGATATCGCAACCTAACTCATCGAACATACTAAGTAGAATATCTAAGTGATTTATACAAACGTTATTAAGAACTAATTCTCCTCCAGTGATAGCCACACAACACATATAAGTTACAGCCACAACCCTATCGGGAATTATTGAGTGCGTACAACCATGTAGACTATCCACACCGTTAATATAGATATCGCTTTGACCATCACCATGGATATCTGCACCACAACTTCTTAGATAGTCGCAAAGGTCGGATATTTCAGGTTCTCTAGCCGAATTTTTTATAATAGTTTCACCTTTAGCAAGGACACTAGCTAAAATCAAATTTTCGGTAGCTCCCACCGATGCGAATGGTAGAGTAATCTTAGTACCTTTTAGACCATCTTTAGCATTGCAGAATATAGTTCCGTATTCTTCTTTGATATCTGCACCCAGTTTTTGCAAGCCGTATAAGTGTATATCAATAGGGCGTGAACCCAATTGACAACCTCCAGGTAAGGATATAGTACATCTTCCATACTTACCCAACAACGCTCCCATATATAGTATAGATGACCTCATTTCACGCATTAAGTTAGTAGGAACGATACAATTAGGGAAATCTATGCAACTATCTACAGTAAGAGTATTATCAGTAAAGTTACAAATCGAGCCTATGCTGTTTAATATTCTACACGATGAGTATACATCGGATAACTTAGGACAGTTTAACAGAGTAGTAGTTCCATCACACAACAGAGTACTAGCCAATATAGGCAAAGAACTATTCTTTGAACCTTGAACGTTTATCTCTCCAAAGAGTTTATTACCACCCTCAATTAAGAGTTTTTGCATATCAACACACCCCTTGAAATATAATTCTACACGGTATAATATGCAAAAATGAACTGATTTGTTAATTATCTAACTACAGATTTAATAGTATTCCAAATTCTATCATTGGTATCGGTTATACAACAAGATTTAGCTTTAATACTCATTTCTTCGACCTTATTAGGATTTTTATATAAATCTTCTATGTAGCCAATAATCTTTTGTGGAGTAACGTCTTTCTGTTCGACTACTATACTAGCTCCAGCCTTACCCAGAACCATAGCGTTATAATATTGATGGTTTCCTGCAACGTTTGGAGATGGTATCAAAATAGATGCTCTGCCTACTGCCTCTAATTCAGCAAGAGTAGACGCTCCCGAACGACAGATTACTAAGTCACAAGCCGATAGACAAGTATCCATATCGTTAATATATTCAGTAATGCGAACGCCATCGCCAATTAGATTAATGTTAGCATCTTTCATAGCTTTAGGGAAACTTTCTCTGCCCATGCCACCGTAACCATGTATATGGTTGATTTTTAAACGTTCTTTTCTGCTCCACTTGATTACTTCAGCCATAGTATCATTTATGCAACCTGCTCCAAGACTTCCACCAAACGATAGTATAGTAAAATTATCATTAAAACCCAACTCTTTTCTAGCCTGTTTTTTGGATTTATTTACTAATTGTGAACGTACTGGTAAACCAGTGACAACGTAATCTATACTTTTATCGAAGTAGTCCATAGCTTCTTCAATGGTGAGCATGACCTTATCCACTTGTTTAGATAGAATTTTATTAGTCATACCTGGGAAGGCATTCTGTTCATGAATAACCGTAGGAATACCCATCTGAACGGCTTTTTGAACTACTGGACCACACACATAACCACCAGTACCAATAACGATATCGGGTTTAAAGTTAGATATAATCTCTTTAGCTCTATGACCTGCCGTAGTTAAGTATGCTAGAGTTTTTATATTTCTTCCTATATTTTTCAAAGTCAACTTTCTTTGAAAGCCAGTAACTTTAATAGTTTCAAAGTTGTAATTAGCCTGAGGTACTAGCTTAGCCTCCATACCGAATGGAGTTCCTGCGTACAAAATTTCTGCATTTTTATCGTGGCTCTGCACTATAGATGCTATTGCTAATGCTGGATTAATATGTCCACCAGTACCTCCACCAGTCACTAAAACTCTCATAAATAAAAACCTCCAAAATAGATATTTAAATAGATATATTAATACTAACGTGAATTTAACCATCGATATGTTAAACTCACGTTAATACTAAATTAATCATAATGGAACGCCATCAAAGGCGTTCCTTAACACTATAAGCTACTTTTCCATATTAGATTGCCGTGATACGTTTAATATAATTCCCATTTGAGCCAGTAGCATAATTAAAGATGTTCCACCATAACTAAAGAATGGCAAACTAATACCAGTATTAGGCATAAAGTTACTAGCTACGGCAATGTTCAAAAATGCTTGGATTCCAACTTGAATAGTCAAGCCTACGCACATTAGCATACCAAACTTATCTTTAGCATTAGATGCTATTAACATACCTCTAAAGACAAATAATGCGAATAGTAATATTACTGTTACAGCTCCAATAAAACCCAACTCTTCGCATACTATGGCGAATACGAAGTCGTTTTGACTTTCTGGTAAGTACAAGTATTTCTGCCTAGATTCTCCTAAACCCAAGCCGAACACTCCACCAGAACCTATTGCTATCAAAGATTGACAAGTTTGCCAAGTTTTATCAGTGGCATCAGCAAAAGGGTCACGCCAGCCTTGTATTCTTTCTTGGAAGTAGTTAAAGCCTTCCACGGAACTTTTGTATATTATAACACTTGCAAGACCTGCAACACCTATTCCACCTAGAGCCAACATATGAACAAATCTAGCACCACCAACGAATACTATAATTATACCTATAAAGCAAATCAATAGAGTACCCGAAAGATGAGGTTCTAGCATCATTAAGCCTGAAACTACTCCCAATATCACTAGATACGGTACTATACCAGTTTTGAACTTTTTCATCTTATCGTAGTTATTAGATATCAAATAGGAAAATAAGACGATAATTCCAAACTTCATAACCTCAGAGGGTTGAAAAGAGAAAGAACCAAATCCGAGCCATCTTTTAATACCTGTATCCGTTCCGTAGCCTAGTGGAGTAAGAACCAATGCAAGTAGAACCAGTGCCACTCCAAAGATACTAAACGCTACCCATCTTTTAGCAAAAAAATGATAGTCCCAATACGATAAAACAAACATGACAAATAAACCTATTATAGCAAATATTATCTGCCTAGATACATAATAAGTACCTGCATGACCTTTACTTACTGCTATTGCATAACCAGCTGAGAACATCATAACAATACCTATTACTAGTAACACTATCACTATACACAAAAAAGATATATCTAAGTTGCCCCACTTACCGAACACTTTAAAAGCAGTAAAATTTTTCTTATTTTTCTTATCTTTTGAGTTATATATTTCTCTTGTCAAAAGCAACACTCCCTTAACAACACGCTAACTATAGCATAACTGCGATAACTCCAGCTATCAAAGATACTATAGAAAAAGTAATAACTATCTTATACTCACTAAAACCACAAAGTTCAAAGTGATGATGTATAGGTGTCATCTTAAAAATTCTTCTTCCCTCGCCATAGAATTTCTTTGTAATCTTGAAGTATGTAACTTGAATCACTACCGATAGAGCCTCACAAACGTAAATCAAGCCTATTAGCACCACCAAAAGATGCTTATGTGTACACATTCCAATAGCTACAAAAGAACCTCCTAAGAACATAGAACCAGTATCACCCATGAAGATTTTAGCAGGGTGTAAATTCCAGATTAAAAATCCTAAACAACCTCCAGCAATAGCTATTGCAAATATAGATATTTCGTTCAAACTCATAAGACCACATATAGTACTCAAGGCTAACATAGTAATAACAGTTACCGAACCACATAGACCATCTATACCATCGGTTAAGTTTACTGCATTAGATAAGAATATCATGAACAATATCATAATTGGATAGTATAGCACACCGAAATCCACACTAGCGAATATAAAGTCAATTTCAGTAGAGGTATCACCTAAGAAGTAAAGCACTGCCAAGAATAGTCCTGAGAATATAAACTGAAACAACATCTTTTGTTTAGGTGTCAAACCAAGATTTTGTTTTTTAACAGCTTTAGTATAGTCATCAGCAAAGCCTATACCACAAAAACATAGAGCATATATCAAACAAGCGAACATTCTAAGCAGATTTTTAGAAGTTTCAGTAGCAGTTATATCCAAAGTAGATACTCTATATAGAACGTATCCAACTATAGTCATGACCACACTACTTATTATGAACATAAATCCGCCCATTATTGGAGTTCCTTGCTTTTTTTGATGGCTTTCTAACTTAGAACCTACAAACTTCTCTATAGTTTGACCGAAACTAATCTTGTGCATAAAAGGAATTAAAAACTTTCCAATAACACCAGCAATAATAAAAGATACTATCGGAATTAACAATTTTAACCAAATAGGTATCATAGCAAACTAATCCTTTCTATCATAAATATAGTCAATAGTTTCTTCCAACCTCATGCCACGACTAGCCTTAAATAGAACGATATCGTTAGGTTTTAAGAAGTCGCAAAGGGCTTGATTAAGTTGGGACTTATCTGTAAAGAATTTTACATCTTTGTTATAGTTTAGAGCAACTTTTCCTATATTTTGAGCCTCTACGCCGTAACAGAAAAGAACATCTGCTTTAGATTGCCCTACAAAATCGCCAACCATAGAATGTAACTTAGTAGACATTTCACCTAGTTCAAGCATATCGCCTAGAACTGCAACACGTCTACCACAATCTTTAGGAGTAGTCTGCGATAGCACCGTTAAAGATGCTTTCATAGAATCAGGACTAGCATTATAGCAATCTACAATGACGGTCTGTTGACCTTTTTGAACTATATTCTGTCTTAAACTATCTGGCTTGAACTTACTTAGAGCGTTAGCAATCTCATTAGGAGTTAAACCCAACTTAGTTCCAACTGCAAAAGATACCAATGCGTTTAATACGTTATGTCTGCCAATAGCAGTCAACTTTATATCTTTAGAGTTGCCGTTCCAATTTACTGTAAAGGTAGTATAGTCATCAAATTGATGTATATTAGTAGCTTTAAAATCGCAATCGGGATTGTCTATACCAAAAGTTATAGTTTCTCTGCCCAACTGGTAAGACGTTTGATATAATGATATATCATCTGCATTTAGGAATATTGGAGCAGAGCCGTCCATACCCTCTAAGATTTCCAACTTAGCCTTTAGAATACCTTGCTGAGAACCTAAGTTTTCAATGTGAGAAAATCCTATATTGGTGATTACTGCCATAGTAGGTAGAGCCGTTCTAGTTAGACGTGAAATCTCACCAAAGTGTGACATACCCATTTCTATTACGGCACACTCATGAGAACTATCTAGATTAAATAAAGTCTTAGGTAGACCAATCTCATTATTAAGATTTCCAGTAGTCTTTAAAGTGTTAAACTTTTCCGATAGTACTAAAGCAATCATTTCTTTAGTAGTAGTCTTGCCAACGCTACCAGTTACGGCAACTAAATTGATATTGAACTTACTTCTATAATATCTAGCGATATCCAATAGAGCCTTTCTAGTATTTGGTACTACTATACAGTTATAGCCTTCGATATTTTTTTCCGATACTACAGCCTTAGCACCCTTTTGAAATGCAGTTTCTATATAATCATGACCGTCAAAATTTTCACCTTTTATAGCGACAAAAAGGCAACCCTCTGGGATAGTTCTAGTATCCGTGCTAATCTCATTGATTTGACCATCTACTTTAACAGTAGAGCCGACTGCATTAGCAATTTCTGATAAACTTAAAATTTCCATAATTAAATCTTCCTCATAAAATAATTTTGAATAAAACCTAAAGTGTCTTTAAGGCATCTGCGACGATTTCACGTTCATCAAGGTGAATATGTACGTTATTAGCCAAAATTTGATAATCTTCATGACCTTTACCAGCCAATACAATGATATCGCCAGTTTTAGCAGTTTTAATAGCATGATGTATAGCATCAATTCTATCAACGACCACATCATAAGGGATAGCAGTTTCGCCCTCTAGTCCAACTAAGATGTCATTAATAATATCTTGTGGATTTTCATTTCTAGGGTTATCAGAAGTTATTATTAACTTATCGGCGTACTTCAACGCAGATTTACACATTAAAGGACGCTTAGTCTTATCACGATTGCCACCACAACCAAATAGACAGATTAGTCTACCAGTAGTATATTCTTTAACGCTTTTCAAGATATTTTCAATAGCATCTGGAGTATGAGCGTAATCGCAAATTACAGAGAAGTCTTTGCCAGTTGGAATAACTTCGCATCTACCCTTAACACCGTGACACTTTTCTACAGATTGCTTAATATTTTCAAAAGGAATACCCTCAGCTAAGCAGACGCTCATAACACCAGTAACGTTGGCAACGTTAAAAGAACCTACCATTTTCATATTTATATCATAGCTATCGTCAAGGGTATTAAATCTAAAGGAAGTGCCATCGGATTTTATTACTGGATTAGTAGCAAAGAAATCAGCCTCTTTAGTAATACTATATGAATACTTTTCGCAAGTTATTTCATTGAAAAGTCTAACACCATAATCGTCATCAATGCAAACGATAGCCTTATCGCAGATGTCGAAAAGCATCTTTTTAGCTTGATAGTAATTTTCCATAGTCTTATGATAGTCTAAGTGGTCTTGAGTTAAGTTAGTAAATACAGCAGTATCAAAGTGGATAGCACCAATCCTATGCTGAACCAATCCAAAAGAGGATACTTCCATTACAACGTAATCGCAACCAGCCTTATACATTTTATCCAAAAGAGCCATTAAATCGAAAGCCATAGGAGTAGTATTATCTGTATGGATAACTTCGTCACCTATTTCATTTTGGATAGTACCAATTAAACCGACTTTATAATCGTTATCGGTTAGTATGTGCTTGATAACGTTAGTCATAGTAGTCTTACCGTTAGTACCAGTAACTCCTATGAACTTCATTTTCTTTTCAGGATTTCCAAACCAAGCACAACAAAGTTCGCCATAGAACTCTCTAGTATTAGGAACTATAATTTGATTTTCCAAATTTAAATTATGGTCAACGACTACTATAGCACCCATATCAACGGCATCTTTAGCCTTAGAGTGACCATCAAAAGAACCACCCTTAACACATGCGAATATACAGTTCTTTTCAATCTTTCTAGAGTCATCTGTAATAGATACTATTTCTCTATTTGGAATGTGTATGTTTGCAATACCTTTGATTAAATCATATAATTTCAAAGTCCAACACCTCATTTTTAATATCTCTAATATATTATAATATCTAAGTGCGACAAGCAAGGTCGCACTCAAGATACATTAAACATTAACCTGATTGGTCTTTAACGACAAAGTTCAACTCTATGATAGTACCCACTGGAACGTGTTCGCCATCATTATAAGATTGCGAATATACAGTAGCATCTTCACGCTCAGCAGATGCACCAGTAGCGACATAGTTCAATCCTAAACTAGATAGCAATTGGTTAGCTTGAGTTAAAGAACTTCCAACTAAGTTAGGAACTACTACAAACTCTTGTTCGGCATTAGTTTCAGTATATAGGACAATCTTGCCACCCTTTGCGATAGTGTTTCCACTAGTAGGCACTTGATTAACTACCATATCGCCATTACCAACTACTTGATATTCTAAGCCTAAGCCTTCAAGAGTACTCTTAGCATTGAATAGAGTAGTACCCTCAACAGATGGTACAGTAGTATCTAAAGTTTGGAGTTCGTCGTCAGTATATTCTGGATAGTATCCTAAATAAGGAAGTGCCTCCTCCAAGATGTTTCTAGCACATGGAACAGCAACTACACTTCCGTAGTAGTCACCAGTAGTAGGTTCATCAGCCATTATTAGCATTATAATTTCAGGATTATCTGCTGGAGCAAAACATACATAAGATGCAACGTATCTCATATTAGAGTCGTCATACTCATCTAGTTTTTGAGATGTTCCCGATTTACCACCAATCTTATAACCCTTTATGTAAGCATTAGAACCACCATTGTTATCTACAACATACTCAAGAGAATCTCTCATTATAGCAGAAGTTTCCTCGGAAACTACTTGTCTTTTGATGGTTGGTTCAGTATTGCTTATAACGTTGCCATCAGCATCAAGAACTTTTTGAACCACATAAGGAGTCAATAAGTTACCTCCATTGATAGTTGCAGCATAAGCAGTAATCATCTCAATAGGAGTTAGTTTGTTAGTTTGACCAAATGATGATGATGCAAGTTCTACTGGCCCTAAATCGCTTTCCTTTGCGTATAGACTAGATACTTCAGATGGTAAATCTATACCAGTCTTTTCAGTTAGACCAAATCCCTCAAAGTAATGGAAAAATTTTTCTGCTCCTAGACGCTTACCAATCTCAATAAACGCAGGGTTACAAGAGTTAGTTAAGGCATCTTTAAAGGTTTGAGTTCCGTGACCAGTCACCTTATGACACTTAATAGGCTTTGGTGCTCCTGGGATAGTCACTGCACCAGAACAGAAGAAAGTATCATTATCCAAATCGATTAAATCTTCCTCAAAAGCTGCTGCACTAGTTATTACTTTAAATACCGAACCTGGAATATAAGTTTCAGCTACGGCTTTATTTTTCCATTGTAACTCTCTAGCGTTAGCCTCAGCAGAAGTACGTTCTTCCTCATCAGATATCAAATCCAACTTAGATAGTGTTCTTTGGTCTATAATTTCCGATGGATTGTTCAAATCGAAACTTGGACAAGTAGCCATAGCCAATATAGCACCAGTATTAACATTCATAATTATACCACAAGCACGATTATCTAGTTCATACTTATTGTACATTTCTTCAAGATTTTTTTCAAGATAGTATTGTAGAGTAGTATCTATAGTTAAAACTAAAGAGTTACCATCTTGAGCTTCATAGAGTTTTTCATTTCTATAAGGCATTTCTTGTTGTCTACCATCGGTAGCAGAAATAACTTTTCCATCTACACCAGCTAACTCATCATCATAATAAGCCTCAATACCGTACCAGCCCTCGCCATCGTAGTTAGTAAAGCCTATTACAGATGCAGCCAAGTCATTTTGTGGATAGTAACGTTTAGTATCCTCCTCGGTGTTTACCGAACTGATTTTATTTTCCGATAGAAAATCATTAATCTTGTCAACTACGGGTTTTTCAACCTTAGTTTTCAACACTTGATATTTAGTGTCTACTTTATTCATTTTATCTATAATAGTTTTTTCGTCTAAGTCTAGAGTTTTAGCCAAGAAGTCTATAGCAATATCTTTTTTATCCTTGTCATTTTTTTCAAAAGAGTTAGGGTCTATAAAGACCTTAAATACAGTAGCACTTTGAGCCAACACGCTACCATCGGAACTATAAATAGAACCTCTATTAGCTGATATAGTTATGGAATTAAATTGGTTACTATTTGCTAACTCTTGATACTTTTCATTATCCACAACAGATATTTTAAATAGATTACATATCAAAGCTATAGCCAAAGCGAATATTAAAACCATAATCACAAGACTACTTCGCTTCATTGATAAAGTTGGCACTATATCTCTCCTTTCAAAAGGTTACAACACAATAGGCGGATAATACTAATACATATATATCCGCCTGATGTTTTAATTATAATATCTAAATGGATTATCCAAATAAATATTCTATTATACTGTTAAACTTTTCTTTTATAGATACAAATATGTTCTCCTTAGAGTCCACTACTTGAACTACATCTTCATTTTGAATTTGTATGTAAACAATTTGAGATTTATCCAACTTTTTAAGACCTAAAACATCTTCAGCATAGCTTTCGACGTTTCTAAGGGACATATTACCTTCAATTTCGCTTTGCATACGCACATTTTCGCTTTCCAAAATTTCAACAGCTGACTTCTCTTGCGATATTTGAGTGTACAAAGCACTAACTTGAACTTTTCCATAAATCATAACAAATAGCAATATTGTAACTACAAGACCACATACGGCTATACCTAAATTAGAATGTTTCTTTTTATTATAGTTATTATTAAACTTATTCTTATTAGATGTATTTTCATTACTATTTGAATTAATATTACTATTTAAGTTATAATATTCACGTTCTTCAAGAGCGAAAGCTGTATTATCATAAACCTTCATGTAGTACCACCTAAATCCTTTCAATCACACGAAGTTTAGCACTTCTACTTCTGTTATTCTGTTCAATTTCCAAATCAGTAGCTTCTATGGGCTTACGATTAACCAATCTAGCCCTAGGTTTTTTACCACAAACACATTGAGGAAAATCTGGAGGGCAAGTACACCCTCTGCATAGATTTGCAAAACGTTGTTTAACCAACCTATCCTCAAGGGAATGGAACGTAATAATAGCAAGTCTGCCACCTACTTTAAGGCTATCGAAGGCATCATCTAGCCCAATGGATAGATGTTCCAATTCGCCATTAACTTCCATTCTAATAGCTTGGAAAGTTTTCTTGCAAGGATTTTTCTCTCTACGGAACTTAGCAGGGATACTATCTTTAACAATATCAGCCAACTGCAAAGTAGTTTCAATAGGTTTAACTTCTCTTGATTTTACTATGTTAGAGGCTATCTTATGAGAAAACTTTTCCTCACCGAACTCAAACAGAATTTTAGATAACTGTTCATAAGAGTACTGGTTCACGACGTCAAAGGCACTAGTGCCAGATTGACTCATTCGCATATCTAAAGGGGCATCATAATGGTAAGAGAAACCACGTTCAACGGTATCAAGTTGATGTGAGGAAACACCTAAATCCATTAAAATCCCATCTACGCAATCAATGTTAAGAGTTTCTAAAGCGTCCTTAATTTGTGAATAGTTACGTTGTAAAATAGTTGCATTGTATGGCTTTAACCTTTCCGATGCAACTTGAATAGCATCGGGGTCTCTGTCAAGAGCAATCAACCTACCATTTTTGGAGAGTTGTTCAGCAATCTTGATAGAATGACCAGCACCTCCTACTGTACAATCAACGTATATTCCGTTAGGATTTATGTTCAAACCCTGTAAAGTTTCATGTAACAGCACTGGCACATGATTAAATTCCATAAAAAATCAACTCTCTCAAATAAAATAATAGCAATACACGGCAGATATAATAGACGACTCTCCCACTGTATGCTTATACTTTATTATACTACATTGATAAAAAAAAATCAAGGCTATAACACCCTTGATTTCCAAAAAAGTAAAATTTTTTTCGTCAAATACCACAAAAATATGGTATCTATTTCCATTATAATATGTTATTGTTATTTATTACCAACAAAAATTGTAGAACTCATTTATATAAAATAACCAAATAGAAATTGTTGTCTTATTTATTCATTTTGTAAATCATATAAAGACCCTCACTGACCAGATTTTTATTACTGATAAAGTTTTCCATACAATGAGGAACTATCAAATCGGATAAGCCACCCGTAGCTATTAATATGGTATCGTTGCCCAAAAACTTTCTGTATCTTTGAGCCATTCCGTCCATAAGACTAGCCATTCCGAATATTACTCCTGAATGCATTGCAGATATCGTATCTTTGCCGATTACCTCAGTGCAATTTTCTCTTAAATCTATGTGTGGCAACTGAGCCGTCACGTTAGACAAAGTTTTCAACGAACTATTTACCCCAGGAAAGATTGAACCTCCTAAAAAGTTCGCATCTTTGTCTATTGCCGATATGGTGGTAGCAGTACCCAAATCACATATTACGGCAGGGAGTGAGTATAGATTTTTCACCGCAACTGCATCGCAAATTCTGTCGCTACCCAAAGATTTTGGATTGCTTAAACATATATTTAGACCAGTCTTCAACTCTGAAGATACTATCATGACCGAACACTTAAACACACGTTCGACAGCCCTTTTCAACGTAGATTTCAATTGTGGAACTACTGTAGAAATTATAGCACCCTCAAAATTTTTAGAAGTGCAATCATATAGTTTTAAAATATTCAAGAAATCCATAGCGTACTCATCTTCCATCTTATTAGAAACGGTAGAAATTCTTGAAGAAAATAACATAACATCGTCATTGTACACCGATAACACTATGTTAGTATTACCAACATCTAAAGTTAGAACCATAAAAGCCTCCTTTATAGATAAAAAGAACCGTCTAATAAGTAGACGGTTCTATATAAAATCAATAGATTATAAACTATTCGTTAATCTTAGTAACAACGCCTGAACCTACTGTTCTACCACCTTCACGGATAGCGAAACGTAGACCTTCTTCAATAGCGATTGGAGTGATTAGTTCAACGTCCATAGTTACGTTATCACCAGGCATACACATTTCCTTATCAGCAGGTAGCTTGATAGTACCAGTAACGTCAGTAGTTCTGAAGTAGAATTGTGGTCTGTAGTTGTTAAAGAATGGAGTGTGACGACCGCCTTCTTCCTTCTTTAGAACGTATACTTGACCAGAGAACTTAGTGTGTGGGTGAATTGAACCTGGCTTACAGATAACTTGTCCTCTTTCGATATCACTTCTTTGGATACCACGAAGTAGAGCACCGATGTTATCACCAGCTTCAGCGTAGTCTAGAATCTTTCTAAACATTTCGATACCAGTAACTACAGTCTTACCCTTTTCTTCCTTAAGACCAACGATTTCAACTTCATCACCAGTTCTTAATTGACCTCTTTCAACTCTACCAGTAGCAACAGTACCACGACCAGTAATAGTGAATACGTCTTCTACAGGCATTAAGAATGGAAGGTCAGCCTTTCTGTCAGGAGTTGGAATATATTCATCAACTGCGTCCATAAGGTCTAAGATTGGCTTGTAAGCTGGGTCGCTTAGGTCATCTGGAGCTTCAAGAGCCTTTAAAGCAGAACCTCTAATGATTGGAGTATCATCACCAGGGAATTCATACTTATCAAGAGTTTCACGAATATCCATTTCTACTAAGTCTAGAAGTTCTTCGTCATCAACTTGGTCAGCCTTGTTCATGAATACTACAATGTAAGGTACGCCTACTTGACGAGCTAGAAGAAGGTGTTCCTTAGTTTGAGCCATAGGGCCATCAGAAGATGCAACTACTAGGATAGCACCGTCCATTTGAGCAGCACCAGTAATCATATTCTTAACATAGTCAGCGTGTCCTGGGCAGTCAACGTGAGCATAGTGACGCTTCTTAGTTTCGTACTCAACGTGAGCAGTGTTAATAGTAATACCTCTTTCTCTTTCTTCTGGAGCAGAGTCGATGTTAGCATAATCCTTCTTTTCAGCTAGACCTTGTAATGCAAGAGTCTTAGTAATAGCTGCAGTAAGAGTAGTCTTACCGTGGTCAACGTGACCAATAGTACCGATATTTACGTGTGGTTTAGTTCTTTCGAATTTAGCCTTTGCCATTGGAATTTCCTCCTATAATATCAAATTAATATAGCTTATCTGCAATATTGTATAAACATATTATAACAGATAAGATTAAGAATTTCAACCCTTTTTAAAAAAAAATTTGAAAAACTTAAAAAAAACATATAATAATCATAACTAAGGGCAAAGAACCCTTAGCATGATATTTTTTAACATAAAACTAATATATATTAGCCTTTTTTCTTTCTGTCGTTAGTAATCTTTTCTGCGATGTTCTTAGGAACTTCTAAGTAGCTATGAGGTTCCATTACGAATTGACCACGACCTTGAGTACTAGAACGTAAGTCGTTAGTATAACCGAACATTTCAGAAAGTGGAACAAGAGCATCAACTTGAACAGCACCAGTTCTATTTTCTTGACCTTGAATCTGTCCACGCTTAGCACTTAAACCACCGATAACAGTACCAGTGTACTCATCAGGAACGATAACTGCAACCTTCATGATAGGTTCCATTAGAACTGGGTCAGCCTTTTCCATAGCTTCCTTGAATGCCATAGAACCAGCAATTTGGAATGCCATTTCAGAAGAGTCAACTTCGTGGTAAGAACCATCATATAGTTCTACGCAAACGTCAACTACTTGATATCCAGCAACTACACCAGACTTCATAGCACCTTGAATACCCTTATCAACGGCTGGAATGTATTCCTTAGGAATAGCACCACCAACTACGCTGTTCTTAAATTCGTAACCCTTACCACTTTCGTTAGGAGTAACTCTAATCTTAACGTGACCGTATTGACCTTTACCACCAGATTGTCTAGCGTACTTCTTGTCAACTTCAACGGATTTTCTAATAGTTTCCTTGTAAGAAACTTGTGGAGTACCAACGTTAGCTTCAACCTTAAATTCACGGAGAAGTCTATCAACAATGATATCTAGGTGTAACTCACCCATACCAGCGATGATAGTTTGACCAGTTTCTTCATCAGTCCAAGTCTTGAAAGTAGGGTCTTCTTCAGCAAGTTTAGCAAGAGCTAAGCCCATCTTTTCTTGACCAGCCTTAGTTCTAGGTTCGATAGCTAGTTGGATAACTGGTTCAGGGAACTCCATAGACTCTAAGATAACTGGGTGTTTTTCATCACAAAGAGTATCACCAGTAGTAGTATTCTTAAGACCTACTGCTGCAGCGATATCACCTGCGTAAACAGTTTCGATATCTTCTCTGTGGTTAGCGTGCATTTGTAGGATACGTCCAAGTCTTTCCTTGCTATCCTTAGTAGCGTTAAGAACAGTAGAACCTGCATTAACAATACCAGAGTATACACGGAAGAAACATAGCTTACCTACGAATGGGTCAGTAGCAATCTTAAAAGCTAGAGCTGCAAAAGGTTCAGTATCGGAGGAGTGCTTTTCAACTTCCTCGCCAGTATCTGGATTTACACCCTTAATAGATGGAACATCTAAAGGAGATGGCATATAATCAACGATAGCATCTAGTAACTTTTGAACACCCTTATTTCTATAAGAAGTACCACAAGTTACAGGAACCATAGTGTTAGCAATAGTAGCCTTTCTAATAGCGACCTTTATTTCATCTATAGAAAGTTCTTCACCAGCAAAGAACTTTTCCATTAAGTTATCATCAGTTTCAGCAACGTGTTCGATTAAAGCATCATGATACTCTTGAGCCTTGTCAACCATATCAGCTGGGATATCTTCAACACGGATATCTTTTCCAAGGTCATCATAGTAGATATATGCTTTCATTTCAACAAGGTCGATAATACCCTTAAAAGTATCTTCAGAACCTATAGGAAGTTGAATAGGAACAGCGTTACATTTTAGTCTTTCGTGCATCATATCTACAACACGGTAGAAGTTAGCACCCATGATGTCCATTTTATTAACGTATGCCATTCTAGGAACGCCATACTCATCAGCCTGTCTCCAAACTGTTTCAGATTGTGGTTCAACGCCACCCTTAGCACAGAATACAGTAACAGAACCATCAAGTACTCTTAAAGAACGTTGTACTTCAACAGTAAAGTCAACGTGACCAGGTGTGTCGATGATATTAATTCTATGGTTAGCCCAAAATGCAGTAGTGGCAGCAGAAGTAATTGTAATACCTCTTTCTTGTTCTTGTGCCATCCAGTCCATAGTAGCACTACCGTCATGAGTTTCACCTATCTTGTGGTTTACACCAGTATAGAATAAAATTCTTTCAGTAGTAGTAGTCTTACCTGCATCGATATGAGCCATTATACCGATATTTCTTGTATTTTCAAGAGAACACTTTCTTGGCATAAATATAATCTCCTTATCCTAATAAAATCAGTGGACTACCATCTGTAGTGAGCAAAAGCCTTGTTAGCTTCAGCCATCTTGTGAGTATCTTCACACTTCTTGTAAGCACCACCAGTTTTGTTAAGAGCGTCTAAAATTTCACCAGCAAGTCTTTCTTGCATACTCTTTTCGTTTCTAGCTCTGGAATACTTAGTAATCCATCTTAGACCAAGAGTTTGTCTTCTTTCTGGACGAACTTCCATAGGAACTTGGTAAGTTGCACCACCCATTCTACGAGCCTTAACTTCTAGAACTGGCATAATATTTTCCATAGCCTCTTCAAAGACTTCTAGTGCTTCTCTACCTGTCTTTTCAGCAACGATTTCAAATGCACCATAAACAATCTTCTGCGCAACACCCTTTTTACCGTCTAACATAACGTTATTTATTAATCTAGTAACTAACTTAGAATTGTAAACTGGGTCTTGGAGAACATCACGCTTAGCGATATTACCTCTTCTTGGCATTTTCGCTTCCCTCCTTCATTAGTAATGATATGAATTCATAGGTACTCGCCCGTTCGGAGTGCGTTACATTCCGAACGCACGTTAAAGACCAAAGTAGAGGATTTTAAATCTATATAAAATCTTCCACTTAGCATCTTTGTGGAGATGTATCCTATTTTCAAAAAATTTAAATTTTAGTAAAAAAGTTTTTTGCCTTTCGGCGAATAGACACTAATAAATAATAACTTAAACAACCTAATAAACAACCAAACGTATTCATAGTTATATCGTCAATATCAAGATAGCCTAAACAAGATAAAAATTGAAATAGTTCCAAACAAGTAACTATTATAAAGCATTTTAAAACAACTTTCCATAACTTTTTATGTTTTGAAAGAGCCATTTCAAAAAATCCCATAGGCATAAATGTAACTATATTACCTAATAAATTTTCTATTAAGGCACCATATACTCCATGAGTAAACCAAGAATAATAAGCCTCAAAAGGTATAAGATTATAG
>JAHABC010000009.1 GCA_018376535.1 Ruminococcus sp.
CTTGAGTAGGAATAACTTCATCGATAGTAGGAAGTTCTTCGGAATAGGAAGAATCATCTTGAATAGGAGCAACCTCATCGATAGTAGGAAGTTCTTCAGAATAGGAAGAAACATCTTGAGTAGGAATAACTTCATCGATAGTAGGAAGTTCTTCAGAATAGGAAGAATCTTCTTGAATAGGAGTGAAATCCTTTTTAGTGTCTATAGGGTCATTTCTTTTTATGCTCATATTAGACATTAAAGCATCTAAATCGGCTAGGATATCGTTGATATCTGTTAGAGGTTTTTTAGGTGCTACTGGTTCAGGTTCAGATGCCTTTAGTTCTTCAGGATTTACCATAAATTGAGCTAAATCATCATCTACTACTGGAGCAGTTTTAATAGGTTCTGGTTGAGGTTCTTCAATGTATTGCGATATTTCTTCATCTTCAGTTTGAGCATCGATAGTAGGTTGTACAATAGTTTGGTTCACTGTATCTGTTTCAACTACAGATTGTTCAACTGGTTCATTTTGAGCAATAGGTTCAACTGTAGGTGTAGGTTGAGCAACCTCTTGTGGAGAAGTTTCAACTTCCAGTTCTTGAACATTTTCAGTAGTTTCTTCAGTATTTTTTACTATTGGATTTCCATCAGCATCTAATTCGCCTCTTTTTATAGCCTCAGCGATACGTTTTCTTTCTTCTTTTTCCCTTTTATTTTCTGCTTTTCGGTCTTCCTTAATCATTTTAGTGGATAAAATTCTTCTGCACTTTTCACAATTAAGAGTTTTCATAGCAATAATAAGGTCTGTAAGTACTTCACCCTGCTTATACTTTCTAAGATTATCGCCAGAGTTGTACTTTATACCACAGCCAGTTTTTTTACCATTATCTGTACCATGGATTATGCCATCTGCATTTGATATGACGACAGTAATTGGCATTATTCACCATCATTGATATCCTCAATGATGGTATTCACCTCCTTTTTGATATATTATTTATAATTTTTATTAATAATCGTATAAATACCATTTTCATATAATATTATACTATAAAATCTAGTGAAATGCAACACTTTAGATTGCTTTTTGCTATTTTTTTTATTCACTATGCAATGAAATATTTTTCTTGTGGAAAATATTAAAATTCTATTGAATTTAATACATTCATAAGTTATAATATGTATAGACATTTATTAAGTATTATTTTGAAAAATAATCACTAAAATTTATAAGGGGATTTGTAAGTTATGTTTGCATTTAATAATACGCAACTATCTTTTAAAGATAGAATGAAAGACTTATTATGTCATCTTACGGTAGACGAAAAAATCCATATGATGACTACACATCACTATCCAGTAGAAAGATTAAACATAGGAGAGTGGTATGTTGGTACTGAAATCGCTAGAGGTTTTGTAGGTCGTGATGATAGTATGAAATCTACAGTATTTCCACAACCTATAGGAATGGCATCTACTTTTGATGATAAAATTATGGAAAGTGTTGGAAGAGTGGCTTCCGATGAGGCTAGAGCTTTCTATAACAGAGATAAGAAATCATATCTATGTATATGGGGTCCTACTGTAGATATGGAACGTCACCCTCTCTGGGGACGCACTGAAGAGGCTTACGGTGAAGACCCTTGTCTTACTGGTAAGATGACTACTGCATATACTAATGGCCTAATAGGTTCGGATAAAAACTATTATAAAACACTTCCAACGCTAAAGCACTTCTGTGCGAATAATAATGAAAAACATAGAGGTTCTAGTAATTCAAGAATACCTATATCGTTGTTACATGAGTATTACTATAAAGCCTTTGAAATTCCAATACGTTTTGGTGGGGCAAAAGCTATTATGACTGCTTATAATGAAATAAATCAATGTCCTGCTACCATGAATAAAGATGTTCAAACGTTCTTAAAAGATATGTGGGGTCTGGAATACGTCGTAACTGATGGTGGTGACTTTGTTCAAAACGTTACATCTCATAATGTATGTTCATCTCATGCTGAGGCTGTAGCTTACTGTATAAAGTCGGGAATAGATTGCTTTACCGATATTGATGAAGTAGTACATAATGCAGTATATCAAGCGTTGAACAGACGTTTAATAACTATAGATGATATAGATAAGGCTATATATAACGCTCTACTTTGCAGAATGAAGTTGGGTCACTTTGATAACGATTGTCCATATAACTCTATTACAACCGATATTATCGATAGTCCAGAGGCTAGAGAGTTAAATCAAAAGGTTGCTAAAGAAGGCGTTACTTTGCTCAAAAATGATGGTATTCTTCCTTTAGATACTTCTAAGAGTGTTGCAGTTATAGGATTCTTAGCTAATACTATGCTAAAAGATTGGTATACTGGTATATCTACATACAGTGTAACATCTTTAGATGCTATTAAGAAATCTTTTTCAAAGGTCGCTTTTGATAACGGTTTCAATATTATTGCTATAAAATGCAATAATGGAAAGTATCTATCTGTTAGCGATGATGGTACAGTATCGGCTACGGCAGATACTATTACATCTGCTGAACAGTTTGAACTTCATGATTGGGGCGAAAATTGGATAAATCTATACTCTGTTAAGTTGAATAAGTATTTACATCTTAATGATGATAGTTCTATTACTGCTCTAACAGATGAGGTCTACGGTTGGTATACTAAGGAAACTTTTAACTTTAAATCCATATTCAATACAAGTGAGATTTCTATTGAAGAATATCTATTCCATAAGAAAATTTATGTCGCTGAAGATAGTACTTTAAAGTGTTCACATGAGAAAAATCTAGTTGCAACAGATAGTCAAAAGTTTACAGTTGAAGTAGTATCTAAAGGAGTGGATAGGGTATCTAAGTTAGTAAAAGATTACGATTATTCTATTGTATTCACTGGTAACGACCCCGAACAGTATGCTCGTGAATGTTGGGACAGAAATACTTTAGAACTTCCTGAACAACAATCTAAGATTGTTAAGTCTAGTTATGAGAATAATAGTAATACTATTATGGTATTAGTATCCAGTTATCCATATGCTATAAACTGGGAAAATGATAATCTATCTGGAATAATATATACTTCTCATGCAGGTGCTGAGTTGGGTAATGCTATCTGCATGACTTTAACTGGTGAGAACAATCCAGCAGGTAGAACTCCTATGACTTGGTACAAATCGTTATATGATATTCCAAATATCATGGAGTACGATATTCAAAAAGGTGGTTTAACCTATATGTACTATCAGGGTGAGCCTTTATATCCATTTGGATACGGTTTAAGCTATTCAACTTTTGAGTACTCTAATATGGAATGTACTTCTCAAGGAAATGGATTTAAAATATCTATGGATATAACTAATACTTCTAGTGTAGATGGTGATGAGGTTATTCAACTATACTATAAGGTTATAAATTCCATAGTGGACAGACCTATTAAAAAACTATTCGATTTTAAAAGAGTTCATATAAAGTCTGGTGAAACTGTTCACTTTGAAAAGGAATACTTCATGCTAGACCCTAAAGATAGTACTCACTTTGAATTCTATGACGTTACTAGACGCATAATGGTCGTGGAAGATGCTGACTATAATATTATGATTGGTTCTTCTAGTGATAGTATTAAAAGTAGTTTTAGTATTCATATCAATGGTGATAAAGTTCCTCATAGAAACGTTATGAGAAAGGTTAAAGCTATAGATTGCAACTCTACTTATGGTACAGAGATAAGTTACTCTAAAGATGTTGGAAAACATTATATATATTGCAACTCTTGGAGTGGTTCTGTTGTATTTAAGGATTGTCTACTTAATGATGCCTCATATATACAAGTAACTGCAACTTCGGTTCTTAAAGATGAAAAGATTGTAGTTAAATCGGGTGATACTGAACTTTGCACTATAGACGTAACTGCCTCAGATGGATATTATGACTTTAAAGAGTTCAATGGTTACTTTAAGGAAAAGTTAAATGGTATTCAAGATTTACAACTATACTTTGGTGAGGGTGTTGGAATATTATCTATTAGAGTTTTCAATAGTCTATCTATAGTAACTGATGATTATTCTAATATGTATCTAAGTACTATAAACTAGCGTAAAAAATCGGTTAGAGAACATCTAACCGATTTTATTATAGTTATTAAAATCATCTTGTGAACCACAAAATACATTCATATCAATATACTGTTCATCACCGTTGTAGCCGTCCAAGATTTGTGTACTAGAGTATTGCCAAAAATCCACATTTGGAGTTAGTTTTACATTATGAGAAAAGTGTACATCTCTAAGCCATATGGAGTAGTTAGGAAAGTTATCTTTAATATATAGATTGTAAGTTATCTTAGTGGTATATATGATAGGCTTAGATTTATAAGTATCTTCTAAAGATTGTAACATAGTAGTTAGTTCTTTAACCACCGATTGAACATCTAAAGGATTGCTTTTGAAATCACCATAGAGTTCAACATCTACAACGTTTGGAAGTGAGTTTTCTACTATAGGAACGGTATCTATAAAGTTTTTGGCTTGAGTTTTTCCAGAACTTTCAAAGCTAAAAAAGTGATACGCTCCAACTCTAAGATTAGTATTTAAAGCGTTAGTAAAGTTATCCAAAAAGTTAGGGTCTACATAGGAACTTCCTTCAGTAGCCTTTATGAACGCAAATTGGATATCTTGGTTAGACAGGATTTGCCAATCTATATCTCCTTGATATTCCGAAACGTCTACACCTTTTATAGTATATCCAAGACTTTTTGGATTGCTTAGTGTTATTATATTCTTATATAACAGATATCCAAAAGTGAATACTATTACTATACATATCGCAATTACAATTGCAAGTTTTTTTTTAATCATGTTTTTTTAGTTCCAAATATAGTTGTGGATTACTTTCTATTTGATTAATAACTCTTTTGTGTCTTTTCAATTGCAAAACATTTTTAATTGCAAGTAATCTAGGAATGATAGTTTCCATTAGACCACAATACTTGTCTACCAATATTATTACTACAGTTTCTTTGTATCTAGGTAGAGCGATGGTCATAGGAAACATATGTTTACAGATAATATCTTTTTCGCAAGGAGTCAAATCAAAGTGTTTAGATGCGTTTTCGTAGGCACGTTTAGGGTGAGTTGCTCCATGGCGAAGTCTATCCCATTTTTTTAGTGGATAACTATGCCAATCGTATAGGAATAAATCGTGGAGCATACCAGCTCTAGCACCAGCCTTGGCGTTCAAGCCAAACTTCTTGCACACTAGATAGTTATAGTAAGATACATTAAGACAATGGTCAAAAGTAGTAGTAGTTCCGTGTTGCATATACTGTTTCATTTGTAGTACAGGTTCAGAGAAAACAAGGTCTTGTATATATGAAAAGAATTCACTATCTGTCGAAACGTCATCTAAGGTTATATATTTTAACATAATAGTATCAACCACTTTCAATTTGATATTTTGAACATTTTTTAATATTCAACAATACTATTATAAGTTATTTTAACAGAAATATCAATAGTTTTTTGGAAAATAAAGAAAAAATAAAAGAACGCATGAAAAAATAAAATCACACGTTCCAAATGTGTTATTTACTGACAGTTATTAAACTGCTCTTTGTACCTTACCAGACCTTAAACATCTTGAACAAGCATTAACGTGACAAGGAGTACCCTTAACTACAGCCTTAACACGCTTAACGTTTGGCTTCCAAGTTCTGTTTGTACGCTTATGTGAGTGGGATACGTTAATACCAAAAGTAACGCCTTTTCCACAAATATCGCACTTTGCCATTATAAAACACCTCCTTAAAATATGCAGGTTTATAAACTGTACACACCATAAGGAGTGCAACAGTATTGGAAATCCTCGTAATTAGTTCTACAAATATTAGATAGAACGTCAACAACGATAATTATACCATATGTTTAAACAAAAATCAAGGGGTTTTCAAAAATTTTTTGCTTTTATTTTGTGATAATATAGTGAAAAGTGTTAATTAAAGGTTACAAATTAAAAAATATATCTTTTTTATTGTAACCATTATGTAACTATTATGATACTTAAATTTAATCTATTAAGCAGAAACTGGAAATATTTATTTTTTGATATCTAAAATATACTACCTTTTTAGATATTATATACAAAAAAACTCTAAAATACCAACTTGTATTTGTTATGCTATGTTCACAAATATTACAAAACATTCACAATTACACACGAATATTGTGCTATAATAATTATCGTGATAGATTTATAGGGAGATTTTTCTATTACACTTTTAATAAATATTTTTTAAACGAATTTCATTATTTTTTGAAAGTTAGAAAGGATTTGAATTAAAATGGGAATTTTACTCAAAAGAGTGATATCATGTGCTATGGTATGTCTTATAGGTATGGCTAGTGCTGGTATTACAACAGTTGAGATGCCTATAACTACCATATCTGCTAGTGCAGATGCAAGTTATCAATCATGGAAACAAGGTGACAGCCGTTGGGGCAGTATGCGTCTTGGTGGTAGTAGTTATACTATGGCTAACAGTGGTTGTGCTGCAACTGCTTTATCTATGTTAATGGTTCATTCTGGTTCTGTAACTGATGATAGCTTTACCCCTGCAACACTATGTACATTCTTTAATAATAATGGTGGTTTTAGTAACCGTGGTGATATCTCTTGGGGAGTATCTAGCAAGTTAGCATCATCATTTTCTTTTGAGGGATATGGTACACTATCTGCTAGTAGTGTATCTGGTAAAGCAGACGAAATACAAAAATATCTTGATGCAGGTTACTATGTAATCTTAGGTGTTAAGAGTGGTGGTCACTGGGTTGCTGTCGATAAAGTAGATGGTGACAAGGTTTACGCTTTCGACCCTGCTAATGGTAAGTATATAAACGTCTTTGATGCTTATAGTAATTCTGGAATATATAAAGTTCGTAAGTTCTACGGTGCTAACAGTATAGTTAAAAAGGTAGACCCTGAAGTTACTAAACAAGATACTTATAATGATGATACTCCAGTACTATCTGTTGAAAATACTTCCGTAGATGTTAAAAATAGTTCTAATGCAACATACTCCACTGGTCTATATAAGCTAAACTCTGAACTATGTTTCAGAACTGACGCTTATACTGGTGCTGATGTTATTGATATTATCCCTAATGGTACTTCTGTAAACGTATCTGATATCAAGGGTGAATGGGGTTACGTTTGCTATAATGCTAACATGGGTTGGATTAATCTAAGTTATGCCGATAAAGTTCAAAGTTCTTATAAGTACTCTACAGGCACATATACTACTGCTGAACCTCTAAACTTTAGAGAAACTGCCTCTACTTCTGCTGATAGTTATGGTTTAATTCCAATTAACTCTAAAATCGAAGTTTTAGAAGTAAATGGTAATTGGGGTAAGGTGAACTATGAAAGCAAAGACGCTTGGATTTGCTTAGATTACGCTTCTGAAGGTGATGCTCAAATATCATCTGCGGTAAACGTAGCAGTTTCAAACTCTAGTAGTAAGATTGGTGTCTATACTACTAACGATAATCTTAATGTAAGAGCTGGTAACAGTACTTCTTATGCTAAGTTGGATTTAATTTCTAGTGATACTCAAGTTAGTATCATTGAAATTGACAACGATTGGGGCAAGGTTATCTACGGTGAAACTGTAGGTTGGATTTCTCTTGACTATGTCGACTATGAAAGTAGTTTCGATTATCTCCCTGGAGATATAAATGGTGATGGTCTTGTTAATATTCAAGATGTATTTGTAATCTCTCAAAAGTTAAAGTCTGGAACTTCTTTCACTCAAAGTGAAATTAATGTTGTAGATTTCAACAATGATGGCGTAGTTAATGCTACTGATTACATCGTTATTAAGAATATTATATTATTCTAAATTTAATTTTGCAATTTAGGTTTTACCAAAAAATATTCCTTTAAGACTGGCTTATCTAGTATAGATAAGTCAGTTGTTTTATAAAATATCGCAAAAAGTTGCTTTTTGTGTGCATTTTACTTAGTAGTTAAAAAAAATCTCTTTACAATCCAGTAGTTTTGTGTTATATTAAATAAGTCGATTACTTTTTAGATTACATTTTTTGGAGGTCTTATATTATGAATTGGTTTCAAACTGAAATATTTACTGCCACTGATGGCGTTGATGAACTTTGTGCTTATCTTTTAGATATCGGTATTAAAGGCTTTGTTATTAAGGACGCTAACGATTTTAAAGAGTTCTTAAATGATAAATCTGGTAATTGGGATTACATAGATGAAGATTTAATGAACCTATCTAATTGTGAAACTAGTATTACTGTATATATTCCAGATGACGCTCAAGGAGCTGAAATGGTTATATCACTTAAAAATCTATTGAAAAATCTTAAAGAAAATGATGTCGATAATAAGTTCGGTCGCCTTGAATTGAACTTCTCTGACGTCAAGGAGGAGGACTGGGCTAACAATTGGAAACAGTATTTTAAACCTTTAAAAGTTGGTGAAAAACTTCTAGTAAAGCCATCTTGGGAGGAGTATGATAATATAGATAATAGAACTATCTTAGAAATAGACCCAGCATCTAGTTTTGGAACTGGTCAACATAATACTACTAAGCTATGTCTTGAGTTTTTGGAAACTTGTTTAAAATCGGGTGATAGGGTTCTTGATTTGGGTTGTGGTAGTGGAATACTATCTATAGGTGCAATGCTATTGGGTGCTGATAGCGTTACTGCCGTGGATATTGAAGACCATTCCGTTAGAACTGCTATGGAAAATGCTCAAAAGAACGGCATATCTTTGGATAAGTATACTGCCTATTGTGGTAATATTGTAGTTGATGAAGAACTATCTAATAAGTTAGGAACTGGCTACGATATTATTACTGCTAACATTGTCGCAGATGTTCTTATTGCTATGAAAAATCTTTTTTATAAGTATCTTAAAGATAGTGGTACATTGATAATATCGGGTATAATAGATAGTCGTAAAGATGAGGTTATCGATGAAGTGATTAGTGCAGGTTTTAAAGTCGATAGCATTAAGGAACTCGATAATTGGGTATCAGTTAAGTTGATTAAAATGTAATATGTGTCTTTGGAACGCCATGATTGGCGTTCCCATGTTATGTGGAATATTCTAAGAAAGGAAATTTTTATGGTTAAGAAAAATATTGAGTATGGTAATGATAGTATTACTATGCTTAAAGGTGCTGATAAGGTTAGAAAACGTCCTGCTGTTATATTTGGTTCAGATGGTCTTGATGGTTGCGAACATTCAGTATTTGAAATAATATCTAATTCCATCGATGAGGCTCGTTCGGGATACGGTAACAAGATTATTATTACTAGGTTTTTAGATAACTCTATTGAAGTTGAAGATTTCGGGCGTGGTTGTCCTGTAGATTTTAACTCTAAGGAAAATCGTTATAACTGGGAACTTGTCTATTGCGAAATGTATGCAGGTGGTAAGTATGATAAATCTATTGATAGCTATGATTTCTCTTTAGGTTTGAATGGTCTTGGTCTATGTGCTACTCAGTTCGCCTCCGAATATATGGACGTGGAAATCGTTAGAGATGGTTATAGGTATAATCTTCACTTTGAAAAGGGCGAAAATATAGGCGGTTTGAAAAAAAAGAAGTGCAATCTAAACTACACTGGAACTAAAACTAAATGGAAACCAGACCTTGATGTATTTATCGATATAAGTATTCCTAATGAGTTTTTTATCGATACTATTAAAAAACAAGCTGTAGTTAATCCTAACGTTTTGTTTGTGCTGAAATTTCAGCAAGATGATGGTTCTTTTATTGAACAGAACTTTATATATCAAAATGGTATCGTTGATTACATGAACGAATTAGTAGGCGAAAATGCTTTAACTCCTATTCAGTATTGGACGGCTGAACGTGTAGGTCGTGACCGTGAGGACAGACCAGATTATAAAGTTAAGTTATCGGTTGCAGTATGTTTTTCCAATAAGATTAAGTTAGCTGAATACTATCATAACTCTAGTTTTTTGGAACATGGTGGTTCTCCTAAGAATGCAGTTCAAAGGGCGTTCACATATCAATTGGATAACTATTTAAAGAATAATAATAAGTATCTAAAGAACGAAAATAAGATAACTTTCAACGATATTGAAGAATGTTTAGTAATAGTATCGTCATCATTTTCAACAGAAACTTCTTATGAAAATCAAACTAAGAAAGCAATCACAAATAAGTTTATAGCCGATGCTATGACGGATTTCTTAAAGCATCAATTAGAAATTTACTTTATTGAAAATCCAGACGATGCCTTGAAAATAGCTGAACAAGTCTTGATTAACAAACGTAGTCGTGAAAATGCTGAAAAAACTAGATTGAATATCAAAAAGAAGTTAGCAGGTACTATGGATTTATCTAATATGGTTCAAAAGTTTGTCGATTGCCGTACTAAAGATGTATCACGCAGAGAGTTGTACATCGTTGAGGGCGATTCTGCGTTAGGTTCAGTTAAATTGGCTCGTGAGGCTGAGTTTCAAGCAGTAATTCCAGTGCGTGGCAAGATTTTAAACTGCCTTAAAGCTGACTATGATAAAATCTTTAAAAATGAAATTATCACCGATATTATGAAAGTTCTTGGTTGTGGTGTGGAAGTTAAAACTAAATCTAATAAAGATTTATCTACTTTTAACTTGAGCAATCTACGTTGGAACAAAATTGTAATATGCACCGATGCCGATGTAGATGGCTTTCAAATTAGAACCTTAATTCTAACTATGCTCTACAGATTAACTCCAACTTTAATTGAACAGGGTTATGTGTATATTGCAGAATCTCCTCTGTTTGAAATAACTACTAAAGATAAAACTTATTTCGCTTATACTGAAAAGGAAAAGTTAGATATCTTAAAGTTGATTGGTAACAAAAAGTATACTATTCAACGTTCAAAAGGTCTTGGCGAAAATGAACCTGAAATGATGTCACTTACTACTATGAACCCCACTACTAGGCGTTTAATAAAGATTAATCCCGATGATATTAAACAAACAGCATATATTTTTGATATGCTTCTTGGTGATGACCTTCAAGGTAGAAAAGACCATATTGCTCAATTTGGTGGAAACTATCTTGAAATGGCGGATATTAGCTAATTAAACCACTCGAAAGGATTTTTTATTATGGTAAACAAAAGAAATCTGTTATTGATTGCTGGAATAGTTTGGTCTATTGCTGGCTTTAATGTTGCTAGAATTGGACTTGTATTGTATCCACAATATTTAAATGTTTTAAATATTATCTTATCTGTTATAGTTTATATTATATTTGGTATGATGTTCTTTAAAATGACTAAAAAACATACTACAAGAATATTATCATATGAAGATAAACAACCTTTTTATAAGTTCTTTGATGTGAAATCTTATTGTATTATGTTTTTTATGATGTCTTTTGGTATAGGATTAAGATATTCGGGAGCAATTCCTTTTAGCTTTATTGCAGTATTCTATTCAGGATTGGGTTGTGCTTTGTTATCTGCTGGTATTATGTTTATCGTAAACTATTTAAGATTTAATACTTCCCTAGAGGTGTAATGTCATGAATATTTTGAAATTAGGAGGTAATATTGATGGCTAGAAAAAAGAAAGAACCTATTTTAAATAAAAACGCTATACCAAATGCATATATCGAAAATGCAGGGGTTCTTATGGAAGAAAAAATCACGGAAACACTAGAAAAGAATTATATGCCCTATGCTATGAGTGTAATAATATCCCGTGCGTTGCCTGAAATAGATGGTTTTAAACCATCACATAGAAAGTTACTGTACACCATGTACAAGATGGGCTTACTTAATGGTAATAGAACTAAATCGGCTAACGTGGTAGGTCAAACTATGAGATTAAATCCACATGGCGATAGTGCTATATATGAAACTATGGTAAGACTATCTAGAGGTAATGAAACTCTGCTACACCCTTATGTAGATTCTAAGGGAAACTTCGGAAAGTGCTATTCTAGAGATATGGCTTATGCAGCATCTAGATATACAGAGGTTAAACTGGATAACATATGCAACGAACTATTCGCCGATATTGACAAGGATACTGTAGATTTTTCTCCAAATTACGATAATACTATGTTAGAACCTACTCTTTTACCTGCGACTTTTCCATCAGTGCTAGTTAATTCCAATGTAGGAATAGCCGTATCTATGGCTAGTGCAGTGTGTCCGTTTAACCTATCGGAAGTTTGCGAAACTACTATAGCTTTGATACAAAATCCTGAACACGATATACTTAGTACTTTAAAAGCTCCTGACTTTCCAACGGGTGCTAGTATCATTTATGATGAAACTGAGTTGAAAAAAATCTACGATACTGGACGTGGCTCTGTTAAGATTAGAAGTAAATATAACTATGATAAGTCGGCTAACTGCATTGAAGTTACTGAAATTCCATACTCTACCACCGTTGAAGCCATCATGGATAAGATTGTTGAACTTATCAAACAAGGCAAAATTAGGGAAGTTTCATACATTCGTGACGAAACAGATTTGAACGGCTTAAAGTTGGCTATAGATTTAAAACGTGGTGCAGACCCTGACAAACTTATGCAAAAACTCTATAAACTAACGCCACTACAAGATAACTATTCATGTAACTTTAACATTCTAATAGATGGCGTTCCTAAAGTTATGGGCGTTAGAGAAATTTTAAATCAATGGATATCTTTCCGTGAAAATTGTGTTCGCAGACGTTTAAACTTCGACCTCTCTAAAAAACAAGATAGGTTACATCTGCTACAAGGTTTGGGCAAGATATTAGCCGATATCGATAAGGCTATTAAAATTATTAGAGAAACTCAAGAAGAAAATGAAGTAATATCTAACCTTATGATTGGTTTTTCTATTGATGAAATTCAAGCTGAGTATATTGCAGAAATTAAACTTCGTCATCTAAATAGAGAGTATATCTTGAATAGACTTCAAGAGATTGATGCCCTTGAAAAAGATATATCTCAAATTAAAGATACCATATCCGATAGTAAAAAGGTTAGAAAAGTTATTATTTCGGAATTAAAAAACGATATCAAAAAGTACGGAAAACCTCGTAAAACCGAACTTATATCTTCTACTGAAGATGATGTATCTAACTTTGAAATAGAGATACCTAACTATAATGTTCATGTATTTTTATCGGCAAGTGGATACTTTAAAAAGATTACTCCACTATCTTTAAGAATGTCTGGTGAACAGAAACTTAAAGAAGGTGATTACATCTTGCAACATGAGGAAACTACTAACAAATCTGAATTGCTATTTTTTAGTAATAGGTATCAAGTGTATAAGGCAAAGGCTTATCAGTTCGATGATACCAAAGCTAGTGTGTTCGGAGATTACATTCCAGCAAAACTGGGCTTTGATACCGATGAAACTATAGTTAAAATGAAATCTGTTACAGATTTTAATACTGGATTTGTTCTCTTTGTGTTTGAAAATGGTAAGATTGCTAAAGTTCCATATAAATCTTATGAAACTAAAACTAATAGAAAAAAACTTGCTAATGCTTATTCAAGTAAATCTCAACTAGTGGATATTCTATTTTTGGATAATGATACTAATATATTGATTAGTTCTAATGGTGGAAAATCTTTTGTGTTTAATACTAGCTTGATATTGGCAAAGTCATCTAGGGATAGCATTGGCGTTTCTGTTATGAACTTGAAATCTAAAAACTTAGTTAGTAGTGTTAAAATCATTGGTGATGATATTCCAAGTATCTTACAGAACTATGTGGCTAAGAATATTCCATGTATTGGACTATCTTCAAAATCCATAGATGTGGACAATCAACTTAGCTTGATTTAATGATATTATCACCATTTGTATTTGACTTTTTCACTAATGTGTATTAGAATATTATTATTATACTACGAAAGGATTTTTATTGTATGAAAAAGTTTATAAGTATGATATCTGCATTAATTTTGATATCTAGTTTTACTGCTTGTAATGATAATACTATCGGGCAAAGTGAAAGTGTTGAATTTAATCAAGAAGTTGCAGACGCTACAGTATCTATGTTAGATGAGTACTATCAAGGTATGCGTGATGCCGACTTCGATTTGACTTTTAAAAACTATCCTAAGTTCTACGTGGATAACGTTGAACTTGAACTTGAATACTATGGTGGTACTAAAGATGAATATATCTCTGAAAATAACGCATCTTACTATACTAATAACTATGGTGAAGATGCTACAATATCAGTAGATGTTAAATCTACTACCTTGATGACTAAAGCAGTTACTAAAAAGTATAATAAGTTGGTAACTAATCTGTATAAAGGAAATCAAACTATTCAAAGTGTATATACAGTGGTAGTAGATAAGTTAGTATCGGGAAGTTTAAAAGAGGATTCCTCTCAAGAAACTTGGACTATCCTTGAAATTGATAACAGTTACTACATTTATGATGACTACTTTGAAAAAATGGCTGATACTTTAGCATCTACTAGTGATGGAAGTAAATCGGTAACAGTAGCGATATCTTAAATAAAAATCCCTTTAGATTTAACACCTAAAGGGATTACTTATTTATATACTAGTAGTTATAATTATCATTTGTTAATTATTAACTATTATTTATTTATGATTGCTCCAGTAGAACCACTAGATACTAATTGTGAATATCTCTTTAGATAACCACTTAGTTCTTTAGTTTTAGGAACAAAGTTCTTCATACGAGCGTCAATTTCTTCTTGAGGAACTTCAAGAGTGATAGTGTTATTAGGGATATCAATGCTAATAACGTCGCCATCTTGAACTATACCTATAGGACCACCACTAGCAGCCTCTGGGGATACGTGACCTATACAAGCTCCACGAGTAGCACCACTAAATCTACCATCGGTGATTAACGCTACAGAACTACCTAAGCCCATGCCCATAATCGCAGAGGTTGGATTTAACATCTCACGCATACCAGGGCCACCCTTTGGACCTTCATAACGTATAACTACTACGTTTCCTGCCTTGATTTCTCCATTGTTGATAGCCTTTTGAGCATCTTCTTCGCAATCGTAAACCTTTGCAGTACCTTTGAATACTAACATCTCTGGAGCAACTGCAGAACGCTTAACTACGCATCTATCTGGAGCAAGATTTCCTTTTAGTACGGCTATACCACCAGTTTGACTATAAGGATTTTCAATAGGTCTAATAACATCTGGATTGGTATTAATACAACCCTCAATATTTTCACCCATAGTCTTACCAGTACAAGTCATAACGTCTAAGTTTAGTAAATCTTTTTTAGACAATTCGTTCATAACGGCGTAAACGCCACCCGCCTCGTTGAGTTCTTCCATGTAGGTTCTACCTGCAGGTGCTAGATGACATAGATTTGGAGTTTTAGCACTAATCTTATTTGCGATATCTAAGTTGATATTTATGCCACATTCATGAGCAATAGCAGGAAGATGCAACATACTATTAGTAGAACAACCTAAAGCCATATCTACTGTTAGAGCATTTTGGAATGCTTTTTCTGTCATGATATCTCTAGGTTTGATATCTTTTCTAACAAGTTCCATAATTTGCATACCAACGTGTTTAGCAAGTTCAATTCTTTCGGAGTATACTGCAGGGATAGTTCCATTGCCTTTTAATCCCATACCAAGAACTTCAGTTAAGCAGTTCATAGAGTTAGCAGTATACATTCCAGAACATGAACCACAAGTTGGACAGGTTTTCTTTTCATATTCTTCAAGAGTATCAAGGGAGATTTTACCTGCATTGTATTGACCAACCATCTCAAACATAGTAGATAGACTTGTCTTTTTACCCTCAACGTGACCAGCTAACATAGGGCCACCACTTACGAAGATAGTAGGGATATTTAATCTAGCAGCAGCCATTAGTAGACCTGGAACGTTTTTATCACAGTTAGGTATCATGACTAGAGCGTCAAAACCGTGAGCAAGAGCCATAGCCTCAGTACTATCTGCTATTAAGTCACGAGTAACTAAAGAGTACTTCATGCCTTTGTGTCCCATAGCGATACCATCGCATACGGCAATAGCAGGGAATACTCTAGGAGTGCCTCCAGCCATAGCCACACCAAGTTTAACAGCCTCTACTATTTTATCTATGTTCATGTGACCTGGAACTATTTCGTTATAAGAACTTACGATACCAACCATAGGTCTGTCTAATTCTTCATTAGTCAAGCCTAGTGCGTGATATAATGACCTATGTGCAGCGTTATCTGTACCAAATTTTAGATTATCACTAACCATTTAAAACAAATCCTTTCAAAAAAATATATTATCATATAACGCCCATAATTAATATATGAGCGTTATAATATATTAACTATATGAAATTATATAATTACTCGTGAGCACGTCCTAAGAACGCAGCACCAATGATACCAGCATCATTACCTAGTTTGGCAATAACTATTTCAGTATTTTTAGGTGAATTTCTAGTATATACTTCTTTAGCCACTATCTCCTTAACTGGATTTAGTAGAGCATCACCTTCGTTACAAACTCCACCGCCTATACATAGAACTTCTGGTTGGAAGATGTTTATAACGTTAGTTAAACCAACTGCTAGATATTTAGTAAACTTGTCGACTACTTCAGTAGCAGATTTATCACCTAAACGCATAGCATCGTAGGAAATTCTAGCAGATACTTTGTTATTTCTTTCACGAACCAAATCCCACATAGAACTATTTTTATCTTTTTCCATAGCTTCCTTAGTCATTCTAATTAGACCAGTTGCAGAAGAATAAGCCTCAAAGCAACCTTTACGTCCACAAGAACATTGAACGCCATCAACTTCGATAACTGTATGACCAAGTTCAGCACCTGCATAGTTAAAACCAGTTAAAATCTTGCCATCGGTAACTACGCCACCGCCTACGCCAGTTCCTAGAGTTATACATACTAAACTATTATGACCTTTTCCAGCACCTGCGACATACTCACCATAAGCAGCAGCATTAGCATCGTTTTCGACGTATACAGGTTTGTTAATATGTTCTTGAATGTACTTAACCATAGGAGTATTATCAAAACCAAGGTTACAAGAGTATTCAATAATACCATCTTTGCTGTTAGCTATACCAGGAGTACCTATGCCAATCCATTCAACGTCATCTATAGTTAGATTAGCCTCTGCGATAGCTTGTAAAGCTACTTTAGCCATATCGTCAGCGATTTCTTTTTCAGGTCTAGGACGGTTAGTTTTAACACTTGCTTTGTGTATAATGTTATAGTTTTCATCTACAACACCAGCAACGATGTTAGTACCTCCTAAATCGATACCTACATAATACTTCATAGTTTTTGACCTACTTTCTAAATTTTTATTAATGTAATTTTAGCACATGATTGATAAAAAGTCAATGATATATTATAAATAATAATTAATAAATAACATATAATAATTATTAAATAGTATGTAATATATCACGGATAGAAATTAATAAATAGTATATAGATGTGGATAAGTATTATCTGTTACTTAACTACTACTCTATGATAGACTTTCTTACCCTTTTTGATTATAATGCCATCACCTATAGATATTTGTGCTTTAGGGTCAGTAACCTTAACATCATCTACAGATATACCGTTTTGAGTTACTAAACGTCTAGCCTCACTCATAGATGGTGCTAACTTAGTTTTAACTAATAATGGAAGTATTCCAATAGAGCCATCTGTTAAATCTTCGGAAGATAGTTCAGTAGTAGGCATATTTTCATCTATGCCCTTGCCACCGAATAGACTTCTAGCAGTATCAAGAGCCTTTTTAGCCTCATCTTCGCCATGAACCATCTTAGTAACCTCAAAAGCTAAGATTTCTTTAGCCTTATTTAAATCTGCACCAGTCATAGTTCTTTCCATTTCTTCTATTTCTTCAATAGGAATGAAGGTTAATAACTTCAAGCAGTTTATAACGTCATCGTCAGATACGTTTCTCCAATATTGGAAGAAATCGTTAACGGAGCATTTGTCCTTATCGAGCCATAGAGCACCCTTTTCAGTTTTGCCCATTTTTTTACCTTCTTTGGTAGTTAAAAGAGTGAAAGTCATAGCATAGGCAGGTTTTTCCTCAACTCTACGAATTAAATCCACGCCACCGAGCATATTGCTCCATTGGTCGTTACCACCGAGTTCTAGTTTAACTCCATGATTTTTGTATAGATGTAAGAAATCGTAACTTTGCATTAGCATATAGTTGAACTCTAAGAAAGATAGTCCTTTACCCTCTAAACGAGATTTAAAACATTCAGCAGTCAACATTTGGTTTACAGAGAACTTACTGCCAATATCTCTTAAAAACTTGATATAGTTCATATCTAAGAACCAATCGCCGTTGCGTAAGATTTCAGCCTTGCCATCTGAGAAGTCAACAAATCTTTCCATCTGTTTTTTAAAACATTCGGCATTATGATTGATTTCATCAACAGTGAGCATCTTTCTCATATCAGTTTTACCAGTAGGGTCGCCAATCATAGTGGTGGCAGTACCCAAAAGAGCGATAGGCTTATGACCAGCCATCTGCATACGTTTCATAACTACTAGTTGTAGAAAGTGTCCAACGTGTAGACTATCCGCAGTAGCATCGAAACCAATGTAAAAAGATACCTTTTCATTGTTTAATAGTTCTTCAATTTCTTTTTCATGAGTCATTTGAGCAATTAGACCACGTCTTTTTAGTTCTTCAAATAAAGTCATAATAAAAATCCTTTCATATAAAAATATAATAAAAAAGCCCACAAAAATGATTCTATTAGTAATAAAAATCATTTTTGAGGACGACAATACTTATTAATTAATAGTTAATATATAATAATTAATAATTATTAACTAACTATTATTTATTAATTATTATATATTAATTTTATTTATTCCCGTGATACCACCTCAATTTATCTATCTAGTACGATAGACCTCATTGGAACACTATAACGTGTGTTATTCGGATATCCCTACACGGTTAAAAACTTTCAAGATATCAGCTCATAAGGGTAATTCGTTATAAAGACAACACCTTTTCACACCAGAACAAAGGCTCTCTGTAGATTGCACTTCTATAACTACTGAAACTTAATCTTTGCCATTGATAGTGATTATATCACATTATGTTTTGAAAGTCAAGATTTTTAAGTTGGAAATATTATTTTTTAAGATTTAATTATATCTAAGTTTATTATGAATGTCAACGGTATACCGACAATAAAGCTTCTAAAAAAATGATAACATTCTCTTATAAGGAGTGTTTTCTATTATGAATATATCACAAGCAGTATCCAATAGAATTTTGGAACTTTGTAATCAAAGAAATATAAGTGTAAATAAACTATGTACTATGTCAGCAGTGACGCAATCTACAGTAAACGATATCGTTAATAATAAGTCTAAAAACATCGGAATAGTTACCATAAAAAAACTCTGCGATGGCTTAGATATCACCATTACAGAGTTTTTCGATACTGAATATTTTAAAAATTTGGAGCAAGAAATATACTAATCTAATCGGATTTTTTAATCCGATTTTTTTTATGAACGTTTAGCAATCTTGCCAATACTTAGGAATATCAAGAATATTAAAAGGTTTATAATTACTATACTTGCTCCTGTTGGAGTTCCCCATATATATGAACAGAATATTCCTATTAAGAAACATACTATCGATATTACTGCTGAAGATATTATTACAGATTTAAAACTATTAAACACCCTCATAGATGACAATGCTGGGAATATTATTAGACTAGATATCAATAATGAACCCATTAATCTCATGCCTATTACTATGGTTATTGCAGTTAGTACGGCTATCAAGAAGTTATAAAAATCTGCATGAATACCCGTAGCTTTAGAGAAGTTTTCATCAAAAGTTACTGCAAATATCTTGTGATAGAACACTACAAACAGTATTACAACCATTATCGATAGTATTACACTTAAATATACATCGCTTTTACTTAAAGATAGTATACTTCCAAACATATAGTTATTAATATCGGTGGATAGTCCAGAAGTTAATGAAGTTATAGTAACTCCTATGGCCAACGCACTAGAAGATATTATAGCAATTGCAGAATCACCCTTTATCTTGCTATTTTGACTTAATCTTAGTAGGAAAAATGCCGATATCACAACTATAGGTATCGATACTTTTAATGGTGCTAAGTTTAAAGCCATCGCTAAGGATAAAGCTCCGAAACCTACATGAGATAGTCCATCACCAATCATAGAGTATCTTTTTAGTACTAAGGATACTCCAAGCAACGATGCACACAATGATACTAATGGTCCAACTATCAAGGCTTGTCGCATAAACGGATATGATACTAAAGTCTTAATAGTTCCAACTATAGAAGTATCTTTAGTAGAGGTAGTTACGTCTGTAGTAGGAGTGTTTAAAGCTATCTGTAGATTTTTAACGTTCTGTTCCATTAACGATAGGTATGTTACTCCAGAGTTAAAATCTTCAGCCGATACGTTATGGCATGAATGAAATAGTAACGGAATAGCACCCGTTTCTTGTGCTATGGTATTTGCTACCTTTGGATTAGTTAGTTCTTCATAAAATATTACTGGAATGTGTTGTTCTTTCATTTGAGTAATAATATCGGCTACGGCTCTAGCAGATGGTTCTGTTTCATCGGAACAGCTATCATAAGCAGAAGTATATTCCAAGCCGTACTCTTTAGTTAGATAGTATAGTGCAAACTTTCCACCAAAGAAAATCTTGTTAGTGTTACCATTTTTAACAGTTTGTCTAAATTCATCGTCAAGGTGTTGAAGTTTGAGTTTATACTCTTGAGCATTAGACTTATAGTATTCAGCATTAGAGGTATCTAAAGTGCAGAGAGCGTCTGTAATATTATCTACGATAATCATAGCATTTTTTGGGCTAGTCCAAATATGAGGGTCATACTCATGTGAATGCGAATGTTCTTCTTCTTCATCATGTTGATGGTCGTCATCATCATGGTTATGATTATGTTCGTCTTCAGTCTTATCAAGAGTTATATTTTTAGATACATCTACCACCATGGTATCTTGTAGATTGTCAACTATATCCGATACCCAACCTTCCATGTAGTTGCCAGTATATATAAACATATCGGAGTTATCTATAGCTATGATGTCGCTAGGAGAGGGTTCGTAGTTGTGACTTTCTGAACCTAGAGGCAATATCATAGTAACGTCAGCCTTATCACCTGCGATAGCTTTTGCGAAATCGTATTGTGGAAAAAGCGTGGTAGTTATAGATATTTTAGTATCTGCATGAATGCTAATAGGTACTACGTTTAAAATTATCAACATAGATATTATTACGCTCAATGCAACCTTATTGATATTTTTAATCATGAATTTACCCCCTTAGAACATTCTGCACAGTAGCCGTATATTATAGTTTGTGATAAATCTATTTTAAAGCCGTGTTCGTTTTCAATATGTGAAGATACATTATCTAAGCTACTGCACTTTATATGTAATAACTTTCCACACACCAAACACTTAAAATGATAGTGATAATGACATTCTTGCTTTATTATTTGAAAACATGAACTTTTTCCATCTGGAGCGATAAACTTTCTAACCATATTTTCGGAACATAGTTTATCAAGATATCTATATATTGTGGACTTTCCAACTGGATTTCCACTACTCTTTAGATGTTCTGCAAGTTCATCAGCGTTGATATGTTCATTAGAATTTTCTTGTAAGAACTTTAATATTATTTCACGTTGTTTAGTTTTATAACCTTTATTTTCCTTGTTATCCAATATAAAGACCTCCTAGCAAATATGAAATTGATTTTCAATTTCATATTATATACTATATGATATCTTTTGTCAAGAGAATTTTAAAATTAATTATCAAGGTAAAAAAAGGAACATCTTAACTTTTTAAGATGTTCCTAGTATTATTAGAAGTTATACAATCTATTTTTTAAACTTTTCAATAGCAGATTTTGTAGTATTATAGATATTTTCAGCAGATAGTCCAAACTCTTTGAGTAAATCAACGGCAGGGCCACTATGACCGAATACATCATTAACACCAATCTTTACTACTGGAACTGGATAGTTTTCGCTTACAACTTCGGAAACTGCAGAGCCTAAACCTCCAATAATGGAATGTTCTTCAGCAGTAATAATTAAGCCAGTATCTTCAGCACACTTACAGATTAAATCCTTATCGATTGGTTTAATAGTATGAATGTTTACTACTCTAGCGTTTATGCCATCTTTTTTGAGCATATCACAAGCCATTAAACTTTCGTTTACCATTAAGCCAGTAGCTACTATAGTTACATCGTTACCGTCTTTAAGAGTTACACCCTTACCAAGTTCAAACTTGTAAGTATCCTTATCGTTGATAATAGGAACTGCCAATCTACCGAAACGCATATATACAGGGCCATCGTGGAGGATAGCACTTTCTACAGCTTGACGAGCCTCAACATCATCGGCAGGGTTGATAATAACCATTTCAGGAATAGTTCTCATTAGGGCGATATCTTCGTTACATTGATGTGTAGCACCATCTTCACCAACAGATATACCTGCATGAGTAGCACCAATCTTAACGTTAGTGTGAGGATATCCTATAGAGTTTCTAACTATTTCAAAGGCTCTACCAGCAGCAAACATAGCGAATGTACTAGCAAAAGGAATAAATCCACTAGTAGCAAGACCACTAGCAACGCCCATCATGTTAGCCTCAGCGATACCACAATCGAAAAATCTGCTTGGATATTTCTTCTTAAATATACCAGTTTTAGTAGCAGCAGCAAGGTCAGCATCTAAAACTACAAGGTTTGGATATTTTTCGGCAAGTTCAGTTAAAGCCTCACCGTAGCTTTCTCTAGTAGCCTTTTTAATTACATCTGACATGATATTAACCCTCCAATGCTTGTAGTTGTGACTTTAATTCAGCCATAGCGATATCGTATTCTTCTTTGTTAGGAGCTTTTCCGTGCCAACCTACTTGGTTTTCCATAAAGGATACACCTTTACCTTTAATGCTCTTTTGAATAATAGCTACAGGTTGACCTGTTATAGTTTCAGCCTCATTGAAAGCGTTTTCTATGCTATCGAAGTCGTGAGCGTCCATAGTTATAACGTGCCAACCGAATGCTTTAAACTTATCGGTAATAGGTTCTGGTGACATTACGTCAGTAATCTTACCATCTATTTGTAGACCGTTGTTATCTACGATAGCAATTAGATTATCTAGTTTGTAGTGACTTGCAAACATACTAGCTTCCCAAACTTGACCTTCTTGAATTTCTCCATCACCTAAGATTGCATATATCTTATAAGATGCCTCTTTTAACTTTCCAGCTAAAGCCATTCCACAAGCTACAGAAATTCCTTGACCTAAAGAACCACTACTCATGTCTATACCTGGAATGTGTATACATGGGTGACCTTGCAACATTGCTCCAATGTGTCTTAAAGATTTTAACTCATCTTCTGGGAAGAAACCTCTTTGTGCCAATACAGAGTATAATGCAGGGGCAGTATGTCCTTTAGATAGTACTAATCTATCTCTATCTTCCATTTCTGGATTTTTAGGGTCAACGTGCATCTTAGCAAAGTATAGATATGTTAGTAAATCGGAAATAGAGAGAGAACCACCTGGGTGTCCAGATTTTGCGTTATAAGTTCCCTCAATAACGCCCATTCTAACTTTACAAGCCATAGCCTGCAATTTTGATTTTACAGTAATATCCATAATACAGTAAAACTCCTTTGTTTTTTGAAATTTTTGTCACTTTTAAAGTAACTTTTAGTGATTTTATCTTAATCTATTATTTATAATTATAGCATTATATATACAAGGTTGTCAATTGATTTTTTTTCAAATCACTTGCTTTTTTTTTCATTATAGGTTACAATTATAAGATACAGATATTATATATTATTGAAAGGAAGTTATAACATTATGTCTAGTAGTAGAATTTTTGTCTATTTAATGCACGCATTGGTATTATTTACGGCGTTTCCAATTCATGAGTTTGCCCATGGATACATGGCTTACAAGTTGGGCGATAATACGGCTAAATATCAAGGTAGATTGACTATAAATCCATTTGCACACTTGGATTTATGGGGTACTATTATGATGCTAACTATAGGTTTCGGTTGGGCTAAACCTGTACCTATTAATCCCAATAACTTTAAGAATAGAAAGTTGGGAATGGCTTTAACAGCTTTGGCAGGACCTGTATCTAATTTAATTATGGCTTATGTTGCTATGATAGTCTATAAGTTGATATACTTCCATGCTCCATATAGTGATATTATGGTAAATCTGTTCTATATGTTTGGATATATAGTATCTTTAAATGTAGGCTTAGCAGTATTTAATCTGTTGCCAATACCTCCTTTAGATGGCTCTAGGGTGTTTAGCATATTCTTGAAAGAAGATACTTACTTCAACATAATGCGTTACGAACAGATTATATTTCTAGTACTAATAGTGGTAATGAATGTTGGTATTTTAGATACTCCTATAGCTAAGCTACAAAACGTTACCTTAGACGTTATGGATATATTAACTGGCTTTTTGGGTAGATTGTATTAATGGAAAAGTTATCTTTTAAGTTAGAAGTCTTTGAAGGCCCTCTGGATTTAATGCTTAACTTGATTTCTAAACATAAGTTAAATATTAACGATATTGAAATATCTAAGTTGTTAGAACAGTACATTGCATATCTAAACGATTGCCAATCGCATGACTTAGAACTTGCTGGAGAGTTCTTAGATATGGCATCTAGGTTGATATATATAAAGACTGTATCGTTGTTACCTAACTCCACGGAGGCTGAAAAGATTAAACAAGAGTTGCAAGGAACTCTTATAGAATACTCATTGTGTAAACAAGCCACTCAAACTTTAAGTACCATGTTTTGTGGCGATAAAGTTTTTATTCATAAACGTATTATTGAAAGTCAAGTGGATAATACTTATAACATAATACATTCCCCTGAGATACTTCTAAATGCCTATATGAATATAGGTCTAAAAAGGTTAAAGAATGTAAGACCAACTATCACTGAAGATAAGTTTCAGGTGATAGTTAAACACAAGATGTATCCTATTGAAGTTAAAGTAGTATCTGTATTAAGAACTATGTATAAGTATGGTAAAGCAAAACTATCGGATTTATTAGACGGTATTGATGACCGTTCCGAAAGAGTAGCACTCTTTCTTGCAGTATTAGAACTTACTAAATCGGGTAGGTTACTTATTAGTGATAATTCGGAAGAAATTTCCTTTACTGGTAGAAAGGTTAGAAAAAAATCTTTAGATGGGAAGTGATATCTTGGAAGAAAAAATGGCTAGAATAGAAGCAGTACTATTTGCATATGGTGAACCTTTGGAAGATAAAAAATTATCACAAGCTACAGAAATTCCTTTAAAAGAAGTTTCTATATTAATAACTGAACTTAATGCTAGATATAAAGACTTCGGTTCAGCTTTGATAATACAACACTTAGGAGAATGTTATCAACTAGTTACACGCAAAGAGTTTTCTAAGTATATCAAGAATACTGCCGTGGTAAATCGTTCGATAGTATTGTCGCCATCTGCTATGGAAACTTTGACTATTATTGCGTACAATCAACCTGTTACTAAGAGTTTTGTGGAAAGTATTCGAGGTATAGATAGTTCTCATGTTATAAGTAAACTAGTGGAAAAAGGTTTGATAGTTGAGGCTGAAAGGTTAGATATCCCTGGTAGACCGATATCTTATGTAACTACACCAGTATTTTTAAGATGTTTTGGTCTAAATGATATCTCTGAACTACCTCCGTTACCACACCATATTGAAAGACAGTCGGACGAACCCGAAGATATTCCATTGAGTTTAAACTATTAGGTTGGGAAGGAGTATCGCCTTTGATAGCTTTGTGTATAATATTTATAGTTCTAGGGTTGATACTATACCTACCTATATGTATTGATGTTAAATACATCGGGGGAGAGTTCAGCTATAAGATTACTTATGCTTTTATTAAGTTCTATCCTAAAGATACTAAACCTAAGAAAAAAACTTCTAAATCTAAAGATAACAAGGAAAACTCTAAGGATAAAACCTCTAGTGTGGATAGTCCTAAAAGTAAAACTTCGCATGATGATAGCTTGAAAAAGACTTCTCAAGATAAAGAGAATGTATCTAAAGAAGATACATCTAACGATAGTGAAAGTTCGGATTTAAACGCTTTGGATACTCTTAATGTGGCTTTAGATATCTTTAAGGCTATTAAAACTAAGTTGGGAAAGTTTATAACTAGTATTAAAATTACTAATCTATATATTAACTTTCAAGTCGCCGATTTAGATGCCTTTGATTGTGCTTTGAAGTTCGGAAAGTTAAACATAGTACTTGGAAACATCTTGGGATTTCTATATTGGAACTTTAAGGTTAAAAAGAAAAGTATTAATATTCAACCTAAGTTTAACTCTAGTAATAGCATCTATGATGTATCTTTTAAGGTTAAGATTGGCTTAGGTAAAGGCGTGGGTAAAATATTAGTCATGATATTTAAGGTTATACCTATTCTTAAAAGGAATGACCTACTATAAATTTTTCTGTAAAAAAGGAGTTTTATTATGTTAAAAGATATTATGGGAATAACCCTAGAAAAAATAAAAGAAATGGTTGACGCTGATACTGTTGTAGGTAAACCTATTACTAGTCAAGATGGTACTACTGTAATACCTATATCTAAGATATCGTATGGTTTTGCTTCTGGTGGTGCAGATTTGCCTAAAAAGACTGAAAGTGTAGACGCTTTTGCAGGTGGTTCTGGTGCTGGTGTATCGGTGCAACCTTTAGGTTTTTTAGTAGTTTCATCTAATGGTGAAGTTAAACTTCTTGAAATGACTGTAAACGCATCTAAAGAGAACGCTATAGTTAATAAAATTCCAGACGTTATTGACAAAATCGCTGACTTGTTTAAAAAAGATGATGCGGACAGTTCAAAATCGGACAAGGCTGATAAAACTACAGATTAACATTATATGAATATTAAAAGCAATCCTAACATAGATTTATCTTATAGGGGGGATTGCTTTGCTTAAAAGATTTATTTGTAGTATAGTATCTGTAGTTATAGGCATTATTTCCGTCAATCAGTTGCAAGTTGGAGCTTTAGAAGTATCTGCAAAGGCTTGTATCATGATAGAGGCAGTTACTGGAAATGTTATCTATGAAAAAAATTCTCATGACAGATTGCCTATGGCTAGTACTACTAAGATAATGACTACTATACTATCGCTAGAAAGTGGCGACCTTGATACTCAATTTACTGTAGATAGCAATGCTATAAAGGTTGAAGGCTCATCTATGGGACTACTAGAGGGCGATATCGTTACTAAACGTGCATTATGCTATGGTATGATGTTGCCATCTGGTAACGATAGTGCTAATGCTACAGCCATCAAGTTAGGAGGTTCTTTTGAAAACTTCGCTAAAATGATGAACGATAAGGCTAAACAGATTGGTATGAATGATACTCTATTCGTTACGCCATCTGGTTTAGATGAGGGTGGACACTGTTCTACTGCTTACGATATGGCTCTACTTACTAGATATGCTTTGAAAAATCCAGACTTTAGAGAAATTTGCGGAACTTATACTGCACAAGTTAATTTTGGAAATCCACCTTATGACAGATGGCTTAAAAATTCCAATAAGTTACTAAATATGTATGATGGCGTTATAGGTGTTAAAACTGGTTTCACTGATGATGCTGGTAGATGTTTAGTATCGGCGTGTGAACGTGATGGAGTTACTCTTATAGTGGTTACTTTAAACGCTCCAAACGATTGGAATGACCATACGTCACTATATGATTATGGGTTTTCACAAGTAAGTATGCAATCTCCCATAAATGAAAACTTTGAAGTTAATCTAGTAGGTGCTAGTAAGGATACTCTATCTTTAGAGCGTTCTGCTGAAGTGTTACTTCCGAACGTTGTAGGTTGTTCAGCGGATTATAAAACTAAAGTGTATCTAAATGAGTTTGAATATGCTCCAATATCTAAAGGGGAAACTCTAGGAAGAGTAGAGTATTTGTTAGATGGTGAAGTAGTATCCACTTGTAGTTTAATATCTAGTGAGGAAGTTTTGAAAGTTAAAAAAGATGTGAAGTTATCTTTTAAAGAAAAGATTTTAAAGTTTATATATCAATTTTAGGTCTGCACGGAACGTCAGCGATGGCGTTCCTGTATGACATAATTTAAGAAAGGATTTTACATTATGGATAGAATACAAAAGATTATCGCCGATGCAGGTTACTGTTCTAGGCGTAAGGCAGAAGAATTAATATCTCAAGGTAGAGTTAAACTAAATGGCAGACCTATTAAGTTAGGCGATAAGGCATCTCCTAAAGATATTATATCTATAGATGACCAAAGACTATATATTCCTAAAAAGAAGAATAAACTATATATCATGTTAAATAAACCTCGTGGATACGTTACTACAGTATCGGACGAATTGGGAAGAAAGTCTGTCATGGAGTTACTAGATGGTATAGAAGAAAGAGTGTATCCAGTGGGTAGATTGGATAAAAATACTGAGGGTTTATTACTATTCACTAATGATGGCAAGTTTTCTAATGATATCATGCACCCTAGCAAACATATTTCCAAAACTTACCGAGTTACCGTTCGCCCAGATATTTCCGAAGAACAATTGGTACAACTATCCACTGGTATAGAACTAGATGGTAAGAAGACACTTCCTGCCACCGTTACAGTGGTAACTAAGGAAGAAAATAGAGTAGTATTGCTTATGACTATCAAAGAGGGCAGAAACAGACAGATTAGAAGAATGTGCGAAGCCGTAGGTTTGGAAGTCGCTCGTTTAAGACGTATTAGCATAGGACCTCTTAAGTTGGGTATGCTCAAGTCTGGTACTTGGAGAGAATTAAAGCCTGACGAACTTAGAGCCATTAGAAATGCTATAGGAAAAGAAGATTAATCTTTTTTAAATTTTTATTATTACTTAAAATTTCTTTTGATAATTAAAAAATTTGTAAATATTATAATTTAGTACTTGAAAAATTTCAGTAAATATGTTATCATAAGGACATGTATTGAATTATTATCAGAGGATTTTATTACTTTTTTAATTTAAACTTTACTCTGAAAAGGAAGGAAGAAAAATAGGTATGCAGATTAATAATTCTGGCTCTAATGCTGTTAAAAGACTTGAAATGCTCTTTGATGAAGGCACTTTCACTGAAATTGGTTCAGCTTTAAAGCAAAAAGAAAATCTTTCAGGCGTAGTTACTGCGTATGGCTACGTTAATGGAAATCCAGTATATGCCTACTCACAGGATAAATCAGTTAATGGTGGTGCTGTTGGAATGGCTCAAGCTGATAAGATTTCTAAGTTATATAGTTTATCAGCTAAGACAGGAACTCCAATAGTTGGTATTTATGACTCTAATGGTGCTTATGTAGATGTAAATGCTCTTACTGCTTATGGTAAGATGATTAATGCTTCAGCTATCATTTCTGGTGTAGTTCCACAAGTAGCTTTAATTATGGGTACTTGTGCAGGAAGTTCAGCTTTATTAGCTTGTACTTCCGATTTCATAGTTATGACAGAAGATAGTGAATTTTTTGTAGCTCCAGTTCCAGATGGCGACAAGACTGGTGCAGGTACTGCTAAGGCTGCTATGAAGGCAGGTACTGCATCTGCTGTATGTGCCACTGAACAAGATGCTATTAAGAAAGTTAAGGATATTCTTAACTTAATGCCAGTTAATAACATTTCTCAACTACCTCAATTTGAATATAGCGAACCAGTTGCTCCTATGGGTAGTGACGTGGTTTCTATTGCTAATGCTATTGCAGATGCTGAAAGCATCGTTGAACTGTCCGATGGCTTTGGTGTAGCATCTTATACTGCTTTAGCTACTATTGGTGGTGCTACTGTAGGTATAGTTGGTACTGATAAGACTTCTAACAAGCTATCTGCTGACGATTGCTCTAAGATTGCTCGTTTTGTTAGAATGTGCGACGCTTTTTCTGTTCCAATAGTTACTCTATTGAACTCCGAAGGTTTCGATTGCTCTACTGCTACTGAAACTGCTGGTGCTGTTAGAGATGTTACTAAACTTACTGACGCTTATGCTGAGGCTACTACTGTTAAGATTTCTATAGTTACTGGTAACGCTTATGGTGTTGTATTTACTGCTATGGCTGGTAAATCTGCTGATGCTGACTTTACATATGCTTGGAACAATGCAGTTATTTCACCACTTGCACCTCTAACTGCAGTTGAATTTTTATGGCACGATAAGTTAAAGGGTTCTACTGACGTTAAATCTGATAGAGAAAAACTTGCTAAAGAATATTGTACTTCTGTAGCTAATGCTTTTGCTAGTGCTGAAAAGGGTGCTATTGATGAGGTTATCGCTCCTAGTGATACTAGAAAGACTCTAGTTTCTGCTCTTGACATTCTATCTTCTAAGAGAGTTGAAACTCTATCTAAAAAGCATAGTAATATTACTCTATAGTAATATAGTTTGCATTAAAGTATATACGTTTAAAATATATAGATTGGTGGTATTTTTATTATGAAAAGATTTAATATAACTGTTAATGGCAAGGCTTACGATGTTGCTGTTGAAGAAATTACAGATGGTTCTGCTCCTGTTGCAGTTTCTGCACCTGCACCTGTTTCAGCACCAGCTCCAGCCCCTGCACAAGCACCAGCTCCAGCAGGTGAGGGCGAAAAGGTTACTGCTCCAATGCCTGGTACTATCCTAGATGTTAAGGTATCTGTTGGCGATAGCGTAACTAAAGGTCAAGTTATGATGATTCTTGAAGCTATGAAGATGGAAAATGAAATAGTTTCTCCTTGCGATGGTAAGGTTACTAGCGTTGTAGTTAAAAAGGGCGATACTGTAAACTCTTCAGATACTCTTGCTACTGTTCAGTAATTTTTGAAAGGCGGTTATTTAAACTATGGCTAAAAAAGTTGGTATTACAGAAACCGTATTGCGTGATGCTCACCAATCCCTAATTGCTACTAGAATGACTATCGATGAAATGTTACCTATCTTAGATAAGATGGATAAGGTTGGATATCATTCTGTAGAGTGTTGGGGTGGAGCTACTTTTGACGCTTGTTTACGTTTCTTAAATGAAGACCCTTGGCAAAGACTTCGTATACTTAAAGACCACTTTAAGAATACTAAACTACAAATGCTATTTAGAGGTCAAAATATGTTGGGATATCGTCACTATGCCGATGATGTTCTTGAATACTTTGTACAGAAATCTGTTTCTAATGGTATAGATATCATTAGAATTTTCGACGCTCTTAACGATAAGAGAAACCTTCAAACTGCCGTTAAGGCATCTATTAAGGAAGGGGCTCATGTACAAGTTGCTATGTCGTTCACTTTAGGCGACGTATTTACTGATGAGTACTATGTAAACTATGCTAAGGAACTTCAAGAGATGGGCGTACAATCCATCTGTATTAAGGATATGGCTGCCTTAATAACTCCTTACAGAACTGAAAAACTTGTTACTGCTTTAAAGAAAGCTGTTGATATTCCAATTCAACTACATACACACTATACATCTGGTTTAGCGTCCATGTGTTTGTTAAAGGGTATCGAAGCTGGTGTTGACGTTGTAGATACTGCTATGTCACCACTTGCACTAGGAACTTCACACGCTCCTACAGAATCCATAGTAGCAGCACTTCAAGGTACTGAATATGATACTGGTCTTGACTTAGTTCTATTGAACGAAATTAGAGATTACTTCATGACACTTCGTAAGAAGTACATCGATAGTGGTCTACTAGACCCTAAGATGTTAGCTACTGATGCTAATGCTTTAATCTATCAAGTTCCAGGTGGAATGTTGTCTAACTTACTATCTCAACTAAAACAAGCAGGTAAGGAAGACCTATTAACTGAAGTTCTTAAGGAAGTTCCTCGTGTTCGTCATGATGCAGGTGAGCCACCTCTAGTTACACCATCTTCGCAAATCGTTGGTACACAAGCAGTATTCAACGTTCTAACTGGCGAAAGATACAAGACCGTTACTAAGGAATTTAAGGGTATAGTTCGTGGTGAATATGGTAGAACTCCTGTTCCTATAGACCCTGAATTTAGAAAGAAGATTATCGGCGATGCTGAACCTATCGATTGCCGTCCTGCTGACTTACTACAACCAGAATTAGAAAAACTTCGTAAAGAATGTGCAGAATGGATTGAACAAGAAGAAGACGTTCTAAGTTATGCTCAATTCGGACAAGTTGCCGTTAAGTTCTTTGAAAAAAGAAGAAACGCTAAGTATGGTATAGATGGTAAACATGGTAACGCTGAAACTAATGTTCACCCAGTATAATAGTTTTTTCTAATATTTTTTAAAATATTTTTGGGCAGATTAAAAATATCTGCCCATTTGTATAATAATATTTTGTGGCTTTAATATTGTTTTAATGTTTTTTGGATATTATTAATAATATCTAACTTAAATTTTTGGATTGGAAGTGACCTTTAATGCCTATTAGAATATCTAAGGATTTACCTGCTTATGAAACTCTTTCAAGTGAAAACATTTTTGTAATGTCTGATATTAGAGCAAACTCTCAAGATATTCGTCCATTAAAGATTATTATTTTAAACTTAATGCCTAAAAAGATTGAAACTGAAACTCAATTTATGCGACTACTTAGTAACACTCCCTTACAAGTAGATGTAGAACTCTTGCACGTTAAATCTCATAGAGCTAAACACACTTCGGAAAACCATTTGAGTAGCTTTTACAGAACCTTTGACGAAATTAAAAATAGTTTCTATGATGGCCTAATAATTACAGGTGCTCCAGTGGAACATCTTGAGTTTGAACAAGTCGACTATTGGCAAGAGTTATGCAAAATTATGGAATGGTCTAAATCCAATGTATTTTCCACTATGCATATATGTTGGGGTGCTTGTGCTGGATTGTATTATCATTTTGGAATACCTAAGTATCCACTTGAAAAGAAGATGTTCGGCATATTCCCACATAATATCGAAAGAGTGAACTCTCAACTTTTAAAAGGCTTTGATGAGGGCTTTTTAGCCCCACACTCTAGGCATACAGAGGTAAGACGTGAGGATATTTTAAAAAATCCTAATCTTGAAATTTCTGCATCTTCTGATATCGCAGGAGTACATATTGTGGCTAATAAAAACGGTAGACAGTACTTTATTATGGGACATAGTGAGTATGATAGAAATACTCTTGCTGAAGAGTACTTCCGTGACGTTCAAAAAGGTATGGATATTCAAATGCCTTACAACTACTTCCCAAATGATGATACTTCTAAACAACCAGTGTTTAAGTGGCGTTGTCACGCTAATTTGATGTATTCTAATTGGTTGAACTACTGCGTATATCAAAGAACTCCGTTTAATCTTGAAGATTTAAAAGAGATGGTGACATCTTTTTTATAGATATATTACATTTTTTAGAAGGGTGGTTTTTATATGTCTTTTGACCCAAACGATTATAACAACAGTTACAACATGGACGAAAATATGCAACCTAATAATAGTGGTAGCAAAGGAATGGCTATTGCATCTATGGTATTAGGAATTTTAGCCTTAGTTACTTGTATATGTTACTGTCCAGCCATACCATTTGCGTTGATATCGATTATTTTAGCGATAATAGTTCTAGCTAAACGTAAAAATGGTAAACCATTTGCAATTACTGGAATAGTTACATCTGCTATAGCAGTAGTTGTAAGTGTTGCTGTACTTGTGATATCTGGTCCTATTGCTGAAAATATGACAGACCTAATGGAAAATTCTGATGCGTATACTCAACAGTATAAACAAGATGGTACTATTCCTGAAAGTGTTCTTGATATGTTTGGTGGTAATGAAGAACTAGCTAAACAGTTTATGGACGGTTTTTCAAGTTCTGCTAATGATGTCAATAGTGATTAATCTATCTATTGTTTTAACTAATTTCAGCAAGAATTCCCCCACCTCTATAAGTGGGGGATGAATTGCGTTCCCACTATTGACAAGCTAAAAATAATATATTATAATGTAGTCAATGTAAAGAATATGATGAGAGTATCATATTTTCGATTACCTGTACCACAAAGAGCGATAACCAAGCCGTTGGTATGGAGATTATGAAAGGAGAATAGATTAGTGGTTAGCCATACCGCTATGATAAGGGTTTGTCGGGTATCCTCTATCCCATAACGTAATCATTCGCATAGTGTGAAGTCAGCAAAACAGACAACCTGAAAAACCGTGGGACACACGGGGTTAGCCCATTGATACTTACATCATTAGATGTATTGAGTGGGAAACATCTGTTAAATCAGAAGTCCTCACCTCTTTAGGTGGGGGAGTATGTCACGTGTAACACTCTTATGTTTTGTAAGAGTGTTATTATTTTGGGTTTAAATCCTATTATTCCTATTGATTAGTATGATTATGCCTTGACTTTGATTTTTTTTTGCTATATAATTATAATATATTGTTTTTTAAGAAGGTGCTATTTATGAAAATTTCTACTAAAGGTCGATACGCTCTAAGAATTATGTTGGATTTGTCTTTACATAATAACGGCGAACATATACCCATTAAAGATATATCTCAAAGGCAAGGAGTATCAGTTAAATATATTGAACAGATTATAACTTTACTTAGTCGTTCGGGATATGTTAAAAGTATCCGAGGTAATAAGGGCGGTTATAAGTTAAGTTATCTTCCTAAAGATTACACTGTTGGCATGATTTTGCGTTGTACGGAAGGTTCTTTAACCCCCGTGGCTTGTTTAGATGATGAAGTTAATCAATGCCCTAGAGCTGAAATATGTCCTACTTTACCACTTTGGATTAAGTTAAATGATGCTATTAATCAAGTAGTAGATAATACTACCTTACAAGATTTGTTAGATAATACGCCTCATGTTAATGGTGAAAATTATATGATATAATACTATCATGAATATTCTATTTAGGACATTTTTTGGAATGTCCTTTTTAATATTTTCAAGAAGTTATCACAAAAAAAAGTTGTAAAAAGTATTGATATGTGTTATAATTAAAAAGTATCATAGTTTAGAAAGGATTTTATTTTAAATGCAAGAGTATATTCAAAAAGTTAAGGATATTATATCCAATAGTAGTAATCAATATATGGCATATGTGCATACTTTTGGTTGTCAATTGAACTTTTCGGAGGGCGAAAAGATTAAAGGTCTACTTGCTCAAATGGGATACGGCTTGACTAACGCTCCAGATAATGCCGATATTATTATATTTAATACTTGTGCAGTCCGTGAAAATGCTGAAGATAGAGTTTTCGGTCAAATTGGTGCTATTAAAAGGTTTAAGCGTAGCAATCCTAATTTGATAATAGGTCTTAGTGGTTGTATGGCTCAAGAAAAGCATATCTGCGACAAGATTAAAAAGTCTTATCCATATGTTGACATAGTTTTTGGTACTTCTGCTATGGATAAGTTTCCTAAACTATTATTAGATGTATTAAATGGTAAAAAACACGCTTTCGATACTACCGAATATGGCGATATTATCGATGAAAGTTTTAATCAAGTTAGAGATAGTAACATATTTGCATCTGTACCTATAATGTATGGTTGTAATAACTTTTGTACTTATTGTATAGTTCCTTACGTTAGAGGTAGAGAACGTTCAAGAAGGTCGGATACTATCGTTAATGAAGTTACTCAGTTGGTACGTCAAGGATATAAAGAAATTATGCTACTTGGTCAGAATGTAAACTCCTACGGTAACGACTTGAAAGATGAAATATCTTTTCCACAACTACTTAGAAAGATTAATGCCATAGATGGCGATTTTATTATTAGATTTATGTCATCTCACCCTAAAGACGCTACTAAAGAGTTAATAGATACCATCTTTGAATGTGATAAGGTTGGCAAACATCTACACTTACCAGTACAATGCGGAAGTAATTCTATTTTAAAGGCTATGAACAGACGCTATACTGTCGAAAAGTATCTTGAAACAGTTGACTACGCTCGTTCTAAATGTCCAGACTTCTCTCTTACTACGGATATCATTATAGGCTTCCCAAACGAAACCGATGAGGATTTTCAAGCTACTGTAGATTTAATCAAACGTGTTAAGTATGATAATATCTATTCGTTTATATATTCAAAGCGTACTGGCACTAAAGCAAGTCTAATAGATGATAAAATATCCGATGAGGAAAAAGGCAAACGTATGAGAGACTTTCTTGCCGTTCAACGTGATATAACAGATAAATCTTATAAGCGTTTTATTGGACGTACTTTAAGAGTTCTAGTAAGTGGCGAGGGCAAGGCAGAAGGTACTCTAACTGGTAAAAGTAGCGAATATATTATTGTTGAGTTCGTTGGAGATAAATCTTTAATTGGACAGTTTGTCAATGTTAAAGTTACTCAATCAAGAAACTGGTCTGTTTTTGGTGAGTTGGTATGAATGAAAATTGGTTTTTAAAATATGAGTATGTTTCTCAAAGTATGTTTGATATTGTATTGGGTTTGAATTTTAAGATATATTTTTTTGAAGATAAAAGTTATATCTTCAAAAAGAATGGTTTTATAAATGAAGAAACTTACTTTAATTCATCGAAAATATCAAATAGTAACTTTGACATTTTAAAGTCTAAAATTGAAAATATTGTTTTCCCTCAAAATTTAACAGAGATAGGTTTTCTAGATGGTTATGAAAGTTATATAACTATAAAATCAAATGGGAATGTTAAAAGATATGGTGGGTGTAATCCACAAAATAAAGAATATTTAAAATTAGAAAATCTAATCCAAGATATTATTGGATTTAATAATTATAAAAATATTTACTATAAAGGAGATTTTTAATTATGGATAAGTTAGAAAGATTGGCTAGAGATTTAGGTAAAGCTATTCAAGAAGATGAAAGATATATTAAATATAACATCGCTAAGGAAAATGCTGATAATGATGAAACTCTACAACAGTTAATTCAAGAGTTCAATATGAGCAGAGTTCAATTGAATACCGAAATGTCTAAAGATGACAAGGACGGCGATAAACTTCAAGAACTAGATAAAAAGATAAAAGATGTTTATTCACAAATAATATCTAATGAGAATATGGCTACCTTTAATGAGGCTCAAGACGTTATGAACGCCGTTATGAGTGCTATAAATATGATTATCACTGCTAGTGCTAATGGTGAAAACCCAGAAACTTGTTCAACTACACAATCATGTAGTGGAAGTTGTTCTACTTGTGGTGGCTGTCATTAATAGGTGGCTGAAGTATGGATTTTTCTCTAAAAAATAATAAAAAATTATCGCCTATGATGAGGCAATATCTAACTATAAAAGAACAGTATACTGATTATATACTGTTCTTTAGGTTAGGCGATTTTTATGAAATGTTCTTCGATGACGCTTTAGAAATTTCTAAAGCGTTAGAATTAACTCTAACTGGTAAAGATTGCGGTCTTGATAAACGTGCCGAAATGTGTGGTATACCTTATCATAGTAGTGATGTTTATATAAAAAGATTAATCGACTTAGGTTATAGGGTTGCTATCTGCGAACAGTTGACAGACCCAGCACTATCTAAGGGGTTGGTTCAACGTGATGTTATTAAGATTATCACTCCTGGAACTTTAACCGAAACTACTATGCTAGATGAGGATTGTAATAACTATATATGTTCTACATATGTGGACGCAACTTCTCAAAGATGTGGTTTGTGTTTCGCTGATATATCTACTGGTAGAGTTTTAATTACAGAAGTTTTTGGTAAAAACTATCAAGATAGCATTATAAACTTGATATCACAATATAATCCAGCTGAGATTGTCTGCCCTAATGAATTTTTAAAGTTAAAATCTGTAATAGATTTCATTAAACTAAGAACTAAAGCTATTCTAACTTTTAGAGTTGAAAGGTGTTTCAATCCAAGTATAAAGAGTAGTGAAGTAATATCGCAATTTAATGGTAATATTGACAACGTTAATTTTGGAAATCCTACGCTTAAAGAGTACGCTCTTTGCGGTATGTTCGATTATATTGCAGAAACTCAAAAGTCTTTAACTAATAGGTTTACTACTATAGAAGTTTTAATAAACTCCGATTTTATGGAACTAGATTACAACGCTAGACGTAATTTGGAATTAACTGAAACTATCCGAAATAAAGAACGAAAAGGTTCATTGGTATGGGTTCTTGATAAGACTAAGACATCTATGGGTAGAAGATTGTTGAAATCCACTATTGAAAGACCTCTAATAAAGGCAATAGATATTAACAATCGTTTAGATGCCGTTGAAATTTTAACTAAAAAATCTTTGGTGTTAATGGAAGTTAGAGAGTTACTATCTAATATCTGCGATATAGAAAGATTGATGGGTAAAGTTGCTTATAAGACTGCTACTCCTAGAGATTTAAAAGCACTATCTTTAACAGCTTTAAAGATGCCATCTATTAAAGAACAGTTATCTAAAATAGTAGATAGTTCAACCTTGCTAACTAACATATATACAGATATCTCCTCCTTAGAAGAAATATCTAACCTTATTGAAAGTGCTATTAGTGATGAACCACCTGTATCGGTTAAAGATGGAAACACTATCAAAGATGGTTTTAACTCTCAACTTGATGAACTTAGAAACATCATGAAAAATAGTGAAGATATCATTAGACAGACAGAGCAAAGAGAACGTGATAGAACAGGTATCAAAAATTTAAAGATAGGTTATAATAAAGTCTTTGGGTACTATATAGAAATAACAAAGTCTAATTACAATCTAGTTCCACCAGATTACGTTAGAAAACAAACTCTAACTAATGCCGAAAGGTTTATAACTGATGAGTTAAAAACTCTTGAAAATACTATACTATCTGCTAAGGATAGAACTCTTGCACTGGAAAGTGAAATATTTATAAGTATTAGAAATGAAATTGGAAAGCATCTAGTTGAATGTCAAAAGACATCTTTGGCTATAGCTTTACTAGATATGTTATGTTCCTTTGCAGAAGTTTCATTACGCAATAACTATCATAGACCTAACATAACTACCGACGGAACTATAAACATTAAAGATGGTCGTCACCCAGTTGTAGAGTTGATGTCTAATGAAAACATATTCGTACCTAATGATACTTCCATAAATACATCGGATTGCAGAATGGCTATAGTTACTGGTCCTAATATGGCTGGAAAGTCAACATTTATGCGTCAAACTGCATTGATAACTTTAATGGCTCAAATAGGTAGCTTTGTACCATGTACTTCAGCAGATATATCTATTGTGGATAGAATATTTACTCGTGTAGGTGCGTCCGATGATTTATCTGCAGGGCAATCCACATTTATGGTGGAAATGAGCGAAGTAGCCGACATATTAAAGTATGCTACTAAAGATAGTCTAGTAATCTTGGACGAAGTTGGCAGAGGTACGTCCACTTTTGATGGAATATCCATAGCACAATCGGTGCTAGAGTATATTACCACTCAAATAGGTTGTAAGACTTTATTTGCTACACACTATCATGAGTTAATCGCTCTTGAAGATACTCTTGAGGGCGTTAAGAACTTCAGTATTGCAGTGGAAAAACAAGGCGATACCATAAAGTTTTTAAGAAAGATTATCCGTGGTGGTGCTGATGATAGTTACGGTATTGAGGTTGGCAAACTTGCTGGATTGCCTCAAAGTGTAATCGATAGGGCTAAAGTTATCTTAAAAGAGATGGAAAGTTAGCATATATGTAATATTATGGAAAATTTATATAATAATTTAGAAAATTCTAAAATGATTTTGGATTTACATTTAGAAAAACCTCACCCACACTGTCAAGATTGGGAAATTGAAGTCGCTAACAGTAACAGGATTTTTGAATTTATCAACTACTTTGATACTCAACCATTAAATCAATATGAGGTGTACTTTTTAATTGGAGTTATCGTTGAAAGTTATGAGGATTATCTAAAGACGGGTAAAAATCAAGAAGTTGAATTTAAAATTAAGAAATATCTACAAGAAAATTTTAAACTCTGTAAAGATATCGTAGAGGAATACTCTTGTGAGGGGCAACCTCTTGAAGATTGTTTCTTTATTACTCCACTAATTAGAAGTATCAATGTAGATTGATTTTAAAAAATTATTCATTATTAATTCTTAACTATTAATTAAAAAGAAAGGGGTTGCAAATCTAAAATGATTAATATTTTACCTAAACAGATATCGGAATTAATTTCTGCGGGAGAAGTCATTGAAAGACCAATATCGGTAATTAAAGAAGTGGTTGAAAACTCTATAGATGCTCATTCTACACGAATTACCGTTGAAATTAAAGAAGGCGGAAAATCTTATATGCGAATTACTGATGATGGTGTTGGAATATCTAAAGAGGACGTTCCAAAGGCTTTTATTAGATTTGCAACTAGTAAGATATCTACTAAAGAAGATTTGGACAAAATTATAACTTTGGGCTTTCGTGGGGAGGCTTTAGCATCAGTATCGGCAGTATCTAAGGTGGAAGTTTTTACTAAGTTAAAAAACGAACCTCTTGGAACGCATTACAAAATAGAAGGAAGTGTTGAAACTCTAAACGAAAGTACAGGTTGTCCAGATGGCACTACTATTACTATTAGAAATCTTTTTTATAACGTTCCAGTAAGAGCGAAGTTCTTAAAACGTGACGTTGTGGAAAGTAATGCTATATCTAATATTATGAAAAAGTTAGCAGTATCGCACCCAGATATAGCTTTTACATTTATCCGTGATGGCAGAACTGAATTTTCTACATATGGCGATAATGACCAGTTTTCTACTGTATATTCAATATATGGTAAAACTTTCGCTAAAGATTTAACTCCAGTAGAATATGTAGAGGGTAAAGTATCGGTTAGTGGATATACTGTAAAACCTTTATATGCTAAATCCAATAGGCAATATCAGATATTTTTCGTCAATGGCAGAGCAGTTAAATCGGATATACTATCCACGGCACTAGAGGAGGCTTATAGTTCTTTGGTGATGAATGGAAAGTTTCCAGTGTGCATACTAAAGTTGACTATTCCACCTGAAAATGTAGATGTAAATATTCACCCAACCAAAGCAGAAGTTAGATTTTCTAATGAAAATGAAGTCTTTAATGCAGTATTTTTTTCCGTTAAAAATGCCTTAATGCAATCGGGATTGATGTATGACTTCGACTTTGAAAAGACTAAAAATTCTAAGATAAATCCTAGTGAAAAGACTATTAAACAAGAAATGTATGTTCAACCAAACTTACCAAATATGGATTTGCCTACTAATCAAGAAGTTATAAACGATAATGAAGAAAAAAATCCATTTATTTTTAACGCCGATGATGAGGATAATGATTTCAAATTTATTGACGATATAGAAGATACTCCAAATGATTTTATATTCAATCAAGATGTTACAACTCAAACGGTTCAACTTAATGATGAGAATAAAAATCTTGATAAGTATGTTTCCTCTATTAAGCAAGATACATCTAAAAAGATACAAAATCTTAATGATGTCACAAAGGTTGAAACTCCTAAAGTGGATTTGCCTAAAAAAGTAGAAGATAAAACCTCACTTAAAAACGTTGGAGTAGTAACTAAACCTAGTTTTTATAAAAAATCTAAAGATATTCAAGTTAAGTTAATCGGAGAGGCTTTTAAAAATTATATAATGGTGGAGTATAATGGAGATATCATTATTATAGATAAACACGCAGGACATGAAAGAATTATCTATGAAAAGTTGAAATCTCAAAGTGCGTACACCGACCGTCAAATGTTGCTAGAACCTATTATAGTATTGTTATCCGATGAACAGATGGTTGCTCTTGAGGATAATACTCTATTAATGTTATCTTTAGGATTTCAATTTGAATTTTCTAAAAAACCATATGTATCGGTATTATCCATTCCAGAGATTTTAAAAATGGAAGATGTAGAAAGTTCGGTAGTGGAGATTGCTGATAACATACTACATCATAAAAAAGAACCTCAAACTTATATAATAGATGAGATTATTCATTCTTTAGCGTGTAAATCTGCGATACGTTCTAACGATAAGACTTCAGATGAAGAAATGATATCTTTAGCTAAACAGATTATATCTAATGATAAGATTAGGCATTGTCCTCATGGACGTCCAGTAATGTTCATTATGAGTAAAAATGATTTGGAAAAACAGTTCAAAAGAACTTTATAGAACATATAAAGGAAGTGATTTTTTATTATGATTAATAAACCTCCTATACTTGTAGTTGCAGGACCAACGGCATCTGGAAAGACTGCTCTAGGGATTGCTTTGGCTAAGCTATACAATGGTGAAGTAATATCTGCTGACTCCATGCAGATATATAAAGGTATGGATATCGCTACGGCTAAGCCTACCCTTGAGGAAATGGAAAACATTCCACATCACTTGATTAGCTTTGTGGACAGAAATACTAGTTTTTCGGTTGCCGATTATGTTAAGGTAGCGTATCAAACTATTGATGATATTCATAGCAGAGGAAAGTTACCTATAGTAGTTGGAGGTACAGGACTATATATTACATCTATGATGGATAACATTCAGTTTAAAGATATAGAAACTAATCAAGAAGTTAGAAATAGATTACTCCTAGAGGCTCAAACGAACGGTAAAAAGTATCTATTGGATAGGTTGTACTCCATAGATGTTGAAACTGCAAAGACTTTGCATGAAAATAATTTAGGTAGAATTATCCGAGCTTTAGAAGTCTATGAAGTTACTGGAAAGACTATGTCACAATTGAAACTGGAAAGTCGCTCTGTAGAAACTCCATATAGATGGCTTCCATTTGCTATAGGGTTCAATGATAGGTCTATACTTTACGATAGAATTAACAAACGTGTAGATATTATGGTTCAAAATGGCTTAATAGATGAGTGCTTAAAAGTATATAATCAAGGTGATATGAAAACGTCGAATCAAGCTATAGGCTATAAGGAATTGATTCCATACTTTGAAAATGTTGCCACTTTGGATTGCTGTTTGGATTGTATTAAACAAGAAACTCGCCACTATGCTAAGCGTCAGCTGACTTGGTTTAGAAAAGATAACAGAATTAATTGGATTATAGCAGATAATTTTGATACCATTCATAAATTTACTGATTTTTGCGAAAAAGTTATAGCCAAATACAATTTTTTGTGATATAATATGTATAAGTATATTTATCTTGTTGTAAATGGAATATATATCCATTGGATAGTGTGCTTTTTGTATTTTTTTATTTAATTTTAATTTAAAGGACGGAGTGTTTTTTATGAATAAGTCTATGAATTTACAAGATATCTTCTTAAATCAAGCTAGAAAAGAAAAGATTCCTATAACTATATTCTTAGTTAGTGGATATCAATTTAAAGGTCTAGTTAAGGGTTTTGATAGCTATATAGTAATCCTTGATTGTGAGGGTAAACAGAATATGGTTTATAAACACGCTATATCTACAATAGTTCCAGCTAAGCCGATATCTGTTTTAGATGCTAATGAAAAGAATGTGTAATGTATTATCATGATGAATAGTGCTACTTCTAAAGTATTGGTAGTAATACTAATTTTATTTTTACTTACTACTGTTATAAATATTGCGTATCATGGATTGGTAAATAAGTACAATACCGAAACTGCTTTGTCATATACAACATCTAATAAGGTAACTTTCAATGGGGTGTATGTTAGAGATGAGGAAGTCTTAACTTTCGATGGTGGTGGAGTTGTAGGGTATGCTATCGCAGATGGTGGAAAAGTTAGTAAGAATTCTGCCGTGGCTTATATTTACAATGATGAAAAAAGCATCGAGGCTAAACAAGATATAGAAAAACTTCAAAGCGAATTGGATATTTTAACTAAAATTCAAAATCCTGGTACTACTGAGGTCGCTCAGCCATCTTATTTGACATCTTTAATTCAAGAAAAATACTTGAACATAGCCTACAACAAAGAGTTGGGCAACATGGATAAGATTGAAACTGCTAAAAATGAACTTTTGGTTCAATTGAGTACCATGCAGATAGTCACCGACCCTCAAAGTAGCTTTGAAAGTAGAATTACTGAATTAAAATCTCAGATAAGCACTCTTGAAAGTCAAATGACTGACCCTATAAGTACAATCTGGGTGGATAGACCTGCGTACTTTGTTAGCTATATCGATGGCTATGAAGATACACTATCTACTAGCATGATGTACGACCTATCTGTTGATGACTTGGATAAGATTGATGATGAGGCTGACAACTTAGATACTACTAATGTTATTGGTAAACTAATCGATGACTATAAATGGTACATGGTTGGTGTTATTGATAATCATGAGAAAATATTCAATATAGATGACGTAGTAACTCTTAATTTGGAATCTAGTTCGGTTAATATTAAGGGTACAATTAAGCAAATTAAAGATACTGACAATCCTAATGAAAGCATTGTTTATGTTATGTGCAGTAACATGATTAAAGATGTCGTTCAACATAGAGTCGAAACTGTTGAAATGTCTATTCAAAACTATAATGGAATTAAAGTTCCTTCATCGGCTTTGCGTTTTAAAGATATAGAAGAAACTGATGAAGATGGCAACACATCCGTTAATAGCTATGAAGGTGTGTATATTAAAGTTGGAGAGCAAGTTAAGTTTAAAAAGATTGATGTAATATATCGTGGAGATGATTACGTTATATCTAAGGCGGTTGCTAGTAACGAATATCTTGCCCTTTATGATGATATTATTGTGGAAAGTGTGGGATAATCTTTGATTACTAACTTTAACTATATAGATGAAAATTTTAAACGTATTCGTGAAAATGTAAACAATTCTATTGCTAAGTATAGAAAATCTATTGATGATGTTAGAATTATGGCTGTTACCAAAACGGTTCAACCTGAGGCTGTTAATCATGCTATAACCTTGGGTATAGATTTATTAGGTGAAAATAAGGTTCAAGAATATCTTAGCAAAAAGGATTTATATTATAAATCTGCTGAAATGAACTTTATAGGTCGTTTACAGACTAACAAGGTTAAGTATATTATTAATGATATGTCATTAATACACTCAGTGGATAGTATTAAATTGGCTCAAGAAATAAATAGGTTAGCTTTAAAGAACTCTAAAGTTCAAGATGTATTAGTAGAGGTAAACATTGCAGGTGAGGAATCTAAAGCAGGTGTTAAACCAGAACTTCTAAAAGATTTCTTACTAGAAGTATCTACTTTGGAAAACATTAGGGTTAAAGGCTTAATGACTTTACCTCCTGCCAACAGTGGTGATAAATTTTTGGCTAAAATGCAAGAATTGTATATTGACATTTCTGAAGAAAAATTAGATAATATAAGTATGACTATTTTATCTATGGGAACATCAGGGGATTATACTCAAGCTATTAAGTATGGTTCTACCTTGGTTAGAATAGGTACTGCACTATTTGGTGCAAGGACTTATCTATAAAAATCCTGTAGTTTAATATTAGAGTGTATAAATCGTTACTATAGAGTAATAGAGTTATCCTCAAGATGTACCTATCTTAAAAGGTAAAGGTGTTAAAAACAAATTAGTGCCATAACACTCGATTTTCCTAACGTTAAAGGAACTTAAACAGTTAAATATAATATATCTGTTGGGTAGTGGCACAACGTGAAAACCACGCAAAATAAAATTTTTAGAAAGGAAAAACTACTTGAGAAGTTCATGAATTAGTAATTAATCGAATTTTCTCACATGGATTGTGTATCCATGTTTTGAGTAGCAGTATTACAATTATGAGTCTTGTGGACAAGTTTAAAGATTGGTTTTTAGTTAATAACAATAATCAAGATTTTGATGGCGATGATGACGAAGATTATACAGAACATAATAACGATACTAAGAGTAGTCAATCTTCTAGCAGTGATACTAACACTGAAAGTACATCTAGTAGTAACCATACAACTAATAACGATAGTTCAAATTATGGTAGTAACAACAGTAGCAATAATAGTAGTAGTTATAATAACACTAATACTACTACATCACAGAACTATGGTTCTAACCCTAGAAATGATGGCAGAAACTATATTAATGTTAATGCCCGTCTAGAAGTAGTTCTAGTTAAACCAGAAGTTTTTACCGACGCTAAACAAGTTGCTGACCATCTAATGAAACAAAAAACTGTAGTGCTAAATTTGGAAAACGCTAAACCAGAAAATAAAAGAAGAATTATAGACTTTTTGGCTGGTGTTGCTTATGCTAAAGGTGGTAATATTAAGCCTGTAGCAAATCTTACTTACATTATAACTCCATGTGGAGTGGGTTTTGTGGGCGATGATTTAGTCGGCGAATTGGAAAATAGTGGCGTTATAGTATAGATGTATCTATGTTAAATAATAACTTACTAATGGATAGACTTGAAGATATGTTCTTATATGTGGATAGAAATGTATCATTAAAGTACACTTCATTTTTAGATGCTTCGCAAGTTGCTCAAATGGAAATATATCTTAAGTCTATTAAAAAGACCTATCCACAAGTAGAGTATCTGTTGTGGGGAGGGTATCAACTTGCCGAAAGAAAGATGCTATGTGTATATAGTTCTTATATAGATGTCGTTTTTAATGACTTCCCTTTAAGTGTGGTAGAGTTTACCTACAATACTACTTTTTCTAAGCTAACTCATAGAGATTTTTTAGGCTCTTTGATGGCTCTAAACTTCAACAGGGATTTAATTGGCGATATAATAGTGGGGAATGGTAAAACTCAAGTAGTAATCAGTTCTAGTATAAAAGATATCGTTCTAAATGAGGTTACTCAAATTGGTAGATTGGGCGTAAAGACTAATCTTGTAGATGAGGTTTCCTTAAAATTAGAGCAATCTTTTAAAGATATTTCTGGAACGGTTGCGTCTATGCGTTTGGATTGTGTGCTTGGTTTAGCGTTGAACATCAGCAGAACCAAAGCCGTACAAGTAGTTAAATCTAAGATAGTATCTGTAAACTACCTAGAGGAAACTTCTTCCGATACCGTCCTAAAACTTGACGATATTATTACTATTAAAGGTTATGGTAAGTATACTATAGCTGAAATATCTGAACCTACTAAAAAGAACAGATTACATATCTTAATAAAAAAATATTTATAATGAGGTGGTTTTTTCTATGAATTCTAAAGATATTAGTGCTCAAAAGTTTGAAAAGGTATCTTTTGGATACAACCAAGAAGATGTTGACGACTACTTAAACAGAGTCGCCGCTGAGTTTGGTCAACTTGAAAGAGAAAATGCAGAAATTAATAAAAAATTGCAAATTTTGGCTGATAAGGTTAGAGAGTATCGTCAAGACGAGGAAGCCGTTAAAGAGGCTCTTTTAGATGCTAAAAAGGTTGGCCATAGAACCATTGCCGATGCTAAAAGAAAATCCGATGAGATTATATCCGAGGCTACTATTCAAGCTGAAAAAATCGTTAATGATGCCGTTACTGAGGCTGAAGATGAAGTTAATGCACTTCGTGTTGACATAGAAACAGAAGAAAAAAATTTGGCTAAAATCCAAAAGATAGTTTCCGACTTTAAGAAAGAACTATTCGATATGTATAAAAATCATTTGGAATTAATATCTTCAATGCCAGAAATTGAAGATGATGACGACGAAGATAATGATGATGTTGAGGCAGATAATGACAACGTCCCTGATGTTGCTAATGAAACTTCTGCTAGTAATATCTAGTTAATATTATATTTTAAAGTTTTTAGATGGGAGATTTTTTGATATGTCACAAGATTATAATTCAACACTTAATCTCACTAAGACAGACTTCCCTATGCGTGGAAATTTGCCTAAAAGAGAACCAGATACCCTTACTAAATGGGAAGATATTAAACTATATGATAAAATGATGGCTAAAAATGATGGTAAGCCTTCTTATATCTTACATGATGGTCCTCCTTATGCTAACGGTTCTATTCACCTTGGAACTGCTTTAAATAAGGTTCTTAAAGATTTTATTATAAAACAAAAGAATATGAGTGGCTTTAAAGCTCCATACGTTCCAGGTTGGGATACTCATGGACTTCCTATAGAGTTAAAGGCTATGAAATCTATAGGTGTTGAAAACGGTGCTATTCCACCAGTTGAACTTAGAAAACATTGTCACGATTTTGCTCTAAAGCACGTTGAAAGCCAAATGGCTCAGTTCAAGCGTCTAGGAAGTATTGGTAAGTACGACAGACCTTACTTGACCTTACGTCCAGAATATGAGGCTCGTCAAGTAGAAGTCTTTGGAAAGATGGCTAAGTATATGTACAAGGATTTAAAACCTGTATATTGGTGTCCAGATTGCCAAACTGCTCTAGCTGAGGCTGAAATTGAGTACTCTAATGACCCATGCTATTCAATATACGTTAAGTTCAACGTTGTAGATGATAAGGGCGTATTCGCTAATACTGGTATAGATACTAAAGATATCTACTTTGTAATTTGGACTACTACTACTTGGACTATTCCTGGTAACTTGGCAATATGTTTAGGTCCAGATTATGAGTATACTCTAGTAAAGGTCGGTAGTGAGTATTACGTTATGGCTCTTGAACTAGTTAAGGCTACTATGGAAAGTGCTAAGATTACTGACTATGAAATCTTAACTGACTATCTATTCAAGGGTAGCGATTTGGAACATATCAAGACTAAACACCCTCTTTATGATAGACTATCTCCAGTAATAGTTGGCGACCATGTTACTCTTGAAAGCGGTACTGGTTGTGTTCATACTGCTCCAGGTTATGGTACTGAAGACTTTGAAGTTTGTAAAAAGTATGATGACATTGGTATTCTAGTTTGTGTAGATGCCAACGGTAAACAGACTGCCGATGCTGGTGAGTTCGAAGGTATGGATACCGATACTGCTAATAAAGCTATAGCTAAAAAACTTGAAGAGGTTAATGCTCTATTAGGCGTTGAAAAGATAGTTCACCAATATCCACACTGTTGGAGATGTAATAGTCCAATAATCTATAGAGCTACTGAACAATGGTTCTGTTCCGTAAAGGGCTTTAAAGATGAAGCTATTAAGTGTATCGAAAGTGTAAACTGGATACCATCTTGGGGCGAAGATAGAATTAAAGGAATGGTTGAAGACCGTAGTGACTGGTGTATATCACGTCAAAGAACTTGGGGTGTACCAATTCCAGTAATCTACTGTAAGGATTGTAAAAAGCCTATCGTAACTGATGAAACTATCAAAGCCATTTCAGACCTATTCCGTGCTGAAGGTTCTGACGCTTGGTGGACTAAGGAAGTATCTGAATTTATTCCAAGTACTGTAAAGTGCGAATGTGGTTGTTCGGAATTTACTAAGGAATATGATATCATGGACGTTTGGTTCGATAGTGGTGTATCGCATACATCTGTACTAGATGAGTATGACGAACTATCTGCACCAGCAGACCTATATCTTGAGGGTGCAGACCAATATAGAGGTTGGTTCCAATCATCATTATTGACATCTGTAGTATATAGGGGAATTGCTCCATATAAGAACGTTTGTACTCATGGTTGGGTTGTAGATGGTCAAGGTAAGACTATGCACAAATCTTTAGGAAACGGTATAGACCCTAGTGAAATCACTGATAAGTATGGTGCAGACATTCTAAGATTATGGGTAGCATCTTCCGACTACCATTCCGATATTAGAATTTCTAATGATATCTTAAAGCAACTATCCGAGGCTTACAGAAAGATTAGAAATACTGCACGTTTCTTACTTCAAAACTTATCCGATTTCAACCCAAATACAGATGTAGTTCCTTATGAAGAATATCAAGAGATTGACAAGTGGGCTATAATGAAGTTCGATGAGTTAATTAATAAGGCTAATACTGGCTACAATGATTTCGATTTCCACATAGTATTGAACGCTATTATTAAGTTCTGTACTGTAGATATGTCTAACTTCTACTTAGATATCGTTAAAGATAGACTTTATTGTGATGGTGCTACTTCTAAATCTAGAAGGGCAGTTCAAAGTGCTATGTACACTATCTTGAGTGGCTTAACTAGAATATCTGCACCTATTATATCTTTCACTGCTGAGGAAATTTGGAGCTTTACTGTTCACACCGATACCGATAACGCTGAAAGTGTATTCTTAAATGATATGCCTACAGTATCTGGTGTTACAGTTTCCGATGAGTTTAAGTCTAAATGGGAACTAATCGCTAAGATTAGAGAGGACGCAAACAAAGAGTTAGAAATTAAACGTACTGAAAAGATTATCGGTAAACCATTAGATGCTAATATTATTATACATTGTCAATCCGATGACTTAGTAAATCAATATAATGCTCTTGCTGAAACTTTAAAGATGGTTCTAATAGTATCTGGAGTTACCGTGGTTAAAGATGATACTGTTGATAGTGTATCTTATGAAGTTGTTAAGGCTGAAGGTGAAAAGTGTGAACGTTGTTGGTCATACTCAAACACTGTAGGTAAGAACTCTATTCACCCAACACTTTGCCATAGATGTGCTTGTGTAGTCGAAAATTTAAATAAGTAATAGTTACAGTTAAATAAATCCAATAGGGCGAAGATAACTTTCTTCGCCCTATTTTAAAAAATGGAGGTTCTTAATATTATGATGATACTTGCTTTAATATGTATAGTACTCCTTACAGGTGTAGACCAATTTATTAAAGTATGGGCAATAGATAATCTTAAAAATTCTAACAGTATAGAGTTCATTAAGTTCGGTAATTTGAAAGTTATAGATTTAACTTATCTTGAAAATGATGGTGCAGTATTTGGTTCATTTGGTGGTCAAAGAGTTATGCTTGTAGCAGTTAGTATTATAATGGTTTTGGCTTGTGGATACTGTCTGTTTAAGTATGGAAAAAAATCCAAACTATTTGCGACTTGTCTAACTTTGATTATTAGTGGTGGCATAGGCAACGGCATAGATAGAATATTCCGTGGTGGCAGAGTTGTCGACTATATTGAAGTTAAACTCTTTAACTTTGCAATATTCAACTTTGCCGATATATGCGTAGTAATCGGAGTTTTTCTATTAGCTATATATGTATTCTTTATAGATGCTAAAACTAACTGTATATTTATGGATAAAAAAAACATCACGGAGGATAAAAAGTAGTGGATATTAAAACCTTTTTTATAGATGCTCAAAACGTTGGAGTTCGTATAGATAAGTTTTTATCTAGTGTTGAAAGTTTAGAATTGACACGTTCGGCCATACAAAATCTTATTGATAAAGGTGAAGTATCGATTAATGATAGAGTAGTATCTAAGAATTATAAACTTAAACTTAATGATATCGTAACTTTAAACATTCCAGAACCTGAAGTTCTAAATGTAGTAGCTGAAGATATTCCATTGAATATAGTCTATGAAGATGACTACTTATTAGTGGTAAATAAACCTAAAGGAATGGTTGTACACCCAGCACCATCTAACTATAGTGGAACTTTAGTAAATGCTTTAATGTATCATTGTAAAGATAGCTTATCTGGAATTAATGGGGTTATTCGTCCTGGAATAGTACATCGCATAGATAAGAATACTAGTGGACTTCTTATAGTCGCTAAAACCGATGTGGCTCATTTAGGTCTTGCTGAACAGATTAAAGAACATTCATTTACTCGTGAATATGAGGCTATAGTCTTAGGTAGATTTAAAAACTTAACTGGTACAGTAAACGCTCCTATAGGACGCCACCCAGTGGATAGAAAAAAAATGTGTGTTACTGAAAAAAATTCTAAAGAAGCAGTAACTCATTATGAAGTACTTCAACAGTTTGATAAACATTCGCATATTAAGTGTATTCTTGAAACGGGTAGAACGCATCAAATTAGGGTACATATGGCGTATATAGGTCATTCGGTGCTTGGTGACGATGTGTATGGCAAACCTTATAAAAATCTTGAAGGGCAATGCCTACACGCTAAAAAGATTGGCTTTATACACCCAATTACTAAAGAATATCTTGAATTTGATAGTCCTCTGCCTGAGTATTTTCAAAAAGCGTTAAAATCCGTTGGTGGATAGACAAATTTATATTGAGAGGTTTTGTATTATGGAAAATTTATCTAGGGTGATGCTCATTACAGATATGGACGGAACTCTATTAACTGATGATAAAAAAATAAATCCAATAGATTTAAAGGCTATTGAACAGTTTAAACTCTTAGGTGGAATATTCACGGTAGCTACTGGTAGAAACTATCAATCAGCGTCAAGATATTTTAAAGAACTTTCTATAGAATATCCTGTAATATTGTATAACGGTGGCATGATTTTCGATGTTATACATAATAATCCAGTATATATTGACGAACTTCATAGTTGTGCCGAAGACGTTTGCAATGAAATATTTAAAAACTTTCCCGATGTAGCTTGTGAAATTTTAACCTCTAAAGATATATACGTTGTCCGAAATAATGAGTTTGAACAAGCTCACAATGACTATTGTAAGGTAGTTCCGAAGTATTGTTCATTGGAGTATTTTATATCCAATATTAAGAGTAATCAAAAACGTATAAAGATGTTGTTTGCTATGTCACCAGAAGTTATGCCCCCTTTGATACGCTTTATAAATGCTAATGGATACAACAAGTATTTAGACTTTGTTAAATCTACAGATAACTACTACGAAATGTTACCTAAAAACTGTTCTAAGGGTACTGCTTTGGAACACTATAAACAGATATTCGGCTTAAAAGATGTAGTAATAGTATCGGCTGGAGATTATAACAACGATTTGGAAATGTTAAAAACTTCACATATTGGAGTTGCTCCAAATAACGCTTTGGATATTGTTAGAAAGTCTGCTGACTTTGTAACTAATCATAATAACAATACGGGTGCTATTGCCGAAACTATAGATTATATAATATCTAAATTTTTATCATACTAGAAAAAAAGTCGGGTTTACCAATCCGACTTTTAGTATATATATGCTATCCACCCGACAGGATTTGAACCTGCATCTTCACATTCGGAGTGTGAGGCTTTTTCCGTTTAAGCTACAGATAGTTTTTTAACAACCGATGTCTATTATATCACAAATTTTTATATTTTTCAAGTTTTATCTACAGCGATACAGTAAAATTTTTGCCTCCTATGATAGCATAAAAAGTATTATCTGTAGGGGAGTATTTAAAATAAAAATCTACAATATGATTTCTATTCATAGCATTATAAGATTTGGTATATACTTCCACATAACCCACCATTAAGATTAAAATAAAAATCAAAAAGAATAGAGTTAAGAGTATCTTTTTTAGCATAAAATTTCAAATCCTTTCAATAAGACTATCCTGATATGCTAACTAATGCTTTACCTATGGATTTACCTAGCAATTGTCCCGCATATCTTACTTGTTCAAGAGTACTTCCATGAGTTCCCACTTCTATTAAAAGACTGCCAGTGGTTAAATTTTGATTATACTTTCTATAATCGAACAGTATAGGTCTAGCGAAGTCGCCGTAATCGGAATAGATTTGATTTTGTAATAGACTAGCAAACCTAAAATTTTTGATATAGTTAGGCATATCCATAGTACCGTCATCACAACCAGATATTATCATAATTTGAGCTGATTTTTTACCATCTATTTCAACTACTGGTTGTAATAGGTTGCCATCACGGGAAAGTGCATCACGGTGGATATCCAATACAACCTTTATACTAGGATATTCATTTAGTATATTTTGAACGGTTACGGCACTTCTTTCATAAGAACCTGTATAAGATGGGTAATCGTGAACGGTAGTACTATGTATGGTATTTATCCCTAAATTTTGAAGTTCATTAGTAATAGCGTCGCCAATCATGACTACATTTTTAGAGTTATCTGTAGTACGATATGAAAAAGAGTTATCATAATAGGTACGTTCAAAGGGTTCAAAACTTTCGGTGGTGTGAGTGTGCATTATCAGTACTTGAGGTTCATTTGAGTTTAAATCTATAGTAAAATCGGGTAGATTTTTACTTTCGTTCGCTAGAACGTTATTAGATATACTAGTTACATTCTTTACTAATGCTCCACTGCTCAAGGTTACATATTGATTTCCTGAATAGTTATTAAATATGGTTTGAACTACTTCTCCACTATGATTAGTTAGTGTATCTAAATTTGGATATGGCTTTTCACCTGCATTTTTATTGAACTTTTCATCAAAGAAGTTAAAATCGGAGGTATCATTTAGAGAGTAGTTCCAACCTAAACCATTAGATATAATATCATTACTCCAATCGGAAGTTGTTTCTTGAACTATTTGAGGTGCTGGAATAGTATCCTTATCGGATAGTATAATATCTTTAGAACTTTCTCCAATAGTAGTGTTAGCCAATCTGTTAGCTGTAACCGATACGTTTGGTACTATCTTCATAATTACAGAAGATATAAATGGTGAACTTATTATAATCCCTAATGATATCAAAGTGTTCTTTAATTTTTTGTACTTCAAAGTGAATACCTCCCTAATACTTTGTATTTATAATATTATATTAATAATGTGTTCAATTTAGAATTATTATATATAAAGTTAAATATAATTATAGTATACAAAGTGTTTTAGAGGTGGAATATATAATGTATATGTGTTTTAGTTTTAAAAAGTTCGTATCTTTGATATTGATATCTGTTATAGTATTTACATCGTGTTGCATAGGAATATCTGCGTTTGGAAAAGAAGAACTTACTAAAGATAAAGGCGTATTTTTGCCTATAATAATGTATCATAGTATTATAGATAACCCATCGGCGTGTAATGACTATACAGTTACTCCTAGTATTGTGGATAACGATTTTAAATATCTAAAAGAACACGGATACCAAACAGTAACTATTCAAGATTTATTAAACTATATCCAATTAGATACTCCATTACCAGAAAAGTGCGTCATGATTACCGTAGATGACGGTTTTTATAATAACTATGCTTATTTAGTTCCAATATTGCAAAAGTATGAATATAGTGCTATAATATCGTTTGTAGGAGAGTTCACCGATATAACTGCTGTAAATGACCCTCATGTGCTAGAGTACTCATATTGTACTTGGGAAGATATACAATCCATGTTAGATACTGGCGTTATTGAGTTAGGAAATCATACATATAGTATGCACTCTAATGATGTTAGAAAAGGTTGTTCTAAGCTATCGTACGAAACGGAGCAAGAGTATCAAAGCATATTAGCATCTGATGTGGGAAGACTTCAAAATGAATTTAAAGAACATTTGGGAGTAGTTCCGCAAGTGTTTGCTTATCCGTATGGATATATTAGCAAGGAAAGTAAATCCGTGTTGAAAGAGTTGGGTTTTAAAGCTACTCTAACTTGCTACGAAAAACCTAACTACATAACTAAAGATTTAAACTGTCTTTTCGGACTTGACCGTTACAACAGAAGTGCAAACTATTCTACTCAAGATTATATGAAAAAGTTACTTGGAGATTTTTATGAGTAAATATGTTAAAAAAGTTTTAGTTAGTATATCGCCAATTGCGATTGTACTATCTATGTATGTATTAAAGATAGTGTATCAAAATTTTATTGATGGAAAATTTTTACCGTGTTGGTTTAATCTACTTACTGGATATCTTTGTCCAGGGTGTGGAGGTACTAGAAGTTTTTTCTTATTAATGCATGGCGATATAATATCTAGTTTTAAGTATAACGCATTCGTTCCGACTATGGTTATATTCGCTATTATATCCTACATTAGATTATTCTTGAAGGTTGTATTAGAGAAAAATATCACTGTTTTTCCAAAAGATGACCGTTTTGTATACATTCCGTTAGTGCTATTTTTGATATACTTTGTACTTAGAAATATAATTCCCATTAGTATATAGTATGGCTATATTTTAGATATTAATTCAACGGATAAAAAATAAAGGGCAACATATAATTAATGTTGTCCTTTTTTGTATTTTAAAGAGCAATCTGCATGGTGTTATTAGATGTAATATTATCATTAAATCTATTGATAATTTCCTGTTTTAAATCTTTCATACAGATGCTATAGCTATCTTTAGGAATAAAACCTCCTGCCATGAACGAATGTCCTCCACCACTTCCGATACCTTGCAACGCACTAGAGGTTATCTTTCCAGCGTCTAGCACCTTTGGAACTTTAGAACGTGTGGATATCTTTAGACCATTCTGTCTAACGGAGTATACTATAGAAAAGTCTATTTCATCTAAAGATAGTATAAAATCGGATATCTTTGAAATTAAGGTATCTGGACAATGAAAAGGGATATCTGCAAAACCAATCCTATTTTGAATGTGAATGTTTTCAATTGCCGTACCATATGCTTTTAAATCTTGAATGGTTAGGGAAGTCTTAGACATTTCAGAAAGGAAATCATTATTGGCGAGTTTGTAAAGGTATGAATATGCTTGAATATCCAAATCTTTAACGCCTCTAGTAAGATTAGCCGTATCAGTTTGAATACCATACATCAAAGCTGTAGCGATATTTTTAGGCATATCTATATTAGCGTTTATGTAGTAACTTGCTATTATAGAAGAACATGAACCGACAAGTCTAATATCCTTATATAGATACTTGTATCTAATAAAGGTCGGGTGATGGTCTATACAAGCGACTTCATTACCTATGATATCATCTAAATTGGAGTTATGTTTTTGACTATCTATATTTATAATGTAGTCGTCATCTTTAAGAGAAGTTAAACTATCCACATTGACGATATCTATACCTAAAGATTTACATAGCTTTTCAGTGGATAATCTTTCAAGTATTCCCTTGTAACAGATAATACTATCTATATCATACTGTTTTAGAAAATATTGCAATCCAAATGATGATGCAATAGCATCACCATCTGGGAAGTTATGAGGTTGTATATATATAACGTCATTTTTTTTCTTTAGTAGTTTAACTAATAAATCGGATAATATCATTATACATTATAACACTTTCTTTAAAGTTTGAGCGTCTATTTCATGGGTTGGATTAAAGTCCTCTGATAGCACATAATCGGTGATACTCTTTACAAAAGATTTAACTTCTGGTTCATCTTGAATTTCGGAAACTCTGCTAGTGCATACTAATAGTTTGCCTTTGCCAAGTTTACATTCAAAGAGTATTCCTAATTTATGATTTCTTTCAAAGTTGTCAATCATTTGAACAATAGGGAAGAAATCTTTAGGAGTATCGTCTAATATAGCACAATCGGAGTTAGTTACTATGTTGTACCATTGTGGTGTGGAGTAAAATTCACTTGGAAATTCAGCTAAAGATTTATGTTTGTTATCTATTAACAATCCCATAGTACCTACTGGGATTTCACGGTTCATACTTTCGGATATGGTTCTAAACATTGGATAACACCAAAAATCTGTACAGTAAAAGCCTTGTATTTTTTCTTTAATCTCATTAGGATATAGTATAGCCTTAGTACAATCGCCACTATTGAAGGCTTGTATAACCTCATCGATATTAGTAGATATCATAAAGTTATCGTTGATATTGTGTGTTGGAGTTAAGTCGTTATTTTTTGGATATATCATAAAGTTATAACATTTTTCTATATCAGTATCCTCAATATTTAGGACGAAAGTCAACTTAATTGGACTTTCACACTTAGGCATATCGAACTCAACAGAACCCAATCTAACTAGACCGTAAACATCGTAAGGTATAGATATCATACCCTCATAGATGATAGCATCACCATCACAAATTTTCCAAGTTATAAATTTATTTTCAAGTTTAGACTGCCTAAAGTAACTTAAAAGAATGTTACTCTTGAAGTGTTCTTCTTCTTGATATACATACTTATCAAATTCGCCTAAAAGGACGGCATCGGAACAGAATGAACGCCATTCTTTAGCAGATACTATACCTTTGCTATCCATAAAGGCATCTAATATTCCAACTAGAGCAGTTCCCTGACCTGTAAAATCTTGGATATCTAAAAGTTGGAAACCTGCTAGATACTTTGAACGGAATGCACTTTCTAACTCAGTTTTGTAACATTCAACGGCGAGTTTTCCACTAGCTTGGAAAAATTTATCAGCAAGAGATAACATTCCCTTATCTTCAAGACGCTTTTTGAACACTTCAAAGTTACGAGCCTTTAGAACTCCAGTATACTTATCTATTTCCTTAAAGTTAGGAAAAGTTTCATATTGACCTATCTCATGCGATACCACTGGAACGTGTGGAATAAATTCGTTTTCTAGTTCATCAGCTTTGATTAACTTTACACCAGTTCCATATTGAATTTTAATATATCCATTTTCATCTACGGCACTGGTATTAGATTTAACCTTATCATTTGGAAGTATACTATTATCATAGTTCATATTAGCAGATGGTCGCATAGTTTGAACGTATCCTAGAGGCTTATCGCACATAGCATAAGAACCTCTTATTTGACGTTCTATGCTAAATCTAACACCTGAAAAGAAATCATCTTCCTCCACAATACATGGATACCATTGGAAATTATTACTTCCTTGAGTATATAAGTGTCTGTTATCTACAGATTTATAACCTTTTATTATATCATTCATACGATTTTTATCGCCCCAAAGTTCATTACCCAATGAGAACATTACAAAACTAGGGTGATTTCCATAAGTATCTAATATTCTAAAACCTTCTTGAATTAAAAAAGATTGTTCTTTTTCGTTGTAGTTTTCGTCATCTACACCCGATAGAGTTCCCCAAAAGTTTATTTCTGGTTGTAGATATATACCTACTAAATCTGCACCAGTGAAAGCCTCATCTGGAGGGCAACAGGTATGAAAACGATAGTGATTTATTCCATAAGATTTAGCTATCTTGAATATTCTAACCCACTCATCTATGTCAGTTGGAGCGTATGCAGTTATAGGGAAAATCATGCCATCGTGTTTACCTCTGAGCATGGTTTTAGTTCCATTGATTAAAAAGCTATGTTCATCTTTTGAAAACTCTCTTAAACCAAAAGATACGGTTCTTTTACCTCCCATTGAGTATACAGATAGTACATATATCACTGGATTGTATTCACTCCAAAGTTGAGCATCTTTGCCAAGTTCAAGAGTTATTTCAACGTTATTATTTTCATCAGTAGATACATCAAAGTTCTGAGTAGTAATAGCTTTTCCATAACCATCTATAGACCTAATAACGCCTTCTATTATTATGCTAGTATTTACTTTTTTGGAATACTGCACCTTTAATAGAGCGGTCTTATTATGTATATTTGGATATATTTTTATATTTTGAATATGGCAATCATTGAATATTTGAATTTCCATTCTGCCAGTTATACCGTTCCAATTAGTTTGAGTATCTGGAGAAGTCATATGACCACCAGAAGTAGCATATTCGGTATTATTTACTAAAATAACGATTTCATTATCACCAGTAACTAAGTATTCTGATATGTTATATATATGTGGAGCAGATAGACTATCTAATTCCTGTAGTTGATTACCATTAATCCAAACGATAGTTTTTCTAGTGCGTTCCAAAAATAGATGTACACACTTATTTTCAAGATTTTCTTCAATATTAACAACCTTTTTGAACCAAGCAAAGCCTTCAAACTTGTATTCTTCAGTTAAAAAGCCTACTTCCGTGTTAGTATTAACTTGACCTTTTTTCTCACAAGCAGTAGTAGATGGTAAGTTAATAGTATCATCAAAGAAATCAGCAGATTTAAAGTTATCATTAACTAAGCCAACCTTATTAGTATCAAGTTTAAAGTTCCAAGAACCTGAAATATCATATAATTTTTGCATAATACACCCCTATGTTAATAAATAGTTTTACTTAAAAAGTCGATATTAGCATTGCAATCGACTATAATTACAGATTGTCCATCTATCTTATCGTAGTACCAAGTGTTGTCGGCTGGAATTCTTTGCTGAGAGATATCGTAGTTTATTATAAATGGTGCTTGTAAAGATAATCCATACATTTCAATAGAACTCATATTAGTACTTACTTCCGATGCTACAACATTAGCAAAGTTACCAACTCTAAAGATATTAGGAGTTTTAAGTCTATCTACAATAGCATTTATTACGATTCTTTGACGTTGAGTTCTTTCAAAGTCAGCATCACCGACGTATCTAATGCGACTATAAGTAAGAGCTTGTTTTCCGTTTAGATGTACATCACCACTTTCAGTAAGAAGTCCATCTAACTTATCATCACCAGCAATTTTGTTACCCTCGCTCATTAGAACGTTGTTTATTTCGTTCAATTCGCTATCGGATATAGTAACGTCTACGCCACCTACGGCGTTTACAATACTCATAAATGATTTAAAATCTATAATGATACACTCATCGACATCTATTGAGAAGTTGCTTTCAATAGTATCTAGTAGTAGACTAGCACCTCCATGGGAGTATGCTGAATTTAATTTACCATATCCATAGTCTGGTATAGATAAGTACATATCTCTCATAAAAGATGTCATAGTCAACTTTCTATCCACGCTATTAATGGATAACAATACCATACTATCGGAACGACCTATATCATTAGCAGAACGACCATCTGTACCAATAAGTAGAATGTTCTTAACTTTTAGACTACTTAATGTCACATTATTAGAATAGTTTCTGTCATCTAAAGATATTTTATCTACCTTATTGATTAGCAATATCGCTATAAGCGAATATATAACGAATACACATATTAGGATATTAAACAACTTTCTAAAAAAACTCTTTATTGGGTGACGGCTCTTGATGTTCTTATTTTTTTTAGATTTACTATTCTTATGCTTTACATTGACATTATTATCATTAGAATAGTTTTGATTAAAGTCTATTTCTTGAGTATCTGTCATATTGGAGTAGTTTTTATCTTTTTTATTGCTATTGGTAGACAAAATATCACTTCCTTTTTATTTGGAACTATTTTTTTCAAAATTTTTCAAAAAATCTTTTAATTTGATGCACGTTTCATCACTTATGACGTGTTCTATCTTACAAGCATCTTGTTCGGCAACCTTTTCCGATACGTTTAAACATTCTATAAAGAATGTTTTCAGTAGAGTATGTCTATCGTATACAGATGACGCTTTTTTCAAGCCTGTTTCTGTCAACCTAATTTGACCATCATTTTCGATAATTATTAAACCTTCCGATTTTAATATGCCTACTGCTCGGCTAACACTAGCCTTCGAATAGCCCATTTCTGTAGCTACATCTATAGAACGAACATAAGAATTATTTTTGGTAAGTAGTAGAATAGTTTCTAAGTAGTCCTCACCTGATTTATATACTGGCATAATATTAATCCTTTCTAACCATAATATTTAATATTATTCTACCATAAATGATTATACTTTTCAAGTGTTTTTTTATAAAAGTACAAATTACAGAGGTTTTTTCAAAAAAAATTATCTATTTTCACATATTTGCAACAAGAATATATTATTTAAAAAATATTTCCAAAAAATTCATTTCCAATAGATTTGTATTATATTTAAATATTATACCAATAATTATAGTAGCATAGAAACTCTATGTTAATATTGTAAATCGTGAGGTTATTGCCATGGCATATAATAAAGTAGTTATATCTGGAATAAATACATCTTCGATAACCGTCCTTAAAGAGGACGAAAAGATTGCTCTACTTAAAGAGTACAAGAAAACTGGTAGCAAAGTCGCTAAAGATAAGTTGATAAATGGAAATTTAAGATTAGTACTATCTGTTATACAGAAGTTCGTTGGCAGAGGTGAGGAAGTAGATGATTTGTTTCAAATTGGTGTAGTCGGATTAATTAAAGCTATCAATAATTTTGATTTATCCAAAGAAGTTAAATTTTCTACCTATTGCGTTCCCATGATTAGTGGCGAACTTAGAAGGCATTTAAGGGACTATAATCATATTAAAGTAAGTCGTTCCATGAGGGATTTAGCATATAAATCCATACAAGCTAAAGAACTATTGACTACTACTTTACAACGTGAACCGACTATCGAAGAAGTCTGTAAGGAAGTTGGTGCTGAAAAGTATGAAGTGGTTACGGCTCTAGAAAGTATTTGTGAACCTGTATCTTTATATGAGCCAGTATTCTCCGATAGTGGAGATACTCTATACGTTATAGACCAAATAGGAGATAATCAAAGTGCTAACGAATGGATTGACGATATTGCTATTAAAGAGGCTGTTAATACGTTATCTAGCAGAGAAAAAAAGATTTTGAATTTAAGATTTTACAGAGGTAAAACTCAAATAGAAGTTGCTAATGAAATTGGAATATCTCAAGCACAAGTATCTAGGTTAGAGAAGAACGCTATAAATAGAATAAAATCTGCAATATAGAAAAATATCGGGCAACTTTAGAGTTGTCCGATATTTATAGTTCAATAAATTCTACTTGTATGGATATATCTTCTGTAAACAAAGATATATCTTTGTTTTTAAACTCATCGTTACTTAAAGGATATATCAAAATAACCTTTTTAGAGTTGTATTTTTTGGCATATACATACATTTGATACATATCTTGTTGGGATATTCCATAATTTATCAATTTTGGATTTAACATTTTCCATTTAGTATCTAATATTATGGTATCTGTAGGGGTTTTTAGAACGATATCTGGAATTATGGCAAATTTAGACTTTGGAGTATCTATTAAGAAGAAAGTTCTATCTTGAAGTTTAATAGTATACTCTTTAGGAACTCTTTTTCTAACTAGATTTGCTACATAACTTTCAAAAACTTTTTGCATCGGAAAAAGTAGAGCATATGAATAGTTTTCACCTAGAAAGTTAGTAAATCCGTAGCCATTTAGAAATATTTCGCACCATTTTAAGATATCTTTATACTGCACATTTTTAGATGTTGTTCTATATTTTAAGATATCTTTTTGAACGTTAAATAGAGTTTTTACATCTTTAAAGTAGCATAGATATTCTTGTATTACAGATTTAAAGTTATTAGTATAGTCTAACAGAAGTGTTAAAGTAGATTTTAATATTCTGTTTTCAAAGCAATCTAGCGAAAAGATATCTTTTTGGGTAAAAAATCTTTCTTTATGTATGGAGTTGTACTTTATTTGATTAGAAAAATCTAACTTACCTTTTAGGAAGTTATCATTTTGAAGTTTTTTAGAGTAGTCGTTTAGCAAGTTAGATTTAATAAGTATATCCACTTGATTTAAAAATTCAGATATAAATATATCTAACATGGGAAGTTTATCCACTTGTAAGAACGCTTTTTGAAAACTCTTAAAAGGCATATCAGATAGATTTTTTAACATATTAAGTAATACTTTCTTTGTAGATACAATATCATTTTGATATGTATATATCTTGGGTAATATTTCTATGCTAAATTGATGGTTTATGAATATAGTTCCCACATAGTTCTTTACAGATATTATCTTTCCAACGTTTTTCTTAAAAGATATGTTCATAAAATCTGCAACTTGTGAATTACTTAGTATAAAATTTTCTAAGCAAACAAAATCGGAATAGTTCATGGAAACGTATTCTTTAGATGTTGTACTATCGATTACAAAAGAATTGTATTCGGTGATGGTGTATGTTCTAAACATGATGGTAAATCTTTCTATAACTATTAGGAATATCAAAGGCTTTTGGATTTATTTCATATAGTGTATTAATATCCGAATCGTAGTTACCGAATAGGTCGCTATTTAAAGATTTCTCTACTATAAATTGATGTTCCTCAACCTCTGTTTGATTGTCCGCTAAGACTAATCTAATTTTGGAGTAGTCATTAAAGAAGTACTCTTGCAATAATGGGAGTATATTGTATCTAAATATATTAGATAGCGTATCTAAGTTTGGATAGTCTAGCAACTTTAAAAAGTAGGTATGTCCTATTAGATAATCTTTTCCTAAAAGATACTCTATTCTTAAATTGATACTCTTAAACATACTATATATATCTATGCCCTCTACAGAAAGACTTTTAAATATTTCATAGTTTGGAAGCATTTCAACAAATTGAAATCTTCTACGGAGAGCGTTATCGAATAGTACAGTTGAACGGTCAGAGGAGTTCATAGTTCCTAAGATATAAATATTTTTAGGAACTCCAAAATAATCATTAGAGTAGGGAAGTTTTAACCTAGTTTCTTCTAGGCAACCAATTCGTTTAGATGGTTCTATTAAGGTTATAAGTTCTCCAAATATATTAGATATGTTACCTCTGTTAATTTCGTCTATAATAAAAACCTTGTTCTTATTGGATATGTTATTTTTATTTATTAAAATTTTTTCGATTATATTAGCAATGATATCCTTATAGTACCTTAAAATTGAAGTATCGTAGTTAGACGATATTTCAAATGTGGAATTTTTTAAATCCATAATAGTTATGGAGTTATTTTTAAGGTCATCAATTAAACTAGATACCATACTTATTGGTATAGATATAATCTTAGCATCTTGACCAGTACCTAACTTGAACTTTTTAATATTTATATTATCCAAAGTTATGTTATCTATGATGTATCTGTAGTGTTTAGCGTTTTTGGAAGAAACATCTTGATGTATTAAGAAGTTCCAATCTAGTTGATTGTTACAGAACTCTTTAAAAATTCCATTGTGTAGCGTGTAGGATACATCGTTATGGTTTAGATTGGGTTTAATTCCCTCAATGAACTCCTCATAACTATAGGATTGGTGAAATGTTATACTCTCTATTAACTTCTTGGATTTATATTCCTTGAACTTTTTAACTACTTGTGAGTACTCCATAGAAGATACATCTTTAATAGATATATCTTCAACTATTGCTACTGCATATAACAGAGTACTATAAGTTTTACCAGTTCCAGCCACCCCGTAGAGTATGGTATTTGGATATATATTGTTCATAAATATTATCTATTGTCTACTTTTTCAGGGTACATATCATGTTGAGTTAGTCTGTCGAAAGCAACCTTTTCCCAGATAGTATCTTTTTGACCGTAGTTGCAGTAAGGGTCTATGGATATTCCTCCTCTTGGAGTGAATTTGCCCCAAACTTCTATATACTTAGGATTCATTAGTTTTATTAAATCTTTCATGATTATGTTTACGCAATCTTCGTGAAAATCTCCGTGATTTCTAAAGCTATATAGGTATAACTTTAAAGATTTACTTTCAACCATCTTTACACTTGGAACGTATGATATATATATTGTAGCAAAATCTGGTTGTCCAGTTATAGGACACAAACTGGTGAACTCTGGACAGTTAAACTTAACAAAGTAGTCATTATCTTGATGCTTGTTAATAAAAGTTTCTAAAATTTCTGGGGCGTAATCTGTAGGATACTTTGTCCCTTGATTTCCTAACAATGTAATGCCTTCTTTTTCTTGTGCGTTTCTGCCTTCCATTTAAAAATCCTCCTTTTAAATAAACATTTTTTGTAATAGACCTTTTTTATAGGTTTTAAGGTCTTGTAACTTTTTAGTTTCAAGTTCTATCTTTTTGTCTAGGTTGCTAAATAGGTTCGCTATTCGGTTTTGCTCCTCTATGCTTGGGATTTTTATATCAAAATTTAAAAAATCCTTTTCACTTAATTCTTTTTGTCCTGTACCATTAGCCATATAACTTCTTTTGTTAATATAATCACTTTGTGATATTTGATAATATATAAAATATGTATTTGCATTAGAAATAGAAAAACTCATAATTGCATTAGAACATATATAATTATCAAACTTTTCAGAAACTATTGCAATACTGCCATTAAAATAATTCTGTTTTCCAATAATAATTTCACCTTGATGTCTAATATAAAATGGGCGAGTATCTAACATGGTTCTTTTAATAGTATTTTCTTCCAAACCTTGTAAATTTAGTTTAACTGTTAATTTTTTGTATTTACTTGTATCTTCTACGGGTGTTTTATCACTAGGAATTAGAAAATCTCCTAATTTAGCAGATTTCCACCCCTGATTATTAGAGAAAACTTTTTGAAGAAGACCTTTTTTGTACAACTTAAGGTTTTCCACTAACTTCTCTTGTAACTCTATCTTCCTATCTATTAGGCTTAAAAAATCAGCTATCTTTGTTTGCTCCTCTAGGCTGGGAAGATATATTTTATATTGTGCATACTCTTGTGAGTTAATTCCAGGTTGTCCTGTTCTCGTTGATGTTAAAGTTACCCATTTAAAATATCTATCTATTAAAGTTTGCAAAAAAATAAAATAACTGTTGTAAAGTTCATTTATATGTACTCTTATTAAATAACCAGCAAAATATAATCTGCCATCTTTTTCTTTATATAGATAAGTTTTTCCTACACTTGCCCCAGTTCTTGAGAATAGAATATCGTTTTTATTAACAATATATTTATCTTCTAGTTTTCCGTCAGGGGAAACAGAAAGATTAGAAATATAATTTCTAGTTTCTTCATCTATATCAGTTATTCTAATATATTTATTATAACCATCATAATATTTTGAAGGCAAATTCATACCATATTCAAAACATGTTGAAATATCTTTTAATTTTTTTTCTTTCCACTCATCATTAAACTCTTTAAACCTTAGCTTAGGTACTTGCATGATATTCTCCTTATATAAATTATTAACTATTAATTGTTAATTATTAATTAATATAGGTCTAAGCCGTTAGCTAAGAAAGCCTCACGTCTGTCACGACAAGTACCACAAACCTTGCAAGGTTCGTCCTTACCCTCGTAGCAAGACCATGTTAGCTGATATGGAACGTTCAACTTTACACCGATAGCGACCACATCTTTTTTAGTTAAGTTTACAAATGGAGCGACTATCTGTAATTGATGTCCACTACCCTCATAGATAGCAGTACTCATAGCGTTGTTGAAAGCTGAACTGCAATCTGGATAAGCATTTCCAGCAGAGTCATCTGCATGAGCTCCATAGTAGATTACGTCGCACTCTTTAGATAATGCTATCGCACTTGCAGAGGATAGAAACAAACCATTTCTAAATGGAACGTAAGTAGATACAGGCTTTCCATCGGTTTTAGATAGTTGTTCTGCGTAAGTTTCATGAGGAACTTCCTCTGTAGATTGACTTAGCAATGAACAGTTTGAAAACTTAAACATTTCAGATAAATCTAGTTTTAGATGTTCTACGCCATAATATTCAGCAATCTTATTAGATGCCTCTATTTCTTTGATATGTTTCTGTCCATAACTTACAGATAGTGCTATAACATTATCTTTACCATACTTATCAATAGCCATAGCTAAGCAAGTGGTACTATCTACACCACCTGAGAATAATACTAATGCTTTACTCATAAAAAGAACCTCCAAAAATATTAATAAAGTCTGTTTTGTAGAATAGTTTCGTTTTCAAATCTGCCACGCAAGGTGAGAGTTTCGGTAGTTGCAGAAGTTTTTTTGATACCTCTAGCAGTCATGCAACTATGACAACCTTTGATATATACTCCAACGTCACTAGAACCAGTAACCTTTTGAATGATTTCGGCAATATCCGAACCGATACGTTCTTGAAGTTGTAGACGCTTTCCGACCATATCGCAAATACGAGCGATTTTGCTTAATCCTATAACTTTGCCATTAGGGATATATCCAACGTTTACGGTCATATCGTACATTAGAGCAAGGTGATGTTCGCAATAGCTGAAAATTTCGATATCTTTAACTACTACGATATCATTTTTAGAACCTACACCCTCATTGAAAGTCTTTCCGAACATTTTAGCGATATCATCATTAGAGTAGTTCATACCTTCAAAAACTTCTTCATACATACGAGCCACACGGTCGGGAGTATCTATTAAGCCTTCACGGTTGGGATTATCTCCTAAGGCTTCTAAGAGTCCTCTAATGTGAAATTTAATTTTTTCTTTATCTATAGCCATAATACTATAATTAAACCCCCTTTTTATTAGCGTCCCAGATAAACTTGTGCATTTGCAACTGCATAGATACACCATTTAAGTGATTATCTTTCATGAAATCTACAATAGCAGATAGTTTTATCTTACCAAAGACAGCACTTACATATATATAGCATTTATCTTTAAGGGAATACTCATCTATTATATAAACCATTTTCTGTAAATCTTCAATAGAACCCACTACGAACTTAACAACGTCATTTTTAGACTTGTCAAGATATTTAAAGTTAGATAAAATCATCTTGTTTTCCATGTTACTAGAGGGGCATTTATAATCCATAGTAAAAGATGCTCTATTTTCAATCTTAGATATCTTAGAGATATCAGTAGCACCATTAGTTTCAATTTCAGCAGATATATCTTTTTCTTTAGAAATCAATTCCAATAGAGTAATGAAATCTTTTTGTAGGGTAGGTTCACCACCAGTAAGAGTAACCTTATTTACTCCAGTAGATTTAATATAGTCTACTATCTCTTGTGGAGATTGCTCTATAAAATCTGCATTAGATACGTTTGCCCATGTTGTATCACAATAGGAACAGTTTAGGTTACAACCTTTAAATCTTATAAAGACTGCTAGTTGACCAGCGTTCTTACCCTCACCATTGATACTTATAAACTTTTCTACTACTTGCATACTAATCTCCTGTATATGTGGCACAATTATTAGGAGTTTCATACACTGTTACAGATTTAACATTATAACCTTTATCCATAAGAGTATCAAAGATGTGTTTTGAAAAATTTTCAGCAGTAGGACGGAACTCAACTTTTATTAACTTAAAATTTTCTTCAGTAAGAGCCTCTAAAGTTTTAGGTTTTAGAGTATCTTTTTCGTATATAAGAGCGTGGTCGAAGTTATCGGCGATAAGTTTTAAATCGTGTTTAAAGTCGGAGAAGTCTACAATCATACCACGAAGTTGACCATCTTCCATAAGATTATAAGAGAATATTTCAGCAATGATAGTCCATCTATGCCCATGAATGTTACTACATTTGCCTTTATAACCATGCAAAAAATGTGCAGAGTCGAAACTCTGTTCAGTTTTTAGAGTGTACAAGAAAAAAACTCCTTTCTAAGATAAAAAATCCCACTAAGATATACTCTAGTGGGCATGATTAATAACAGTCAACAGATGGTTAATCTACTGACCATGAATTATTAATTTAAAAGCCCTAGTTTTGTTTAACGTCAGGAGGTTGCAAAGCGAACTGACAATATTTTAATTAACAATTAATAGTTAATAATTAATAGCTATAATTGTCCTTAGATAATATTATCACATGTTAGAAGTAAAGTCAAGAATTATTCAAAAAATCTTGACAGAATAAATTTTTTAATATATAATATAATCATTAAAATTCAAAGGAGATGTCTGTTTGGTTATTGTTCTATAAACTGAACACTTTAAAACAATATGATTAATTTTTAGCTATCACAAAAAAATTTCTATGGTGGCTCGGGTTGTTTTACTCAGTTTAGTGTATATAGAGCTTCTTAACAGATTTATTTTTATTATAGTAAAATCAATCAGTTAAGGTATGTCTTTCTTAACTGATTTTTAATTTAGATTGTTTTACAAAGTGTTCCAAAATATTGTTAATATCATTTTTGAAAGGAAACATTTTACTATGAAAAATCTAAATATTAGAAATATATCCTTAAAGGATTATTTTAGCGTTGAAAATTTAATCAGAGAAGCCTTTTGGAACGTATATAAACCAGGTTGTGAAGAACATTTAGTAGCACATAATATGAGAAATCTACCATGTTATATTAAACCTTTAGATTTAGTTGCAGAAATAGATGGTACTATAATCGGAAATATTATGTATAGTAAGTGTTATATCGTAGATGGTGAAAACTATAAAGAGTTTGTAACTTTTGGTCCTCTTGGAGTACTACCAAAGTATCAAAGTATGGGAGTAGGTTCTGCTTTGATTGAAAAATCTTTTGAGATTGCTAAAACTATGAACATTAAAGCTATATTCATAACTGGAAATCCTAGCTATTACAATAGATTTGAGTTTGTATCTGCTAGTAAGTACAACATTCATCTTGATGGCGTTCCTATTGATGACGTTGCAGACTTCTTTATGGTTAAACTACTAGAGGATAATGCACTCAAAGAAGTTAAGGGTATATGCAAAATAGATGATTGTTATTATGTAAATCAAAAGGAACTTGAAAACTTTGATAAACTTTTTCCACCTAAAGTTAAGCAAAAGTTGGACACTCAAATAATGTGATTTCACAATAAACATCTTGACAAATAGAAAATTTTGATATATAATAAGAACATCTTAAAGATAAACACGTTGACTGAGAAAAGTAGTCTTAGATTTAATTGGGTTAGAGAAAAGTATCTAGGCTGAAAGTACTTGCGATTAATCTATTATGAAGTTCCCTCACGAGTGGTATGGCTGAACGATGCTATTTTTAGTAGGCTGTAACGTAAAATCTGCGTTAAAGATGCGGAAGTGTTGGCTTCTTTAAAATGGGTGGTAATAAATCAAGATTGCTATATAATGTCTTGACCTGTTTTAATAGGTCAAGACTTTTTATTTACTATAATATATTTTAGGAGGTTTTTTCGTGAAACAACAGTTAGAAAACATCGAAAAGGTTGCTAAACAAGAACTATCCGAGTGTAGTTCAATAAAGGCTTTAGATGATTTAAGAGTTAAATATTTGGGTAAAAAAGGCGAATTAAAAACTATATTAAATCAGATGGGCAAACTTGCTCCAGAAGAACGTAAAGAAATGGGACAGTTTGCTAATAGAGTAAAATCTGATATAGAAACTGCTTTAGCTGAAAAGTTAGAAACTTTAAAAGCTGAGGAGTTAGAAAATAAAATCAAAGCCGAGGAAATAGATATAACTCTACCTGGTAAAAAGATTGAAGTAGGTAAACTTCACCCACTAACTACCGTTATGAATGAAATTAAAGATATCTTTTTAGGTATGGGATTTTCTATTGCAGATGGTCCAGAAGTTGAGTACGATTACTACAACTTTGAGGCTCTAAACTTACCTCCAGACCACCCTGCTAGAGATACTCAAGATACTTTCTATATTACTGATAATATCTTACTTAGAACACAAACATCATCAGTACAAGTACACGTTATGGAAAATAAGAAACCACCTATTAGAATAATATCCCCTGGTAGAGTGTACCGTTCCGATGCCGTAGATGCTACACATTCACCACTATTCCATCAAATTGAGGGCTTAGTTGTGGACAAGGGCATAACTATGGGCGATTTAAAAGGTACTCTTGAAACTCTTATGAAGCGTCTATATGGTGACGACTGTAAGATTCGTCTAAGACCTCATCACTTCCCATTTACAGAGCCATCTGCTGAAGTAGATGTTATGTGTTTTAACTGTCACGGTCAAGGTTGCAGAGTTTGTAAAAATGAGGGATATATCGAGTTGTTAGGTGCTGGTATGGTTCACCCTAAGGTATTGGAGAATTGTGGTATCGATAGTAGCGTATATTCGGGATTTGCTTTTGGTTTAGGTCTTGAACGTGTGGTTATGCGTAGATATAATATCAACGATATGCGTATGCTTTACGAAAATGATATGCGTTTCTTAAAACAATTCTAATAAGGAGGATTTTTTATCATGAATTTATCAATGAAGTGGCTATCCGACTTTGTAGACCTTGGCAATAGAACTACTAAAGATTTCGTTAATGGCATGACTTTAAGTGGTTCTAAGGTTGAATGTTATGAAGTTGAGGGTGCAGATATAACTAATGTAGTAGTAGGCAAAATCTTAGAAAAAAATCAACATGAAAACGCAGAACGTCTATTTGTGTGTAGTGTGGATATCGGCAAAGATGAACCTATTCAAATAGTAACTAACGCTAAGAATGTTCAAGTTGGCGATTTAGTCCCAGTTGCTCTTGATGGTGCTACTGTTTTCGATGAGGGCAAACCTTTAAAAATCAAAAAGGGCAAGGTTAGAGGCGTAGTAAGTGTGGGGATGTTCTGTGGTTTAGATACTCTAAAACTAACTACTCACGATTTCCCTTATGCTGATAAAGAGGGCGTTTTGGTAATCAAGGAAGATTGTCAAGTTGGTGATGACATTCACTCAGCACTTGGATTAAATGATACTTCTGTAGAGTTTGAAATTACTTCCAACCGTCCAGATTGCTTATCTGTTATAGGTTTAGCTCGTGAAACTTCTGCAACTTTTGATATTCCTTTTAACGTTCCAGAACCTACTTTCAAGGGCGTTGATGGAAATATTACAGATGATTTAAAGGTATCTGTAATAAATAAAGATATCTGTAAAAGATATTGTGCTGGTATAGTTAAGAACGTTAAGATAGAACCATCTCCACGTTGGTTAAGAGAAAGACTTCGTGCAAGTGGAATAAGACCTATCAACAACTTTGTAGATATCACTAACTATGTAATGTTGGAATATGGTCAACCTATGCACGCATTCGATTTCAAATACGTTGAGGGTGGAGAAATAAACATTAGAAACGCTCAAGATGGCGAAAAGATTGTAACTCTTGATGGTGTTGAAAGAACTCTAACAAGTAGTATGTTAGTAATCGCAGATAGCAAAAAACCTATCGCAGTAGCTGGTGTTATGGGTGGCGAATATAGTGGTATCATGGACGGTACTGTTACAGATTTACCTCTAACTGAAACTGTAGTGTTTGAAAGTGCAGTATTTGACCCTATATCTGTTAGACGTACTGCTAAGGCTCTTGGTATGAGAACAGACTCCTCTGCACGTTTTGAAAAAGGTCTTGACCAACAGGCTACCATGAAGGCTCTAAAGAGAGCGTTCCAACTAGTTGAAGAACTCGGTGCAGGTGAGGTAGTAAGTACTACTATCGATATCGACAATACAGATAAAACTCCTAATACCGTTGAATTTTCATCTGAATGGATTAATAACTTCTTAGGCACAGACATCTCTGAATGTGATATGATTAAGTATCTAAACTCACTAGGATTTGAAGTTAAAGATGGTTTAGTATACGCTCCAACCTTTAGAGTAGATATCGAACGTCCTTGTGATATAGCAGAGGAAGTTGCTCGTATATATGGATACAATAATATTAAATCCACAAACTTTAAGGGTGTAGCAGATGCTCAACTTACAGCAAGTCAAAAGTTTGAGAATAGCATAGCTAATACTATGGTATCCACTGGTTGTTATGAGATAGCTACTTTTTCATTTATCAGTCCAAAGTATTTCGATAAGATACATCTACCACAAGATAGCAAGTTAAGAAATACTGTAACTATAACCAATCCACTAGGTGAAGATACTTCCGTTATGAGAACTACTATAGTACCATCTATGATGGAAATACTATCTAAGAACTATAACAATAGAAACGCATCTGCAAAACTATTCGAGGTTGGTAATGAGTACATTCCAACTGAAAAGGATAAACTTCCTATTGAACCAAAGCGTCTAGCTATTGGTATGTACGGTAATGGTTGCGACTTCTTTGAACTTAAAGGTACTGTAGAGGTTCTTTTAGATACTATAGGCATTAAAGATGTAGAATATTCACGTCCTACAGAAGATTGCCCATTTGATGAAGTATCTGCGTTCCACCCAACTAGAACTGCAATAGTAAAGTCTGGTGATGTAGCTATAGGTATCATAGGTGAGATACACCCAAGTGTATCTGCTGAGTATGGTATCGATACTAAGGTATACGTTGGTAAGTTCCTAGTTCCTGAAATGATGGAGTTAGCTATAACTGAAAAGAATTACAAACCATTACCAAAATATCCTGCAAGTACTAGAGATATTAGTCTAGTTTGTGATAAATCTCTACCTGCTGGAGATATTCAAAAGGCTATTATCGATGCTGTTGGTAAAACTCTTGAAACTGTAACTCTATTTGATATCTTTACTGACGAAACTAAGATTGGTGAAGGTAAAAAGAGTCTATCTTACTCAATAGTAATGCGTTCAGCTGAGGGAACTCTTACAGATGAACAAGTTGAGGCATCTATGAAACGTGTATTGAAATCTTTATCCAAGATTGGTGCAGAACTTAGAATGTAGTTAATATTAATATTTGACAAAATCCCCTAATGATAATATAATCATTAGGGGAGGTTTTTATATAATGAATAAGTACATATATCATAGTTATAAAGATTTAAAAAGAACTCATATACCTGCATTGAAATCTTTTGTAAAGTGGACTTTGATATCTATATTGATAGGTATAGTAGTAGGTTTAATAGGTTCGGCATTTAACTATAGTATTAAAGAAGTAAGTAGCATAAGAGAAAGATATCCAATAATAATAATGTTCATGGCGTTTGGTGGAGTTGCTATAACTTGGATATATCAAATATTGGGATTGCCTCATGATAGAGGTACTAATATGGTTCTTACTGCCGTCCGTGATGGTAAAAATTTAACTCTAAAGAATATGGTGTGTATATTTGTAGGAACTGTCATAACGCATCTATTTGGAGGTTCGTCTGGACGTGAGGGTGCAGGCTTACAGATTGGTGGAAGTATAGCATCTAGTATAGGAACGGCGTTTAAAATGAATAAATCCGATGAGCGTATAATAACCATGTGTGGCATGAGTGCAGGATTTTCAGCGTTGTTTGGAACTCCAGTTACGGCAGGTTTCTTTGCTATGGAAGTAATTAGTATAGGAATATTACACTATTCGGCGATAGTTCCGTGCATGATAGCATCTACTATTAGTATGTTAATATCGTCTAAACTTGGTGGAGAACGTGTATTCTATGATGTTATATTTCCGAACGTATCGGCTGTACCGATGTTGCAAACTTTAGGATTATCTTTTATGTGTGCGTTTGTTAGTATACTATTTTGCATAGCAATGCACGAAATTCTAGCCTTGTATAGAAAATATTTAGTAAATCACTACGCAAGAGCCATAGTAGGAGGTATATTGGTAAGTCTATTAACCATAGTAGTAGGTACTACCGACTACAATGGTACAGGTATGAATATAATATCTAGATGTTTTACTCAAGATGTTCCATTTTATATGTTTATAGTCAAGATAATCTTTACCGCCGTAACGTTGTGTGCAGGATACAAAGGTGGCGAAATAGTTCCAACGTTCTTTGTAGGAGCTACATTTGGAAACTTTTTCGGTTCGTTGTTGGGTATGAGTAACTCTTTTGGTTCGGCAATAGGCTTGATTGCCGTATTTTGTGGAGTTACTAACTGTCCATTGACATCAATGTTTTTATCTGTTGAGATTTTTGGAAGTCAAGGCATAGTATACTTTGGAATAGCTTGTGCAGTATCTTACTTGTTATCAGGATATACTGGCTTGTATAACGCTCAAAAGATAGTATACTCTAAAGTAGTTCCAAAGTTTATAGATAAGAAAGCTAATCAATAATGTTTCTTAAATGCAACTAAATTGATATTATCTCCTTCATGTGATATACTAAACTTAGTATATATCGAAAGGAGATTTTTTTATGAATACATCTACAGCGATACTTTTATTGATAATAGTAGTTATAATAGTATTAGCTATTAAACCTAGTATAAAGCATCTAAAAGGTCAAGGAGGTTGTTGTGGTGGCGATGATACTCCTAAACCTAAAAAGAAAAAGTTAGACGCTCCTATAGTTGCAACTAAGATTATATCCATTGATGGTATGCACTGCGATAACTGTAAAAATAGAGTAGAAAAAGCTATCAACTCACTAGATGGTGCAGTGGCTAAAGTGAACCTATCCAAAAAGATTGCTACCATATCTATGAGTACTATAATTGATGATGATACTTTAAAATCGGTTATTGAAAATTTGGACTTTAAAGTTACAGATATAAAGTCTGTTTAATTTCAGATTTTTGCTAATAGTTCGACTAAAAAACATTTGACTTTTAATCTGTATATGTTATAATTATAATACACAACTTAGAAAGGAAGTTTTTTAGTGAGAGTAGAGTTTACTAAAGAAATGCGTAAAGACTATCTAATATTAGCACCTAATATGTTAGGCATTCACTTTGAATTGCTGAAACAAGTATTTTTAATAAATGGTTATAATTTTGATATACTCCTAAATGATGGACCTAATGTGGTAAATGCTGGTTTGGAACACGTTCACAATGATACTTGTTATCCTGCATTATTAGTAATAGGTCAATTAATAGATGCTTTAAATAGTGGTAAGTATGATGTCAATAAGGTTGCTTTAATGGTTCCTCAAACTGGAGGTGGTTGTAGAGCATCTAACTATATACATCTGCTTAGAAAGGCTCTTGAAAAGGCTGGATATTCTCAAGTACCTGTAATATCCTTGAACCTATCAGGACTTGAAAAAAATAGTGGCTTTAAGTTGACTTTTACCATGATTATGCAAGCTATGATGACTCTAGCTTATGGTGATTTAATGATGTGTTTAGATAATCAAATTAAGCCTTATGAGATAGAAGTAGGTTCTAGTAGAAAAGTTATCGATAAGTGGGTTCCCGAACTTGCAAATCAATTTAAGAATGGTAAAGGGTTCTCAAAGGGCGACTTTGCTAAGAATACTAAACTTATGGTTCAAGACTTCGCTAAGATTAAGTTAGATAAGACTATCAAAAAGACTAAGGTTGGCATAGTTGGGGAGATATATGCTAAGTATTCTAAATTAGCGAATAACCACCTAGAGGAGTTCTTGTTTAGTCAAGGTTGCGAAGTTAATGTACCTGGAATAGTTCCGTTTATGCTATTTAAGATAGATAATCGTCGTGATGATGTTATATTATACGATGGAAATAAACTTAAAAAGGCAGTGGCAACTATTCTTTTTGATTATGTTGAAAGCGTTGAAACTATTATGATAAAATCTATTGAAGATGCTAAGTGTTTCAACTTACCTACTTCGTATAAGCACATTAGAAGTCTTGTAGATGGCGTTATCGGTTATGGTAACAAGATGGGTGAAGGTTGGTTCTTAGTCGCTGAAATGATGGAACTCGCTGAAAGTGGATACGGTAATATAGTATGTTGTCAACCGTTTGGTTGTTTACCAAATCATATAGTGGGCAAGGGAATGACTAGAACTATTAAGAAGATATATCCAAATGCGAACATAGTTCCTATAGACTATGACCCTGGAGCTACTAAAGTAAATCAAGAAAATAGAATTAAACTAATGTTATCTAATGCGAACTACGGAAATAATTAGATATATAAAAGGGATATCTAAAGTTTAGATATCCCTTTTAATCTATGTAGTAGATGTTTCTTCTATAGTTTCTGTTGTAGAAGTATCTTGAGTGTTAGTATTATCTTCAAGATTTTGTATAGTAGTAACATCGGAGAAAGTTATTATTAAGTTTAAATTTTTCATTTCGAACATAGCAATATCGCCAGAGTCCTCTTTTAGAGTTAGTACATAGTCGCCACAATCGGTAGAACCCTTGAACGTTAGAAATCCCTCACTAGAGGAGCACTCTTTTTGTTCAGCACTAGCGATTTCGTCGACAGCGTTAGCAAGACATAAAAGCATCGAATTTATTGGAACGGCATTTTTAGGCATGGAAAATGATAATCCTTTATATGATGCCTCAGAGTTTACACCATCGAACGTTAGCATAACTCCCGATAGCGTGGTAGGTTCGGAAAATTCGATTTTCCAACTTTCAGGGGCATATCGTGATAGTGTTCCGATAGCGTTTAAATCATCGGCAGTTATATTTGCCATGCAAGTGAACGGTTTAGAAAATATATCTTTAGTAGATACCGTTTCATTAGAACCCTTAGCACAAGATGTCAATAACAACAACGTTAAAGAAGTCAAAATACATACACACTTTTTCATAGAAAAATATCTCCCTAAGAATAGATTTTATTATTTATACTGCCTTTTAAGTTACTACTTATTATCTATAGATTTAATTACATTTGGAATTTCATTGATTACATCTGTAGGTAGCATGGAGTACACTGATAACTTCTTAGCACAATTTAAGCCACTTTGAGAATGTATGTATACAGAAAGTTTACAAGCATCTATTAAAGGAACTCCTTGTGCTACAAATGATGACACTATACCTGCAAGGACATCACCACTACCACCCTTTGACATTCCAGAGTTTGCTACTGTATCGATAAATGTATGTTTTCCATCGGATACTATGGTATTAGCACCTTTTAGAATTACAACACAATTATACTGTTTAGCGAACTTAGTGGCCACATCTAAACGGTTAGATTGAACTTCATTTATCGATAGTTTAGTAAGTCTAGCCATTTCCAAGGGGTGTGGAGTAAGTATCACTTGTTTATTTTTAATAATATCTATGCAGTTGGATAGTATATTTATACCATCGGCATCTATAATTAAAGGACACTCTGCGTTATTTACGACATATTTAAACAGTTCAACAGATTTTTCACAAGTTCCAAGACCACAACCTATTAAAACTCCAGTAGATTTTTGTAGTTCTTTAGATATATCATCAAAATTTCTATTTAGATATATAGGTTCGGGCATGGATATAGGTAGTAAGTCATGATTTTCAGTGCATATAGTGAGTAATCCCACGCCACAACGCAACGCCGATTTACTAGCCATGATACACGCTCCGACCATATTCTTAGAACCTGTTATGTGAAGTAATCTACCAAACGAACCTTTATGTCCATAGTCCGAACGCTTTGGAAGTTCTATATTCGATAAGTCTAACATTTCTATGCTATTTTCAATACAAGATATATAATGTTCATATGTGATACCTATATCAGCAATGCTTATGTTACCACAGAATGATTTAGCATCTTTGAATATCATGCCTAACTTTTTGAACGCAAAAGTTAAAGTTTCGTTAGCTTTAAGAGTTCCTGTAGATACTCTACCAGAGGTGCAATCTACACCACTAGGAATATCTACTGCAAGGACATAAGCGTTATGTGGAGTTTTTAAGATATCTTGAATATCGTTAGAAATTTCTCCATGGAAACCAGTACCAAAGATACCATCACATATTAGAGTAGCATCTTGCATATTAGATTTTATACCATTATAATCGCTAATGATTGATATATTATTATCCATAGCATTAAACATCTTTTTAGATAGTTCAGTTTTAGGCAATCCACATAGAAGTGCTATAATTATTCTATTGTAAGAATATTTTTCTAATAATATTTTACTAGCCACAAAGCAATCACCGGCGTTGTTACCGTTGCCACATAAGAACAATATTCTATCACTAGAGGTAGTCTTTTTAGATATCTCATCAGCTAAGATATTACCAGCATTTAGCATTAACTGTTCGTAAGATATTCCATTGTGGTCAGCAGTAGCCTCAAGAAGTTTCATCTGTTTAGGTGTAACAATTTTCATAGAGAAATCTCCTTAACTATTTTTTTTCAATCTAAGACCGTTTTTTAAATGAGGATTGATACACTCTCTAAATTGACTATTTGGAGTGAAAATCAATCTAGTTTTGCCATAGGCATCATTATCGAAGTCAGCATACCAATCGTCTACGCCAGTGTTTTCTGATGCTAATACTAAAGTTAGATTGTCGTCATCTTGAACGTCATCGGTGAGTGGACCATATGCAGTAAAATCGGAAACTTTTACAGTAATCAATCTAGTACGTTTGCTTTTAGCGACAATCTTATCGATATCTATTTCACCATTAGTGATAATGTATTCATATTCTACATACTGTTTAGTGCCTAAGAAGTATCCAAGCCAAGCGATGCCACCAGCCAATACAAGACCAAATCCACCTAGCCAAGTGGGAAGTGTAAGAATTATAGTAATAAAAGCTAATATTATAGCCACGGCATAAATCAAAAATTTTTTAGCGTTATCCTTGCTACTAGGATATTTATATACTAACTGTTCAGCAAAGGTATCCATAATAAAAATTTCTCCAATCCATATAATTTTTAGTACTATAATTATATATCGTTTTAGATAGTTTGTCAAATTGTTTTAATTTCAAAAAAAATTAGAAAAAACATCTTGACAAATGAAAAATAAGGGTATATAATATGTAATTGTGTGGTACTTTTATGCCTACACATATATTTTCTAAGAAGGAGGAAAAATAATGCCTACTTTTAACCAATTAGTTCGTAAGGGTAGAGACGTTCTTGTTGATAAGTCAACTGCACCTGCACTACAAAAGGGTTACAACTCTAAGAAGAAGGTTCAAATCGACCAAAGCTCTCCACAAAAGAGAGGTGTGTGTACTGCAGTAAGAACTGCAACTCCTAAGAAGCCTAACTCAGCTATGAGAAAGATTGCCAGAGTTAAGCTAACTAACGGTCAAGAAGTTACTGCTTATATCCCAGGTATTGGTCACAACCTACAAGAGCACTCTGTAGTATTAATCAGAGGCGGAAGAGTTAAGGACCTCCCTGGTGTACGTTATCACATTATTAGAGGTACTCTTGATGCTCAAGGTGTTGCTAAGAGAATGCAAGCTCGTTCTAAGTACGGTGCTAAGAGACCTAAGGCTGGTAAGTAATTCTTAAATATATTAACTAATATTCAACTTAAAAGTATATAATATTTAAATGTTTACGGGAATATGTTCCTTATTTGTAGTTGCAAATATTTATCGAAAGGAACATAAAGTTATGTTAAAAAAAGTATTATCAATTATTTTAAGTGCAAGTTGTTTATTAGCAACTGCATCTTCATTAAGCGTTTCAGCTTATGACACAAGAACAAGAAGATAAATTATTTGCTAAAGTTGTTTATATAGTATATTTTGCATTGTTATTATGGTTTGTAATATTTAAATTTAGTCTTTATAGTTTTGACCAAATAGCTCATAGTGTGGAAATGACTAAATTGGCTAGAGAAGGTGGTTATTGGAATGTCAACTTTATTCCATTCGATGCTTATAAAGATTGGTATAGGTTGGGATTATATGATAGCATAATAGAAAATTTAGCTGGTAATATTATAGCTTTCATGCCAATGGGTTTTTTGAAAGGTTGTATACATGATACTAAACCACTTTGGAAAATTTTATTAAGGTGTTTTGTAACTATTTTGAGTATAGAAACACTTCAATTGATAACATGCTTGGGAAGTTTTGACATAGATGATTTAATTATGAATACATTTGGTTGTTTATTAGGTTATTTATGTTTAAAATTGTTTATTTTTATCTATAATAAGATAGAAAGTTAAAATTTTTTTACTAAAATTCAACTTTAACTATTAATTTATTATAAATTATAATTATGAAAGCTCTATTAAAGTTATGTTATGTCATATATTTTATAGTTTTGATTTCGTTAGTCACTTGTAAGATAGTAATCATTTGTTCTGATGGTATTAATGGTATCGATTATGTTATAAATGATTTAAGGTGGGTAATAGAAGATATAAAACAAAATCGTGAATATGGTGATTGGAACTATAATCTT
>JAHABC010000022.1 GCA_018376535.1 Ruminococcus sp.
TATGTGGTTTAAAAGGTCTATTAAATGTCTATAGTTTATACAGTTAAGATTGTTTTTCTTCGATGTTATGTGGTTTGTAAGGTCTATTAAATGTCTATAATTTTTACTGATAGAGTGATTCTCTTTTTTTTATTTTTTGTGTATTTTAGATTTTTTTTAATATCTATGGTTTGTTCAGGTAGGATTGATTTTTCTTGATGTTATGTGCTTTCCGTTTTTTTTTATACCTAAATGGTTTTGAAATTCAAGCAAACAATGAGCAAAAATTATCCGAAAAAAGAAAAAAAAAATTGCGGTCCTGTTAGCTTGTTTTATATACATGTTTTATAAACTTGTTTTATGCTTGTTTTAGAGCCCGTGAACCCACATAGGTACGTCGATTGCGACGCGTAACATCTATAGTTTGTCACGTAAAGTCTATAGTTTGTCATTTGAACATCTATAGTTTGTCATAGTAAGGTCTATAGTTTGTCACGGTAATATCTATGGGTTGTCATACGAAAATCTATGGTTTGTCGGCGTAACATCTATTTTTAAATCTTGACTTTTAGATGTTACGATGATACAATATAGATATCATAGATATTAGAAAGAAGGTAAATTATGGATGAAAAAAAATGGATTGAAAAGGCAAATTATTTGAACGCTATGATATCTAAAGATATGAGTTTAACAGAACTTAGATTTTTTTGCTTATATCTTTCTAAGATTAATGCTAGAGATGTCAGTACTAGAGATGTAAAGATACCTTTATCCGACTTTGAAAAAATATTTGGAGTCACTTTGCATACTACTCATTTAAGAAATGCTATCCGTAAGATTATGTCCCGTACGGTAGTTGTTTACGATGATGACAATGAGGATATCTTGACGCTATATAGCAGATTTAGGTATAAAAGAGATAATGTAAGATTTATAGAGGTTTCTTGTAATGATAAAATTTTACCATATCTTTTTGATTTGAAAAAAAATTATACTTCTTATATGCTCAAAAATATAATAAAGTTGAACTCCGTGGCAAAAATAAGGTTCTATGAGGTTATGAAACAGTATGAAAAACTTGGTGGTATTAGGTTAGAGTTGGGTGTTCTTCAAAAAATGATATCCGTTAGTGTGACAGAATTTAGAAACTTTAGGCAAACTCAATTAGAACCTATCATTAAAGATATTAATGAGTATACTGATATTGTAGTATCTTATGAGAAAAATTTATCTTGTAGGAAGGTCGTAGCCTTGACTTTTACCATTCAAAATAAAAAAGATTTGGCTACTATCGTTGAGAATGATAGTAAATCTACAGGTGATGCGGTTCAAAGTCTTTACTATAAGTGCGATGAGGCTTACACTATCAAGCAGTTGACTACACTTATGGATTATATAGACAACTCTGGAATTAAGTTAAATGTTAGTACAGATAGATATATATATTCCGTATATGCTAATATCAAAGTGGAGGATAATAAGATAAATAATCTGTTTAAGTATACTTGGGCCATAGTTAAAAAACAGATAAATGATTATATTTTTGCTCCAAATTTAAAAAATTCCGAAAAAAATGATGACGAACTTACTAAAAGTAACTATAACGTTTCTAGTTTATCTGATTGGCTCTATACTACAGAAAGTCTTTCTATTGAAGAAGTAAGGGAAGATATTGAAACTCAAGTTGAATTACCGCAAGAAACATCTAATGAAATTACAGAAACTCTTGAAATTCCTCATAGCTATGTTGATAACAACACTTCTATTCAAGATACTTCTTTTAATGAGTTTCCAGTCATAAAGTTTAAGTTCTTTTATGATGAAATAGAGAAATCTTTTGTAAGTTTTAGTAGCTGTTGTCGATTACAAGCTCTACTGGAAAAAAAATATAATAAAGATAACACTTTTTGGCTATTGGAAGAACCCTTTACTCAGGAACAAATTATAAGTTTGATATTTGAAAGACATAAAATTATAATTGAACCTGTAGAACGTCTATCATTTAATCAAGAAGTCTATGGTGTATAAGTTTTTACTTATACACTTTATTTTATTTTAAATTTATACTCAATTGGTGTACGTTGACTATTTTGTATCGATATGTTATAATATTCAATTAAGAGGTAATTTGGTAATAAAAAAGGAGTTATTGTTATGTCAAAAATTATAGCCATTGCAAATCAAAAGGGTGGAGTAGGTAAAACTACTACTGCTATGAATCTAGGTGTTGCTTTACAGTTATTAGGAAAAAGAGTTCTTTTAATCGATTTTGATACTCAGGCTAACCTATCAGAATATTTGGGTTTTGAAAATAATGATGATATTACTACTATATCCGATTTAATGATGTGCATTATATCGCATCAAAAACCTATTATTAAGGAAAGTATCCAACATAGTGAGGCTAATGGTATCGATTATATACCATCGGATTTGAACCTTGCTAGTGTTGAAAATTATCTATCAGGAACTTTTTCTAAGGAAACCGTCTTGAAAAGAGTTATTGGCAGTAGTGATATAGTTTCATCTTATGACTACGTTTTCATAGATTGCCCTCCTACTTTGGCTATATTATTGATTAATGCTCTTGCAGTTTGTGATAAAGTATTAATTCCAGTACAGACTCAAAAGTTTGCTTATGATGGAATATCTAAGTTATATGAAGTCTTTGACCAAGTTAAAGAAGTTCTAAATCCTAAGATTGAAATTTGTGGCATAGTTCCAACTATGGTGGATAATACTAATATGAGTAAGGAAGTATTACAACTTCTACAAGATAATTATAATAATATTATCTTTGATACTTATATCCCACGTTCTACAGAGGCATCTAAGAGTACTAAAAGTAAAAAAAGTCTATGCTTGAGCACTTCTAAATTGGGAACGGCTTATCAACAGTTAGCTAAAGAGTTTGTCTGTAAGGAGTAATCTATGTCTAAATTTAATTTTAATGGAATACTAACTCAAAATAATCAAATTAAAGAGTTGCCTATAGAAATATTAGTGCCATATCATAATCATCAGTTTAGATTGTACTCTGGTGAACGTTTAGACGATTTAGTACAGAGCATTAGACAGAATGGCATATTAAATCCTATAATAGTTCAACCTTTACATGATGGTTCTAAGTATGAAATACTTTCGGGACACAACAGAGTTGAAGGTGCTAAAATCGTTGGTTTGGAATATATCCCTGCTTTGATTAAAGAAAATCTCTCTCCAGATGAGGCTGAAATATATGTTATTGAAACTAATCTGTTACAGCGTGGCTTCAACGATTTATTGATTTCTGAACAGGCTAGTGTTCTTAAAGTGCAACATTCTAAGATGTTTTCTCAAGGTAAACGCAACGATATAATCGCAGAGTTGCAACGTTTGGAAAGTGGAACAACTTCTTCCCCATTGGGGAAGAAGTTAGTTGGGGATACTTCTTTAAGCAAAGTCGGAAATGAATATGGACTATCTAAAAATACTGTCGCTAGATTGTTAAGAGTAAACTATCTAATTCAGCCATTTAAAGATATGCTTGACGATAAAACTCTCCCTTTAAGAGTTGGTGTGGAACTCTCTTATATATCTAATGATGTTCAAAATGTTATCTATGAGATAGTATCTAAGTATGGTAAGAAGATTGATATAAAACTTTCTAAAAATCTTAGAAGTGCTTTTAAGGATAATAATACTTCATTCGATTTTCTTGAAAGTCTAATAGTTGATGATAAGAAATCTAATAGTCGTACTAAGGTTAAGGTATCGATAGACAAAGATGTCTTTTCAAAATACTTTGACAAAAAAACTTCTAATGATGAAGTTGCTGAAACTATCCAAAAGGCTTTAGATATGTATTTTTCAAATAATAATTAATAGATAATAAATAATAATTTATAGTTCCATAGTGTACAAGATTACCCATCAAACCACATAAATACGAGATATGCTTTTAGTCGATAATAAGAAATCTAATATTGGTATTATATTTTGGTATCAAAAGTCAATTATTTAGTGTCAATGATTTGTCAATGTAAGCTATTGGACAATTGCCCTTAAATTATTGATTTTTTCTATATCTATTGCTATAATATAGACAGTTACAGAGAACAAATATCCGGATAATAAATTCACTGTAAGATACTAATCGTGTTATAAGAGAGGTAATTGTTATGGCTGAAAATAAAGATTTCAAGTTTGTGGATAACTATGAGTTTGATGAAGAACTCTTAAAGAAGGCTTTTGCAGAAGCAAGAGAAATATATAAAGAACGCGGTTTTATGCGTAAGATGGGTTTTGGTAAAGCTCCAGCAATCACAACTGTTGATATGGCTAAGGCTTGGATGAGTGAAGGTCACCCTTTTACTTGTAACCACTCCGAAGAAGTTTGTGCTGAGGCTTTAAAAGTTCTTGAGGCTGGTAGAAAATCAGGTGTTCCTATTTTCCATACAACCACTGGTTTCTTAGGTGAGGCTCAGATGGACCTTCCAAGATGGGACGAAAAGATTCCTCTTACAACACTTGATATCAATAGTGAATGGATGGAAATCGACCCTAAGTTAAAGCCACTTCCAGAAGAACCAGTAATTCACAAGAAGTTTGCATCTAACTTCTTTGGTACACATCTAGCACAGACACTTAACTATCTTGGTGTTGATACTCTTATAGTAATGGGTGCTACTGCTTGTGCTTGTGTTAGACACACTGTAATGGATTCTACAGGTTACGGCTTTAAAACAATAGTTCCAGAAGGAACTGTAGGCGACCGTGTTCCTGGTGTAGTTGAATGGAATCTTTTTGATATGGAAGCTAAGTTCTGCGATGTTGTTCCTGTAGATGAGGTTGTAAAGTATCTTGAGGGTATTGACTCATCTGTATATACAAAACACGCAAGAAAATACGATAAGTAATAATAAGTTTTGATTATTTACATATATTCAATATAAATCTAATATCTTTGTAGACAATGGTGTCCAATAGTTTTTTGGGCACCATTATCTTTATTTAAAGAAGGAGTGAACGGTATGAAAAGAATAGGCGTTGATGTAGGTGGTACGTTTACAGACTTTATATATGTAGACGATAATGGAAAGATTGAAGTGTATAAGACTTCAACTACTCCACATGACCCATCAATCGGTATGATGGAAGGTATAAACGCAATTTGCGATAAACTTAATATTAAACATAATGAAATTCAAGAAATCTTTCATGGTACTACTATTGCTACTAATATGGTTCTTGAACACAAGGGTGCAAGAGCAGGTATGATTACTACTAAGGGATATAGAGATATTATTCATATTGCACGTCATAAACGACCTACAAACTTCTCTATTGTGGAAGATATTCCTTGGCAAAAATATCCCGTATGCCAAAGACGTGACAGATATGTGGTTTCGGAACGTGTCGTCGCTCCTGATGGTGCAGAACTTATTCCACTTGATGAAGATGAAGTAAGAAACGCTGTAAGAAAAATGAAAGCCGACAAAGTCGAGGCAATTGCAGTTTGCTTTTTATTCTCATTCTTGAACCCTGCACACGAACAAAGAGTAAAAGAAATTATTAAGGAAGAATATCCAGAAGTTTATATCTCTTTGAGTTCCGAGGTTTTACCTCAATTTAGAGAGTACGAACGTTTTACTACTACTGGTCTTAATGCTTATATAGGTCCTACAACTGCTAAGTATATCAAGCAACTTGAAAAGACTTTGAAAGAACAAGGTTATACTGCAAAAGTACATTTAATGCAATCGTTTGGAGGAGTAGCATCTGCACAAGCGGCTCAAGAGAAGCCAGTAAACTTGTTACTATCTGGTCCAGTTGGAGGCGTTCTTGGTGCAATTTGGACTACTAAACTTACTGATATTAACAATGTTATCACTTTGGATATCGGTGGTACATCAGCAGATATTTCAGTACTTGCAGATTTACAACCTAGTATGAAACATATCTTAGATACTAAGGTTGGTGGCTATTCTGCTATGGTTCCTATGATTGATGTTGGTACTATCGGTGCTGGTGGTGGTTCTATGGCGTATATCGATGAGGGTGGTTTCTTTAGAGTTGGTCCTCAAAGTGCTGGAGCTGTTCCGGGTCCTGCTTGTTATGATAGAGGTGGTCAAGAACCTACCGTTTCCGATGCGAATATCATTCTTGGTAGACTTGGTACTAAACTTCTTGGTGGTCGTATGGAAATTAAACCAGAACTTGCTGAAAAAGCTATCATGGATAAGGTTGGAACTCCACTTGGTAAGGACTTGTATCAATCTGCTTTGGGCATTATAGACGTTATGAATAATAACATGATTCAAGAGATAGAAAAAGAAAGTATTAGACGTGGTTTCGACCCTCGTGAGTTCGCTCTATTTGCTTGTGGTGGTGCAGGTTCATTACACGCTTGTTCCGTTGCTAGAGAACTTGGCATGAAAAATGTAATAGTTCCATTAAATCCAGGAGCTTTGTGTGCAGTGGGTCTTGTTAATACTGACCTTATGTATGACTTCTCTAAGACTGAAATGCAACTTTCAACCAACATAAAGTTAGACGTTCTAAATGAAGATTATAAGGTTCTTGAAAAAGAAGCCTATGATAGATTAGTCGAAGATAATATGACTGATGATAAGATTGTTATTCAACGTGTTGCCGATTGTCGTTATGAAGGTCAAGGCTATGAAATGAGAGTTCCTGTAATCGGTGGTGAAGTTACTGAGGAAACTATTGAAAAGTTAAAAGATTCATTCCATGAAATTCATAAGAAACAGTTTGGTCGTTCATTCCGTCAAGTTGCCGTTGAAATAGTAAACATTCGTGTAATAGGCACTGGTAAAATCGAGGATTTACAACCTATTAAGATTGAAAAGGGTAATGGTGATATCTCAGGTGCTGTAGTGGGCGAAAGACAAGTTACTTTTAAAGTCGATGGTCAACCTAAACACATGATGACTAAGGTCTATGACAGAACTAAGTTCAAGGCTGGTGACGTTATATCTGGACCTGCAATTATTAATCAAATGGATACAACCATCGTTATTGAACCTGATTGTGTCGGAAATGTTAATGATTACGGCATTATAGTTATTGATATTAATGCTCAAGATTGATTTGGAAAGGAATGATATATATGACTAATAAAATGATTGAGGGTTTAAATATCCCTAGAATAGAAGTAGACCCCGTTACTTTACAAGTTCTTGGAGGTTCTTTTAAAATGATTGCTCAAGAGATGGGCATGGTTCTTTATAGAATGTCTTATTCTAGTATCATTCGTGAATCCGAGGATATAGGTGCTGGTATCGTAGATATTACTGGTCGTCAATTGTGTGAAAGTGAAAGCACTCCAATGCACGTTGGTTCTATAGGTGGTAACGTTAAGGGCATCTTAACTAGATGGAAACTTGAGGATATTCATGAGGGAGATATTTTTATTCATAATCACCCATATTATGGAACTTCTCACTCACCAGATTTACATATCTGTTTACCAATCTTCTATAAGGGAAAACTTATAAGTTTCTCATGCGTACAAGCTCACTTATTGGATAACGGTTCTCATACCCCTGGTATGGACGTATTTGCTCGTGACATCTACGCAGAAACTAGAATATATTACGCCTTAAAGCTATATGAAAAAGGTAAAAAGAATGAACAACTTTGGCAAATGATTCTCGATAATGTTCGTACACCTTCTATGAATGAAAATGACTTGAAAGCTATGATTGCTTCTGCTCAACATGGTATCAAGAGATTTACTGAACTTCTTGATAAGTATGGTATTGAAACTGTATTTTCTGCTATCGAAGATTGGATGGACTACTCTGAAAGAATGTTAAGAAATGCTATAGCAAAAGTTCCAGATGGTACTTACTACGCAGAAGGATATCTTGATAATGATGGTATTAATCTTGATAAAAGATTGAAAGTTTGCACAACTACTACTATTAAAGGCGATAATGTAACTATCGACCTAACTGGAAGTGCTGACGAAGTCTATACTGCTTTTAATGCTTCCTTTGAGGGTACGACAATGACGTCTATTAGTTATATTATGCACGCTTTATTCCTTGATGATGATGTGTATCAACAGTATATTCCTCAAAATGATGGTATGAGAAGACCTGTTACTGTTATTGCTCCAAAGGGTTGTATCTTCAATCCTAACTTCCCTAGAGCGTCATTCTCAAGATTTAATCAAGCTAACCTTTTAGCCGATTGCGTAATGCGTTCTCTTGCTGATGTTATGCCAGAAAGAGTATCTGCTGGTACAAGTGCACATATCCACTTTGTAAGCTATAACGGTTTTAACAAGGATAAGGGCGAATATTGGGTATATCTTGAAGTTGATGAGGGTTCTTATGGTGGTCGTTATGGTAAAGATGCTATCGATGCTTGTGACGCTTTAGTAGCTAATACTAGAAACGTTCCTATTGAAGAGATTGAATGGCACTATCCACTAAGAGTAGAACGCTATGAACTTAATCCTGAACTTGTCGCTGCTGGTAAGTGGAGAGGTGGTCTTGGAATTATCCGTGAAACACGTTTCTTACAAGAAGGTACTGTAACTTGTGAGGGTGACAGACATATTGAAGCTCCTAAAGGTCTATTTGGTGGTTCTGATGGTCATTCTGCTAGTATGACTAAAAATCCTAATTCAGATAACCCTATTTCATTACAATCTAAACTTTCTGATGAGGAATTTAATGCTAATGATGTTCTTCAAATACGCACTCCTTGTGGTGGTGGTTATGGAAATCCTTTTGAAAGAGACCCTAAACTCGTTCTAGGTGACGTTTTAGACGATTTTACTACTATCGAAGATGCTAAAAATTCTTATGGTGTTGTAATCAATCCAGATACTATGACCGTAGATGTTGATGCAACTGCTCTATTAAGAGTTGGTAAGTAATAGAATATTTTAATACTATCCTTACATATGCCCTTAGTAAGGATAGTATGTAAATTATAAATATTAGCAATGAAGCTATACTTATTATCTTAAATAAGTATAGCTTTATTTATATTAAGGATGTGATGAGAATGAAAGAAAGCATCAAAAACAATTCCAAAAATTCCCTTATTTCCGAAGATGTAATTCCTGTTACATCTAGAATGAGAACCCTTAGTGGACTTGGTTTTGCTAACATTTGGATAGGTATGGCTATAGTTATCTCGGTGTTTAGTTTCGGTGCAAGTGGTATAGAAAAGATGAGTGTGTTTGGAGTCGCATCGGCAACGTTTGTAGCAAATCTTATAATAGCCTTTATAGGTAGTCTAACTGGTGATATTGGCGTTGAACACGGACTATCCTTTGCTACCTATTTAAGAGCTCCTTTTGGAATTAAAGGCGTACATATTCCAGCCATAATTAGAGGTATTATAGCATCTTGTTGGTTTGGAATTAATACTTATATCGGTTCAACTGCGATAAACTACTTTACTATGGCTCTATTTGGCGTTGATAACTGGTTCTTATGGTTTATTATCTTTGCAGTGTTACAGATTGTAAATACTATGCTAGGTCTAAAAGCTATAGATAAGTTTTCCTCAATTGCATCACCTTGTATTATTTTAATTACTTGTTGGATGTTCTATAAAGTAAATCAACTTGCAGTACTTCAAAACTTTTCAATACTAGGATATCACCCAGCACAACCATCAGCGAGTTATTGGTTCGTTACTATGAGTGCTAACATGGGTATGTGGGCTGCTTTGGCCGCAGATATTCCTAATATGACTAGAAGTTTAAAAGCTCCTATGGGTGAAAGAAATTGGCTCAAACGAAATAAAAATAACTGGATACCTCAATTTGTAACACTTCCTATAATAGAGGCTTTTATTGCTATTATTGGTGCAATATCATATAAGACTACTGGCAACTGGAATCCCGTTGAAGTAATTCAACAACAAGCACACGGAGTAACTTTAGTTATTCTATTAGTTATGGTTATTTTGGCTCAATGGTCAACTAATACGGCTGCTAACTTAGTACCTCCTGCTATGTGTTTCACTAATGCAGGTGCAAGATGGAATCTTCCATATAAAGTATCAGTCATTATTGCTGGTTTGATAGGTTGTTTAGTTCAACCTTGGAATATTTTAAATCAGTTATATACCTATTTAGGATATTTTGGTTCAATACTATCTGCTATTGCAGGTATAATGATTTGCGATTATTATATTATTAGAAAACGTCATTTAAACGTTCAAGAGTTGTTTAAAAATGATGGTCAATATAGATATCATGGTGGTGTCAACGTTTGCGGAATGATTTCTCTTTTAGTAGGTACAGTATTCGCAAATATATTTTCAGATTTTGGTTACTTCTTTGGTTTTCCATCTGCCTTTGTGGTATATTTGATACTTATGAAAACTTGGTATCTAAAGAAGTTCCCACAAAAAGAAATTGTTTCTAACTTTTCCGATGAGTACCTTGGAATATCTGCTAATAGGGATTGGATTATTTCAGGTTATGAAAAACAAGCTGGTTATGAGGAAATTCCATCTGTTGATGTCGATGTGGACGTTACTAAGTATTCTGGTGGTAAAGAGTATGAACAGAAAACTGGTCACAAGTTGATTATAACTTTCGGCAGACAGTACGGTAGCCGTGGCAGAGAATTGGCTAGAGATTTAGCTAAAAAACTTAATATTCCTGTATATGATGAAGATATGATAAAGTACGCATCTAAAGAATTAAATATCTCTGAAGATGCTATCAGAAAAGGTGAGGAAACTCCTAGAAATGAGTTACTTCATGCTCTTACATCGGGAAGTATGTACGCTGCTAAAGAATATGACGCTTCTACTACTGATAAGATGTTTTTAATACAATCTAATATTATTCTTCAACTTGCAAAGATGTCACCTTGTATCATAGTCGGAAGATGCTCAAACTATGTACTTGAACAAGCAGGTATTAAAACTATAGATATCTTTGTATCTGCAAATTATGAGGACAGGATTAAACAAGTAGCACATCGTAAAAATATAAGCTACTCTAAGGCGAAAAATTACGTCGATAAAAAAGAAAAGAATAGAGAGTATTATTTTAACTATTACTCATCTTATGAATGGGGAAAACCTCAATATTACGATTTATGCGTAAATACAAGCTCAATGTCCTTAGATGACCTTGCAAATCATATTTGTGGATATATTGGCGTTAATTAAATTATTGGAACATCATGGAATTATGCAGTATGTACTTCCATGATGTTCTATAAACTTATATAAGGATAGTGATTGTTATTAAAAATGCTTTATATATAATTGTGGCTGGTACTTTATGGGGAATAATATCTATATTTGTAAATCAGTTGAGAATTATTGGATTTAATTCTATGCAAGTGGTTTCAATTAGAGTGCTTTTTTCTGCTTTAGTACTAGTTTTTTATCTGTTGTTAAAAGATAGACAACAGTTGAAAATAAAACTTAAAGATATCCCATTGTTTATTGGTACTGGTGTTGGAAGTATTATATTCTTTAACTATTGCTACTTTGAGGCAATCGATATTATTGGAGGTGCATCTATACCTGCATTGTTATTGTATACTGCTCCAATATTTGTCATGATACTATCGGTAATCTTGTTTAAGGAAAAGATTACTAAAAAAAAGTTGATATCCTTAGTGATGACTTTTCTAGGATTGGCTCTAGTTACAGGAGCTTTCTCTAGTTCGGATAAAATATCTATCTTTGCGTTGTTACTTGGATTGGGTTCGGGTTTGGGATACGCTCTTTATAGCATATTCGGAAAGTTCTTAGTAGATAAGTACAGTGCTATTACCATAACCACTTATACATTTGTCGTAGCTACTATATTTTCTGTTCCTTTTTCTGGGATAGTTCAAAATTTTGATTTACTTATATCACTTAAAGGAATTTTATCTGCATTAGCTTTGGCTGTAGTTAGTACAGTACTTCCATTTTTATTGTACACTAAAGGTCTTTATGGAATGGAAGCAGGTAAAGCATCTATTTTGGCGACCGTTGAACCTTTTGTTGCTACTATCGTGGGAGTGCTATTCTTTAAGGAAACTATGACATCATTTAAGATTATTGGAATGCTATTGGTACTTTTAGCCATAATAATCTTAAATGTAAATAAAAAATCTACTGATAAATAAAAATTATAGTTAAAAATCTATGTATTGTGTATCGTCTACTTATTAGTAGGCGATTTTTTATTGTAAAATATCTATATTTATGATATAATATACTTTGTGTTAGATATTATATGGAATAGGTGGTAAATATATGAAAAATAAGACTTTTTCAGTGCTTGGTCATATTATGAATGAATTGAATATCCCAACTACTTCTATGGCTCAAGCGTTGCACGTCGATACCAGTTTGATTAGTAAATGGCGAACAGGTTCTAGACAGTTAAATAAAAATTCGGTGTATTTCGATGAGGTTATAGACTTTATCCTTAATAATGATGATACCTCCCAATCTTCGATAATTAGAGTTTTAAGAGATTTATTTCCTCATGAAAAGTTTAGCGATGAACATAGCATTGAATATCATCTTAGATATGCTTTATCCAATGAAAATCTTACTCAAATTGCTCCAACGCATCAACAAATATTTGGAAATGTTAAGACAGTTCCAGTGATAATCTTTAATGAAAACGACGGCAGACGTGAAGCAGTAAGCAAAATCTTGGATTATGCTGACAATATTGTCGAACCAGCTGAAATAGTATTCTTCGATTGTGAAGAATTTCAATGGCTTTGCGAAGATGTAAACTTTTCACATAGGTTTGTGGAACGTCTTACTAGATTGTTAAAGAAAAATTTTCATGCAACGTTTATAATTCACTATTCTACATCTAAGGAGAATTTTAGAAATTTTTTCAATATATGTAGTTCAATACTATTCAACTCCAATGTGGATTGGTTTTACTGTCAATATTATGATGATTGCATTATGAACAATTCATTTATAATAATAAATCATGCCATATCTATGATGTGCTTATCCATAGATAAAATAAATTCCAATACTATGATATTTACAGATAAAAATATAGTAATTCAACATGAAAAGATGATTAAAAATACTCTAGATAGTTATTATCCATTATTTAAGAGCTATCAACCATTTGAAGTATCGACAGTTATTGAAAATATTCCAAGGTTTAAAAGTAGAGATAGTTTTTTAGCCTTTTTGCCAGTTCCTGCATTTATAGGAGTTAATCCAGAATTGTTAAAAGAAGTATTATCAATAAACAATATAGAAGACAGTGTTATTGATAATATATTGAATTTAAACTATCATTTTAGAAAGATTACAGGTATTCATTATTTTGAAACATCTAAACGTGAAAATAATACTATTTTGATATTTCAGTTAGAAAAGATGCTCGAAAGAGTGTACAAAAAAAGTTTTATAAGTAATAGTTTATCAATATGTTGTGATAGAAAAATTATTATCCAACCGAAATATTATGCTATGGAACTTCGTAATCTAGCTGAACAGTTAAGAAGTGATGACGGCTTAAAGATTGTTCTTGCATCGGAAAAAGATTATGTATCTTTGCCATCGATTAACTGTTGGTGTATGAAAAATAGTTATATGCTTCAAATGACTAAAAAAGGTTTTCGTGTTTGCGATGAGAGTATCGCTGTTAATGTCGCCTCCGATGCCATTGAACAGTGTATATGTCGTATCCCTCCAGAACGTAAAGAAAAAAGTTCCGTGATTAACTTCCTATTGGAGTTGGCTGACGATTTAGATTCTAATTGTTAGAGTTTTAAATGTAAATATTATATCGAGGTGTATTTTAATGGAAGAAGTCCTTAAAAAAGAGAAAAATCTTACAGAAGGTTCTCTTTGGAATAAAATTTTAATCTTTGCTATACCGTTAGCTTTGAGTAGTATGTTACAACAACTATTCAATTCAGCCGATGTTGCCGTAGTAGGTAGGTTCGCTGATAAAAATGCTCTGGCTGCCGTTGGTAGTAATGGCCCTATAATTAATTTGATGGTTAATCTTTTTGTAGGCTTATCAGTAGGTGCAAACGTTGTAATTTCAAGATATATCGGACAACAGGACCACAAACAGATAGAAAAAGCTGTACATACATCTATTTTGTTAGCAATCGTTAGTGGATTGTTTTTGGCAGTATTAGGATTATTTATCTCACGACCAATGTTACAGTTTATGAAATCTCCTAGTGAAACTATCGATTTAGCTACCACTTACTTAAAAATATACTTCTTGGGTATGCCTTTTGAAATGTTATATAACTTTTCATCAGCTATTCTTAGAAGTAAAGGTGATACTGAACGTCCTTTGATAAGTTTGCTTATATCTGGAGTTATAAACGTTGCTTTAAACTTTGTATTCGTTTTAGGCTTGAAAATGAGCGTATCTGGAGTTGCAATAGCTACTGTAATCTCTGAAATAGTAAGTTCTAGTTTACTGTTATACTTTCTTACACATGAAAAAGGATATCTTAAACTTGATTTTAAAAAACTTGCTATTGATGGTCGCATATTAAAAGAAATCGCTAGAATAGGTATACCATCAGGATTGCAAGGTATGGTATTTTCTATATCTAACATAAGTATTCAATCGGAGATTAATGATTTAGGTTCAGTAATAATGTCAGCATCTGCTGTAGCTTTGAACTTTGAAATCTTTGTGTACTATCTGTTGAACGCTTTTGGTCAAGCTAGTGTAACCTTTACTGGACAAAATTACGGTGCTTGTAAATTAGACCGTTGTAAAAAATCGGTGATGTTATGTATGCTCTTAGGTGGATTGGCTACCATAGTAATGAGTTCGTTAGTTTTAATATTTGCAAATCCATTAAGCAGTTTGTATTCAACAGATACAGAAGTTATTAAGTTGGCAGTTATTAGAATGAAATGGATTATATCATTTGAACTTGTAAATCTTGCTATTGAAGTATTTTCGGGAAGTTTGCGTGGATATGGATACTCTCTTGTTCCTGCTATGATATCTATATTTGGAATATGTGGCTTTAGAATTTTATGGGTAAATACTATTTACAAAAGCAATCCTACCTTTGAAAGACTTTTGATGGCATATCCTATAAGTTGGTTAATAACAGCAACATTTATAGTTGCATCTTACTTTATAGTAAAAAAACACATAAAGAAAGAAGTTCAAGATGAGTTATCACATAGAGAAATTGAACTTTCAAATCGTTAGTAAAAATTGAATATTTCACAAAGGAGTGTCGTTTTTTAGGTTTTTTTCTTTAAAATAATGCTCCCTATTTTTGATTAAAATTTATAGATTAAATATATCTATACCTTTATATCGAATTACTTCGATTATCCTATATAAATATAAATATTGGATTTTTATAAGTTCTAAATTCAAATTTATGGTATAAAAGATATATTAAATTGTTATTTACTAGTGTTATATTAATTAGAAATTTATATATATATCATGGAAGAAAACAACAGAGTTATTTTTAATAAAAATGATGACGAAATAGAAATAGATTTAAAAGAAATTTTCTATTTTTTATTAAGTAAATGGAAATTTATAGTTGTATTTGTAGTGATTGGCATGGCTATATTTGGCTGTTATCATAAATTTTTACTAAAACCTACTTATAAAGCAGATACATCTATATATATAACTAATACAGATTCCCTTTTGACATTTTCTGATTTACAATTGAGTTCTGCTTTAACTGAAGATTATGCTCAAATAATCACCAGTAGAACGGTTTTGAAAGAAGTCATTGGCGATTTGAATTTAAGTTTGGATTACAAACAGTTAAAACAGTTAATTACTGTTGAAACGCCTAGTTCATCGCATATAGTTAAAATATACGTTTCTTGTGATGACCCTACTATATGTCGTGATATTGCTAACTCTTTAATGAGTATTAGCGTTCAACAGATATATAAAATAATCGGTAGTGGCGAACCTACCATTATTGACCGTTCAGAATCTGATTCTGTTCAAGATGTTACTCCTAGTTTAATGAAGTTCTTATGTATTGGTGCTGGTGTGGGATTCGTTTTTATATTAATTATTCTAATAGTTGAAATAATTATAGATAGCTCAGTTAAAAATGAGGAAGATATTGAACAGTATCTTAATATTCCTGTATTGACAGCTGTTCCTTACTACGAAAATGATAAGAACAAAAAAAATTAAAGGAGATTTTTAATCATGGATAATGAAAAGGTAGTATCTTTAGTACAAGATGATTTGCCTATGGAAGTTAAAGAATCCATTAATATTCTTAGAGGAAGTATTCAATTAAATGAAAGTAATCTTAAGATTATTGCTATAACTAGTTCACTTCCAAATGAAGGAAAGTCTGTTGTCGCATTTAATTTGGCTAAGAGTCTTGCTAACTTAAATAAAAAAGTATTGTATTTTGATACCGATATTAGAAATTCTACAGTTAAATCTACTTACAAAATAAATACTAGTGTAGTTGGTTTAAGTGAATTTTTAACTAATCAAAATCATGCTGACGAAATTATATATAATACCAATGATAAGTTCTTAGATATTATATTTTCTGGTGCTAGAGTTCCTAATCCTAGTGAATTGGTATCTAAGATAGAACTTCAAAAGTTGATGGAATATCTAAAAGAAAAGTATGATTACATAATAGTCGATACTCCTCCTATAAACCTTATTATCGATGGTATATTGATATCTAAACTATGCGATACTACAATATTAGTCGTTGAAAGTGGTGTCACTGATAAAAATTGTGTAAATTATGCTAGAAAAAAATTGGAATCTGCTAATATTAATATATTGGGTGTAGTTCTTAATAAAGTCGGTAGCAAAGATTATGGATATGGCTATGGTCATGGCTATGGTTACGGCTACGGCTATGGGTATGGTGATACTACATCAAAGAAAAAGAAATCTTGGAAACGTAAATAAAAGAAGGTTTTATAGTTATGAAAAAACTCTGTAATTTGTTAAAATCTAATGTAATAATAGTATTAATATCAGTTTTAGGAATTATTGGTGTTGTTGGATATGGTTTCTACCTTTGGAACTCTCAGCAAGGAAAACACGTCACAATAGGTAGTGAAATAGGAGATTCTAGTGGTAAGTATATGTATGTAACTTACAATGGCAAACAGTATCAATATAATACTCAGATAACCACTCTGTTATACGCTGGTATAGATTCTAAAGAGGAAATGGTCGCAACTACTAAATACGGCGACAAGCCTAGAGCTGACAGTATATTCTTGATAGTTTTAAATAGATTGGATAAAAAAATGACAGTAGTATCTATAAATCGTGATACTATGACCACTATTAGAAGATTTTCTATAAATGGTACGGATTTAGGTACTTATACATCGCATATTGGCTACGCTTATAGTTATGGTGATGGTGGAAAGGCTAGTTGTTTAAATTTAAAAGAAGCCGTATCTACATTGTTTAATAATATTCCAATAGATGAATATATTGTAACTAATCAAACTTCCATACCATATATGAATAACTTGGTAGATGGCGTTACTGTTACTGTTCCTAATGATGATTTAATTGAACTATATCCAACTATGACTAAGGGAAGACAAGTAAACTTAGACGATTCTAATGTTACTGATTACTTACACTATCGTGACATTAACAAGGATTTTAGTAATGTTGGTAGATTGGAACGTCAAGAATCTTATATGTCAGCTTTCTTTGAAAAGCTAAAATCTCAAATTAGTCAAAATGAATATACTACTCTTTGGGATAGATTTCAGCAAATGAATGACTATCTTCAAACAAGTATTACTAAAAATAAGTATATTGATTTAATTAATCTTATAGATATTGTTAAATTTTCCGATGACTATTACTCAATACAAGGTGAAAACAAAGTTAATATTGGTGATTCTCATGATGAGTTTTATTATGATGAAACTGTTCTTAAAGAGAAAATTTTAGAACTATTCTATAAGGAAATTTAATCTATATATATCTAAAATATAAGGAGGATTTTTTATGAGAAAGTTTTCAAAAACTATTATTGGTATAGCTACAACTTTAGCAAGTGCATCTTTAATGATGGCTACTCCTGTCATGGCTGCTCCAAGTATTGGTCAACTTGTACCTAGTGGTATTCAGTTGATAACTGGCGGTACTGCATTACCTAAAAATACTGCTTTAACTTTACAAGATGCTAATACTAACCAATATCTATCTAGTACTGTTAAATCGGGAGTGGATAAGTTTAATGATGATGACAGTATAACATCTGTTTCAGATTTCTTAAATGATATAGATGCTACTCAAACAGATGTTGTTTCTACTAATAATGGAAAAACTTTAGATGTATCTAATCTTGAAGCTTTAATGCCCGTTGTAGATTTGGTCGCAACTGATGGTTCTAACAGTTACTACGATATTAATGGTAACATTCAAACATCTTTTAAAACCGAACTCGCTAAAGATATGGATAAAGATGACTTAGTTATTATGGAAGTTAATCCTAATGATGGAAGTGTATCATTTATTGAACCAACAGACTATAACTCTGAAACTGGCGAAATTACTGCTAACTTTGATAGTCTTGGTGGTATCACTCTATTAAAGTATTCTAATAGTGATGATGATATGGTTCAAGCTAAAGCTGAAGTTCCAGCTGAAATCGAATCAGATACTCAAGTTACTACTACTGCAAGTAGTTCGGTAACTGTTAATAATGATACTAAAGATTCACCTGCTACTAGCGACAGCACTAATATAGGCTTGAAAGTATTATTATTATCTACTGCTGTTGCTGGAATGACTGGTGCTATATTTACTAGAAAACGTAATAAATAATATTTCTTAATCGTTTGGAATATGTAATTGTAATATGCTTCTATGAAAGGATTGACAGTCTATGCAAACATTTCACCTATATTTTCTAGTACAATAAAAGGAGGTCTTTAATTTGAATACTAACTATACAACGGATAATGTTGTTGACCAATCTTTTATTGTAGAACCTTGTGATGTATCTGAGTTAGTGCATAATACTCTACTTAATACAGATATCAAAACAAACGGTTCATATATGTATGTAATATTAAAACGTTTTTTTGATATAGTGCTTTCAGCGATTGCTATAGTTGTGTTATCTCCGTTGATGTTGGTTGTTTCTGTAATCATATATATTGATGATAAAGGTTCGCCAATCTTCGTTCAGCAAAGATATACTCAAGATGGCAAAATATTTAAAATGTATAAGTTCCGCTCTATGTATGTTGACGCAGAAGAACGCTTTAATGAAGTAAAACATCTAAATGAAATTGATGGAAATATTATCTTTAAGTCTAAAGATGACCCTAGAATAACTAGAATAGGTAAGTTTATTAGAAAAACTTCCATTGATGAGTTACCTCAACTTTTTAATATATTAAAAGGTGATATGTCAATCGTTGGGCCAAGACCTCCTATTACTAGAGAAGTCGTTCAATATACTTCGTATCAAATGAATAGACTTCTTGTAAAAGGTGGTTTGACTTGTTTTTGGCAATGTAGTGGAAGAAGTAATCTAAATTTTGATGAACAAGTTGAACTTGATATTAAATATATAAAAAATCGTTCGCTATTCTTGGATTTCAAATTGATTTTAAAAACTGTTAAAACAGTGTTGAAAATGGACGGTGCATCATAAGATATTATCGCTTTTTATTAAGTATAGTAACTATCTTGTTTACGGATATTACTATCAATATAGAAGTTATAAATCCAATGGCATCTACACCAACATCAGAAAACTTACCTGTTCTTCCACCAATGAAAGTTTGATGAAATTCATCTAAACAAGCGTACACAAAACATATTGTTGATGATATTAAAAATATCGTGTAACTTTTGATTTGCGTTTTCTTTAACTTCATGATAAATATTGTGGAATTTGAGATAAGTATTCCTAAAATAAAATATAGTGTAATATGGGCAATCTTTCGGACGGTATAACTTAGGGAATTGTTTATTAATGGAATGTGTTCACTTATTTTTAAACTTTCTAATAAGTTCGTTACTTTGTAACTAATTCCATAAGATATATCTCCTTGTTGATTGGAAAACTTAAATATTATTATCATTATAAAAATGCTTAATATAATTGATACATATGTTCTAATTGATTTCATAGTATAACCTCATTTCTAATTTATAGTATTATAACATATTACATTATAGTATATTATATTAATATAGTCAATAAAAATTTTAATCGTTAGTGCTTTTAGTTTTAGAGTTGAAAAATCTATTATGGAAGTATTTACAAATTAAGGAGGAATTAACTTTGAGTAAAAAACATCTTTTACGAGTAGCAGTTGCATCTATAATGGCATTGTCTGTAGTTTCTGTTAATGCGGTCGTACCATTTAGTCAAGAGATTGTCGTTAGTGCAGCTACTAACGTTTCGGTATCTAGCTTGAGTGAATTAAATAATGCTATTAATAGCAGTAGTTCATCAAATCCAGTAGAAGTTCAACTAAGTTCCGATATTTATGGTAGTATTAGTATAGCATCGGGAAAGGTTGTAACTATAAATCTAAATGGACGTAGTATCATTGGTAACGATAGTAAGACAGTTATTACTAATAATGGTAACTTAACTATCAACGGAACTGGTGATGTTACTAAATCTACTAATGTTGATAGCTATGTTATAAATAATAACGGTACTATGACTATTAATGGTGGTAATTTCCATAATACATCTACAAGTAGTTCATTAGTTCGTAATAATGGCACTATGTTTATTAATGATGGTACTTTTTCTAACTCATTTATAGCTATTAAAAATGATGATAATGCAACTTTGACTATCAAAGGTGGTAACTTTTCTACTTCTCAAGATGGTGCTACTGCTCTACAAAACTGGAGTACTGCATCTATAAGTGGAGGTACTTTTACTGCCAATCAAAATTCATTTGCTATAACCATAAATACTTATGATAATACTCATACTGCTGATTTAAATATTACTGATGGTACTATCAATGGTAATGTTCATGTATCACAATTTAATACAGATGGTACTTCTAGTAACGTTCCAAGTATGAACTTAGACGGTGGTACTATTAATGGTGCTCTTATAGTTGGTGATGTTCAAAATGATGTCTTTCAAAATGGTAAGTTACTGTAAACGGTGCTACTGTTAATCTTTAGGAATATCATACGTTTCGGGAAGCTCTACAGAATATATAGTAGGTTCTAATAATGATATAGTAAACTTCCTTAAACAAGAAACTATATCTAGTACAGATTCTATTGGTGTTATAAAGACTTCCGATGATACAGAAGAAATTTTGGACTTATCCAATGTAGAAGGTGTTAAAGATTTAACTATCTCTAATGAATCCGATGAGAAAGTTACTGTAATTATGCCAGATATCGAAATGTTTATTAAAGGCATGGAAACTATCGATTTGAATGGTGGTACAGCAACATCTAGTAACTCTAAGGTTGCTACTATCGATGCTAATGGTAAGATTACAGCTATAGCAAAAGGTACTACAACTATCACTGTAGTTAGTGCTAATGGTACTTTGACTACTACTTATAATGTTACAGTTACAAATCCTACTTTGAAGTTAAATAATACATCTGCTACTATAGATGTCAACAGTACTTATACTATAAAAGCAAGTAACAACATAAAGAGTTGTACATCTAAGGATACTAAGATTGCTACTGTTACTAACGCAGGAGTTATAACAGGTGTATCTAATGGTAAGACAACTATTACTGTTACTGATATTTATGGTCAAACTGCTACTTTTAACATTATTGTTAAGAAGTCTGTAAATGGTGCTGATGTTAATCTTGTAGTTGGAAATACTCAAACTATTAATTTGAATGGTGGCAAAGCAACTTCTAGTAATTCTAAGGTTGTTACCATAGATTCTAATGGTAAGATTACAGCTATAGCAAAAGGTACTGCAACTATCACCGTGGTCAGTGCCGATGGTACGCTAACTACTACTTATGATGTTACAGTTACAAATCCTACTTTGAAATTAACTAGCACATCTGCTACTATAGATGTTGACAATACTTGCACTATTAAGTCAAGTAATACCATAAAGAGTTGTACATCTAAAGATACTAAAGTTGCTACTGTTACTGATAAGGGTGTTGTGACTGGTGTATCTAGTGGTAAGACAACCATTACAGTTACTGATATTTATGGTCAAACTGCTACTTTTACTATTACCGTAAAAGAAAATACATCTAAGTTAGCAGTGGAACTTCTACAGTTGAAAAAGCAAGTATTGGGCATAGTTGCTAAAGACGTATCTAATTACGATTTCAATGGCGATAAAGATGTAAATATTCTTGATATCATTGCTTTAAAGAACAGAATCTTAAATAGTTAAAAATATTAAACTTCTATAAAAGTAACCTCTACATATGTAGAGGTTACTTTTTTATAGCTTTTCTATCTTTGAATATAATTTCATAATATTGTTAATTATACAAAAAATAAATTTTTTTCAAAAAACCCTTGACAAATAAAAAAAATGTGGTATAATAAA
>JAHABC010000023.1 GCA_018376535.1 Ruminococcus sp.
TATAGGAGTACTCTCAACCTTTGGAGTATCAGTTATAGGGGTATCAACCTTTTTAGCTTTAGATTTCTTTTCTTTCTTCTTAGTATCAACACTAGAGGAGTTATCCACTATAGGAGTACTCTCAACCTTTTGAGTATCAGTTATAGGAGTATCAACCTTTTTAGCTTTAGATACCTTTTCTTTCTTCTTAGTATTAAACAGTTTCCTATTGGATTTTTTATCTTTTTGGATATCGTTAGTAGTATCTTGAATATCCGAAGTTGCACTTGTAGTAGAAGTAACATCAACATTAGAATTTAGGTCAGTATCATCTGTTGGGAAATCTTCTTCAACTGGGATAGTATAGTAGTCTACAATCCTGTTCCAAAGCGATTTTTTATCTTTCTTTTTAGCTTTTTTTGGAGTATCTACAGTAGTATCTTTAGGGGTATCTTCAGTAGATGTAGTGCTTATGCTATGGTTAGAATTTAGTTCTTCAATTTGATGTTTCTTTTTAGCCTTAGCTTTAGAAATCTTTTCGGACATAATGGCGAAATCTTCATTAGATATATCGTTATGACTTCTAGCGTAGTCCTTTTTTAAGTTAGAACTTTCTAACTTAGCCTTACTATTTCTGCTATCTATTTTTTTGTGTTCATTAGAGTTTTCATTGTCTATGTCATCATTGTTAGGCGACTTGTTGTAACTATCTTGGTTAGTTTCCTTACGGTCAGGACGAGAATTTATCTTAATTACACCCTTGGTGTAGTATTGATTAGAATTACTGCTTTCAGTAGGGTTTTGGATAATTTTATTAGGTTTATTAGTAAAGGTAGCGTAGTTTATAGCAGAATCCGACAGTTCACCCTTAGATATTGCTTGTAGTCTTTCCATTTCTAACTGTTCTAACGTTTTAGGAGGTTCAACGGGAATTTCTTTAGGTTGATTATCTGTATTAGTATTATTCTTTTCAACTTTTTTCTGACCATCGGGAGAAAATTCTTCAAGAATGTCATTTAGAGAGATATTATCTTTTGACATTAAAAATTCACCCTTTCTTAAAGTTTACTTGTTTAAGCGTTGTCTAAGCACTTCATAGATAAATATTCCACCAGCCACGGAGGCGTTAAGAGAATTTACTTTACCACACATAGGCAAACTTAAAAGGAAGTCGCATTTATCTTTTATAAGTTTACCCATTCCAAAACCTTCCGAACCTATAACTAGAGCTATACCACCAGTCAAATCTGTATCTGTATAGTTAGAGCCAGAGGCATCTGTACCATATATCCAAATGTTGTTATCTTTTAGAAGGTCTATAGTAGATGCAAGGTTAGTAACTCTAGCAACTGGAACGTAGCTTACAGCACCAGCCGATGTCTTTCTAACAGTAGCATTTAAAGTAGCACTTCTACGTTTTGGGATAATAATACCATCTACACCAGCGGTTTCGCAAGTTCTAATTATTGCTCCCAAGTTGTGAGGGTCTTCAATCTCATCGCAGATTACTATGAAAGGTTTAGTTCCCTTTTCTTTAGATATATCTAAGATATCTTGTACAGAAACGTATTCAGCACTACCTATGGTTGCAATAACTCCTTGATGTGACTTATTCTCACACATGGACGATAACTTCTTATCCGATACGTTCTTTACAGTGATATTCTTCTCTTTAGCTAATGCCACTATATGTGAGATTACTCCACCTCCATTAGACGATATATACAGAGTATCTATAATCTCACCAGACTTTAAAGCCTCTAAAACAGGATTTCTCCCAATAATTATATTTTCTAAACTATTATTTTTTTCTTTAAAATTTTCCATATACAAAAATCTATCCTTTAAATAAAACTTATACCTTTTAATTATAACATTTTTTAATAGATATTACAACATCTTTATAATAAAAATTTTTGGCGTAAAAATAGAGAATAGAAAGTCTATTCTCTATAGAATTATACTTAAAATAGTTTCACTCCAAGGACTACCACTCCTAGAGTTACTAGTACTATGCCAGTAGCTCGGTTGAGTACCTTTGGCGTGGATTTGTTCGCAAACTTAGAAGCAATTCTAGCCCATAGTAGTGTGGAAAGCATACAGAATATCAATGCAGATACGTTAGGTAAACCATCTAAGGCGAAGTGGCTGATTGCTCCCGTAAGAGCCGTAAAAGTCATGATAAATACACTAGTACCTACAGCAGTCTTTAGTTCGTAGCCCATTACAGATGTTAAGATTAATAGCATCATCATGCCACCACCTGCACCTATGAAGCCACATATAAATCCTATTAGCACTCCACATAGTATGGATTGAACTAATCTCTTTTTAGGACTTACTGTCTGCATAGCCTCTTTGGTAGTCATAACTGGCTTTACAATGAATTTAATTCCAAGTAACATAGTCATGAACACACTAAAGTTGCCCATAGTACTACCAGATACAAAACTAGCTATCCAAGTGCCTACAAATGTGAATATCAAAACGGTTACCATCATAGTAAGACCATTTTTAATATCCAGATTTTTATTCTTACCATAGGTATAAGCACTCACAGCACTGGCAAGAACGTCACTAGCTAGAGCAATACCTATTGCCTCAAAAGGTTTCATATTAAGGAAAGTTATCAACATTGGACTTATTACTGCTGCTGCACTCATACCAGCGAAACCAGTTCCCAAACCTGCACCTATTCCAGAAATGAAACATATAACGAATGTGTAAAGAATATCCATTATGTAACCTCCGTTTTCAAGTTTACTATAGATTATATCACACTTTTGGATAATGTTCAATTTGAAAACGGAGTATCTTTTTTAGATTAATCTTGTAGTAGTTCTAGTATGGCACTCTTAGGGATTAATCCTACAGATTGCTTTACAACCTTACCATCTTTAACGACTACCAAAGTTGGAATGCTGGAAATTCCAAACTGTTGAGCAAGTTCACCTTGTTCATCGACGTTTATCTTACCAAACTTAACGTTAGATACTTCATTAGCTACCTCATCTACAGTAGGGGATAGCATCATACATGGACCACACCAAGTAGCCCAAAAATCTAGTAGAACTTTCTTATCGGATTTTAAAACTTCACTTTCAAAGTTTTCCTTAGTAATGTTTATAATCATAGTTTTTAACCTCCTAATTTAGACTTTTATAGTACAACATACAGTGACAGAAACCCTCAAAGTTAGGGTTAGCTATCTGGTCACGGAACTCTTTGCACATACATTTATTGTCTGGAATGCGTTCAAGTTTACAAGGGCAGTAGCCGTCTTTACGTTTAAGACCTTCTTTTAACCTAGCCACGACTTCGGCATCGGGATTTAACGTTACTTTCATTCGTAATATCCTCCATCGATTATACTAATAAGATTAAATATTTCCAAAAATAAACGTTTTATTCTGTTTACGATTAAATTATACCACATTGGTAGAGATATTTCAATAACCATTTTAAAAAAACATACAAGCCATCTAAATATTAATATGGATATCATTTTATATATGGAATATTACTAGTAACATATTGCAAAAGTTTGCTAATTGGTTTAATATTGATTAAATCAATAAAAGTTTACTGATACGGCTACTACGATTTGTGAATACTATCTAAACCAAAAAATCGTGAATTTTTATCTATTTCACCAAATTATCACAATGTTTGTTGTATAATTGTGACGAAAAATCATTTTTTTAGATTTTTCTGTTGACGATTCACTAATTATGATATATAATATAGTCAGTGTTAATTTGATTGATGTTATTCATTCCCTATTTATGTTATTCAATTTTTACATATTAATAAGTTTTATATCTACTTTTATGTAATTATGTTCGGAATTGAAATAAACAATAATGTAACACTCGTTTTGTTGTCTCCTTTCTTTTGTTCTACACATTTTTATTGTCTAATATTGTTTTATTTGCAGAACCCGTTGTTCTGCTCTTTTTTTTGTCATGGACATTATTATCATTTTTTCATAAAATTTTCATTTAAGTGGATAGATTTTTAATACAAAAATCATAATAAATATCTTGACATACAAAATTCAGTGTGCTAAAATAGTATTAACGTTATTAGGGATATTCCCTAAATTTTAACAGTATATCAATATTAATATGAATAGGAGTTTTTATTATGTCAAGAAAAATGAAAACTATGGACGGCAACAATGCTGCTGCATGGGCATCATATCCATTTACAGACGTTGCTGCAATATATCCAATTACACCATCGTCAGTAATGGCAGAAGTTACTGACCAATGGTCTGCTAAGGGACAAAAGAACCTCTTTGGTGACCCAGTAAGAGTTGCTGAAATGCAATCTGAAGCTGGTGCAGCTGGTACAGTTCATGGTTCGCTATCTGCTGGAGCATTAACTACAACCTATACTGCATCACAAGGTTTACTTCTTATGATACCTAATATGTATAAGATTGCTGGTGAACTACTACCATGTGTAATCCATGTATCTGCTAGATGTGTAGCTTCTCATGCTTTAAACATCTTTGGTGACCATAGCGATATCTATGCCTGTCGTCAAACTGGTTTTGCAATGTTATGTTCTTCTAATCCTCAAGAAGTTATGGACTTAGGTGCAGTAGCACACCTATCTACTATTAAGGGTAGAGTTCCTTTTATTCACTTCTTTGATGGTTTCCGTACTTCACACGAAATCCAAAAGATTGAAACTTGGAGTCAAGAAGACCTTAAAGATATGCTAGATATGGACGCTGCTCAAGCGTTTAGAGATAGAGCTTTAAATCCTGAACACCCTGTTCTAAAGGGTACTGCTCAAAACCCAGATATCTTCTTCCAAGCTCGTGAGGCTTGTAACAAGTATTATGATGCTATTCCTAGCATAGTTGAAGATTACATGAATCAAGTAAACGCTAAGATTGGCACTAACTACAAACTATTCAACTATTACGGTGCTGAAGATGCTGAACAAGTTATCATAGCTATGGGTTCTGTAAATGATACTATTGAGGAAACTATCGACTACTTAAACGCACAAGGTCAAAAGTTAGGTTTAATTAAGGTTAGACTATACCGTCCATTCTGTGCAGATAAACTAGTTGAGGCTATTCCATCTACAGTTAAAAAGATTTCCGTTCTTGATAGAACTAAAGAACCTGGTTCTTTAGGCGAACCTTTATATCTTGATGTAGTTGCAAGTTTAAAGGGTACTCAATTTGAAAGCGTTCCAGTATTTACTGGTAGATACGGTTTAGGTTCTAAGGATACTACTCCTGCTCAAATTAAAGCCGTATTCGATAACACTTCTAAAAAGAGATTTACTATAGGTATCGTTGATGACGTTACTAACCTATCTCTTGAAGAAGGTGAAGCATTAGACTCTGCTCCACATGGAACTACTGCTTGTAAGTTCTGGGGCTTAGGTGCTGATGGTACTGTTGGTGCTAATAAGAACTCTATTAAGATTATAGGCGACCACACTGATATGTACGCTCAAGCATACTTTGCATACGACTCTAAGAAGTCTGGTGGTGTTACAGTTTCTCACTTAAGATTTGGACATACTCCAATTAAATCCACATACTTAATAAATAGAGCAGACTTTGTAGCCTGTCATAACCAATCATACATTTCCAAGTACGATATGGTTTCTGATATTAAGCCTAACGGAACTTTCCTATTAAACTGTCAATGGTCTACTATGGAAGAACTTGAAAAGCATCTACCTGGACAAGTTAAGAGATATCTAGCACAAAATAACATTAACTTCTACACTATCGATGGTGTTGACTTAGGTATCAAGACTGGTATGGGTACTAGAATTAATACTATCTTACAGTCTGCTTTCTTTAAGCTAGCTAACATCATTCCATTTGAGGACGCTCTAAACTACATGAAGGAAGCCGCTAAGAACTCTTATCTAAAGAAGGGCGAAGACGTAGTTAAGAAGAACTGGGACGCTATAGATGCTGGTTATCAAAACATAGTTAAGATTGACATTCCAGACAGTTGGAAAGATGCTCAAGATACTAAGATGGGTATGGACAAGGCTACTGGCGATAACAAGAAGTTAATCGACTTTGTTAATAACATTCAACAACCTTGTAACGCTCAAAAGGGCGATAAGCTACCAGTATCCACTTTTGTAGATATGGCTGATGGTACTTTCCCACAAGGTTCGGCTGCTTACGAAAAGAGAGGTATTGCAGTAAACGTTCCTAATTGGATTTCCGAAAAGTGTGTACAATGTAACAACTGTTCATACGTTTGTCCTCATGCAGTTATTAGACCTTTCGCCTTTACTGATGACGAAGTTGCTAACGCTCCAAAACAGACCGTCGCTGTAGACTTCAAACCTAAGGCTATCGATGGTATGAAGTTCGTAATGGGTGTATCTGTACTAGACTGTACTGGTTGTGGCGTATGTGCTAACGTTTGTCCTACTAAGGCTCTTGATATGCAATCTCTTGATAGCCAACTAGACCAACAAGAAGTATTTAACTATGCTGTTAAGACTTCCGATAAGCCTGAAATAGTTGAAAAGTTCAAGGAAAGTACTGTTAAGGGTTCACAATTCTTACAACCTATGTTAGAGTTCTCTGGAGCTTGTGCAGGTTGTGGTGAAACTCCATACGCTAAGTTAGTAACTCAACTATTTGGCGACAGAATGTATATTGCTAATGCTACAGGTTGTTCATCTATTTGGGGTGGTTCTGCACCATCTACACCATACACTACTAACAAGGCTGGAAAAGGTCCTGCATGGGCAAACTCACTCTTTGAGGATAACGCTGAGTATGGTTATGGTATGTTCTTAGCACAGAATACTCTAAGAAATAGAGCAATCAATAAGGTTAAGGCTCTATATGAGGTCGCTGGTAAGGAAGAAACTAAGAAGTTAATTGAAAACTATCTTGATACCCTTAACGACAGCAAGGCTAACGCTATCGCTACTGAAAAGATGGTTAAGGCTATCCAAGATTGCGGTTGCGGTAAGCCAGAAGCCCTTGAAGTGTTAAAGGCTAAAGATTATCTAAGTAAGAAATCTATGTGGATTTTCGGTGGTGACGGCTGGGCTTACGATATCGGTTTTGGTGGCTTAGACCATGTTATCGCTAGTGGCGAAAACGTAAATATCTTTGTTTTCGATACTGAAGTTTATTCTAATACTGGTGGACAAGCATCTAAATCTACACAGACTGGTGCTATCGCTCAATTTGCTGCTGCTGGTAAGGTAGTTAAAAAGAAAGACTTAGCTGGTATTGCTATGAGTTATGGCTATGTATACGTTGCTCATATCGCTATGGGAGCTAATCCTGCACAATGCTTGAAGGCTATTCAAGAGGCTGAGGCTTATGATGGTCCATCATTGATTATTGCATATGCTCCATGTATCAACCACGGTATCAAGAGCGGTATGGCTACTGCTCAAGCTGAGGAAAAGAAAGCCGTTGAAGCTGGTTATTGGCATCTATATAGATACAACCCTCAACTAAAACTTGAAGGTAAAAATCCATTCTCACTAGATAGCAAAGCCCCTAAGGTTGATGAAAAGTATAAAGACTTCTTAATGGGTGAAGTTCGTTATAACTCTCTAGCACGTTCTAACCCTGAAAGAGCTGAAAAGTTATTTAATCAAGCACTTGCTAACGCTAAGGAAAGATACGACTATCTACAAAGATTAGTTACACTATACGGCACTCAAGATTAATAACTTAAAATTTTTATAATATATTACTCTAAGACGGATTTCTTTTAAAGAGTCCGTCTTTTTGTAACTACTTATTTTCCTATTTTTGAGTGTTCAACTATTGACAATTAAAAAATAATATGCTATAATATAATGGCAATCTGTAAAAAATCATGATATATAATATATATCTAGAAATATATTGCGTTTTTTATGGTTGTAATACATTATTTTATAGAAAGGATTTTCTTATGGATAATAACTTGAATGATAATCCAAATGAAGTTGGTTTGAGTAAAGAAGAGTTTGAAACGTCTAGTGATACTAAAAAACGGAAACTTCCTAGTCTATCTAATTTAGATTTTGGTTCTAAAATAAAGTCTATAAAGTGTACTCTTAATAGTATAAACTTTATGGATATAATTGTTAGATTATTCGCCTCTTACTTTATTATGATGCTATATGTAACTTCTAGGATAGAAGAAAAATTCTCAGAGTTGAGTTTTGGTACAAATATAGATATTCCTAACTTTATAAAACAACTTATGATGGTATTTGTACTATTAACATTCTCTAACTTTTGTGTATCTAAGTTTTTAAATACTAAACTTAATACTGATGGCTACTTTTTAGGAACATCTGTAATGTTATATGGACTTTTAACTGTTTTTAGGTTGAATAACTTCTATTATGCTTTAGGTGTATCTATAGTAGTTACGTTGATAATGGTCTTTTTACTACATAATGATTACTTTAAAGAGTTCGCTACGCTTAGTAAACATCAAACATTGTTTATTGTAGGAATATTATTTGTAAGTTTTGCAATATATATTGGCAGTTTATGTGTATATAGATATCTATGTTACACGACATCTTGCTTTGATTTTGGAATATTCTGTCAAATATTCTACTATATGGTGCATGATGGTCTTCCAAATACTACATGTGAGAGAAACTATTTACTTTCTCATTTTGCCGTACATTTTTCACCAATATACTATCTATTAGTACCAATATTTGCAATATTTCAAAGTCCAATAACTTTGTTAGTATGTCAAACGCTAATAGTGGTTAGCGGAATAATTCCATTATACTTAATATGCAAAGATTTTAAATTTTCCAACGCCTGTACTATTGGATTATGTTGTATGTTCGTATTTTCACCAGCATTAATATCGTCTACATTTTTTGATTTCCATGAAAATAAGTTCTTGGTTCCTTTGATTTTATGGCTATGCTGGGCTATTCAAACTAAACATACTAAGTTGATGTATATGTTTGTAGTATTAACTCTTTTAATTAAAGAAGATGCTTTTATATATGTTAGTAGTATAGCTTTATTTGTAATAACATCTAATTTGAACTACAAACCAAAACTAAACTATTCTACAGATAGTACTTCTAGTAAAGATAAACCTAAAAACTATATTGTATTGCACGGTATAATAATGTTGATTATAGCTTTAGCATACTTTTTTGTAGTATCTAAACTTATGGAAAAGTATGGCTTGGGTGTTATGGACAATCGTTATAGCAACATTATGATGGAATCTGATAAAGGTCTTTTAAACGTAGTTAAGACTATACTATTAAATCCAGCTTTAGCTATATACGAATCTTTTTCTGAAGATAAGATGTTATTCTTTTTACAGATGGTAGTTCCATTATGCTTCTTGCCTTTTGCAAGTAAAAAGATATCTCATATATTCTTGTTAGTGCCTTTCTTTATAGTAAACTTAGTTTCCGATTATCCATATCAAACAGAAATAGGATATCAATACGTTTGTGGCGTTACTAGTATGTTGATATACCTATCGGTATTGAACCTACATGAAATGAAAACCGTTCCTAAAAAATATTTCGTAACGGTCTGTATGTGCTTCTCGATAGTCTTTGGAACTATGTACGCTTCCGACAAGTTAGTATACTTCGATTCATATAATAACTACTATGGCAGAATTATGCGTCTAAACAATATTCTATCTAGAATACCTCAAGATGCCTCAGTTGAAACTACTACTTACTTTGTCCCTCAACTATTTAATCGTAAAGATTTATATATGCTGGAAAATAAAGAACCTCCTTACGAACCTACCGACTTTATAGCTATTAAGGTTGGCTCTGGTCAAGAAGATTTTACAGAAGATAAAATCCAATGGGCTATAGACAACGGCTATGAGTTCTATAATGGCTATACCGATTTAATATATGTCTTTGTTAAGTCCGAATATATAGAAAATCATTCCGAAATACGACAGTATCAACGAAGTTCGCCTATAGTGGTTGAGGAGTAGTTAAGTTTTATTAAAATCCATGGGTATATCCGTGGATTTTTTTATCCTTTATTAAAAAAAGATATCCTTTAGTACAAAGGATATCTTTTTAACATGGTGTAATATCTTTTGTGTTGTAGGGATTTGAACCCTAGATTTTTTTAAATAAAAATCCTTTACTCATAAGCAACCATGACAAATTTTAGAGTTTGCAGTTTGCACCATTATATAAAAAACACTATCTAATTTTAGCACCACAAGGGATACTATCATCTAGGATAAGTAACTTAGCAGAACCATCAGGCATATCGGCACAGCATAGCATACCGTTGCTTTCTACGCCACATAGTTTTACTGGCTTTAGATTTGCTACTATTTGAACTTTCTTACCAACTAAATCTTCTGGCTTGTACCATTGAGCAATTCCAGATACTATCTGTCTACCGCCCATGCCGTCATCTATTTGGAAGCATAGTAGCTTTTTGGATTTCTTAACCTTTTCAGCAGAGATAATCTTACCACAACGGAGTTCTACTTTAGCAAAATCATCAATAGTAATTTCAGGATTTAATACTATTTCTTGTTTTTCTTCTTGAGGTTTTTCTACAGTTTCATTGGCTTTAGCTTCGATATCTGCTAACATCTTTTTGGCATCTATACGTTGGAATAGTGCTACAGATTTATTTACTACAGTTCCTACTTGTAGACCTCCGAAGTTTTCAAGGCTGTCGTAGTCGGTAACGGAAGTGTTAAGCTGTTCTAAGATAGCTTTAGAGGTATCTGGCATAAATGGAGATAGTAAAATAGCAATGTATCTAATGCTTTCAAGGAGGTTGTATAGTACGGTAGCTAATCTAGACTTATTATCTTCAGACTTTGCTAGAACCCATGGAGTAGTTTCATCAATGTACTTATTGCTACGTCTTGCAAGGTTAAAGATTTCGTTTAGGGCATCGGATACTCTAAAGGTATCCATAAGTTTGTCCACCTTAGCCACGGTGTTTAAAGCTGTAGATTTCAACTCATCGTCTATAGGTGAGTGTTCAACTGGAGAGAGTATCTCACCGTTAAAGTACTTGTTAGTCATATCTATGGTACGCTTTACCAGATTTCCTAAAGTGTTAGCCAAGTCGGAGTTATAACGTTCTATAATAGTTTCATATGTGATAGAACCATCTTGAGCGTATGGCATTTCCGATAGTAGATAGTATCTAACAGGGTCTACGCCTAGTAGGTTTACCAAGTCGTCTGCATAGATTACGTTTCCACGGGATTTAGACATCTTGTCAGTACCAAATAGTAGCCAAGGGTGTCCGAATACTTGTTTTGGAAGTGGTTCACCTAGAGCCATCAACATACAAGGCCAGTATATAGTGTGGAAACGTAGGATATCTTTACCTATAATGTGAACGTCAGCAGGCCAATACTTTTTATACTGTTCGCTAGGATTTTCGGTATCGTAGCCAAGAGCAGTAATATAGTTAGATAGTGCGTCTATCCAAACGTATATGACGTGTTTATCATCAAAGTCTACTGGAATACCCCACTTAAAAGATGTTCTTGATACACACAAATCTTGAATGCCTGACTTGATAAAGTTGTTAACCATCTCTTTTTTACGGCTTTCTGGATATATAAAGTCTGGATTGCTCTCAATATACTGTTCTAGTTGCTTTTGATACTTACTCATAGCAAAGAAATAGGCTTCTTCTTTAGTCTTTTTGACTTCTCTGCCACAGTCTGGACACTTGCCATCTTTAAGTTGAGTTTCAGTCCAAAAACTTTCACATGGAGTGCAATACCAACCCTCGTACTCACTTTTGTAGATATCGCCTTGGTCGTATAGCTTTTTGAAAATCTTTTGTACGGTCTTTTCGTGATAGCTGTCAGTAGTTCTAATAAAGTGGTCGTAGGTGGTGTTTAGTATGTCGCATATGGATTTTATCTCACCAGATACTTTATCTACATACTCTTTAGGCGATACTCCAGCCTTTTGAGCGTATTCTTCAATCTTTTGACCGTGTTCGTCAGTACCAGTACACATAAATACGTCAAAGCCTAGTAATCTTTTGTATCTAGCGATGGCATCTGTTAGGACTATTTCGTAACTATTGCCAATGTGTGGCTTCCTAGATGTGTATGCTATAGCAGTAGTAATATAATACTTTCCTCTGTTCATTGGAAATCCTCCTTAAAATATTCATGATTAACTTAATTGTACTACATATTAGATACTTTGTCAAATACTTTCTACTACTAAGAAATACATACTTTTACGACTTTGGAGTCCATGACATAAGGTGTACCAAAAATATTTGGATTGTCTTTATACTGTACAATGAGTGTACAAGATTATCCGTAAAGTATACCAGAAATAATGATTTTTATACAAGAACTGTACAAGACGTTTCACATACATATGTGAATAGAGCATAAATCTTGTATAGTTTTATAGAAAAAGTATCTTTTAGATTATATATATCTAAATTATAAATTAAAAAATATTTAAATACTCAATAATGTAGCCCAAAGTGTACAAGATTACTCATCAAACCACATAACTACGAGATATACCTTGTACGCTTTTATTTAAATTTTAAATCTGGAACATTTTTATTTAAATCTAGTACACCTCTTGTACAGTTAGGATTAAATTTGGTACACCTTTCAATTGAACCATAAGTTCTTATAGATATCCTTAGTATGCAGTAGGTTAATTATATCCAACGCTTGATTATCTTCTAAGGTTGTAAGGGTATCTAGTATAGTAGCGGATATAATATCGGCTTGATTACCCACCCCGAACTTACCTATAAATGCTGAAAGTATCTCTAACTTGAACTTGTACAACTCATTATGAGTTTTAGCATAATCTAGCACGTTAAGGCTACACATGGATTTAATACCCTCGGGAGTTACTTCGTACGGATAGTACGTTACAAGACTATCGTTTGGACAGATATCCTTGATTTTAATCTGTAGTGCTTGATTGTCTAAACTTTCTAAGTTTGGAATGTATCTATTAGGATTTTCTACAATAAGCTCTGCTTTGGATAGACTATCCTTACACGTTAACAGATTGATAATAGTCTTGAATACCATTTCTGAAGTTGCATATTTAGTGAAAATCTTTATAAAACTTAGACTATAGAACGGCAGTTGAACCTTTTGTAATCTAATAGGACTATCATCAAATTGGATAGTATAGTTATCTGTAGTTAGAAACTTTAAGCAATCCTCACTTAAGGGAATGTTCGACTTTTTAACGATATCTATACGGCTTTCTGTGATAACGTTTGGAACTGTATCTAATGCCGTAGGAAGTTCAAAGTTGATATTGCTTACAGTAGTACCATCGGTAATGGTGAACTCCTTTAGATTATTACAACCTAAAAAGGCATCTTCACCTATAAATAAGATATCACTAGGAGCAGTAACCTCAACTAGATTTAAACACTTGCAGAAACAACCCTCATATATAGCCGTTACGCTATTTGGTAGGATAATCTTTTGTAGACTTATGCAACCAAAGAACGCCCAATATCCAATGGATACCACGCCATCTGGGATAATAACCTCCTTAATGCAAGGGTTCTGTTCAAATGCCCACGAACCTATTGCAATAGTTCCATTTGGAATAGTAACTACCTCATCACTACCTAGATACTTTTCTATAATGTTATTTCTAATAATAAAATCCAATATAAAGACCTCCTATGTATAATGCTAACATACTAATTATAGTGTATACAAGATGTACTGTCAACACACTTTTTTGTGTATTGTAGGGTTCACAATGAAACTCTAAACCAATTAATAGATACTTGCCCTAATGAAAAAATATTTTACTTAGAAGAATTAGTTAAAATCTACATTAAAAGCGTGAAATGAAAATTTTTTCTTAGTCAGGGAATGGTCGAAAAGTTTTTGAAAAACTCTCCAAAGTTTATCTACTGCCGAGTTTGAATAGAAAACCTCTGATATGAGTTCAATTATTGCTACATCTGGCAAGATGTCAAAGTCCGTAGATACTTTCTCTACGGACTTTTTTACAAACTTAATTAGATTCACTTTTTTTAGAAGTATCATCTTTTTTAGTATCAGGTTGAGTAGTAATATCAGTTTTAATAACCGTTTCGGTATCCGATTGAGTTGTAGTTTCTATGGTATCCTTACTAGACGATACTGTAAATACAGCATTACCGATTATAGTACTAGGAGTCATTGCTCCATTATCATCTTCAAGTTTTTTAGGTTTCAAGAGTATTTTAAACCATTCTACATTAGAAACATCTAATTCTACATTAAAAGGTTTGGTACTTCTGTTTAAAGTAGTGCTTGTATATATTAGTTTGTCATCTGCGTATATTTCGATTACACCCTCTTGGTCATCACTTGAGCCATCAGATACACCTACAGTGGCAATAAACTTAGAACACTTTTTATCAAGATAAAATTCGGCGTATGAAGATGTTACCTTGGAACTTTTTTCAATCCATTTAGAGTTTAATTGCACAACATTATTTGTATATACATTTCCAAAGGTATCTTCCATATCATAACTGCATACTTGATAACCATCTTGATTGACTGCCTTCATACTGGAAAGTGATATAGGAGTATTATCTTTAATATCCTGTAACTTTTCCATTAGGACATCTTCTTGACCAATTTGAGAGATAGCATCTTCTAAAACACTTTGAGCATCTTGATAATCGTTAATAGCAATATACTCCTCCGATTGTGCTATTATAGAATTAATATACTTTTCCTTGTAATCTTGTAAGAGAGTATTCAATTCTTCATTATTTGAACCCAAATCTGCAATAGCATTATCGATAAGTATATAAGCATCTAGCAAATCGTTATCGAGTTCATATTGAGATGCTTGTTCTTTAATAGTTTGTAATTCAGCTTCAAATTGAGCAGTTCCGATATTATCCAATAGCGATTTTAAATCATTATCGTTTGGTAGATAAGTTAAAGCCGTTTCTATGAGTTGTGTAGCACTTTCATAGTCGCCAGTATCGATATACTTTTGATATTCTTCTTGAATATCTGTCTTATAGTTATCGGTACAAGCAGTTATTTGATTTTGTGCCTTAGAATAGTATATACTATCATCTTTAGATACACTTGAATAGTATGTAATAGCATCTTGCCAATTTTTATTGTTAAATTCTTCTTCAGCCAAAGCGAAGTTATCACGACCCGTAGAGATTTCTTTCAAACTAGTATTAGTATCGCTTACCACCTTGTTTACCTTTTCGATATCAAATTCAACGATAGTTTTTAAGATGTCAATTATATCATCTTTAGATATAGTTTCATTAAGGTAATCATTATACTTTAAGTTTACGTCATCAATGAGTATTGAAGATACTTCATTAGTATCCTTAGAACTATCGGACAACTTATCCTCATAGATTTCTAAAGCAGTTTCATAGTCACCACTTTGGATACTATTATTAAAATTTCTAATAGGATTGCTTAAAATAATATAAGCAACTACTCCACTAGCGATTAAAAGTAAAGCTATCACAACTATTATTATAACCTTAACTTTCGTCTTAGATTTAGTATTATTCATTATATGTTCCACCTTTCAAAGATTAATAATCCCAATCGAAATCATAACCGTCATCGTCATCATCGTTGCTGTCGATATCATTATAAATATTTGAACCATCATCATTAGAATAATCGTCATTAGAGTTATCATCATATAAATCTCCATCATCTAAATCCCAATTATCCCAATCGTTCAAAAAGTCATCGAAAGCCTCATCGATATCATTTGCAGACTTATATAACACACTTCCTTCAACTAATAACAAACTGTTAGCACTATACCAATTATCATCAACTTTGATACAATAGTCAGTAAATTTTTCATCGAATTGCAATTCAATGTATTTTACTTGTGAGATATCCAAATCGACACTAGCTAAAAGCCAATAGTTATCATCAAGGTACATATCGGAGGTATCAGCATCTTCGATACTTAAAAAAGTTATTGGTTTAGATGTATCGATACCATCAAATTCTTCTTTTTCTTGTTCAAATACAAGTTCCATACATTCAATGATATCTTTTTTTGACATATCTTGAGTATCTTTTAAGTAGTCTACATAGTCATCTGGGAGCATAGAGTATATTTTTTTAGCGTCCAAACTGTATAGAGCGTTATAATAATCTATTTCAGTTTGTTTGTATACAGGAGTTTCAGTTTCAACGAAGATACCTACTATACCTAATGCAATCACGACACCAATAACTATTGGAATGACTATCTTCTTTCTACTCTTTATAGATGTAGTATCAATGTTAGTATTAACTAAATCATTAGAACTTTGTAGGTTTGAAGGTTCAACTAAAGTACTAACAGAATTTAAATCTAGATTGTTAATTAGAGCATTTAAATATTGTTTCCAAAGTTTTTTCTGTTCTTTGGTGACTAAAAATTGATATTCCTCACCATTTTTAGTATGTATTTTAATCATATTTTTAGAAGGGATTAATATATTAACAGTATCACCAGCGAAAGTAATCATACTTATAGGAATTTCATCTAACTTAGATGAGAACAATCCTTTAAATATCAAACGCTGATTAGTTAAAATCAAACTTCCACCACTATTAAAACCAAGAAAGATAGTCTTACTAGCCTTTCCTTCTATGATAATAGTTTCATCATTATTTATAAAGTCATAATTCATAAAATTCTCCTTAAACAGTTATCAAATAAGAGTTCAACTAAAAGTAAAGTTTCCAACTAGAGAACATCTACAAAAGCAATCTTACGATATTTTTCATCTTAAAGACCTCCATAATTTTTTTTTATTACATACTAATTATAACAATAGTAATAGACATACATATGTCCCACTAAAAAAATATTAAAAAAAATTATGAGGTGTTATCTTTGAAAAAAATTGATTATAAATTAATGGGAATTAGACTACGTCAAAGAAGAGAACAATTAGGGTATTCTCGTGAGGAGTTAGCCGAAAAGTTAGACGTTTCAAGCAAATTCTGTTCGGATATAGAATTAGGTGTCAAAGGAGTATCTTTGAACACTCTAGCAAAGCTAAGTTATATACTATCGCTAAGTACAGACTACATTCTATTTGGTGATGATACTAAAACCATATCTAACAATGAAACTCTAAGCCAACTAATAGATACTTGTCCTAATGAAAAAATTTCCTATTTGGAAGAACTAGTTCAAATATATATTAAGAGCGTAAAGTAAAACTTCCAATACGTTGGCAAAAAACTAAAATTAATTGGATATTTAAAATTCTATTAATCTATGTAAATATTGTAAAAAATAAAGTTAAAATTCCTATTCTATTTCCAAAACAATCTTGACTATCTTCCAATTATATGGTATTATTTAAGTATACTATATTACGAAAGGTGGTTGTCTATGAACAACAGAAAGATTATAGCTTTTATGCTATCATTAACAATACTATGCCCTGTAGGTAGCATAGCTATCCAAAATACTGCTAATACTATTGTGGCAAGTGCATCGGAAGAAGTCCTAACACCTACTAATGAAAGTTACTTTACAATTAATAATAATGGTGCTATCACCAAGTATACAGGTACTGAAACTAATGTAGTAATACCATCTACCATCAATGGCATTAATGTTACAAGAATAGAAGCTAACGCATTTAAGGATAACACATCAATAACCAGTGTTGTAATACCAAAAGGTGTAACTTCTATTGGTGGCGCTGCATTTAACAATTGTCAAGCATTAACAAGTATAGAAATTCCAAATAGTGTAACTTCTATTGGTTACTCTGCATTTGATAGTTGTAAATCATTAGCAAGCATAAAAATCCCAGAGAATGTAACTTCTATTGGTACCTCTGCATTTAGCAGTTGTAAAGTATTAACAAGTATAAAAATCCCAGAGAATGTAACTTCTATTGGTAATTTTACATTTTACGGTTGTACAGCATTAAAAAGTATAAGAATACCAGATAGTGTAACTTCTATTGGTAACCGTGCATTTCAAAAATGTACATCATTAACAAGCATAGAAATACCAAGTAGTGTAACTTCTATTGGTAATTATGCATTTACTTATTGTGATAGTTTAAATACTGTATATGTATGCAATAGTAGTATTGATAGTTCTAATTTTGAAATATCTTCTAATGGAAAATTACCTAAAAATATCTTCTACTTTGATGAAACTACTGGTACTATTACTAAGTATGTAGGTTCAGCTACAAATGTAGAAATACCATCTACTATAAATGGTATCGATGTTACTACTATAGGTAGTGAAACATTTAAGGATAACACATCGATAACCAGTGTTGTAATACCAAGTAGTGTAACTTCTATTGGTAATTATGCATTTACTCATTGTGATAGTTTAAATACTGTATATGTATGCAATAGTAGTATTGATAGTTCTAATTTTAAAATATCTACTGATGGAAAATTACCTGAAAATATCTTCTACTTTGATGAAACTACTGGTACTATTACTAAGTATATAGGTTCAGCTACAAATGTAGAAATACCATCTACTATAAATGGTATCAATGTTACTACTATTGGTGATAATGCATTTAACAGTTGTACATCATTAACAAGTATAGAAATCTCAGAGGGTGTAACTTCTATTGGTGAGTATGCTTTTATAGATTGTACAGCATTAGCAAGTGTAAAAATACCAAGTAGTGTAACTTCTATTAATGAAGGTGCATTTTGTCGTTGTTCTGCACTAAAAAGTGTAGAAATTTTAAATGGTCTAAAAACTATTGGCGACTCTGCATTTATGAATTGCACAGCATTAACTGATATAACTATTCCAGATAGTGTAACTACTATTTGTGAAACTGCATTTTCAGATTGTACAGCATTAACTAGTATAGAACTTCCTGATAATATTAAAACTATTCAATTTAAAACATTCATGAATTGTAAATCATTAGCAAGTGTAAAACTTCCAAAAAATCTTACTTCTATAGAAGAAGGAGCATTTGCTAACTGTACACTACTAAAAGATATAGAAATACCTAATGGTGTTACTCAAATTTTAGATGGTGCATTCAAAGCATGTGAATCATTAGAAGAAATAACTATTCCAAATAGTGTTACATCTATTGGTCGTGGAATATTTATTTGCTGTACATCATTAAAGAGTATAACCATTCCAAGTAGTATAACCGTAAGTAATTTCGATGATATCGTATTTTTAGAATGTACTAACTTAGACACTATATACGTTTGCAATTCCTCTTTTGATAAAAGTAATAGTTCTAAGTTTAAGATATCTAACGATGGTACTTTACCTGAAAATATCTTCTACTTTGATGAAACTACTAATACTATTACTGGATATACAGGTTCAGATACAGAATTAGAAATACCATCTACTATAAATGGTGTCAATGTTACTACTATAGGTAAAGACGTATTTAGAGATTGTACATTTATAAAAAGTATACAATTCCCAGAAGGATTAACTTCTTTTAGTGAAAGTTCATTCTATGGTTGTACTTCCTTAACTGAGATACATCTTCCAGATAGTCTTATATATACTGGTAACAATTCATTCGGAGGTTGTACAAATTTAAAAACAGTAACTTTTGGAGAAAATTCAAAACTTAAAAATATTGACTATGGTACATTTATAAGTTGTACATCATTAGAGAGTATTAACATACCTAATACCGTTGAACTTATTAGTGGTTATGCCTTTAATGGCTGTAAATCATTAAAAAATATAAAAATACCTAGTAGTGTTACTAAAATTTTAAATTATGCATTTGAAAATTGTACTTCTTTAATAGAAATAAATATTCCAAATGGAGTTAAAACTATAGAGGCTAGAGTTTTCAAGGGTTGCACTTCTTTAAAAGATATAACTATTCCTAATAGTGTCATTTCTATTGATACAGAGGCTTTTGCAAACTGTACATCTTTAACTGTTATAAAGATTCCAAATAGTGTAGACTTTCTTTATGGTAGTGCTTTTAGTGGTTGCTTTGACTTAGATGTAGTTATAGACCGTTTAAAATCTGAATGCACAAAATACTATTACCTAGACCAAAATACGATAATTAATGTATACTATTTAGTCATATTAGAAAACAATCTTAATAATGTAAGTTCAAGTAATATACCTGAAAATAGTAGAATATCTTCTTATGAGAATTATACTACTACTTTAACAGTAGATAACCAATATACTCTATCAAAAGATGATATAGTCATTAAGGTCGGAGATACCATCTTAGAAGATGGTTACACTTTCGTAGATAGTGTACTAACCATATCAAGAAATAAACTAACCGATAATATCACTATCGAGGCTAATGCTAAACTAAAGGAATATTCTGTTACTTCCGATTTAACTAACATTAAATCCAATGGAACTGATAAAGTATCTCATGGTAAAGAGTACAAAGCCACTCTAACTGCTGACGATGGTTACAATCTACCTAGTAATATAACTGTCAAGGTTGGAGATACCGTCTTAAAAGATGGCTATACCTTTATAGATGGCGTACTAACTATATCTGGTGAAAAGGTTACTGGAAATATCACTATCGAGGCTACT
>JAHABC010000002.1 GCA_018376535.1 Ruminococcus sp.
GATGTATTAAGCTAGTGAGTACTAATTGGTCGTACGTTTCTCCTAGAAATTAGTGTTTGAGTAATCATTGATTGCAACTTTTGTGTTTGTTCAATTTTCAAGATGCTTTAGTATCTTGCTTGAATTATCAGGTTTTAGATTTTTAAAATATGCACCATTAGCTCAGTTGGTAGAGCAACTGACTCTTAATCAGTGGGTCCACGGTTCGAGCCCGTGATGGTGCATTTAAAGTATGGCCTGTTGGTCAAGCGGCTAAGACGTCGCCCTCTCACGGCGAAAACACGAGTTCGATTCTCGTACGGGTCATGTAAAATTAAATATAATCGGTGTTAATTGTGCAGAGGAACCACCCGTTCCCATTCCGAACACGGAAGTTAAGCTCTGTAACGTTGAAAATACTTGGTTGGAAACGATCTGGGAAGATAAATCAATGCCGATATTTAAGCCTCAACTATTATGGTTGAGGCTTTTTATTATATATGCAACATTGACAAATACACAACAATGTTGTATAATTGCAAAGATGGTACTTTTTATTTCACAAATTTTTTACAAAATTTTGGTTATAATAATGCTGTTATATATATGTTAAGAGGTGAATTGTTATTTGAAAAAGTTGTTAATCCATTTAAAAGGATACTTAAAAGAGTGTATTATAGCACCTTTATTCAAGTTGTTAGAGGCACTTTTTGAGTTGTTTATTCCTATAGTCATGGCATCGGTGATAGATGTAGGAATCGCTCATGGTGATAAACCACATATCTACAAAATGTGTGGTTTGATGGCAATACTAGGTTTAATAGGTTTAACTTGTTCGCTTATTGCCCAATACTATTCAGCAAAGGCATCGGTGGGATTTGCTGTGAAGTTGCGTTCAGCTTTAATGGAACATATTCAAAAGTTTTCATTTACTGAGGCTGATACCATCGGAACTTCTACGTTAATCACTCGAATGACTTCGGATATCAACCAGTTGCAAACGGGCATAAACATGGTTTTAAGATTGTTTTTACGTTCTCCATTCATAGTAATAGGTGCTATGATTGCATCATTTACTATAGATGTAAAATCTGCAACTACTTTTTGTGTAACCATTCCATTGCTATCGTTGGTAGTATTTGGAGTTATGTATGCAACTATTCCCTTGTATAAAAAGGTTCAATCCAGTTTGGATAAGATTGCCTTATCTACAAGGGAAAATTTAAGTGGCGTTAGAGTTATTAGAGCCTTCGGCAATGAAGATACAGAAGTTAAAAATTTTATTGAAAATAACTCTATATTAAAAAAAGCTCAACTTCATGCAAGTAAGATTTCTGCAATTATGAACCCAGTGACTTATTCAATAGTTAATATATCTGCCGTGGTGCTTATATATATAGGTGCTATTCGTGTGGATAGTGGCATAATTACTCAAGGTGAAGTAATGGCATTAATCAACTATATGTCGCAAATCTTAGTTGAGTTGATTAAACTCGCTAACTTGATTGTTACCATAACTAAAGCTGTTGCTTGTGGTAACAGAGTTCAATCGGTATTTGAAATAAGTTCTAGTATGCAAGATGGCTCTTATATTGCTGATACTTTTAATCATAATGATGCAGTAGTATCTTTTAAAGATGTATCTTTTAAGTATGCTGGTGCAGGTGATAACTCTTTAAATAACATCTCTTTCGATGTTAAAAGAGGCGAAACTATTGGTATTATAGGTTCTACTGGTTCTGGTAAGAGTACTTTGGTAAATCTAATTCCTAGATTTTATGATATTTCTAACGGTTCTATATTAATAGATGGCAAAAATATTAAAGAGTATTCTCTAAAGAGTTTGCGTTCTAAGATTAGCGTCGTTATGCAAAGAACTTCTTTATTTAAGGGAACTATCGAAAGTAATATGCTAGTAGGAAATCAACAAGCTACTATTGAAGATATTCAATGGGCTTTGAACGTATCACAATCGGCAGAGTTTGTCGCTAGTAAATCCGATGGCATTAAAACTATAGTTTCTCAAAATGGTAAGAACTTCTCTGGAGGTCAAAAGCAACGTTTAACCATCGCTAGAGCCTTAGTTAAAAAACCTGAAATTTTAATCTTAGATGATAGCTCATCTGCTTTGGACTACGCTACAGATTTAAAACTTCGTACTGAGTTGAAAAATCTTCCTAATATGACTGTATTCATAGTATCTCAAAGAACTTCATCAATACAAAATGCCGATAAGATTATCGTGCTTGATGATGGTCAAATGGTCGGAATTGGTACTCATGACCAACTCGTAAATACTTGCGATGTCTACAAGGAAATATATAACTCTCAATTTCAAAGGAAAGGATAATCGCTTATGTTAAAAGATATTCTTCAAAGCGTTTCAGATTTTCTTTGGGGTCCTATTATGTTAATACTCTTGGTTGGAACAGGCGTATTCTTGACTATTAGATTGAAATTTCTCCCTTGGAGAAATCTTGGACACGCTATAAAACAGATTTTTTCTAATAATGGTGAAAGTAATCATTCGGGTGATATTTCACCGTTTCAATCTTTAATGACTGCTTTGGCTGCAACTATCGGAACTGGTAACATAGTCGGTGTTGCTAGTGCCTTGGCTATGGGTGGCCCTGGTGCTTTAGTCTGGATGTGGATTAGTGCTCTATTTGGACTATCTACTAAATATGCCGAAAGCGTTCTAGCCGTTAAGTACAGAGAGGTGAACTCTAAAGGTGAAATGTGTGGTGGTCCTATGTACACTATCAAGAACGCTTTTACTAATAAGAGTGTAGGAAAAGTTTTATCTATACTATTTGCAATCTTTACAGTGTGTGCATCTTTTGGAATTGGTAATCTAGCACAAGCTAATTCAATATCTAGTTCAATGAACAATGCCTTTGGAGTTCCAACCTATGTGATAGGTATAGTTCTAGTAGTATTAGCTCTGTTAGTTCTGTTAGGTGGAGTTAAAAGCATCGGAAAAGTTTGTGGTGTTATAGTTCCATTTATGGCGGTTATGTACTTCGCTTGTGCTTTGATTGTTATATTTAAAAATATAGCTAATCTTCCTAATGGTTTTAAAGAGATTATATCCATGGCATTTAATATAAAATCCGTAGGTGGTGGAATAGGTGGTATCATAGTAGCTAATATGTTTTCGGCTATGCGTTACGGAGTCGCTAGAGGAGTCTTTTCTAATGAAGCTGGTTTAGGTTCTGCTCCTATTGCTGCCGCTGCCGCTCAAACTGATAAACCATCTCGACAAGGTTACATCAATATGACTGGTACTTTCTTTGATACTATTCTTGTATGTACTATAACTGGTTTAGCTATAATGTCATCGGGAGTGCTTGGAACTACTGATACTTCTGGTAAAATCGTGGAAGGTTCGGATTTGACTATATTAGCTTTTAATACTGCCTTCGGTAAGTACGGAGCTTATATAATATCTATTGGCTTGATGTTATTTGCATTTTCTACTATTCTAGGTTGGGAATATTATGGCGAAAAATCGTTAGAGTATCTATGTGGCAACAGAAAGATAATCTATTTTTATAGAGTATTCTTCTCATTGCTATGTTTTGTAGGTTGTACCGTATCTTTAGATGTAGTTTGGCTATTCTCTGATATCGCTAATGCTTTGATGTCTATACCTAATCTAATTAGTTTGATAGTCTTAAATAAAGTAGTCGCTAAAGAATGTTTTGAATATCAAGAAGATGTAGTGAAAATAGAATTAGAAATCGAAAGAGGTGAAGTGTAATATATGAATCAAAAAGATACTCTTTTCAAAGTATTTAAGTATACTGGTAAATATAAGATGTTCTTAATATTTTCTATAGTATTATCTGTAGTTTCGGTGGCTCTTACTTTGTACATTCCTATACTAACTGGTGACGCTATAGACTTAATAGTCGCTAAGGGCAAAGTCGATTTTGTAGGATTACTTCCTATTATGAAATATATGGTGTTGATTATATTAGCAACATCTTTAGTACAATGGTTAATGAATATTAGTAATAACCATCTAACTTATGGTATAGTAAAAAATATTCGTGATGAGGCTTTTACTAAAATACAATCTTTGCCACTTAAGTATATAGATGGCCATTCTACTGGCGATTTAGTAAGCCGTGTTATCAGTGATGCTGATACCTTCGCTGATGGTCTACTTATGGGATTTACTCAACTATTTACTGGTGTTGCTACTATCATTGGAACTCTTATATTTATGATATCTGTAAACTTTAAGATATCGTTAGTAGTAATATTAATAACTCCAGTATCCTTTGTGGTGGCTGGTCTGATTGCTAAAAATACTTATGCTATGTTTAGAAAACAATCGGAAACACTTGGCGAGGAAACTGCTTTCATTGACGAAATGATTGGCGATATAAAGACTGTTCAATCTTTTGGATATCAACAGAAAGCGATATCCGATTTTAATGAGATAAATAATCGTTTGGGTGGATATTCTAAAAAAGCTATATTTTACTCATCTATAACTAATCCCGCTACTAGATTTATTAACAATTTAGTATATATAGGCGTCGGTTTAAGTGGAGCATTATCTGTAATATCGGGTAGTTTGAGCGTGGGACAACTTCAATGTTTTTTAAGCTATGCTAATCAGTATACTAAGCCTTTCAATGAGATTTCGGGTGTAGTTACCGAACTTCAAAACGCTCTAGCGTGTGCTAGTAGAATTTTTGAAATCATTGAAGAACCTAAAGAAGTAATTAATCCTAATGCTAAGACTATAAGTTCCGTTAAGGGAAATGTATCCTTTAAAGATGTTAAGTTCTCTTATACTCCAGAACAGAAACTTATTGAAAACTTTACTTTAGATGTTAAATCTGGTCAAAGGGTTGCTATAGTTGGTAAGACTGGTTGTGGTAAGAGTACTCTAATTAATCTATTAATGCGTTTCTATGATGCTAACAGTGGTTCTATATCTATTGATGGCGTTAATATTAACGATATCACTAGAGAAAGCCTTAGAGAACACTATGGAATGGTTCTTCAAGAAACTTGGATTAAAACGGGTACTGTTAGAGAAAATATTACTCTTGGTAAGCCAAATGCCTCTGAGGAGGAAATTATTCAAGCTGCAAAATCATCATATGCACATAGTTTTATTAAGAGATTACCAAACGGTTATGATACCATTATCAAAGATGATGGAACACTCTCACAAGGTCAAAAACAGCTTTTGTGTATCACTAGAGTTATGTTGACTATCCCATCTATTTTGATACTAGATGAGGCAACTTCCTCAATAGATACCAGAACAGAAATAAAAATTCAAAAGGCTTTTTCAAATTTGATGCAAGGTAGAACCTCCTTTATAGTTGCTCATAGATTATCTACTATTAAAGAGGCTGACATTATTCTTGTTATGGATAGTGGTCATATTATGGAAATGGGTAATCATGAGGAACTTCTAGCTAAACATGGATTTTACTTTAATCTTTGGAACAGTCAATTTAGTTAAAAAAGAGGGTGGATTTTGTCCACCCCTTAAATTTAATGAAAGGATTTGGTAATTATGTCGACTACAGAAAAAAATCAAAATAACCCAGATACTTATATAGAAGAAAAAAAGTCGGAAATTATTCCATCTTTTAATGAGATATCTGCACAAAATGATTTCCACGCTTTTATGGAACTTCAACACCTATATGACTCTGCTATTAAAAACGTTAAAACTCAGTTGAATATTTTCGATGATGAGTTTAGAGTTAAATTCCAAAGAAATCCTATTCATAGTATGGAAAGTAGGTTGAAATCACCTCAAAGTATAGTGGGTAAACTTCAAAAAAAAGGACTTCCTATGACTATAGAAAGTGCTAAAAAGAATTTGAGAGATATCGCAGGTATTAGAGTAATCTGCTATTACATAAACGATATTTATACTATCGTGGATTTAATATTAATGCATGATGACTATCAACTTATTAATATTAAAGATTATATTAGAAATCCTAAACCATCTGGATATAGAAGTTTTCATATGACTATTAAAGTTCCTGTATATCTAGCTAACGGAAAACAATACGTTCCAATAGAGATTCAAATTAGAACCATCGCAATGGACTTTTGGGCTAGTGTTGAACATCAATTGAAGTACAAAACTACTTCTTCGATTACTACAGAGATTTCTAATCAATTAAAAGAGTGTGCCGAAGTTATCGCTGATACTGATTTGAAAATGCAAGAAATCTATTTGAAGATAGACCACATTAATGAGATATCCCCAGATGATGAAAGTTAATACTAAAAGAATCTTTATCGTGACTTTTAGCGTGGTATTCTTGGTATTGATTATTACTTCTAATACTTTGTTTAGTAATCAAAAAATTTTGATGTCTAATGCTGATTTGACTTCTAAAGAATACTATTCTTTAAGTGTTGAGTGTGGCTTAAAACTATCTTTTGATGACTATATTATGATATGTTCTGTAGTTCAAGGCGAAACTGCTGGAGCAGATTTATATTGGTCGGAATTGGTGGCAGAAGTTATTAAAAATAGACTCCTCTCTAAAGATTTTCCTAATACTATCTATGATATATTAACTCAACCTAATCAATTTGATGCCATTGAAAACTATTATAATGGTATTGAAATTAATGCTATTACATATCAAGCAGTTACTAACGTCTTTTCTAATAAGGATTATTTGACATCACATAGATTGAAAGGTGCTACTTATTATTGTAATCCCGATATTTTAAGTCCATCAATTGTAGAATGGTTTAACTCTAATTTGACTATGACCTATGATGCCTATTATACTTCTAATGGATATACATATCATCATGTATTTTATAAGTAAAAAGCAAGTCTGTTTTTTAAGACTTGCTTTTTTTATGTAGTTTATATTAGTTCGAAATATTGAGCTATTACTTCAGCCTCTGCATGAGCAAGTTTTTTTAGATTATCCTCATTTAGTAGCCACTTAGCCGAACGTGTATTAGTATGGAATGAGTGTTCCATGAGTATTGCAGGAGTTCCTACAGATTTAGCTCCAAACATAACTCCATACCACTCATCATTTAAGATGCCATCGCCATTACGGTCATTGTCGGATAGTCTAGTCCAAGTTCTGCCATGTTGTTTAGTTTGCATGACATCTTCAACGGTGGTAGTTAATCTACTGCCTATTTCGGCGGATATTTCATCTATATTAGTGCTATCGTCTGGGAGTAACACTATCGCTAGAGGGAAATCCGTTCCTTCGTTCATGTAACTTCCCACGGCGTTTGAATGTATGGATATAAACAAATCACAACCTGCAGAGGTTTGTCCTCTTTCGATTAAACTTTTATCGGTTGCTTGATTTTCTCTAGTAGTGATTACTTTAAATCCATAGTTTTCAAGTTCTTGTTTTAAGTAGATATGTAATTTCCAAGTCATGTTACTTTCATAGTAGGCTGAAACTTTAGGTGACCTGTTGTATAATCCGTAGTGACCAGCATCTAGGCAGATAGTCTTAGTTGACGTTTCCTCCGATTGCTTATATACTATTACTTTTAGTGAATTTAAATCTAAGATGTTTATACTTCCATCTTGATTAATGTCTGCATTGGAATTTTGTTCTTCTGTAGATAGTATAATCTTCTTCATAGATATTAAATCTAAGTAGTCAATAGAACCATCATGATTTATATCCCCTAAAATTCCAGTTTCTGCTTCAAGATTTTCTGTTATATCATCTTGAATGGTTTTAAAGTAGTTATTGTATCTTGCTAGGTCGTTGACATCAAACATTTCTGCACTTACTGGAGTAGTCAATAATGCTCCACATGATATTGTCGCTAAAATGTTCAATAGCGATTTTTTTATATTCATATAGTAATCCTTTCAACTAATCCATTAACTTTCTTTCGTCGCAGTATTCACATACTACAGTAGAACCTTCACCGATAAAACTCATAGGTAGATATCTTTCGGTTTGAGTTATACACTTAGGATTGTTACAATATACTCCATTGTGTACATGACCCCTTAAAAGCGTAGTCTTGGATTTGTTTTCTAACATAGTCATAATTAGAGCCATTCTAATATACACTCCGTACTTGGCTTGTTTGAAGTATAATGCTCTTTGGTCGTCATCTACATCTACAGATATCTCATCTACTCTTGGAAGTGGGTGAAGTACTATCAAATCGTTTTTAGCATGAGCCATCTTTTTAGTATCCAATATGTAGGTATCTTTTTGCTTTAGATATTCTTCCTCAGAAGAAAAACGTTCACGTTGTATTCTGGTCATGTAAAGAACGTCCAATTGGGAAATAGCCTCATCAAGAGAAAATACTTCAGTGAACTTACAACCGTGTGCAGTAAGAATATCTTTAATATATGATGGCATCTTCAATTCGTTAGTAGATATGAATACAAACTCATTATCTTCATAGCAAGATAACGCTTTACATAGTGAATGTACTGTTCTACCATTCTTTAAATCTCCACAAAGACCAATCTTTAGGTGGTCAAGTCTGCCTTTTTCTTGCATTAAGGTAAACATATCGGTTAGAGTTTGCGTTGGGTGTAGATGTCCACCATCACCTGCATTTATTATAGGGCAATCCGATGTTAATGCCGATGCTTTTGCCGTTCCAGCCATTGGGTGACGTATTACTACTATATCTGCATAGCTACTAACTATCTTAGTAGTATCTTTTAGATTTTCACCCTTGGATACTGATGAGTTTGCTGGATTGTCAAAACCTATAATACTTCCACCTAGACGTATCATGGCAGTTTGGAAAGACATTTGAGTTCTAGTAGATGGCTCATAGAATAGTGTAGCCATAATCTTTCCATCGCATACATGACTGTACTTTTTAGGATTGCTATATATATCTTGAGCTGTCTTAATTAGGCTATTCCACCAACTCATTGGATAGTCATTCAAATCAATAAGATGATTATACTTAGTAACCATTGTCTTTAACTCCTTTATATTTAAAATATAGTTATAACTATATAACTTTTACACCATTAGCAATCATTTTGAACTTTACGTTTAGATATTCACAAGCCTTCTTGCAAAGTAGCATACGTTGTAAGAATATTTCAAAGTATTCCATAACGGAAGATATTTCAGTATCTAGGGTTAAATCCAGTACTATGGATTTATTATCATCGGCAAAGTATAGACTGGATTTCTCAACTGCATAGTTTACACGGTCATGAATATCAAAAGTAATGAAGTCGGTGTTACGCACACGACTACGTCTAACATCGGTCTTATCTGCAATTATTAACGATGCAGATATCGGACTAATAGGTTCGGCTGTACTCTCATCGTGGTTTCCTATTGCAGATATTATAGTGCATATTTCTTCTGGAGGCATATTAATGTTATCTAATAGACGGAACGCCATTACTGCTCCACTTTGAGCGTGGTCTATACGATTTATTACATTTCCTATATCGTGCATGATACCAGCAATCTTACCTAGTTCAACTTCACGTTCAGAATATCCAAGAGTGCTTAAAATCATGCCCGTTTTTTGAGCGACCATCTCAACGTGTGCAAACGAATGTTCAGTATAGCCTAACTCTTTTAGTGCCTCATCGGCTTTACGAATGTATGTCATAATGGTGGGATTTTTATGTATATATTCATAAGTTACAAAACTAGCCATATTCAAAATTTCTCCATTTAATTATATTAGTTAAGTATATCTTTGCGTTGCCCACAAAGATATACTTATTTCGAAAATAGTCTATTAAAAAGTTATATCTATGCTTTTATCCTCGAAGTATACTCCGTACCATATTAGGAATATGAATATAGTCCAAATTTTACGGCTATTATCTTTATGGCCATTTTTGTGGTCGTCTAGTAGTTTGACTAAAAGTTCGGTATTAAAGAACTGCTCCGATGTTGAAGAGGTAAAGTAACCTTTAACTATGTTGTAGTACTTATCTTCTTTTAACCAAACTCTAATTGGAACTGGAAATCCTAACTTCTTCTTGGCTGAAGTAGATGCAGTTTCCTTAGGAGTATCTTTTTTAGATGCTAAACGCATAGCATACTTAGTTACATACTTAGTATGTTCGTCAGTGATTTCTTTACGGGTTACTCTGTACTTGGTTGGAATACGTTCAGCAAGTTCCATTACTTTTCTATCTAGGAATGGTACACGAACTTCTAAAGAATGTGCCATGCTCATCTTGTCGGCTTTAAGTAGGATATCACCAGCTAACCAAAGGTGTAAGTCAAGATATTGCATCTTGGTAACTTCGTCTTGGTCTTTAACCTTATCGTAGAATGGTTTAGTAATCTCCATAGGGTTAGGAGCGTTAGTAGATATCTTTAATAGAGCCTTTCTTTCCTCTGGAGTGAACATATAGGCATTACCTATAAATCTTTCTTCAAGAGTCTTTCCCTTTCTAACAAAGAAGTTTACTCCTCTTTGAGCAGGTATATGACTAGCTAAGTTTCCTACAGCCTTTTTAAAACTCATAGGAAGTCTATCGTAGAAAGTTCCGTTAGGTTCAGAATATACGTTGTATCCACCGAATAACTCATCTGCACCTTCTCCAGATAGTGCTACCTTTACCTTTTCCGATGCTATGGAACATACGAAAAACAACGCTATAGAAGCAGGGTCTGCAAGTGGTTCGTCCATGTGATACTGTATCCTTGCTAGATTATTCCAATATTCTTCTGGCTTGATAACCTTGTTATAGTTAGCCTTTCCTATAGCCTTTGAAAAGTTTTTAGCCCAACCTATTTCATTGTATTTTTCATCTTCGCCAAAGCCTACGGTGAAAGTTTTGTCTACATCAGCAATACAAGCCACATAGCTACTATCTACGCCACTAGATAGGAATGAACCTACTTCAACGTCGGCGATTTTATGAGCCTTAACGCTATCGTGGAAAGTATCGGATATTTGATTTACCCAATCATCTAGTGAGGGCTTATCATCTGTATGGAATTTAACTTCCCAGTAACGTTTTATATCTAGTTTACCGTCCTTGTAGATAAAGTAGTGTGCAGGTGGTAACTTATAAGTATTCTTGAAGAAAGTTTCTGTAGTAGGTGAGTATTGGAATGTTAGATAGTTCTCAAGAGCAGTAGTATTTAACTCTTTTTTGAATGCAGGGTGTTCAAGAAAACTTTTAATCTCTGAACCGAACATAAAAGTATCGCCAAAAGTTGCATAGTACATTGGTTTTATACCAAAGTAATCTCTAGCACCAAATAGTTGATTTTTATTCTTATCCCAGATTACAAAAGAGAACATTCCTCTAAGTTTGTTTAAAAGGTCAGTTCCATACTGTTCGTATCCATGGATTAAAACTTCACTATCGGTACTATTTTTAAATGTATGACCAGCTTTAATAAGTTCAGCCTTAATATCTTGGAAGTTATATATTTCACCGTTGAACACTAACGCAATAGAGCCATCTTCGTTAAACATAGGTTGGTTTCCATCGGCAGTGATACCTATTATACTTAATCTTCTATGACCTAAAGCCACCTTATCATCTATATAACTACCTTCAGCGTCAGGACCTCGATGTTTAATCTTATCCATCATTTTAGATAGAACCACATTAGAATTATCAATGTGATTTGTAAAGCCTACAATTCCACACATAATAAAAAAATAAACCTCCTGTAAATAGTTTAAAGGGCATAACTTATACATTAGTAGTCAATAATAAGTTATGGCAACTAGTTAAGTTTCTTGATACTTTAACGAACTACCATATAATGTTATAATAGTTATCCTTTTAAAGTAGAGTAATCAAGATACTATTAAATATTATACTATATTCCAAAGTTTAATGCAATAACTATTATAACAATTTTAAAAAATAACTGAAATATTAAAAAATATGTTGCAAAATTCTTGAAATTACGGTATAATATAGCTTGTACTTTAAATTGTGATTCGGTAGTTACATCTATTTAAAAAATTTAAAAGTATTGCTTAGAAAGGAAGTATATAAGATTATGTCACAACAAAATAGTTCAAATGATGCTAGAAAAGTTTCTCATAATAAAGGAAATACTTCTAGTGGTAGGAAGTCTAATGTCAGAAAGAAAAAACCTAAGTTTAGAATATCATCTATAGTATATATATTTTTTATTGTGTATATAGCTAGTTTCTTTGCATATATGGTTCAGGCTAATAAGACTAATAAAATTCCTACTAAAGAAGATTCTATCATGGTGGGCGATAGTTCAAATAATAGTGCATCTACTGAGGAAGTTACTACTGTAGATGATAATGCGACTGTTATGGCTGTTAATCCAGTAGCAGAAGGAACTCCAGTAGGTGAGGAGTATCTAAATACTTGTATATTCATTGGAGATTCTATTTCTGAAGGATTTTCAGGATACTTCTTCTTAGATGATGCTAATGTGTTGGCAAAAAAAGGACTTCGCCCTGATACGGTTTGTTCCGAAGTTATTAGTAATCCAGTATATGGCGACGTTTTGGCTATAGATGGTATAGTTCAATCGGGATTTAAAAATATATACATTATGCTCGGTAGTAACGGCATAGGCTGGGTTAAAAATGATGATATGTTAGATGGCTATACTGAGTTTATTAATCAAATTAAAGATAAAGTCGCTGATGCTAATATATATATAGTATCCATGCCACCAGTTTCTGCTAAAAGAGAAGATACTAACGAATATGCTACTATTGGCGATGGTTTAGTATACAACTCTACTATAGATGAGTTAAATCAACTATATTTAAATTTGGCTAATCAACTAGGTGTGCATTATTTGGATATAAATAGCTATCTAAAAGACGATACTGGCAAACTACCTTACGATAGCTCTACTGATGGTATGCACTTCGATAGTCAAACGTATCAAAAAGTGTTAGACTATGTTTGCTCACACGTTGCCGAATAGAAGGTGCTATAAATATGATTAACAGTCTTATTGTAAGAAAGTTTTCAATAGTATCTATGTTAATTTTATCCACTTTAATGAGTGGTTGTCAAACCTATTCATCTGCTTTAGAGTTTCAAACTATTTCCGATGATACTACTATTACTACTACTGTTAGCACATCGGAAGAAGTTTCCACTACCACCGAAATTTCTACTACTACTGAGGCAACTACTACTAGAGAACATAACTATCAACCTAATATGACAGTATGCTCTATGTATTCTCCTGAGATGGTTACATCTACAGTTGAGGAAACTACTACTACTAGCGTTCCTTTAGTGGATAGTTCTTATCTATTTCAAGATTGTGCTTTCATTGGCGATTCCTTAACCGTGGGTTTAAGTATGTATGAACTGATTCCTACAGACCACACCTTCGCTAAAGAAGGTATTAGCATATCTGGTATGAACTCTTTACAACTATATACCAACTATGGATATGCTTATCCAGCACAAGCACTATCTTATTGGCAACCTAAACATTTATATATAATGTTGGGTATAAATGGCGTATCTTGGATATCTAATGATAAGGCTATTGAAAGCTACAGACAACTTATTGATACTATTCTTAGTTACAATATAGCTAGTATTCAAGATATTAATATAATATCGGTGTTGCCAGTTGCTTACTCTAAAGAAATTATAGATACTGTAGACAATGGCAGAATTTTGAACTCCGAAATAGACAGCTTTAACGAACAGTTGAAAATTATGGCAGATAGCTATAATATTAACTATATAGACGCAAATAGCAGATTGAAAAATCTATCTACTGGGTGTCTTCCAGATGATTTGACTGTAGACGGTATACATCTTACTAAAAGTGGCTACGAATTGGTCGTACAGGCTATCTTAGATGATGTAAACTATAGAAATTAATCAAAAGAAAGGATTTTTTATTATGAAAAATAAGAGTATTATTGTAACTATTCTAACTACATTAACTCTACTAACTGCTTGTGGTTCTAGTGGAGGTACTGAGGCATCTGCAAGTGTTTCCGATATGGCTAAAGGTGTAACTGAATGTGGTGTATCTTTTAATGAGTTGGCTCAAGTTCCAGATAGCAAGATTGCTACTGTATATGGTCTATCTGAAGATGACTATTCCGAAGCATCGGCTTATATTGCTGGTTCGGGTGGCTATGCCGATGAAGTCGCTATATTTAAGGCATCTTCTAGCGATAAGGTCGCTACTATACAAGATGCTCTTAATAAACGTCTTGAAAGCCGTAAGAAAGATTTCGATGGCTACGTCGCTGAACAGTATGACATTCTATGCAATAGCAAAGTCGTAACTACTGGCGATTACGTCTGCTTGATAGTTTGCTCCGATAACTCTACTGCTGAAGATACTTACAATTCTTACTTTTAATGTTATATAGTGTATATGTAGAACACTCATGTGTATAGTGAGTGTTCTTTTTTTAATCAATTTATATGAAAAAATATCAATTTAAGCAAAAATTTTAACACTTTATTCACACATTTCAAAAAATAGTGTGTTATAATATGAGGTACACTAGTATAATAGTAAATTAAAGGAGTTTTAAGGTCAAATGTCTATTATTAATATTGCAATCGATGGCCCTGCTGGTGCTGGTAAAAGTTCTGTAGCTAAAGAAGTTTCTAAAAGATTGGGTTTTATTTATATCGATACTGGAGCTTTATACAGAGCTATAGCTTATTATGTATATAATAAGGGCGTTCAGGATTTTGCAACTGATAAGGTAGTTCCTCTACTTGATGAAATTAATATCGAATTAAAGTATATTCAAGATGTACAGAGAGTATTCGTAAATGGTATTGATGTTTCTGACTATATTAGAACTCCTAATATATCTTTAGGGGCTTCTAAAGTTTCAGCTATACCTGAGGTTAGAAGCTTTTTGTTATACCTTCAAAGAGATATCGCTAGAACTAACAGCGTTATTATGGACGGCAGAGATATCGGAACTGTAGTTCTTCCTAATGCAGATTTGAAAATATTCTTGACTGCCTCCCCAGAAGAACGTGCTAACAGAAGATATAATCAGTTGAAAGATACTCCTAACTGTCCTTGCTGGGAACAGATACTAGAGGACATTAATCAACGTGATTACAACGATACCCACCGAGATATAGCCCCTCTTAAACAGTCGGAAGATGCTATACTTTTAGATACTTCCGATATGACTCAAGACCAAACTATTACACATATTCTATCTTTAGTTAGAGAAATATCGTGATGGCTCTTGCGTAATATTTTTACTTTTGGAGTGATTTAATGTTTTATTCATTACTTAGAAAGATTATATTGGGTATATATAAACTTTGGTATAACCTTTCTATTGAGGGTACAGAGAATATAGATAACTCTAAACCTTATATATATGCAAGTAATCATAGAAGTTACGCCGACCCCGTTTTGATAAGTATTTCTGTAAAACATAGGTTCGCTTATATGGCTAAAGAAGAACTCTTTGAACAGAATATCTTTTTTACTACCTTAATAAAGATTATGGGTGCTTTCCCCGTCGTTAGAGGCAGTGGCGATATGACCGTTATTAATACTGCTATTGAAAAACTCGACAGTGGCAAAAATTTGGTAATCTTTCCAGAGGGTACTCGCTCAAAAGATGGTAAGGTTGGCAAGGGTAAGACTGGTGTGGCTTTAATAGTAGCTAAATCTAATTACGATGTTATTCCCGTTGGAATTATCTTTGAAGGTGAAAAACTTCACTTTAGAAGTAAGGTAACTGTTAAGTATGGAAAACCTATCCATGCTAGTGAGTTCGCTCTACCTGAAAACGCTACTTCTAGAGATGTTAAACCTATTAAAAATAAGATTATGTCCGCTATAACTGAATTGGTTGAGGGTTAGGAGTGTAAAAAAAATTTTCATGAATATAACTATCGCTAAGTATGCTGGTTTCTGTTTTGGTGTTGACAGAGCTTTGAAAATAGTGTATAATGAAATAGATACGTTAAATAATATTGCTACGTTTGGTCCTATTATTCATAATCCCGATGTGGTTCAAGATTTGAAAAATCACGGGGTTAGAATTGTGAATAAAATTTCCGAATTGAAACCTAATGAAACTGTTATTATACGCTCTCATGGAGTTTCTAATTCGATATATAAACAAATCGCTGAACAAGGCAATAACTATATAGATGCAACTTGTCCATTTGTGGCTAAAATCCATAAGATTGTAGAAGAAAAATCTAAGGCTGGTTATACCGTACTCATCGCTGGAGATAAAACTCATGCAGAAGTGGAAGGCATAGTCGGTCATTGCGTGGATAACTCTGCTTATGTGTTTTCTAACGTGGAGGAACTTCTAAGTATATTAGATGGTATCCAAGATGCTTCTAAAGTTGCTATAGTATCTCAAACCACTTTTAATACTAATATCTGGCAAGATTGTTGCTCAGCTATTGAAAATCGTGGGTGTGAGGTGTTTAATACTATCTGTAGTGCTACATCTTGCAGACAGTTGGAAAGTATTGAACTAGCTAAACGTTCCGATGCTATGATTATAGTCGGCGGTAAAAACAGTTCTAATACTAAAAAGTTGTTCACCGTATGCAGTGAACATTGTAAATTTTGCATACACATTGAAAATGCGTCCGAATTAGATGGCATCGACTTCGGAAATGCTAATAATATTGGTATTACGGCAGGTGCTTCTACACCAGCCTATATTATAAAGGAGGTTCAAGTTCACATGGAGAATTTGAAAAATAATATTGAAAATAACGAAACTGAAGATTTTGGTGCTCTATTAGACCAATCTTTCAAAAAAATACATACAAAGGAGAAAGTTACTGCTAAGGTAGTTAAGGTTGAAGATAATGAAATTATTGTAGACTTAGGTACTAAACATACTGGCTACGTTTCACTCGCTGATTTAACTGATGACCCTAAGCTAAAACCTTCCGATATTGTTAAGGTTGATGACGAAATAGAACTTATCGTTCTTAAAGTAAATGACGCTGATGGCGTTGCTTATCTATCTAGAAAAGAAGTTGACAAGGTTGACGGCTTTAACAAGGTAGTTAAGGCTTACGAAAATGATGAGGTTATTGAAGGTACTATCATTAATGTAGTAAATGGTGGCGTTATTGCTACTTACTCTGGTGTTAAGATTTTCATTCCTGTATCACTAGTTGGCGTTCCTAAGGGCGAAGATTTACACAACTTACTAAAACAAAAGATTAAATTTAAAATCATTGAAGTTAATGAAGGCAAAAAGAGAGCCGTTGGTTCTGTTAAGGCTGTTAAAAAGGCTGAAAAAGAAGCTGCTGCTCTTAAGTTCTGGGAAACTGTTAAGGTTGGCGATGTTTTCAAGGGTGAAGTTAAATCTATTACTAGCTACGGTGCTTTCGTAGACCTTGGTGGTATCGATGGTATGGTTCACATTTCCGAACTATCTTGGAAGAGAATTAAACACCCTAAGGAAGTAGTTTCCGTTGGTGATACTATCGAAGTTTATGTTAAGGAACTAGATAAGGAAAGTGGTCGTATCTCCTTAGGTTACAAGAAGGAAGAAGATAATCCTTGGACTAAGTTTATGAACAACTACAAGGTTGGCGATATTACTACTGCTACTATCGTATCTATTACTCCATTTGGTGCTTTTGCTAGAATTATCGATGGCGTAGATGGTCTAATCCACGTTTCTCAAATTTCTAACGAAAGAGTTGAAGATGTAAAGAGCGTTCTTTCAGTTGGTCAAGAAGTAAAGGTTAAGATTACTGAAATTAATGAGGACAAACATAGAATTTCTATCTCTATGAAACAAGCACTTGATGAAGACTAATCTGTAAAGTGATATATTAAAAGTACTCTCTATTTGTGTAGAGAGTACTTTTTTTGATATCTATTTTATGTTATGTTTTTCTAGCCAACTTTCAGCGTATGAACACGTTGCAGTGATTTTACCATCTTTTTTTTGAATGGTATCAGTAGCCAATTCCATTAGCTTTCCAGCAACGCCTTGACCTCTTAGAGAACTATCTACAAAGGTATGATTTATACAAAATACTCCTTTTTCTACTTCTGGAAAAGTTATTTCGGCTAATAGTTTGCCATCTTTAGTATAGGAAATTCTGTTATCTTCAAAAGTAAAGTTCATAATATTTTTATTCCTTTCAAATATATTTTTGATATCGTTCCAGATAGCTGACCATTCGCCAACTCCACACGATACAAAATAGTTTAACCACGGATTGTAAATATATGTATCCAAGTTGTTACTGTTAAGAATATCTACTAATTGGAGTAGTTTTCTTAACTCCACGATATCCGTGCCGATATACTTTACATACTGTTCGTATATGGTTAAAAGTTCAGATGCTCCTTGAATATCGTTGGAAGTGTATTCCATGGAGCAATCTGTACGGCTATTTAAGAAATCTTTTAAGTTTTTAACCCATTTCGATAGTTTTGAAATGTCATCTTTAAATAGATACAAGCACATCACCTCAAGATTTTTTTTAATTATAACATACAATCATATTATTTTCAAGAAATTTAGTTTAATACAACAAAATTTTTCAAAAGTGCAACATATTGCCCTCTAAAAAGATATTATATACAGTTAGCTTAGAGTACATCAAAAATTAGATAAATCAATCAACACACAAAAGGAGCGTTCTAATTAGAACGCTCTTTTTGATTAGTATAGTATAGGTAATATTATAAAACTCAATAGTAGCACACAAGCTACTGCTATGACGAATATCCTTAATAGGAGAGGTTTTTGCGTTTCTTGATATTCTTTTTCACGCTTATACTCCTCAGTATATACGTCCTTATTGTACTTTATGCTAGTATTAGAGTTACTTTTATTTATTCTTTTATGTTTAATGGATTTCTTTTTAGCCACAAAATCACCTAGCCTTTGGAATTGTAATTTTTACCTCGTCTACTACTGCTCTTGTTTCCATGATGCCCATGACGATTACTATGCTTATCGTTACGCTTACTATTCGATTTATCAAAGCTATAGAAACTATCCGACCTCTTACCGTTGGATTTTCCTCTATTAGAATACTTTCTATCCTTGTCCCTATCTTTAGATTTATAATCGTATAGTTTTACGGTTACTTTATTACCGTTAATCTTGCCACCAGACATGGAGTCTATAACGAACTCTTGACTATCCTTTGGAACTTCTACGGTAGTATGACTATCAAAGATATCTATTTTACCGAAGTTTTTACCTGAAAGACCAGTAGCATCTACTAAAGCACCAAGTATAAAGTTAGGTGCAATCTTATGGTTTCTACCTACAGATATATCTATTTTTACAGTCTTAACGTTAGAACCATCGGAATTTTTTCTGTTTCTCAAAGGTTGTGGAACGTCAAACTCTGGAACGTTAGATAGTTCTTCACTTATAAGATTGTCTATCAACGATAAGGCTATATCTTCAGCTTTTAGACCACTCTCTATAAGTTGATTATATATCGACGTTGTATTGGTATCGTAGGTGGTCTTTAGGTTACTGGATATCTTATTCATAGCGTCTAAACATCTGTTTTCGCAGACTTGCTTTCTAGTAGGTATGGATATCTCTTTTATGTTAGCTTTTACTAACCTTGCTATATCCTTTAAAGCGTATACTTGCTTTCTGCCAGTAACTAGAGTGTATGCCTTACCTAATCTACCAGCTCTACCAGTTCTGCCTATTCTATGCGTATAGTATTCAATATCTTGAGGGATATCGTAGTTGAATACTACGTCTATACCGTCTACGTCGATACCTCTTGCAGCAACGTCGGTGGCTATTAGTACAGATGAGTTCCCTTTTTTGAAACTGTTCATTACTTGAGTACGTTGCATCTGTTTCATATCGCCATGTAGACCTACTGCGTTTATTCCTTTAGATAGCAATGCATCAGTGAGTTCATCGACGGTCTTTTTAGTGTTGCAGAATATCATGGCAGATTTTGGAGAGTATGCAAATAGCAACATTATAAGAGCATCAGTCTTTCTACCCATAGGAACGTCGAACCAGTATTGCTCAATGTTGTCAACGCTTTTTTCGGAGTTCTCAGTCTTAACGATGATTGGGTCTTTTTGATATTGTGTAGTTATATCTAAGATGGCTTTTGGCATGGTCGCAGAAAATAGTACCGTTTGACGCTCCTCTGGAACGCTTTCAAGAATAGTTTCTATATCTTCTCTAAAGCCCATGTTTAGCATTTCGTCGGCCTCATCAAGAATGATACACGATAGACAACCAAGTTTTAAAGTTCTTCTATTTATATGGTCGATAATCCTACCTGGAGTGCCTACTATAACGTTAGCACCTCTTTTTAGTTGGCGTATCTGATTTTCCATACTAGCACCACCATATACTACACAAGGCTTTATCCACTTCATGTATTTAGATAGCTTCTTTATTTCATCACAACATTGAATAGCTAACTCTCTAGTAGGACAGAGTATCAACGTTTTTACGTCTTGACAGTCATCTTGATGTATATTCATTATTGCAGGAATGCCAAAAGCTACAGTCTTTCCAGTACCAGTATTGGAACGACCTATTACATCTTTACCTTGTAGTAGTAGGGGAATACTCTTGTATTGAATTTCAGTCATTTCAGTGAAACCCATATCTTGTATGGCTTGAACTATCTCATTAGATAAATTTATATCATTAAAATTCATTATGCACCTAACTTTCTTTAAATAAAACATTTTTGATAATCAACCTTAAGTATAACATAATATTTTAATAATGTCAATATATTAATATGGTAAATCGGAAAACTTTAAAATTGTATTTTTGAGCGTTAATATGCACATATGCACATGGCTTATAACTAAAATGAATGGCTTAATTTTTCATTTCATATTAACCGACATACCTACACAATTACACTTGATTTTTTTTAATATTGTTCATTAATGATTTGAAATTTTCTTACATATTAATTATTACATGGTTTTAAAATCCATGAAGCATTAAAAATCTATTGATTTACTATCTAAGTATTGATATATCGTGGAGGCTCTTGGAAGTGGCTCATGTTACCTAGAAATGAAATTAATATAAAAAAAGACACAGTCCTTTCTCTCTCTAAAAAGAACCGTGCCTATAATTGATTTTATGAGTTATAAACTTAATTTAGTTAGCATATGTTATATAGATTATTCAGCTTGTTTTAGCTTTTCTATACACTTATTACATACCATCTTGCCTTCAAAAGATACAAGATTTTCGTTGCTGAAACAGAAGATGCAATTTTCATGATGCTTCTTTAGAATAACAGTATCATTTTGTAGAGAAATCTCTAGACTTTCACCATTATTAACGCCTAATTTTCTTCTGATATCTATAGGAATAACTATTCTTCCTAATTCATCGATTTTTCTAAAAGCTGATTTTGTTTCCATTTTTGAATCCTCCATATAATTTGATTAAAGTTATAAAATTTCCAAGAGCCTCTTAGACATAAAGCCAAAAATTATTTGTAATTTTTTCCGTTTTCGACTTTCTGTAATAATATTATACAACCAGTTCCAATAAAAGTCAATAGAATTTATGGTATTTTTTTGCACAATTTTTTTTGAAAAAAGGAGGTAAAATATGTTAAATTGCCTATTTGTTACAATGGTTATTATTTCCATAATCGTGGGGTTTCTTTCGGGAAATGTTAATGAACTTTCTAACGCTATTCTCAATGAGGGAAATAATGCTATAGAGTTTTCAATATATCTAGCTGGAGGCATGGCTGTCTGGGGTGGTCTTATGCGAATAGCTGAAAAATCGGGCATTACAGACTATATATGTAAACTTTTTACTCCAATACTTAGTATCATCTTCAAAAATTTAGATGTAAACTCTAAAAGTTTTAAAAATATATGCCTGAACATAACCGCTAATATGCTTGGATTTGGCAACTCTGCTACACCTTACGGAATACAAGCTATTAAAAGTCTTGAACAAGAAGAGTGCGATGGTGTGGCTAGTGATAACTTTATTCTGTTTTGTGTAATGAATACCTCATCACTTACTTTGATACCTTCAACAGTATCTTCTATAAGAAGTATGAATAATAGTGATAATCCTATGGTAATTTTACCAGCAGTTATAGTGGCATCTTTGGTAAACTTGATATTTGTACTTTGGTTCACTAAAGTGTGTAATAAAATAAATCCCGTATGTAAAAATAGAGATGTCCATTCAAAGAAAATTGGAAATTTTTCAAGCTGATTAAAGGAGCAATCTTAAATGTTTATTACCAAATTTTCAATATACGTTCTGCCAGTCTTGACCTTGATAATATTTATCATAGGAATTAGAAAAAATATCAACGTTTTTGATGAGTTCATTGAGGGTGCTAAGGAAAATTTAAAGTTGGCTTTGGAACTTACTCCTATTTTAATTACTGTTATGCTATCTGTAGGACTGTTTAGAGCATCGGATATTCCTATGTATATTACTCAGGCGTTATCTCCCTTTATCTCACGCTTTGGCTTGTCTGCTGAGTGTCTACCCCTTGCCCTAATTAGACCTATCTCTAATAGTTCTGCAATGGCTGTATATGAGGATATACTTAATCAATATGGTGTAGATAGTCTTATAGGTCTAACTGCTAGTGTGATGATGGGTGCTAGTGAAACTACTTTCTATACGTTATCTTTATATTTTGGTTCGGTGAAGTTTAAACGTATGCGACATACTCTGTTTTGTGCTTTGGTAGGGGATTTCTCTACTTATATTATATCTTGTTTTGTGGCTCAAAAATTTTTTTGATTTTTTTTAAAAAAACTCTTGACAGATTAAAATTTTCATGCTATAATATATATCGTTGTGATTGAGCTACTTGATATTACATAAACTTTTAAAAATCTTCAAAAAAATTTAAAAAAACTCTTGACAGATTGAAAAAAGTGTGTTATAATTAATATGTTCTCACTGAGTTGATAAAGTTCATGAAAACTTAAAAAAAATTTTTAAAAAAGTTGAAAAAAGTACTTGACAAATCAGTTTGAATGTGTTATAATAATAAAGTCGCTTGACGATAACAAAACTTAATAAAACTTATGTGGCATTAGCTCAGTTGGCAGAGCATTTGACTTTTAATCAAAGGGTCTGGGGTTCAAATCCCCAATGCCACATTATTTTTTTGCGAGTGTGCTGGAATAGGCAGACAGGCACGTTTGAGGGGCGTGTGTCTTTGACGTATGGGTTCAAGTCCCATTACTCGCATTTTCATATTTCTTCTATCGTAGATGTCTTATCTACGATTTTTTTATGCTCATTTTTTATACATAAAGTTAAGGCAAGTCTTATTCTTTAGACTTGCCTTTTACTCTTTATTAAGACTTTATATTATCTAAGGTTAGTATAACCCATAAGATACTTATCAACTTCTTTAGCAACAGAACGCCCCTCTTGGATTGCCCATACTACTAAGGACTGTCCACGGTGCATATCACCAGCCGTGAATACCTTTGGAACGTTAGTAGCATAACTTCCCAAGTTAGTAGCAACGTTAGTTCTAGCATTTACTTCTACGCCGAAAGCGTCTGTTACATAGCTTTGAGAACCTAAAAATCCTGCTGCGATTAGTACCATATCGGCATCAAGATACTTCTCCGAACCTTCTACTTCTTTTAGAACACGCTTACCATCTTCAGTTACAAACTTAACTTGTACGGTTTGAACTCCACAAAGTTCGCCAGTTTCGTTGTTCTTGTAGAACTCTTTAACTGTAGTTTCGTACACTCTAGGGTCGTTTCCGAATACGGCTATAGCCTCCTCTTGACCATAGTCAGTCTTTAGAACTCTAGGCCACTCTGGCCATGGATTGTTTGCAGTGCGTGTTTCTGGAAGTTTAGGCATCATTTCTATTTGAGTTACCGACTTACAACCATGTCTAATAGCAGTACCAACGCAGTCGTTACCAGTATCGCCACCGCCTATTACTATGACGTTCTTATCTTTAGCAGAGATATAAGTTCCATCTATAAGGTTGAAATCCAATAGGCTCTTAGTAGTGGATTTTAAGAAATCCACTGCAAAGTATATGCCTTTAGCATCTCTGCCATTTACGTTTATATCTCTAGGGTTAGATGCTCCACAAGCTAATATTACTGCATCGTAGTCGTTAATGATATCTTTAGCACTTACATTTTCGCCAACGTTTGCGTTAGTAATGAACTCCACGCCCTCAGCTTTCATGATGTTAATACGTCTTTCAATGACTTTCTTATCTAACTTCATGTTAGGGATACCATACATTAATAGTCCACCTAATCTATCGGAACGCTCATACACTGTAACGTTATGACCTCTTTTATTTAGTTGGTCGGCAGTAGCAAGTCCAGATGGTCCTGAACCTATTACAGCAATCTTTTTAGAAGTTCTGAAGCTAGGTACTCTAGCGGACATCTTGCCGTTAGCGTATGCAGTTTCTATAATAGCGTGTTCGTTCTCTCTAACAGATACGGCATCTCCATTTAGACCACAAGTACAAGCCTTCTCGCACAATGCAGGACATACCCTAGATGTGAACTCTGGAAAGTTATTAGTCAACATTAAACGTGATAGTGCCTCGTTCCATTGACCATTGTATACTAAGTCGTTCCACTCTGGTACTAGATTGTTTAAAGGACAACCCGATACTGCACCCTTTAACATCTTGCCCGATTGACAGAATGGTACTCCACAATCCATACATCTAGCACCTTGAAGTCTTTGTTCAGCTTCAGAAAGATGTACATGGAACTCATTAAAGTTTTTAATTCTTTCTAAAGGAGCAATACTTTCACTTTCTTTTCTATTGTAATCTAAAAATCCAGTTGGTTTACCCATTGAAAAAAACCTCCTTACTTAGCCTTGTTAGCGTAGAACGCTTCAATTTGAGCCTGTTCGTTACTCATGCCTTTTTCTTCCATTTTAACTATAGTAGAGTGCATACGAGCATAATCATGAGGAAGTATCTTCTTAAACTTAGGTAGATATTCGTCAAAGTGTTCAAGGATATCTTTACCCTTAGCAGAGTTAGTAACTTTAACGTGTTCTTCAATCATATCTCTTAGTTCATGGATATCGTACTTTTCTTCAACGGCATTTAATGAAACAAGTTCTTTGTTAATCTTCATATATAAATCTCTGTTTTCGTCAAGAACGTATGCAATACCACCACTCATACCAGCAGCGAAGTTTTTACCAGTCTTACCTAAGATAACGGCTCTACCACCAGTCATATATTCGCAACCGTGGTCGCCGACACCCTCGACTACTGCAATTGCTCCCGAATTACGTACGCAGAAACGTTCTCCTGCCACACCGTTGATAAACGCCTTTCCACTAGTTGCTCCGTATAGTGCTACGTTACCTATTATGATGTTCTCATCTTGCTTGAATGTAGAACCCTTTGGTGGATATACTATCAACTTACCTCCAGATAAGCCTTTACCAAAGTAGTCATTGCTATCGCCGACTAGTTCAAGAGTTAAACCCTTAGGAATAAATGCTCCAAAACTTTGACCACCACTACCGTTACACTTTACAGTGAATGTATCTTCTTCAAGAGTATCATCGTAACGCTTAGTAATTTCGCTACCAAAGATAGTTCCTACAGTTCTATCGGTGTTAGTAACGTCTATTTCGATAGTCTTTTTAGTCTTATTCTTTAAAGCAGAACCTAACTTCTTCATGATAATTCTTTCATCGATAGTCTTTTCTAATTCAAAGTTATATACGTTGTTAGGGTCAAAACGTCTAGGAACGCTATCGTCATTTACATATGGATTACATAGTATGTTAGCCATATCTATCTTTTCAGCAGGAGTATCCTTAAGATTATCTTTAACCTTTAGTAAATCGGTACGACCTACAAGTTCATCTATAGTTCTGTAACCTAGTTTAGCCATGTACTCTCTAAGTTCTTGAGCCACAAACTTCATGAAGTTCATAACGTATTCAGGCTTACCTTTAAAACGCTTTCTAAGTTCAGGGTTTTGAGTGGCTATACCTACTGGACAAGTATCTAAGTTACAAACTCTCATCATAACGCAACCCATGGTTACTAGTGGAGCAGTCGCAAATCCGAACTCCTCAGCACCTAAAAGTAGAGCAACTAAAACGTCACGACCAGTCATAAGTTTACCATCAGTTTCAATTCTAACTCTGGAACGTAGTCCATTTAGAATTAAAGTCTGTTGAGTTTCGGCTAAACCTAGTTCCCATGGCAAACCTGCATTGTAAATAGAGTTTCTTGGTGCAGCACCAGTACCACCATCAAAGCTAGATATCAATATTACTTGAGCTCCTGCCTTAGCAACACCAGCAGCAACAGTTCCTACACCTGCCTCTGATACCAACTTTACAGATATTCTTGCATCTTTATTGGAGTTCTTTAAATCGTAGATTAGTTGTGCTAAATCTTCAATAGAGTATATATCGTGGTGTGGTGGTGGTGAGATTAAACCTACACCTGGAGTTGAATGTCTAGTCTTAGCTATCCATGGATATACCTTTCCTGCTGGTAACTGACCACCTTCACCTGGCTTTGCACCTTGAGCCATCTTTATTTGGATTTCTTTAGCACTTACTAGGTATCTTGATGTAACACCAAAACGTCCAGATGCTACTTGCTTTATCGCTGAACATCTATTTAAACCATCTTTGCCAATAGTTAGACGTTCTAAACTTTCGCCACCTTCACCAGAGTTGGATTTTCCTCCTAACTTGTTCATGGCTATAGCCATAGTTTCGTGAGCCTCTTGTGAAATTGAACCATAAGACATCGCTCCAGTTTTGAAACGCTTAACTATACTATCCACACTTTCAACTTCGTCTATTGGAATACCACCATCTTCAGCAAACTTGAAATCTAATAGACTTCTAAGGTTCATAAACTTATCTTCCTTAGTTAGAGCATCGGAATACTCTTTAAAAGTTTGATAGTCGTCATTCCAAGTTGCAAGTTGTAATAGATGTATGGTTTCTGGATTGTATAGATGGTCCTCTTTACCACTTCTTAACTTATGCGAACCTACACTATCTACTTTTACATCTATATCTAAGCCTAGAGGGTCAAATGCTGAGGAGTGTAATACTTCAGTTCTCTTGGAAATGTCACTTAATGTGATACCTCCAACTCTACTTACTGTATTTGTGAAGTACTTATCTATAACTTCCTTACTTACGCCCATAGCCTCAAAGTTCTTAGAACCTTGGTAAGATTGTATTGTGGATATACCCATCTTAGATGCAATCTTTACTATACCGTGTAAAATAGAATTGTTATAGTCAGTTTCAGCAGCATAATAATCCTTATCTAGTGAATGATGTTTAATTAAATCTCTAATAGTTTCTTGTGCTAAGTATGGGTTGATTGCACTAGCTCCATAACCAAGTAATGTAGCAAAATGATGTACTTCTCTTGGTTCTGCAGTTTCCAAAACTATTGCAACAGATAATCTCTTTTTGGTAGTTACTAGATGCTGTTGTAGTGCCGATACTGCTAGTAATGATGGCATTGGTACATGATATTCGTCTACATCTCTATCAGATAGTATTAAAATGTTTGCACCATCTTTAAAAGCCTTATCTGCTTGGATAAATAAGTGTTGAATAGCCTTTTCTAATGGAGTTCCTTTATAGTAAGTCATTGGTATAGTGCTTACTTTAAATCCTGAGATATCCATAGATTTAATCTTTAACATATCCATACTAGTTAGTATAGGATTTTCTATCTTTAAAACTCTACAGTTTTCAGCCTTTTCCTCTAAGATGTTTCCATCTTTACCGATATACACGCAGTGGTCTGTAACTATTTCTTCTCTAATTGCGTCAAAAGGTGGATTTGTTACTTGTGCAAATAGTTGCTTAAAATAGTTAAATAATGGCGGATTGCATTTGGATAATGGTGGTAGGGTAGTATCTGAACCCATAGCAGCAACAGGTTCTGCACCGTTTTTAGCCATTGGAAGTATACTAGTTCTGATATCTTCGTAAGTGTATCCAAACGCTTTTTGTAGACGTACTAACTCATCATGTGAGTAGTGAACTATATTCTTATTTGGAATTTTTAAGTCTTTAAGTCTTACAAGATATGCGTCAATCCATTCGCCATAAGGTTGACGTGTAGCATAGTATTGCTTTAGTTCGTCATCGTCGATAAGTTCGCCTTTTATAGTATCTACTAGTAACATCTTACCTGGACGTAGACGGTCTTTTTTAACTATCTTTTCGGCTGGGATATCTATAACACCAACTTCAGAAGATAGTATTAAAAAGTCATCAGAAGTGATACAGTATCTTGATGGTCTTAGACCATTTCTATCTAAGACAGCACCCATCATATCGCCATCGGAGAATAGTATAGATGCAGGGCCGTCCCAAGGTTCCATCATAGTAGCGTAGTACTTGTAGAAGTCTTTCTTTTCTTGGGACATAGTTCTGTTATTTCTCCAAGGCTCTGGAATGGTAATCATAACGGCTAAAGGCATTGGAACTCCTGCCATAATCATAAATTCAAGAGTGTTATCAAGTCTAGCAGAGTCCGAACCTGCTGGGTCTATGATAGGTAAAATCTTGTGCATATGGTCTTTTAGAGCCTCACAATGAACTATTTCTTCACGAGCAAGCATCTTGTCGGCGTTACCAGTGATGGTATTTATTTCACCGTTGTGTACTATAAATCTGTTAGGGTGAGCCTTCTGCCAACTAGGATTTGTATTAGTGGAAAAACGTGAGTGAACTGTAGCTATAGCTGATGTATAATCTTCACTTTGTAGGTCGTTAAAGAATAGACGTAACTCTTTAACTAAAAACATTCCTTTGTACACTATAGTTCTACTGGATAGTGATACTACATAAGTATCCTCATTGCTTTGTTCGAATACACGTCTTGCAATGTATAACATTCTATCGAAGTCAAGACCTTTTTGGCAATCGTTAGGACGCTTAACAAAACCTTGCATAATGTAAGGCATACTTTCTAAAGCCTTATGTCCTAGTACGTCTGGATTTGTTGGAACTGTTCTCCAACCGATAAAATCCATGCCCTCTTTTTTAACTATAATCTCGAATAGCTTTTTAGCTTGATTTCTTTTTAACTCATCTTGAGGAAAGAAAAACATACCTACGCCATAGTCACGTTCTTCACCTATATCGAAACCTAACTTAGCACATTCCTTTTTAAAGAATGGGTGACAGATTTGTAATAGTATACCTACACCATCACCAGTTTTTCCTTCGGCATCTTTACCAGCACGATGCTCTAAGTTTTCAACTATGCGTAGAGCGTTCTCTACGACTTCTCTGGATTTTATACCTTTTATATTTACTACTGAACCTATACCACAATTGTCATGTTCAAATCGTGGATTGTATAAACCTTGTTGTTTAAAAGGTTCTTGAACTCTAAAGTTATCCAATATTAACACACTCCTTATGAATTATATTAATAGATAAAAGTCTTAATTAGATTATTTTTCTGTAAAAAAATAAAAGACACCCATAACAAAATGAAGGAAGTCATAGTGAACCCGTCATAATGTAAAAAGCGTCTTTGCTTTGAATATTTAACAGAAATTAAATTCTGTAATTATTATATATCAAAAAAATTAGTTTGTCAATGGGTATTTTAAAGTTTTTTAAAAAAAAAATGATTTTTTTTAAGTGCAGTACTGGAATTTATCCTTAAAATTAAGTTTTACACCTAGTAAACTTAATATTTTGAAAATGCTTATATAAAAAATATCGGAATACTTAAAAAAAATATTCCGATATTTAAATATTTTAACTTTTGAATTTTAGGGTACGCATTGCATTCAAAATTGCTATTACAGATACTCCTACGTCAGCAAATATTGCTAATCCCATATGAGCAATTCCTAAAGCACCTAATATTAGCACTAAAACTTTAACCGATATTGCAAATACTATGTTCTGTTTAACTATACTTAAAGTACGTCTAGCTATTTTAATGCTATCGGCTATTTTAGATATGTCATCGTTCATAATTACTATGTCGGATATCTCAATGGCACTGTCTGAACCTAAACCACCCATAGCAACCGAAACGTCCGATAATGCTAATACTGGAGCATCATTAATGCCATCACCTGCGAATAGTATAGTTTTACCTTTCTTTTTGTAATCTTCTACTATTTGAGCCTTATCTTGTGGCATTAGTTCAGCGTGGAACTCATCTACACCAACTTGTTTAGATATCTCTTTAGCTACTGGTTCTAGGTCGCCAGTTAGCATGATAGTCTTTTCTATACCTAAAGATTTCAACTTTTGCATAGTATCTTTAGCCTTAGGCTTAACCACATCGGATACTACTATATATCCTAAATAGTTATCTTTAGTAGCCACATGGACTATAGTTCCTACAGCGTTTGGGGTATCGCATTTTATACCTATGCTTTGCATAAGTTTAGTATTTCCTACATAGATAGTCTTGCCATCTACATCAGCAGATACGCCTTTACCAGCGATTTCTTTTGCGTTACAAACTCTTTCTATAGATATTTCTTTGCCAAAGGCATCTTTTAAAGAGTTGGACACTGGGTGGTTTGAAAAACTTTCAGCATATGCAGTTACTTCAAGTAGTTCATCTTCGGATAGACTTCCTACAGAATGTACTTCTGTTACTTTGAATACGCCCTCTGTAAGAGTACCAGTCTTATCGAATGCTATAGTATTTACTTTTGATAAGTTTTCTAAGCAGTTACTACCTTTTACTAGTATTCCGTTATCCGATGCACCACCTATGCCTCCGAAAAATCCTAGAGGTACGGATATTACCAATGCACATGGGCATGATATTACTAGAAATGTTAAAGCTCTATATACCCACTTTGAAAACGCTTGACCAGTTATCAAAGGTACTAGTATGGCTATAACTACTGCTAAACATACTACTATAGGTGTGTAGTACTTTGCGAACTTAGTTATAAACTTTTCAGCCTCGGCTTTCTTAGAGGAGGCATTTTCTACTAGGTCTAAAATTCTGGATACTGTACTATCTGAAAAGGCTTTTTCTGTCTGTATCTTTATAGTTCCGTTTAGGTTGATAAATCCACTGATAGCTTTATCACCAACCTTTATATCTCTAGGGACGCTTTCGCCAGTTATAGCAGATGTATCTACAGAACATGAACCCTCCATAATAGTGCCGTCTATAGGAATTTTTTCACCAGCAGATACTATAATGGTATCGCCAATAGATACGCTTTCGGGGTCTACTTGAGTTAGTTTGCCATCTACTTCTATGGTAGCGATGTCAGGCTTTATATCCATAAGTGAGGATATAGACTTTCTCGATTTATTTACAGCATACTTTTCAAAGAACTCTCCAACTTTAAAGAATAGCATTACGGCTACACCCTCGCTGAACTCTCCTAAACAGAAAGCTCCTACACCTGCTATGCACATCAAGAAGTTTTCATCGAACACTTGACCGTTGCCTATGTTTTTAATCGATTTTTTAAGAACGTCTAAACCTAACACTAAGTATGTCACTACATATGGTATTACTTGTATATACTTTGGAAGATTTTCAAATGGTGTGAACTTACTAACTATTAGACATATAACAAACAGGATTGCACCTATTATAATCTGCTTGAGTTGTTTCTTCTGCTTTTTATTCATAAGATTTCCTCCTTTAGTTTTACACGTGAACATATATTCATATGTTATTGTAAAACGAATCTTATTTTAATTTTTGCTTTAGTTAGAGCATCTTAGATAATGCTCTAACTTAGCAACGTATAGATTTTAGTACTCGATAGTACATTCTTCATCTACTTTTTGGCAAACCTTACACGCTTCCTTTAAAATTCTAGGGAAGTCGCTTTCTTCAGCCTCGATAGTTATTTTTTGAGCCATAAAGCTGATACTAGCATCTTGAACGCCTTTGATTTTCTTTATGCCTTCTTCCATTTTAGCACCACAGTTTGCACAGTCTAAATCGACCATTTTAAAAGTTTTCTTCATACAAAAATCCTCCTATAAGATATTATCATCATATTAGCGATTGCTATTCTTGGATATGTTCCATTCCTTGATTGATAATGGTAGAAACATGATTATCTGAAAGTGAATAGAATATAGTTTTTCCCTCACGGCGATATTTTACCAATCCAGATTGCTTTAATATTCTTAGTTGATGAGATATCGCAGATTGGCTCATACCTAAGAGTGTAGCTATATCGCACACACACATTTCAGATATTAACAGAGAGTATAATATTTTAATTCTAGTGCTGTCACTGAATATTTTAAATAACTCTGCTAAATCGAAAAGGGTTTCATCGTCTGGCATAGAGTTGAATACTTCTTTAATAACGTCATCATGTAGGTGCATATAGTCGCAGTTTGGAAGTTCTACTTCTAAATGTTGTATATCTTTGTTATCACTCATATTTTATCACCCTTTCATATGAACATCTGTTCATGTATTTATTATATGCCATATTATTTAATTTGTCAATAGTTTTTTCAAATTTTTTTAAAATATTTAATTTTTTCAATATTATCCAAATTTTGCTTAATTGACTTTTTTCTTTTTACCCAATATAATTATTATATAAACTTATTCTAAGGAGTGATTTAACGTGCTTAATAAGAATATTGAATATCTAAAAGATAAGACTTCTAAACTTACTACGTCGTCTGGAGTTTATCTAATGAAAGATGTTTCTGGTAAGATTATATATATCGGTAAGGCTAAAAATTTGAAAAATAGAGTTTCTAGCTACTTTAGAGAAAGTGTATATCACAATGAGAAAACTTTAAAAATGATATCTAAAATTTGTGACTACGATTTTATTGTCACCGATACCGAATACGAATGCCTTCTACTTGAATGTGGCTTGATTAAACAGTATAAACCTAAGTATAATATTCTACTTAAAGATGGCAGAGGTTACTCTTATATTAAGGTATCTAATGAGGAGTATCCTAGAATTACTACTGAATATCAAAAAGATGATGACGGAAAGTATATAGGTGTATATACAAGTTCGGCTATCGCTAGGCATACCGTAGATGAGGTAAATACTGTATTTAAACTTCCTACTTGTAAGAAAGCCTTTCCTAGAGATTTTAAAAAACAGCGTCCATGTTTAAACTATCACATTGATAAATGTATGGGTTTATGTCAAGGAAAGATATCTAAAGAGGAGTACAATAGTATTATATTAGATGCTATTGAATATGTTAAAAATGGTTCGGAAAAGTCTATTGAAAAACTTACTCAACAGATGTTACAAGCCTCTCAAAATTTGGACTTTGAAAAGGCTATCCTACTTCGCAACAGAATTGACTATATTAAAAAATCTTCGCAACCTCAAAAGATTAACGATGTTATCTCTAAAGATGTAGACTTTATCGGTAAAGTTACTGGTACAGATTGCACTTCTATATCTGTTTTGAAGTATAGAAACGGTAAACTCTTTGATAAGGAAAATTTATTCATAAATGATACAAGTATCACTGGTGAGGTTATCTTGGAAAGTTTTATAACTCAGTACTATACTTCTAAAGATACAAATGAACTCCCACAGACTATATTCATTGACGAACCTTTGGAAAATATTCAAGAAGTTTCTAAGTTGATATCGGTTAAAATTTTGTATCGTCAACGTGGCGATAGTTCTAAGTTTTTGGCTATGGCTAAGAATAATGCTAGCGAATATCTATCCATTAAAGAGAATAGAACGTCTAAGGAAGTTAAATCTTTAGAAAAGCTATCCAAAGTTTTGGGATTGGAAAACATTCCTAAACGCATAGAGGCTTATGATATCTCTAATATAGGCTCTCAAGTTATGGTGGGTTCTATGATTGTCTTTGAAAACGGCAGACCTAACAAAAAGTTGTATCGCAAGTTTTCCATAGATGATATTTCTATCCAAAATGATTACGCTTGTATGGAAAATATTCTAACTAGACGTCTTGCGTATCTAGTAGATACTTCTAAAAAAGATGATAGTTTCTCTCAAACTCCAGATTTAATATTCGTAGATGGTGGAACTTCTCACGTTAATACCGTTAAAAGTGTAGTTAATAGGTTCGGTTTGAATATAAACGTCTTTGGCATAGTTAAAGATGATAAACATAATACTAAAGCTATATCTTATAGTGGGGGAGAAGTATCATTGCCTAAGTATGATGACGCTTTTAAACTGTTGATATTCATTCAAGATGAAATGCATAGATTTGCTATATCTTATGCTAGAAGTAAACATATTAAAAAGAGTATTCATTCTAGTTTGACCAACGTCAAGGGTATCGGTGATAAAAAGGCTATTAAGATTATGCTTCACTTTAAAACTTTAGATGCTTTGAAATCTGCTACTATACAGGAGTTAAAATCTGTAGCTGGAGTTAATCAAGAGGTCGCAAACGCTCTGTTTGAGTTCATTCAAAACGATATGTAAAAAGTTTAGAGTATCTTAGAACTTCTAAGATACTCTATTATTTTAGCTATTTAATTCTTTGGATATTAACCTCTTTGATACTATCTTTACTACTATAATACCAACTATACCTACAATTAGGGTTATCAATCCTGATATTGTTATGTTCTTTATATTGCTCCAGTTTTGAGTACACACAACGTACGGAAGAACTTCCTCATCTATTGCAGATTTATCCGTAGTGGAAAAGTAGTTAGTACTTTCTGCCCATGAGTATAAGAGTTCTTTTAAGTTTTCATCTACTGGAAATATTTTACCATCTATATTAATAGAGGTTAAAGTGTCTTCTATCTCTTTATTTAGATATTGACAAGTTTGCTGAAATATTCTATCGAAAGTATTTATTTCGGTAGTGTTTCCACTGGCAACCAGTATATACTTCCCAGATTTTATTGGCACTAAATAGTATATAGTCTTAGTTTTGTTAAATAGTTCCGTTGAGTAAGATGTCGCTATGCTATCTATTACATAGTATACGTCACCAGATACAAGTTCTCCATCTGTAAATTTAGAACTATCCACATCGTTTAAGTCCAACGGTTGATTAAATACTATCTTGTAGCAATCACTTGCCCCCGAAAAAAACATTATCCCACCAGATATCGTGACTATTGTAAACAGTATGTATAACATACGTCTAATGAATGTGGTCATAGTTTTAACACCCTTAACCAATTGATAATTAATAGTTAATAAATAATAAATAATAATTAATAAATAACAATTATTATATATTATTTATTAATTATTAATTAGCATTGTATCATAATTGAGAATAAAAGTCAATGGCATAATATGTAAAAAAATAATAGATAATAACCAAGAATTATTATCTATTATTTATTAAATATTAATTAATTAGTACACGCTAATTTCTCTATGTGGAACGGGTGTAGAGAATACTATCTGAGTAGAGGTGTTTCCAAAGTTTTGAAGATGTCCAATAAACATATCCAACTCTTGAGTGCTTGGAAATGCTACCTTTATAAGCATGGAATAACTTCCAGTTACGCAATTACATTCTAAAACGTTAGGGCAATCTCTAATAAAAGGATAGAAGTCTGGTTTTTGACTTGCAGAGAGTTCTAAGTTTATAAAGGCAGTAATATGATATCCAAGTTTTTGCATATCCACGGTAGTATTGTAACCAGTTATAATTCCTTGTTTTTCCAGTTTATCTATCCTAGAGGATACGGCAGGTGCTGAAAGAAATACCTTAGCAGCTAATTGCTTTAAAGGATATCTTGCGTTTTCTTGTAAAAGATTGATTAACATTGCATCTATTTTATCCATAAATAAAAACCTCCAAAAAAAGTATAAAAAAGGGCATATCAGTGCCTTAAAAAACTGATACGCCCCATTGCGTCTTTACCATATGTATTAATTATAATATAATTTTATGAATAAATCATCAATAGAATGTTAATAAACTATGTATTTTTTAAAAAAACAAAGTTAATCTTGTTTTTTGGAAGCGTTACTAAGAACTGTCTTTGTTTTTCTAATACCGTCAAGGCTATTCATAAGAGCCTGTTCCGAATTGAGAAGATTTTTAAAGATAAGTTCATTAGTAGCCTTCTTTAAATCTTCAGATTTTTTTTGAGCATTATTAACAATGTCATCAGCTTTAGCTTGAGCCTTAGTGATTATAACTTTAGCCTCTTTTAATGCTTGTTGAGTGATATTATTTTCATCTATTAAAGTTTTAACTCTAGCGTCGGTAGTCTGTAGCAAAGATTTAGAACGTTCTTCAGCAGTACTAATAATATCATTAGCTTTAGCGTTAGCTTCTGCTATAATCTTATCTTTTTCATTGTCCACATACCTAGCACGTTTAATTTCTTCTGGGAGGTTTTTACGCATATCCTCTATAATATCTTTAACTTTTTCGGCATCAATAAGACTTTTATTGGCGAAAGGCATAGTTTTGGCACTGTTCACAAGTTCTTCCAATTGATTAATACTCTCATCGATAGTTTTCATAATCATCACTCTTTCCAATTCTTTTTAAAATATCGTCTAAAATTTCAGCAGGGACGAAACTGCTTATATCTCCACCGAACATAGCAATCTGTTTTACCACGCTAGAACTAAGGTACATATTCTCAGATGCTGTAGGAATAAACACCGTTTCTGCCTCAGGATAGAGTTTTCTGTTGGCTAAAGCCATTTGGAACTCATATTCAAAATCGCTAACGGCTCTAAGACCTTTTACTATGGCACACGCTTGAACTCTTTCCACATAGTCAGCAAGTAGGCCATCTAATATGTCTATTACAACGTTGTCCATGTGACAAGTAACACGTTCTATCATGGTAATTCTTTCGACTGGTGAAAAACTAGGTTTCTTAGTGGGATTTACAGATACTAATACTATAACTTTATCGAACATTTTAGATGCACGTTTAAAAATATCTACATGACCTACAGTAACTGGGTCGAAACTTCCAGGGCATACTGCTATTCTTCTCATTATAGTATCTCCTCTAAACCGTAGGTGTACAGAGTAACTTCTGTCTTACCATAGGAATATTTTTTCTTTAGTTTTAAATCGCCAATGCTTTGTGGTAACTGTAGATACTTTTCATGTTCGCAGACTACTTTTGCACCGTTATTAAGTTTATCTTTTAGAATGTGTAGTATAGGGGATAGCAAATCTTTAGAGTATGGAGGGTCTAATATTACTATATCGAACTTTTGCGAAGTAGTCTTAATGAAGTCTAAGCTATCCATGTTAAAAATTTTAGCTTGTTTGGAAAATCCTACGCTTTGAATGTTTTCCCTAGTGCAATCAATAGATGCCTTAGATTTATCTACAAAGAACACTAAGTTAGCACCTCTGCTAATAGCCTCTATACCCATTTGACCACTTCCAGAAAATAGGTCTAGTACGGTAGCACCTTCGACATCAAATTGAATGGCTGAATATATTGCTTCTTTTACCTTATCAGTAGTTGGACGAACGTCTAAACCTTCAAGAGTTTTTAGCTTTCTGCCCCTAGCAGAACCTGTTATAATTCTCATAAAAATATACCTCTATAACTAATTTTATTAAGGTCTGCACCTATAACAAACCATTTAATATAATTATTATATACTAAAAAACTCAATTTGTCTATAGTATACAGTTAAGTATTTTGCACTAATATTTTAAAATATTTTAATTAAATATTGCCTTTAGTAAAAAAATAGAGTATAATGTTATAGTATAGGCAAATTTTAAACTTATCGAAAGTGGTGATGGCGTGAATATTCAACCTAATGATGTTTTAACTATGAAAAAAAATCACCCTTGTGGTGAAAATAAGATGCTAGTATTACGCTCTGGTGTGGATTTTAGAGTTCGTTGCCTTAAATGTTCAAGAGAGTTTATTATCCCACGCAGTAAATTGGAAAAGAATGTGAAACAGGTTTCTAAGCCTATACTTTAATTTTTTTGTAAGGAGATTTTTTTATGTTTGAAAAATTGCAGTTGATGGAAAAACGCTTAGATGAGCTTAATCAAAAACTATCCGACCCTAACGTCGTAAACGATACTAAACAGTACGCTGAGTTGATGCGTGAACACAAACAGTTAACACCTATTATCGAAAAGTTTAAAGAGTATTGCTCTGCTAAAAATAACTTCGATGAGGCTAAGGAACTCTTGGACGCTGGTGGCTTGGATAAGGAACTTAAAGAAATGGCTCAAGCTGAATTGGAAGAAAGTAAAGAACTTATGGAGAAGTTTACTAATGAATTAAAGATTATGCTACTCCCTCATGACCCTAATGACGATAAAAACGTTATTATTGAAATCCGTGGTGGTGCTGGTGGTGAGGAGGCATCTTTATTTGCAAACTCTCTATACAGAATGTATACTATGTATGCCGAAAGTAAGGGTTGGAAACAAGAAATCTTGAGTGCTAATCCAACTGAATTGGGTGGTTTTAAGGAAATAAGTTTCTCCATAGAGGGCGAAGGTGCGTACTCTCGTTTGAAGTACGAAAGTGGTGTGCATAGAGTTCAACGTGTGCCAGAAACAGAAAGTCAAGGTAGAATACACACATCTACAGTTACAGTAGCAGTTCTTGTAGAGGCTGACGAAGTGGAACTTGAAATAAATCCTAGTGACCTTAAAATAGATGTGTTCCGTGCATCTGGTGCAGGTGGACAACATATCAATAAGACAGAGTCTGCCGTTAGAATTACTCACCTACCTACTGGCGTGGTTGTAGAATGTCAAGACGAACGTTCTCAATACAAGAACAAAGACCGTGCTATGAAAATCTTGCGTTCAAGATTGTACGATAGCCTCCTTGCTGAACAGAATGAAAAGATAGCATCTGAAAGACGTTCTCAAGTTGGTACTGGCGACAGAAGTGAACGTATTAGAACTTATAACTATCCACAAGGTAGATTTACCGACCATAGGATTGGTTTAACTCTATATCAACTAGAAAGTATCCTAAACGGTAACTTGGACGAGGTCTTTGATGCTCTTGCTACTGCTGACCAAGCTCAAAAGTTGGCTATGCAAGAAGAGTAATTCAATTAATATATAATAATTAATAAATAATAATTGTTATATGTTATTAATTAATATATAACAGTTAATAAATAACAATTAATAAGTAATAATTAATAATTATTATATATTATTTATTAACTATTAATTATTTAGTGGTGCTTAATATGAAAACTTTAATACTATCTACTAGCAATGAGGATTTGCTCAAAGCTAGTGAACTTTTAAAAAATGGTAAAGTTGTGGGTATTCCTACAGAAACTGTATACGGTTTGGGTGCAGATGCTACTAATCCATTAGCCGTTAAGGAAATATTTAAGGCTAAAGGCAGACCTATGGATAATCCTTTGATAGTTCATATATCTAAAGTGGAGGACGCTAATAGGTTCGCTAAGAACATTCCTACACTATTTTTCGATTTGGCTGAAAAGTTCTGGGGTGGCCCTTTAACTATGATTGTCCCTAAAAAAGATATCATACCTTATGAAACTTCGGGTGGCTTAGATACCGTAGGTATCAGAATGCCATCTCACCCTATTGCCAGAAAGTTAATAGAACTCTCTGGAGTGCCTATATCTGCTCCATCGGCGAATACTTCAGGCTATCCTAGTCCTACTACTGCTCAACACGTTCTACACGATATGGACGGCAAAATATCCGCTATTGTAGATGGTGGACAGTGTTCGGTTGGTGTGGAAAGTACTGTAATATCCTTTGACGATAACTCTACTGTTAGAGTTCTTCGCCCAGGGTTTATTACTCCTGAAGATTTAAAGTCTGTAGCTAAGAACGTTATCTTGGATAAGGGTATTCTATCCGAAATAGATGCTAGTGAGAAAGTTGCGTCCCCTGGTATGAAGTACAAACACTATTCGCCATCGGCTGACGTTAAAATTTTAGATGGCTCTATTGATGGCTTTATAGACTATGTATCTAAACATAACTTTGATGGCGTGTATTCACTGGTCTTTGAAGATGATGTCTCTAAGATATCTAACTTGCATATAAAGTATCTAACCTATGGAAATTCCGACTTGGAACACGCTCAACAGATTTTTTCTAAACTCCGTGAGTTAGATACTCTTAACGCTAAAACTGTATATATTAGAAAACCTAATATCAATGGTGTAGGATTGGCAGTCTATAACAGACTTATCCGTGCATCTGGCTTTGAGGTGATTGAAATTGAGTAGATTTATAAATACTGAAAAACCTTTAATAGTAGGTTTAACAGGTCAAACTGGTGCTGGTAAGACTACAGTATCGGAAATGTTTATGGAAAATGAGTTCTATATTATCAATGCAGATATGGTCGCTAGATTGGTTATGTCTAAAGGTTCGGCTTGTCTTAACGATGTGGTTAGTGCCTTTGGCTTAGATATCCTTAATCAAGATGGCGAACTTAATCGCAAAAAGTTGGCAGATATAGTGTTCAACGATAAACTTCAACTTGATAAACTTAATGCTATTACATATCCATACATTTTGGAACAGATTCAAAAGATGATTAACAGTGCGTTAACTTTCTGTTCTAATAAGATTCTAATAGATGCTCCTACTCTCTTTGAAAGTGGTTGCAACAGATTATGCGATAAAGTAGTATCTGTAGTGGCTAATAAGGATTTAAGAGTACGCAGAATTATCGCTCGTGATAACTTAACTAAATCACAAGCCGAAAGTAGAATTAAATCTCAATTAGATGAGAACTTCTTTAGAACTCATTCCGATTATATTATAGAAAATAACTCATCTAAAGAAGATTTGCAACTTAAATCTTTAGAAGTTATATCGCAAATAGTAATTAAAAAATAATATCTTATTATTGAATATAAAAACGGTTCTAAACTCAATTAGAACCGTTTTTTAATGTGTATATAAACTATTATTTATTATATATTAATTATTATTTAATATTCGTAATGTCCTTTGCAAGCAATAATCCATAGATTTCCATATTCGTCTATATTATAGACCAATCTGTTTTCATGGTCAATACGTCTGCTCCATGCTTTACGATATTTTAAAGCCTCAGGGTGACCTATTCCTTTAGATATTCCATTGCGTTCTATGTCTTTTACTAACTCATTAATTTTTTTTAAGACTTTTTTATCTTGCATTTGCCAATATAGATAATCGTCCCATGCTCTGTCGGACCATAATTTATTCATCTTCCACCTCAATAAGTTCATGAGATTGCCCTTTTCCACTTGATAATTGTTCTATACTTCTGTCAAGCATAGCAAGATATTCTGAATTATTAACCATTTTCATAATTTTGTTATATTGTTCAAGGCTCATTATTACAACATTTTTCTCATTTTTTCTAGTAACTATAACAGTTTCGTTGTTATCAGTAGCCTCATCGCAATATGTTTTTAGCTTATTACGAATAGTTGAATAGTTTACAGCTAACATACAAATACCACCTTTCAAGAAATTGTACAATATATTGTACTATTATTATATCATTATTTTTTTAAAATGTCAATAAAAACGATTCTAAAAATTAAATTAGAACCGTTTTTTTAATGTGTATATAAACTATTATTTATTATATATTAGTTATTATTTAGTTTAAGAGCTCTATCGATTTGACGTTTAGCATCACGTTTAGCAGAAGCATCTCTTTTATCGTGGAGTTTTTTACCCTTACACAATCCAAGTTGAACCTTTACACGACTATCTTTAAAGTATAACGATAGAGGAATTAACGTCAAGCCATCTTGTTTTAGAGTTCCGTAAAGTTTGTCTATTTCCTTACGATGTAGTAATAGCTTTCTAACTCGTAGGGGGTCACGATTGAATATATTACCCTTTTCATATGGTGAAATGTGCATACCCTTTATAAAGAGTTCACCCTTATCTATTGAACACCAGCTATCTTTTAGATTTACACTACCGTTTCTAATAGATTTAACTTCTGTACCTATTAGTTCTATACCAGCCTCGAAAGTTTCAAGCACGAAGTATTCGTGTCTAGCCTTACGATTTTCGGTGATTTGTTTAGTACCTTTACTTCTCAAAAAAATCACTTCCCAAACATTATCAATTAATAATTAATAAATAACATATAATAATTATTATTTATTAATTATTATATGTTAATTAATAGCGTGTAACAATTATTATTTATTAATTATTATGTGTTGATTAATAGCGTATAACAATTATTATTTATTAATTATTATATATTAATTGTATTATTCTCTAATTTGACCATTACCTAAGATAACATACTTAGTAGTAGTTAAAGCAAGTAATCCCATAGGTCCACGAGCGTGTAGCTTTTGTGTGGATATACCTATTTCAGCACCAAAACCGAACTCAAAGCCATCTGTAAAACGTGTAGATGCGTTTACATATACTGATGAGGAATCTACCATTTGAGTAAACTTTCTGGAGTTTTCATAGTTTTCAGTGATAATACTTTCAGAGTGTTTAGTGCTGTATGTATTTATATGTTCAATAGCCTCATCTATGGAGTTTACTACCTTTATAGATATTATACTATCTAAATATTCAGTACCCCAATCTTCTGGAGTCGCTGGAACTATTCCATCTACTAACCTTTGAACTACCTCATCACCACGAATTTCTACTCCATGTGATTTTAAATTCTCACATATTGCTGGGATAACCTTTTCTGCTATGTTTCTATGTATTACCAAACTTTCACAAGCGTTGCAAACTCCTAAACGTTGAGTTTTTGCATTTTCTATAATCTTTACGGCTTTTTGGATATTTGCAAACTCATCTACATATACATGACAGTTTCCTGTACCAGTTTCTATAGTTGGTATAGTACTATTTTCTACTACGGTCTTAATTAAACCAGAGCCACCTCTTGGGATTAAAACGTCTATATATTGATTAAGTTGCATCATTTTAGTAGCAGTTTCCCTAGAGGTATCTGTTAATAACTGAACGCTATCCATAGGTAGATTTACGCTATCTAAGGCATTACGGATAGTATCTACAATAGCCTTGTTAGAGTGAAAAGCATCGCTACCACCACGGAGTATAGTTGCGTTACCAGTCTTAAAGCATAGACTAAAAGCATCGGCAGTAACGTTAGGACGGCTCTCAAAGATTATTCCAATTACACCCAAAGGAACTCTCCTTTGAGAGATTTCCAAGCCGTTAGGTCTAATCCAAGCCGATATAGTTTGACCGATAGGGTCATCTAGTGATATAACTTTTCTTATACCGTCAGCCATAGCTTTAATTCTGTCAGTATTCAATTTAAGTCTATCTATTAGAGAGTCCTTTACTCCCTTTTTGATAGCTTTTTCAACGTCCAATTCGTTAGCAGATAGTATAGCATCTACATTTTCTACTAAGGCTTTAGCTACTACTTGTAAGCCTAAGTTTTTCTCTTTTTGACCTAAAGAGTTTAAAATCATAGCAGATTTTTTAGCTCTTTGTCCTAAAATTTCCAAAGATTCCATTTAAAAAAGTCCTTTCTAAAAAATATTGTTAAAAGTTGTTACCGTTCCAGCCCCAATAAGATACTTCCTCATACTTTACATATATTTGATTAGGTAGTATGTTTAACTCATTAGATATTATATCAGTAATAGTGGAAGTCATAGTATCGTAGGCACTAGGTTGAGCCTTTCCAAATAGTTGAACTTCTACCATTGCCATAGGTTTGGAATTATCTCCTTGGAAGTACATTCTTTGACCATCTGTAAAGTTCAACATTAGCCAACTTTCCGACTTTCCTAAAATCTTGATGGCATCGCCAAACTTAGATTTAATACTTTCCTCATTACTTTTAGATATCTTTACGTTAGTAACTGTATTTATGTATGGCATAATTAACCTCCCATAGTTTTCTTTTGATTATACTACAAACGTCAAAAAAAGTCAACAATACTATAGAGTATCTATTAAGCCTAGAAGATATCTTTTAAGTTTTAGTAGGTCTAAAACGTTGATATAGCCATCTTGATTAACGTCTGCTGAATAGCTATCTACATAAGAGTCCATACCTAGTAGATACATCTTTAAAGCTAATAAATCTACAGTACCTATAGTACCATCACCAGTGCAGTCGCCTAATAGTTGACTATCATCTACTACTTTGACACGTCCACTTATTAAAGTTGGAGTGTATTTATTGTATTCACTGTCCATTAAGTAGCAATCTTGTAGGTTGATGTTTATTGGCCATTCTACGTTCCAACCTGCTGGAAGTACTAAATCCAAGTAGAACATATCGCCATTTTTAGAGTATGAGTTAGAGGCATCTAAAAAGATAATCTTTTTATTCGATGCAATACCCTGTATACTATTAGTATCTATACTGTTGCTAGTTATGGATAGAATATTATCTGTATTAGCAAAGTGTGGTGAACTTTCTTCAGTCATGTATCCCCAGTAGCCCCATGAGGATATACTATATTTAAGTTCTGCTAGATTAAATCCAACGTTATTAGATACCTTAATCGGAACTTTTACCGTAACTTCTGATTGAGTACTTTCATCTGCTATATCCAAATCACTTCTTTTTAGATATATTTCGCCTATGGATATCTTAGTGTTACAAGTATCTACGGTGGAAGTTTCAAACTCTAAGGAGTTATCAAGACCGTCTATATATCTGGATAACTTTAGAACGTCGTCTAACTCTACTTTGCCATTGCCGTTTAAATCTATATTAGATACGGCTGTAGGAGTTATAGTAAAGTCTAGTTTATCGGTCATGCCTAGAGCGTATGAGTAAGCATCTTGGATATCTTTTTCATCAACAGATTTATCAAGGTTGAAGTCGCCCTTTAGGTTATCTTTGCCACTAGTATCTTCGCCATACTTGGATAGGTCATCATAGTCTATATGATACATTACAGACTTTTCAACGTATAAGCCTTCATCTTCTGAATATTCATCAGTACCACAATACCAAACTAGTTGATTTCCTGCTACTATAGGGTCGCAATCGGATACTACAACGCCATCTATAAGAACATCTTGTAGAATATTACCGTTGCCATTTACCTTTACTACATGAGTCTTTTTAGTGCTACCAAATTCATTCCACATAGCTATGAATGTATCATCATCTATTTTTACTAGCTTTGGTATGGATACCATACTTTCATCAGTAAAATCTGTTAGCCACAAAACGTTATTGTAAGATAAATCTTTACCAGTTACACTCAAAAATACGTTTCTAACAGATGTATTTGAATCTTCAGTTTGCGATATGGAATTTCCTACAGATATACAATTATTCTTGGATAGTTCAAAGCCACCTAAAGATACTCCCGTAAAGTTATCACCAACGTTGCCGACTATATCTAGTACACTAGTATTATCAATAGCAGAACCGTCTAAGTCACGTCTAACTAAAGCAACGCATCTAGGATAAGCGTCACCAAGGTCTAAAGTATATAGATAGTTATCATCTGCTTGTACATATTGGTCAAACGAATGGCTAACGTATCCAAAGCCTATGTTAGATACATCATACTGTTGATAGAATGTTGACATATCATCTATATTTAAAAAGAAGTCCATACTTGCTTGGTGGTTAAAGCCATCGCTGGATTGAAACATTCTATGCGATGTATGTAGGTATAGTTTGCCATCATGTTCAGTTAATCTAGGTCTACCTGAAGCAAATGGAGTTTCTGTATTACAACCATATAGACTAACACTGTCCAAGCGTTGCCAATCTTTAGAATATTTTACTATTCTAACTACTTCTTTTTCCTTTGACTCATCAACGTTGCTTTGACCGAATACACAAAAGTTGTACTTACTACCAGAGTAAAACGCTCCCCAGATATTTAACTCAGCTAAAATTTTATTTGTGGAAAGTAGCTTAAAATCTGTTGAATAGGTTTCTATAACTACTTCGTTGTTAATCAAATCGTAAACTATTCTGCTTATAGTGCCATCGTCGTTATATTGTAGATAGCTTTTGTTTGCGTAGCTAGTATTAGAAAAAGATGGTCTTAAAATATTTTCAATAAATAGGCTATCATCGATTGGAGTATAGAGGTCGCTATCGGCAGATACTTCTACTTGTGAGTTGATATTTTTAACTATACCTAGTGAAGTAGTATTTAAAAGCATCATGTTACATGATAGCATTACGGCTATACTAGATATTAAACATCTTTTTAAAGTATTCATAAAAAAATCCCCTTTTTTATCCATATTATAACGTATTATAGTTATATACAAATTATATCATAAGTGGATTTAAATTTCAATTAGTATATGGCACAAAAAGTATTAATTTGTATTATGTATATCTACTATTAACCGTTAGGCATTTTTTTTGAAATTTTTTCATACATTGTTAGTAAAATATTCTTACTATTGGAGTGATTTTTTTTGAATAATTCTAACCAACTACTTGAAAGAGCCGTTATTCTAGGTAAGTATATAGTAGATAATAATGCCACTGTTAGAGCTTGTGCTAAAGAGTTTGGAATTTCTAAGTCTACAGTACATAAAGATGTTACTCAAAATTTGATAACTCTACAACCTACCTTATACTACTCAGTTAAATGCGTCTTAGATAAGAATAAAAGCGAACGCCATATTAGAGGCGGTCTTGCTACTAAATTAAAGTATAAAAAACTTAAAGAGTTAAAAGAAAATTCTCATTGTTAGCATAAGTATCCCTTTTGATGCCATTCATTAAAAGGGATGTTTTTTTGTAATATTCAAATATTTTCCTTGTAATGTGCTACAAAAAGTGGTATAATTTTAGTGTTTTAGATTATAGCATATCAGGAGGTTTTTTATGATTTTGGATTTAACTAACGTTTCTAAAGTGTACAACGGCAACGTAATATTAAATGGTATAAACTTGACTATAGAGGACCATGACAGAATTGGTCTTATTGGTAGAAATGGTTGTGGTAAGACTACTCTTTTAAAACTTATCACTGGAAAAGAATTTCCTGATAAGATTAACTCTAATGATACTAAGATATCTTTGGCTAATAATGTAAATGTTGGCTATCTTGAACAGCACAGTGGCTTGGATAAGTCTAGTACCGTTATTGAAGAAATGAAAAGCGTATTCTCTTACTTAGATGATACTCTAAATCGCATGAAAGAGATTGAAAACTATATGGCTAACCATCAAGATATAGATGACGCTTTAAGTTCGGAATACTCTAAGCTATCGGCTTACTATGAGGTTAATGACGGCTATAACAGAGATTTTAAAATTAAAACTATCTTGAACGGTATGGGCTTCCCTGAAGATACTTACCATAGGACTATATCGGGGTTCAGTGGTGGCGAAAAGACTAGGTTGGCTTTGGCTAAACTTCTTTTAGAACAACCTAAACTTTTAATCTTAGATGAACCTACTAACCATCTGGATTTTAAAACTGTCATGTGGCTAGAGGACTATCTTAAAGATTATAAAGGTGCTTTACTAATAGTTTCCCACGATAGATACTTTCTTGATAAACTTTGTACATCTATTTGTGAAATCGAACGCTCTAAGTTGACTAGGTATAAGGGTAACTATTCAACATATACTAATCTTAAGCGACAGGCAGTTAGCACTCAGTGGAAACAGTTTGAAAAACAACAGAAAGAAATAGCTAAAATGGAAGACTATATAGCTAAAAATTTGGTTAGAGCATCTACATCTAAGAGTGCTAAAAGCAGGGTTAAGGCTCTGGACAGAATGGAAGTTATTGAAAAACCTCTTGGAGAAGAAAAAAACTCCAAACTAAAGTTTGAGTACGGCATAGAACCTCCTTTTGATTTGCTAAAAGTTAAAGATATCGACGTTTCAGTAGGTTCTGGGAGCAGTCGCAAAACTTTAGTAGATAGTCTATCTTTTGAGGTTAAACGTGGCGAAAAGGTCGCTATTATAGGTGATAATGGAATAGGTAAATCCACATTGCTTAAAGTGTTGCAAGGTAAGTTATCGCATAAGGGTAGAATATCTTGGGCTAATAACGTAAAGATTTCTTACTTTGAACAGGAAAGTTCTAACCTTAATCCAGCCAATACCGTTATGGAAGAAATTCACTATAGATATCCTACTATGAGCGACTTGGAAGTTAGAAGTCTTTTAGGCAAGGTTAGAATTACTGGCGAAAATGTCTTTAAACAGATTGCCGTCATAAGTGGTGGTGAACGTGCTAAAGTCTGTTTCGCCCTTATGATGCTAGAAAAAGGCAACGTTCTAATTTTGGACGAACCTACTAACCATCTTGATATATTTGTTAAGGAAGTCTTAGAGGAGGCTCTCTGCGAATATACTGGAACTATAATCTTCGTTTCACATGATAGATACTTGTTAAATAAACTATCTTCAAGAATTATGGAAATCTCTATTGATGGCGTGGAGGACTTCATGGGTGGCTTCGATGACTATATTAAGATTAAATCTGAACGTGAAAACGCATCTAAACTTGCCAAAGAAGAGGAAAAACGTCAATTAGAGTTCCAAAAGGCTCAAGATAGCAAAGTTAAAGCATATAAATCTAAAGAACAACGCAGTCTAGAGGCTAAACAACGTCAGCGTATTAAGGAGATTGAAACTTTAATGGATAGTCTACAACAAGAACAATCTGCATTAGAAGTGGAAATTACTAGTGAGGAAGTTTTTTCCAACTACGAACTTATGCATCAAAAATGCTCCCGAATTGACGAAATTAAAAATCTCTGCGATACCCTTTTTGAAGAATGGGCTGAACTTAACAATTAATAATTAATAAATAATATATAATAATTATTAATCACTATGATAATTATTATTTATTAATTATTATATATCAACTGCCAATTATTATGATAATTATTATTTATTAATTATTATATATTAATTATAAAGAGGTGTAACTATGGAAACTAATCACAATGGACACAGAGAAAGAATGCGTCAAAAGTTTTTAAAACAAGGTAATCTTGAAAACTTTGAAGAACATGAAATCCTTGAATTACTTCTATTCTACGCTATCCCTAGAAAGAATACTAACGATATCGCCCATGCTTTAATAGATAAGTTTGGAAGTTTAGCTAAAGTCTTTGATGCAGATATTGAAGTCCTTCAAGAAATAGACGGTATTAGCATAAATTCAGCTATATTTATAAAGCTGATGCCTCAAATGTGTAAAAAATATTTTAACGCCGAAATTTCACCGTTCGCTTTTAACTCTACAGAGGATTTTATTAAATTTGGTATCAAGCAGTATATAGGTGAAACTAAAGAAATCTTAAGAGGTTTGTATCTGGATAGTAGTAACAGCTATGTGTCTTGTGATATCTTTGGTGACGCAAGTAATCCTACTGCCGTTATTATGAGTGTCAACAGGATTATAGAAAAGGCTTCTAAGTATGATGCTAACCATTTGGTACTATATCATAATCACCCTAGTGGCGATTGTACTCCATCTACGGAAGATATTATGGCTACTAAAAGGTTAGTTCAAATATTGAATAGCTTGAATATAACTCTAATAGACCACATTATAATATCTAAAAATGTAGGACTATCTATGCGTAAAATGGGCTACATGGACAAATAATACAATTAATATATAATAATTAATAAATAATAATTATTATATATTATTTACTAACTATTAATTATTATATATTATTTACTAACTATTAATTATTATATATTATTTATTAACTATTAATTATTATTTATTTTCGGGGGGATTTTTTTGGATAAGTTTGAATTAGTATCTAAATATGAGCCATCTGGTGACCAACCACAAGCTATTGAAAGTTTAGTAAATGGCTTGAAATTGGGCTATGATTTTCAAACTCTACTGGGAGTAACTGGCTCAGGTAAAACTTTTACCATGGCTAATATTATACAACAGATTAACAAACCTACTTTAGTATTGGCTCACAATAAGACTCTTGCTGGACAACTATATTCTGAATTTAAAGAGTTCTTTCCTAATAACGCCGTGGAATACTTTGTATCATACTATGACTACTATCGTCCAGAGGCTTATATTCCTAAATCGGATACCTTTATCGAAAAAGATGCTCAAATTAATGACGAAATAGACAAACTTAGACACTCTGCAACTTGCTCTTTAGCTGAACGCAAAGATGTCATTGTAGTGGCTAGTGTTTCGTGTATATACTCTTTGGGCGACCCTAACGAATATAAGGACGCTATTATATCTTTAAGGCAAGGTGCTTGTAAATCTCGTGATGACCTTATTAAAGATTTAGTTAATATCCGTTATGAACGCAACGACTTCGATTTTAAACGTAATAAGTTCCGTGTGCGTGGCGATAGCGTTGAAATCTTTCCAGTTATGTCTAACGAAAAGGCTATAAGAGTAGAGTTCTTTGGTGACGAAATAGACAGAATTTGCGAAATAGACCATATCACTGGTAGAGTTGTATCTACTTTGAAACACGCTATAATCTTTCCAGCTACTCACTACGCTATATCTAAGGATAACATACACGACGCTATTAAAGATATCGACCAAGAACTCTCCAAAAGAGTCGACTACTTTAAGGCTCATGGCAAGTATATAGAAGCTCAACGTATTCTGGAACGCACCAACTACGATATGGAAATGTTGCTAGAAACTGGTTTCTGCTCTGGAATTGAAAACTATTCAAGAGTGCTTTCACGTCGTCCAAAGGGGAGCGTTCCTTACACCCTTTTAGACCACTTTCCTAAAGATTTTTTGCTTCTTATAGATGAAAGTCATGTCACTATACCTCAAATTAAGGCTATGTACAACGGCGATAAGGCTAGAAAAGATAATCTAATTAACTTTGGATTTAGACTTCCTAGTGCTTACGATAACAGACCTCTTAACTTTACTGAATTTCTATCTAAGTTGAACCAAACTATATTCGTATCGGCTACTCCATCGGAGTTTGAAAGGTCGCACTCTAAACTAATCGCTGAACAGATTATCCGTCCTACTGGTCTTTTAGACCCTACTATAGACGTTAGACCTATTGAAAATCAAATGAATGACTTAATATCCGAAATTAACGCTAGAACTCCTTTAGGCGAAAAGGTCTTAGTTACTGCCTTGACTAAAAAAATGGCTGAGGATTTAACCGAATATCTAAGTAGCTACGGTATCCGTGTAGAGTATATGCATCACGAAACCGATACCCTTAAACGTATGGAACTTATTAAAAAGTTCCGTTCCAATGAGTTTGATGTCCTAGTAGGTATAAACCTCTTGCGTGAGGGCTTAGATATCCCTGAAGTTTCTTTGGTGGCTATATTAGATGCCGACAAACAAGGCTTTTTGCGTTCCGAAACTTCGCTTATTCAAACTATAGGTCGTACTGCTAGAAACTCTAATGGTAAGGTTATTATGTACGCCGATACCGTTACTTCGGCTATGGAATACGCTATAAATGAAACTTATCGCCGTAGAAGTATTCAATTAGAGTACAATAAGCAACATAATATTGTTCCTAAGACTATAGTTAAATCCGTTAGAGATATCCCAGAGATTACTAAGGTAGCCCCTCAAGAAGTTCAATCTACTGAACAGATATTGAAAAGTATCTCTGAGTTTGAGTTCCAGATGCACAAGGCTCAAGAAACTTTGGACTTCGAAAAGGCTATTTTCTATCGTGACAAGATTAAAGAACTTAAAAAGTTAATAGTTAATAAATAATATATAATAATTATTATTTATTAACTATTAATTATTAATTGATTATAATTAAACAGAAAAAGCACATTATCTTTAAAAGATAACGTGCTTTCGATTTTTTTATACTATCTTATTATTTTTTTAGAATAAAAAACTCTTGTAGAACACATCTACAAGAGTTTTGCTAAGCTGTCTATCGGATTCGAACCGACGACCTCTTCTTTACCAAATAGATTTGATATCACATAAATACGAAACTATTACCTTGAAATTCTTTAAAAATTTAGCAGAATTTTAATGGTTGCACTCAGATAGCACCCTATATTAAATTAATTGTATCTTTAAGTTTATGTATATTTTGATGGATATAATTTTCTGTAGTAGTGCTATAATCTGCATGACCTATAATCTTAGTTAAGTCTTCTGGATTAGCATTAGCCTTTTGCATTAGAGTTGCAAAAGTATGTCTTGTACTATGTGGAGTTATCCCAGTAATATTTAAACTTTCCAATAGAGGATAAAATTCACGTTTTCGAAAGTTTCCAACATCTTTGGAAGTTCCTTTACTTGATGGTATTAAATAGTCACCAGTTGAACCATTATAGAAGTATTCAATATACCTAATAATCTTTTTGTTGATAGGAATTAATCTGTTAGTACCCGCCTCAGTTTTAAATCCACCTATTAGATATTCTTCCTCTAGGTTTACATTGGATTTAGTTACTTCAAAGAGTTCACCTATTCTCATGCCAGTATAGATTAGTATTAGTATAATTTTAGCAGTATCATCTTCATCATGATTGAATAGTAATTGTATCTGTTCATCAGTAAAGATTTTCTTTTCTTGTTTTTTCATTTTAGGAAGTTTTAAGAACTCTGCATAGTTTTTATTTATGATATCATACTGCATAGCATACTTGCATAACTGAGAATACAGATTTTTTATCTTTTCGCAAGTAGCTCTGGATTTGCCTATATTAGTAGCATCATCAATGCACACTTGAATATGTTCTGTTCTTAAATCCTTGAACTTTTTACAACGATACTTTTCAATATACTTATAAGCACTCTTAATAGAGGTTACTCCACTTTTAGATAAATCTCTATAGTGAAGTTTGCTCCATTCATTATAAAGCTGTTCTAATGTGTAACAGGATTTTTCACTTGGTGGAGTAATTACTGCTTGATTGAGTACATTTAAAGCCTCTGTTTTAGTTTTAAAGTATCCTAAGTGTATTCTATGAGATTTTCCATTCTTATCATAAGTGGCATTTAAGACGGCTCTATATGGTAAGTTTCTATTAGCTACTTTATATACTGTTCCTTGACCATTTGCTCTTTTTAATGGTTTATTTTTATCTGCTACTTGTTTTCTTCCGCAGTAATTACAGAATATACTATCGTTAGGAATTTCTTTTCTACACTTTTTGCATAACACTATAATCACTCCTTTTCTGATTATTAATAAATGGTATTTTCCATCATATTTGCTTCTTTTTCTTGACTGATAAGATTTGCCATATCTTCATTAATACCAACTAAAAATTCAAAAATTTCTTCTAATATATCAAATATATTTTTTAAATCTAAATTAATATTATTTAACTTATAATCTAAGTTCTTACTAAATGGATACCTAAAGGTATAACTATTCTTGTCGAATTTTTCTAGTGCATTAATTTCTTTAAGATAAGTTTTTAATTTTGTATCAGGATTGTTGAAATCAGCATAATTGAAATATTCTTTTAAAAATTTTTGGATTGTTTTCAATAAATCTTTGTTATTATGATTTTTAAGTTCTTTTTTATTATTCACTCTTTGATTATGTTGTAATATTATATTTTTATGGATTAACTCAATTGCATTTCTCATAAAAAAAATTATTGGAAAGGATTTTGTAAAATCAAAATTATCAAATGTGTTATCAATGTTAGAAAATAACATTTTTGCTGTTTGATAATATCCATATGAAAACTCCATAATACGATATTCTATACCATAAAAATCTAAATATATACCATTAATACAATTTTTTTTATTGAAATATAGAAAATTATCTTCGTCCATATCATTAAAATCTTCTTTATTAAAAATTTTTTCTAATACATTATAACATTTCAATAAATTTTTAAAAGTTTTATAAACATCAATATTTTTATTTAATTTCGAATACTTGTAAATATCTGGATATCTAAATAAGGTGCATTGTGAATCAATACTACACATATTTTCTAAATATTTTTCTAAATAAATACATTTATCATCTAAAATATTTAGATTTGATTTCACATATAAAAATAAATTATATATATTGTGCCTATTTTTTTGAATATTTTGAAATAATGAATTTTTGCCTTTAAATTTTGCTATAATTGCTTTTAATAGTAATTCGATTGATAATTGAAAACTGTATATACCAGAAAATGTATAATATATTATATCCTCCTTTAATATATAATCCATGCAATTTTTCTTGTATTTATAAATTAATTGATTAGCGATAGAATAGCCTACATTTGCGTATGCGTCAGAAAGTTTTTTTAAATCTTTGCAGTGATTATTAAACCACTTAATTTCAAAATAATATTTATTATTTTTTAATTCATAAAAAATATTTGATTCTTTCTTTGGTCTACCCATATTATATCTCCTTTCATTAAACTTTTGCCCCTACTCTCACGAGTGGGGCGATTTTATTTATACAGTTATAGCAGTTTTAAAGATTTCATTTTCTTTCAAAATATTTATATCTAAACCTTGTTTTTGAAGTTCCAAAGCTTTTTCATATTTAAGTCCTATATTCCCATATTTATAAAATTCACTACCTTTAGAACCAATTATTAAAAAATCAGTTTTCTTAGTAACTGATGTTTTGCATATCGCCCCACAAGAATTTAAAATATCTTGAACTTGTTCTTTAGTGCCTAAATCGAAATCACCAGTTAAACAGATATTTTTTCCTCTAACATTAATAGATAAGATATCATTTTTACTAGAGGATACAGAAACATTATTTATTCTATTAAAAGTATCAATAATCAAGTCACAAAATATATCCAAGTCGGTAAAATCGTCAATAAATAGTCTAGTTTTGTTTCCCTCATGGTCTGTAGATTTAGTATATTCAAAATCCGTTTGGATTTTACTATCAAATTCATTATAAGGGATATCAACTAGCCAATATCTTAGATTACCATTAAGTTTAAATCTAAATAGTATATTTTTATTATACATGATATCTAAGTAAGAACCTTTTTTAGTAATATCAAAAGCATTATTATCTGTATTGCAATCTTTTAGGATATCTTTTATTTTTTCAAAAAACTTTAGTTCTTCTTTAGAAAAGGATTGAATATCGTTATTAGATTTATTGATATTAGATGGCTCTTGTTTTACTGTTACTTGATTATAAAATTCATTTTGAAATTTTGGAATATCATTTTTAACCCTTTGATAGAAGTATGATGTTACAATACAATCGTCCATAGTATTATGTAACGATTGCACAGGTACTCCAAAATGATTTTTTATAGTTTCTAATTTATAATTTTCTAAATCAGGATAGTATTTTTTAGCTATTCGCAAAGTATCTATAATAGGATTTTCAATATTTTTATTGCAAACTTGTAAAGCAAATCTTTTTATAAAACTGATATCAAAAGATGAGTTATGTGCAACTAGAGGTAAGTCGCCAATAAAATCTAAGAACTTAACTATAACGGTTTCAATAGTAGGAGCATTTTCTAACATACTATTAGTGATACCATGTACTTTAGTAGCCATTGGAGATATTTTTTTAGTAGGTTTAACATATGTTCTAAATCGTTTTTCAATCCTGCCATATTCACCATTTATACTTTTAATTGCTCCAATTTCGATTATATCATCTGTTTTAGTGCTTAGTCCAGTAGTTTCTAAATCAAATACAACGTACTCATCTGTGTAAATCATTTTTAGGCTCCTTCCTTATCGCTTAATTCTGCTATTAAATTTAAAACTTTAGCTTTATCCAAAACATCTAAATCTTGAAATATATCTGCTATTTGCAGAATAGTTTCATTATATTTAGATGTTTAGTTATTGATTACATTACTTTTTAATAGATGGTTTAATAGTTTCTTGACCACCTTTGATATATATTTTTCTATACGTTTTGAATATCTTGAGTATGGTCATTTTTCATGGTTACAGTAGCTATTTTATTATAAGTATATAATAAAATCTTTGCCATAACATTATGCTCCTTCCTTATTTTTATGGCTTACAATGTTCACAAGGGCTATATCCTTGGGAAGTTATTTCATTTATAGTCAAATAATCTTTGTTTTTATAATTAAATTTATTAGTATATCTTAATTGTCATTTAGTTCGTTATAAAATAATATTCCATCAGTAATGATTATTAATGCTAATTCTTCATTTAAATCATTCATTAAATTAATTATTACATTCGCATCACTTTCTATAGCTTTTACCTTGTTATAACTATTTGCACCTTCAGCAGTTAAAGCATCTACAATGTCATTCCATATTGATATATCTTCTTGTCCTTTTTTTATTTTTTGAAACGTTTCAGAAGTTCCATATTTGGTTAAGTATACAATATAAATATTACCATCATCACTATTATCATATTCTATTTTAACTTCATCAAAGGCATTGATATCTGTTGTATATTCTTTGGCTAAGGTATCAAATATTTTAGGATTACCTGTTCCAACTGTATTTAAAGTTACTATTGGAATATCTTGATTTTCTATTGTATCACTATCACTAGAGGAGCAACTACTAACACATGAACCAAATTCAAAAATAACAAAAACCAATAGAATGGTAGCTATTGCGGTACTTAATTTTGATGGATATTTTTTACCACAAGTAGAACAAACTTTTTCATTTTTATCCATGGTGTTTTTACAATAAGGACATTTTTTAGTTTTTTGACTATTGTTATAATTACTATTAATGTTGTTGTTTTCTATCTTTGGAAGATGTCTTATTTCATTAGCCATGATGTGTTAATCTCCTTCCTTATTTTTATGGCTTACAATGTTCACAAGGGCTATATCCTTGGGAAGTTATTTCACTTATAGTCAAATAATCTTTGTTTTCGTAATTAATTTTGTTAGCATATGAACAATTGGGTTTATGATATTTTTTTGTTTTAGTATTAACCACATATGTATAATCATCATAAGCGACTGTTTCACTTTCACTTGTAGTTACAATTGATGTATAATAATTAGTTTCACCATAATTTTGTAGGATATAAATTTCTGTGTTGCCTAAAAGACCACTACCATATTCAAACATTTTTCCGTAAGTAATAAAAGTTGTATCATTACCAGTAAAATGAACACCCGTTCCATCATCACAAATAATTGTTATCCAATCACATTCAGTATTATTTGCTACGATAGTATTAGCAAATTCTTTAAAATCGTCTTCTGTTATATTTAGCAAATCGTTTTTTGATATATTAATATAACCATACTTAATATCATCATCTTCTTCAATTTTAAAATCGGATTGCATTAAGATATTAATATGTTGTGTTGTAGTATTTGTGGTATTCATTGAAGTTACTACTGCAATTTCAGTATCGGTGGTTGGAGTGGTTGTTGTGTTAGAAGTTTTTTGTGTTGTGACAATAGTCACTTCAGTAATGTTAGATGTCAACATTGTAGTTACTTGTGATGTTAAAGTAGTGGTCATATCTTCTGCTTGAAAATTATTAACAGATTTATCATCATCATTGACATCAAGAATAGAGGCTATTACTATTATTGATACCATGAAAATTACAATTACTCCTAAACAAGAAAGTAATATCGTTTTGGGTGTTAATTTTACTTGTTTGCTCATGTATGTTTGTATCCTCTTTTTTTATTATTTAATTGCAATAATTTTCTTTTGAATATTTTGAAAAATCTTTTGAAATAATATCCAAAAAAGATTTGGATTTTTTATTTCTTGATTTAGGAGGTAGCCCTAATATCTTTCATGTTAATCTTTCAGATTTTACTTTTCTTTCTAATTTAGTGGTAGGAATGCCAATAAGTTTAGCTATTTTACGTTTGAATTTTGCACTTTGTTTAGCTGAATAACTTCATTTACCAATATAAGTTACTTTCCTTCCTTATTGCTTAATTCTGCTATTAAATTTAAAACTTTAACTTGGTCTTTGAAATCTAATTTATCAAATTCTCCAAGCATTTTTCCGTGTAATCCATTTTCCCCTTGAAGATTTAACTGATTAGTTATATCCCCTTGGTTATTATCACTATGATTTTGTATTCCATAGTTAGCACTTATATTCTTTTCGGTAGTTCTGCCAAGTAAATAGTCAACTGATACATTTAAATAATCTGCTAATTTTAAGAGTGTTTCACCGTTTGGAATACCACCGTTTTTCCAACTGGTGACGGTTGAACTTGAAACACCTATTTGTTTTGCTACTGGATTAGGTTTAGTGCCTTGCTCAATACATATTTTATAAAAAATATCCCAAAACATAGAAAAACCTCCTTTTTGTTTAATTTCTCTAAAAAATAAGATTATGATTTGTGAATTATTCACGAATTTTAAAGATTTTCTCGTGATAGTGAGATTTTATATTGACAATCTCTAAAATTAGAGATATAATATAACCAAGTTATTAAACAGAATAAAAAAATATTATTTAAATATATTCTTGTTTTTTATTATAACATTTTTGTTGTAATAAGTCAATAACTTGGTTATATTTTTTCAAAAAAAGAGGTGTAATAACTATGAATATAGCTGAAAACATTAAAACAAAAAGGATTGCAAAATCATTTACACAACTTGAATTAGCTAATCTTGTTGGAGTATCACAAGTTGCAATAGCTAAGTTTGAAAATGGTTCAAAAATTCCAAATTTAGTTACAGGTTATCACATTGCAAAAGCGTTAGAGTGTTCTCTTGATGAACTTGTTGGAAAAGAGGTATAACATGAACGATTTAGTAATCTTAAAAAAAGATGATGTATTTACTACATCAAAAGTTATTGCCGATGGTACTGGTGTTGCTCATAGAAAGTTAAAAGTAACAATTAATAAGTATAAATCGGTTATTGAAAGTTTTGGACTTTTGACCTCATATCAGGCAGAAAGTACAGGTGGTAGACCTGAGGAAATTATCTTACTTACGGAAGAACAAGCAACCTTTTTAATAACTCTTTTAAAGAATACTGATAAGGTTGTTATGTTCAAGGCTGAACTTGTTAGACAGTTCTTTGAAATGAGAAAGTTTATCATGGAACGTCATACCGCTGAATGGGTTGAAAGTAGAAAGCAATCCAAACTTAACAGGAAAACTCAAACAGACGCTATCAAAGAGTTAGTAGAGTATGCTCAGGCAAATGGCTCTAAAAATTCTAATAGATACTATGCTATCTATTCCAGATTAGCCGACAAGGTAGTAGGCATACAAAATAGAAATGAGGCTCACATATCGCAACTGAACACTCTTAGTGTAGTAGAGGCTGTTATGGGTAGCACTATCCATGAGTGTATTGCGAATGGAATGGAGTATCACGAAATATATAAGGTCTGCCAAAAGAAACTAGAGGTATTCTCTAACATAATGTATCTTGAAAAAGTATCTTAGGGGGTGTTTTTTATGACTATTAGAACTATGACAGTTCAAGAGTGTGTTACTAAAATGCGTAATTTGGGAATACAAATCAGTCCACCACGTTTTAGAGCTTTTGCACTTAAAGGATTATATCCTTTTGCAAGTGCTGTAGTAATGCCAAGCGGTTCAGTAGAGTGTGAAATCTATACAAAACTATTTGAGCAATGGGTAAATGAACGTTGTGATGACTAAAGAAAGGACAACCTTTATGACAGCTCAAGAGCGTAAAAGGTATAGAATAGCTTGTATCCTCTATGAGAGTATGCATAGTAAATCCAGTGCCATGGTTTGTGATAAGTACAATATATCGTTGGATAAGCTAATGAGGTATGAGGAAAGATACTCTACTATGTGGGTACTAAGAGCCTATCAAGAGGCTATAGATATGGGTTTTATGGAAGATTATACAATCGACTAGACGATTTAAAATAGTCCGTTAGGTCTAGTGCGTTCTCCATCGGGACGGTGGAGATGTCGGGAACTTGCAAGTATCCTTTTATAAAACTTGAAAGGAAGATTAATATGTTTAAAGTTGGCGAAATGTACAACGTTAAATGCTTAGAAAATAATACTATGACAGTAGCCGAATGTACAAAAGTAGGATATAAAACAGTATCTTTTTGTATTGATGGTGTTGTACATAGATTACAACTACGCAAGGGTTCAATATGTCATAAGGGTGTAACAAAAATGTACTCAGTTAGGTCTGTTGATATAGTAGAGGATATTCCAAATGGTGATAGTGTTTCTTTGGATAATTCAAACTTAGAACCTACTGAGGAAGATATCAAGGCAAATTTAATAGTCGACCTTATATCTGATAAGGATAACTACATCAATTCAGATAAAGCGTGTATCTGCTCAAGATGTGAAATTAAAGGAATGTGTAACTATGCTAATAAGTTTCAACGTTTAGGACGTGAACAAGGTGGCTTAGGACTATGCCACAAACTCAATGAATTTACTTTCTATGATTTTGTGGAAAATCATCTTGAAAAGTACAAGTTAATCGTGGATACTCGCAGAGAAAAACGCAACTACATAGAAGTTGAACTACTTCCAATATTACAAAAGTTCGATAGTAACATAGTAGCTACTAGCTACAAAGTATACTATCATGAGGAATATTTAAATATTCGTTATACTGATAAATCTGTTAAGTTATATATAACTGCTACTAACCTAGAGGGTATCAAAAATTTGGTGCGTAAAAAGATACTCAAACCTAAAATTTTAGAGATTTTCAAAATGTTTGAAGATGATTCCATATCTATGCAAAACTCTCAATATGATAAAATCATAGAGTTGTTAAATATCTACAAAGTATTTTAGGAGTGAAAAGAAGATGTTCAATCAAGAGAAAAGTGAATTTATAGGAAATCAATTTAAAAATTTACTAATCGCACTGGATATTAATATTGTGGATTGTAAATATATCATTAAAGATAACAGAGAATACATTAGAGTTATATCTCAATGTGGTTCACAAGATATCTGCGTTAATGGTGATAGTCTTTTAGCAATCGTATATGGTGTTACTAGAAGATTGCTTTTTTAAAAAATTTTTAGAATATGCATATCACCATGCATATTTTTAAGAAAAGTAAACTTATTATAGGAGATAAAAAAGGCAATTCCAAGTGTTTGATTGTTTTCTTAGGATTGCCTAAATATAAAAAATAGAGGTGCTTTAAATGAAAGATGGTTCTTATTATGTTGTGCAATCGTTTATGATTAACGATTTGAAGTTAAAACCAAATGAATTAATAGTCTATGCTATTATCTATGGTTTTTCTCAAGATGGTTCTAGTGCCTTTAAAGGTTCGATTAAGTATTTAATGGAGAGTACTAATCTAAGTAAACCAACTGTCTTAGGTATCTTAAAAGATTTGGTGGATAAAGAGTACATTATTAAAAAAGAAATACTTAACAATAATATTAAGTACTGCGAATATATGGTTAATTTAGAGAATTTACAATCTATTATAGGTGGTAAAGAAACTTTACCAGTGGTAAAAAATCTTGACGGGGGTAGTAAAGAAACTTTACCAGAGGTGGTAAAAAATCTTGACAGGGGTAGTAAAGAAACTTTACCAGAGGTGGTAAAAAATCTTAACGGGGGTGGTAAAGTTTCTTTACCTAATAATATAGAATATAATATAGATAATAATATAGAAGATAATACAAAGCCAGTTGAGGCTACGCCTCAAACTCCTTTGGTTGAAAAAAATCAAAATCAAGAAGTTGATGGTAAATCTTCTAAGAGTAAGAAAGAAAGCATCTTTGAGGATTTTGCTAAAGATAATCTTCAACTATTACAAGCTCTAAAAGATTTTGAAGAAAGTCGAAGTAAAAACCGTTCTAAAATGACTGAACGTGCTAAAAGATTACTTTTAACTGAGTTACAAAAATTTAACCCTAATGATTGGGTTGCAATACTTAATCAATCGGTGCTAAATGGTTGGAAGAGTGTCTATCCACTAAAGAATGAAAGTCAAAAACAAGTAGCTAGTAGCTATCAACCACGCTACGACGAATGGAATTGGGGGAATAATTAATGAAAAGTATCATAGAGGCTTTTGCACTTATCTCAAAGGCTTCAACGTATACCAAAGAGGGCGAACGCTATCAAGGTGCAGATGGCTTAATATATTGTGCTAAGTGTAACACTCCTTTACAGAAACCTATTAACTTTGGAGATAAAATCTTAAATATGCCAATTATGTGCAAATGTCAAACGCTACAAGAGGAACACAATCGCAAAATACTTGAACAACAAAATCATGAGGTTGAAATCGAAAAACTTAGAGATTTTGGGTTTAATAATAAATTCTATCTTGATTGCACTTTTAAAAATGATGATAAGGCTAATCCACAAATTTCTATGTTAGCCCAAAATTATGTTAAGAATTTTGAACAGTTTAAATGTAATGGCTTAGGAATGTTATTCTATGGTGATACTGGTACTGGTAAAACATATATATCTGCGTGTATTGGAAACGCTTTAATTGAAAAAGAATACTCTGTATATATGACTTCTATTGCCGATTTAATTAACCTAATGACTAAAAACTATGGAAACTATCGCCAAGATGTACTTGAAAATTTATCCAAGGTGGATTTACTTATCCTTGATGACCTTGGCACTGAAAACATTCTAACTACTGATACCAACAGTTCCAAACAAAGAGAGTTCTTAGAATTAACCTATAAAATAATAGATAGCCGTTACTTGACTAAAAAGCCTTTAATAGTTTCTACTAACTATGATGCTCATACTTTACAAAATCCACCTACATTAGATATCAAACGCATATTTGAACGCATAACTGAACGTTGCAGACCAATTTTAATGAATGGTGTTAATCGTAGAGGTAAACAGAGTTATAATAATCAAATACTCTTTGATAGCATCTTAAATGGAAGTAATCAAAATTTGGGTGGCAAACCACCATTTTAATAAGGGGTGATAATTATGAATATTCAAAAACATCTTGAGGATTTGGACGTACTTTCTAACTCTCAAAACCCTCTAGGAAGTGAATTATCGTTATTGGATTTAGGTTACTGTATCAGACTTAGAGGCTACTATATAGATTATGCTAACAATATCATAACTTTTGATAAAGCTCAAAAACTTAAGGATAGACTCCAAAAAGAGTATATCCAGTTGCATAATAAAATCAATCAAGGGTTGGAAGTGTACAAGCAGTATCAAGAGGCTATTAAAAAGTCCGAATTAGTTCGCTCGGATATTAATAAATCTAGTGATATAAATACTATGCTACTTAAAGCCTTGGAGTATATCTCTTTAACTACTGATGACAGAACTTTCTATGATATCAATGTTAGAAAGTTTTAAGAACTATCTCCTAGAGGCTGAACGTTCCGAAAATACTATCAACGCATATATTTTGGCAGTTAGACAGTATATCGCAGTTAATGGCAATGATTTCTCTAAACTCAAGTTGATTGAGTACAAGAATTATCTTAAAGAACATTACGCCGTGAGTACGGTTAATTTAAAGATACAAGCTATCAATAGATATCTTCAATTTACGGATATTCCTCAACATCTGGATTGTGTTAGAGTTCACAAAGTGCCATCGACTGAAAATATTATCACATTAAGCGAATATTACAAGTTACTTAAAGGGATAGCCTCTAGGGGAAATGATTATCACTACTACATGGTTAGAACTCTTGGCGAAACTGGTTGTCGTATCAATGAATTGCTACAAATCAAGTGCGAGGATATCCGCAAGGGTTATGCTGAAATCTTTACAAAAGGTAAGCTCAGGCGAATATACATTCCAGATAAATTACAATCCAACTTGATTGAATATATAACTAATAATCACCTAGAGGGTATCTTATTCGATTGCACCAGACAGAATGTATATCAGATGTTGAAGAAGTTCGCAAGATGGTTTGGTGTATCCGAAAAGGTTGTGTATCCGCATAGCTTTAGACATATGTTCGCTATTGAGTTCTTAAAACGTAACAAAGATATATCACTTTTGAGTAGCATCTTAGGGCATGAGAATATATCCACTACACAGATATATCTTAAATTGGGTTCGGACGAACAGAGAGTTAGACTAAATCAAACGGTAAATTGGTAGTGTTGAAACTGTTGAAAACTGATTTACATAATTCATATTATGTAAACTACTCGATTGAATGTATGTTGAAAACTTTAAATTATTAGAGGTGAACTATATGGCTAATAAAAGAAGATTATGCAATCCACCTACAGATTGCTTTACTTGTAAATACAAAGATTGCATTGCTCCAATGGATTTCAGCAGAACTAAAGAAGAAATTCAATATTTAAATATGTTCTTAAACAACAAGACTACAAAGGTTGGAAAGAAATCTAAAAAAAGTTTGGAAAGGTTGTCATAAATGATTAGAAACTTCCCTGAAACTATGAAATCTCAACGATTGAAACTACATATATCTATGAATGAACTATCCAAATATTTAGGAGTATCCAAAAGACGACTATATCGTTATGAAAATGGTGAGGCAGAACCTTCTACATTAACCTTTCTTAGAATATGTTCCATATTGAAAATTAATCCTAATATCTTTTTAAAATAATTTTTAAGAGTGTCACCAGATGACACTCTTTTTTGATACAATAGTATAAGATGTATTACTCATTAAAAGACACCTTCCTTTTTAAGTTGAAATTAATGTTGATATGCTCTCTACATTTAGTTAGAGAGTATATCAATAATATTAATATCATAGAGGTGATTAAGTCTTGAAAAAATATAAAATTCAAAAATGTAACAAAGGTTTTGAAATTCTTGAATGTGTAGAAAACAATAAACCTTATGAAATGTGGAAGTATCTAAAGATATACTTTCCAACCATTGAGAAAGCTCAAGCATGGATTGATAATCATGGCTAAACAGTGGGCAAAGAGTTTTTATAACTCTAAAAAATGGAAAGATTGTAGAGAAAGTTATATATCTACAAGACAAGCTCTAGACGGTGGATTATGTGAAATATGCAAACAGAACATAGGTTATATTGTGCATCATAAAGTTACACTTACGATTGATAATATTAATAATCCAGAGATTAGCCTTAATCATGATATGTTGATGTATGTATGTCACGATTGTCATAATAAGATTGACCACGAAGGCAAATCAAATAAGAATCGATATGTTTTTGATGCCAACGGGCAGATATCCCCCCTATAAAAAGGTTAAAAATTTTTTTAGGAATACCGATTGCCCCCAGTTCGGAGTAATACACAAGGTTTTTCGCAGACCCCCCTCCTTAATTTTAGGTCGATTTGAGGTGATTTGGATTGAATAATCAAAATTTGGAAATAGATAGACGCATAAAGAAAGAAGAAACCAAACTTAAAAAAATTTTCAAAGATAAGGGTATAGATGTTTCTAAAAATTCAGCTATTCAATCTTTAATCAGTAGAGCATCATTCATGAAAGTATCTCTTGAAAATTTAGAGCAAGATTTAAAAGAAAACGGCTGGACTGAACTTTTTCAGCAAGGCAAAGACCAAAAACCTTATGAACGACAACGTCCTACTGCTACTACTTATACTTCTTTGAATACCAATTATCAAAAGATTATCAAGCAACTTACCGATTTACTTCCTAAGTCTAAATCTAATATAGAAAATCAAACGGATACTTTTGAGGAGTTTGTATATAGTCGTGATGAAGTTTAAGAAATATCCTGATGATTATAATCCAATTTTGGAATACAATAGCAAAATACAAAACGGTGAAATAGTTGCTTGTGAAAAACTTAAAAAGACTTTTCAAAAAATAGTCTATGATATTAATAATCCTGATGAGTTTTTTTATTCTCAAAAACGTGCTAATCATGTCTTAGAATTTTTTGAGAATTATTGTCATCATAGCAAAGGAAAAATGGGTGGAAAACTGGTTGAACTGGAACTTTGGGAAAAAGCTATCCTATGTACAATCTTTGGATTTGTAAATATTGAGGGGATAAGAAAATATCAAAGAGCAGTATTGATAGTTGGAAAAAAGAATGGTAAGTCGTTATTAGCAAGTGGTGTAGGCTTATATCTTCAAATTGCAGATAGTGAAGCTGGTGCAGAAGTCTATGCAGTGGCAACTAAAAAAGACCAAGCAAAAATAATCTGGCTTGAAGCTAAAAAGATGGTAAAAAAATCTCCTATGTTAGCTAGAAAAATAAAGCCTTTGGTATCTGAATTAAATTCCGATTTCAATGATAGTGTTTTTAAACCTCTATCAAGTGATAGTGATACTCTAGACGGATTGAACGTCCATGGAGCATTGTTAGATGAAATCCACCAATGGAAAAATGGCAAGGAACTCTATGATATCATAACTGATGGCATCACTGCAAGAGAACAACCTTTAGTGTTTATTACCTCTACTGCTGGAACAGTTAGAGAAGATATTTATGATACTATATATGACGAGGGAAAACGTACAATAAATGGCTATTTCGACGAAAATGGCTATAAAGATGAGCGTTCAATATTTTTCATCTATGAACTTGATAGTCGAAAAGAATGGATAAATCCTAACTGTTGGATAAAGGCTAACCCTGGCTTAGGTACTATCAAGAATGAACGTACATTGGCTGAAAAAGTCGAGAAAGCTAAGAAAAATCCTAATATGGTTAGAAATTTGGTATGCAAAGAGTTTAATATTCCTGAAACTAATAGTCAAGCGTGGTTAAACTTTGAGCAACTTAATAATACTGATACTTTTGATATTAATATCTTAAAACCTAGATATTTTGTAGGTGGTGCAGATTTATCCAGTACTACAGACTTAACTTCTGCTAAGGCTATATTTAAAATTCCTAATGATGAACATATATACGTCTTATCCATGTATTGGATTGCAGAAGATTTAGTTGAAAAACGAGTTCAAGAAGATAAAATCCCTTATGACTTATGGATTGAGCAAGGCTATATTAGAACTACACAAGGAAATAGAGTTCATGCAAAATACATAACCGAATGGTTTAAAGAAGTACAAGATGATTTAGACATATATCCTTTTGCAGTCGGATACGATAGCTGGTCAGCTACATATTGGGTAGAGGATATGAAAAATACTTTCGGAAATATTATGATTGCAGTACATCAAGGAAAGAAAACTTTATCATCACCAATGAAAAGTTTAGGAGCTGACTTAGAAAGTAAGATTATAAACTATAATAATAATCCAATAGACAAATGGTGTTTTGCTAATGTATCCTATGAGGAAGATAAGAACGGTAATATTCAACCTTGCAAAACATCAAAGGCTACACGCAGAATAGACGGTTTTGCATCGCTATTAGATGCCTATGTTGTATTAGAAGATAAAAAAGAGGAATATGAAAGTTTAATTTAGTCCGCCTAGGCGGAAAAGGTGGTGAAATGTTGAAACTAAAAGAACGCTTAAAAAATTTTTTCAATGGTAAGCCTGATAGGGTCGATATTGTGAAGTTAGTCACAGAAAACAATAACTCCTGCTACGTCTGGAATGGTAAAATTTTTGATAATGATATCGTGCGTAGTGCTATAAATCCATGTGCTAAAGCAGTTGGTAAAATGTGTCCTAAGCATATCCGAAAAAATGATAATGATATCAAGGTAAATCCAGATGCATATATGCGTTTTTTACTTCAAGAACCTAATCCGTACATGAGTGGTCAACAACTTCAAGAAAAACTTGCAAGAACTGTATTAATCAATAGAAATGCTTTTGCATTGATAATTCGTAATGAAAATGGTTATCCTGTTTCAATATATCCTATAAATGCTACTACAGTAGAGGGGTGTTATAATGAAAAAGGAAAACTATTTCTTAAATTTTACCTAGAAAATGGGAAAATATATACATTCCCATATTCGGATATTATTCATTTGAGGCTTGACTATAATAACAATGAACTCTTTGGTTCAACAATCATTCAGGTCTTAGAACCATTGATGGAGATTGTAGGCACTACTGACAAAGGTATTACAAACGCAATAAAAAATAGTAGTGTACTTAGATGGCTCTTGAAGTTTACACAATCTATGCGACCTGAGGATATTAAAAAGAGTGTTCAGGAGTTTTCAAAAACGTATCTATCAACCGAAAGCGATGGTTTAGGTGTTGCTGGTGTAGATAGCAAAATGGACGCAATTCAAATAAAAACTGAAGACTATGTCCCAAACAGTTCCCAAATGGATAAGACAACTCAAAGAATATACTCAATATTCGGAACTAATGATAAAATAGTACAATCTAAATATACAGAAGATGAGTGGAATGCTTATTATGAAAGTCAAATCGAGCCAATTGGGATAAACTTATCAGATGAGTATACAAGAAAACTCTTTAATAGAAAACAACGTAGTTTTGGAAATTCTATTATCTTTGAAAGTTCTAATCTTCAATATGCAAGTATGTCAACAAAACTTGGACTAGTTCAATTCCTTGATAGAGGTACTATGACGCCAAACGAAGTTAGAGCTTTATTCAACTATGCTCCAATCGAGGGAGGAGATGTTCCATTGCTTAGGAAGGATACTGGTACTTTGGGAGGTGATAAATAATGGATTTAAACATCTATGGTGATATTATCAATAATGATTATGAATGGATTTATAATTGTTTAGGTATGGAATGCGTAACTCCTGCAAAAGTCAAAGATGTTATATCAAAATGTAAGACTAATGAAGTGTTAAATGTGTATATAAATTCTGGTGGTGGTGATGTCTTTGCAGGTGCTGAAATCTACACACTATTATCTAACTATAATAATGTAAAAATCCAAATAGTAGGCTTGGCAGGGTCAATGGCATCAATAATAGCGATGTCAGGATACTGTGAGATGTCACCAGTTTCACAAATGATGGTTCATAATGTTGTGTCAAATGCATCTGGTAATTACTTGGATATGGAATATCAAGCAGATGTGTTAAGGAATGCAAGTGAAACTATTGCAAATGCTTATATCAAAAAATCTGGCATGAGTAAGGAAGAAATCAAGTCACTTATGGATAATGAAACTTGGTTAAGTCCTCAAAAGGCTTTAGAGCTTCATTTAATAGACAAAATTAGTGATTTTAATAATCAAAATAATGATATTAGATTAGTTGCAAGTTCTGGACTGTCTATATCGAACGAATTTATTAAAAAAATGAACGATAAACGAAGGAAGGCAACTATGGAATTAAATCTTTTAAAGTTAAAAGGAGAAAATTTATGAACAGAGAACAGTATGTGCAAAAACGTCAAGAGTTACTAACAGAAGCAGAAAATTGTATTAAATCTGGCAATCTTGATGAATTTAAATCTTTTGAAAACCAAATCAAAGACTTAGATACTCGATTTGAGGGCGAAGCTAAGGCACAAGCAGATTTACAAGCATTATCTAATAGTGCAATAGGTATGCAAGAAGATGCAATAAATAATATTTTTGATAACAATAATACTGTTGTAAACAATGACATTAGAGAAATTGCATCAAGTAAAACATATGAGGAAGCATTTACAAAACAACTAATGGGCAAAACTATGACTCCTTCTGAGCAAAAAGTTTTTAATCAAGTAAATGATGTTACAGTAAAAAACAACAGTTATTTAGTACCTACAACTTGGGTATCTCAAATTTGGAGCGAAGCTGAAGAAATTCACCCAATTTTAGGCGATGTCAATAAAACTTCAGTTCCAGGTGATTTAGATTATCCTAAAGCCGAACTAAATGGCAATGGAGCATTTTATGATGAAGATGATACAATTACTGGTGACAATGTTGAAGGTGGAGATTTACATCTAAAAGGTTATGAATTAGCAAAAGTAGTAACTGTATCTTGGAAAATGCAAAAAATGTCATTAACCGACTTCCAAACTTGGTTAAGACGTAAAATTTCTATAAAACTATCGAACAGCATGGCTAATGCCCATTTTAATGGTTTAGGAGTTGCAGGTTCACTTGATAGTCATAAATCTCAACCTTTAGGTGTTATAACTGCCTTGAAAAAGGAAGATAGTACTCCACAAGTCATTGAAATTGAAAAAGATACTGAGATTACATATTCAAGTATCACATATCTAATTAGTTTAGTAAATTCGGTATATACTAAAAAATCCAAATTCTATGCAAATTCAAAATTCATTTGGAGAGTACTTGCAAACATCATAGATGCGAATGGCAGACCTATTTTTGTGCCTGACCCTACTGGACAGACAATAGGTAGAATGTTTGGATATGTAGTATGTGAAGAAGATGCAATTGCAGATAATCAACTTGTTTTTGGTAACTTTGCAGACGCTTATCCTTGTAATGTTCAACAAGATATTACTTTATACACTCAAGATACAGTTAAGTCAAGAAAGACAGATTACATGGCTTACGCTATCTATGATAGTATGCCTCTAACTACAAAGGCTTTTGCATTGCTAGAAAAGAAAACATCATGATTGATGCAGTAAAACTTACATTAAGAATAACTACTGATGCTTTTGATGATGAGTTGATGATGCTAATAAACTCTTGCAAGATAGACTTAAATCTTGCAGGAGTAAATATCATCAATGAAGATGATGATAGAATTAGAAATGCGATATGTCTTTATTGCAAAGCAAACTTTGGGTATCGTGATGATAGCCAGAAGTTCCAAAATGCTTATATTTCATTAAGAGATAGCATGGCTCTATCAAGCAAATACAAGGAGATTAACAATGAATGATATTTTAGTCTACCTTATTAAGCAACAATATCATGTAGATACGATTGGTCAACAAGTAAAAGATACTCCAATTAGACGTAAAATCTACGCAAACAGAAGGAGCATTGGAAGTAATGAATTCTTTAAGGCTGGACAAATGGGTTTAAAACCATCTTTTTCTATTAAAATTTTAAAGCAAGAATATAATGATGAAGAAAACGTGGAAATAGATGGTATTGAATATTCAGTCTATAGGACTTATGCATATGATGATATTATTGAATTATATTTAACTGAAAAATTAGGCGATTAAATGAGAAGTGATGTAATTAGCATAGATTTTCTAAGTCAATCAATAACAGATAATCTTAATCAGCAAACTTCTAGGATAATCGAAAAGATTGATAAAGAAACCAAAAAGATATCTAGACAGTCTATAAAAATTGTCCAATCAAATAGTCCTGTGAGATATGGTACTTATAAAAGCAGTTTTAAATTAAAAAAACTCAAGCAAGGAAAGTATTTGATTTATTCTGCTAAACGATATCAATTAACACATCTACTTGAACACGGACACGTATTAAAAAATGGAGCAACTTCAAAAGCAATACCACATATTGTCAAAGGTGAAGAGTATGCTCAAAAAGAACTACCAGCTAAAATTGAAAAGATTATAAAGGAGAACGCTTAATGACTGTACAAGAAGCATATGAGTTACTAAAAAAAACAGGTATTCAAACTGTATACGGTGGATATGAGCAAAAATGTACACTTCCATGTGTAACATTAAATGCTACAAGTAGTTCTTATTCTGGTAGTGATGATGGTTGTTGTCTAGTAGAAACATTAAAGTTGGAAGTAAACTTATATACTAAGAACAAAGATGTTAATACAGAGTACAGAATATTAGAAATTTTTTCAAGTGAGAATGAGATTGAAAGAACAGAACGATACATTTTTGAAGAAAAAGTGTATGAAAACTGCTTTACTATCTCTACAACTAACAAATTATACAAGGAGTGATTTTATGTCTTTAACTAATAAAGATGAAAGCAAAAAAATCGTATTAGGTTCAGGAGAAATTTATGTCACAAAATGGGACGGTAAAACTATCCCCGAAGATGCAACACTTGAAACTGAATCAAATAGATTAGGTCATGTCAGTGGTGGAGCAACTTTTACATATTCAAGTGAGAGCTATACTGCTCAAGACGATATGGGCAAAGTTAAAAAGATTATAACTACATCTGAAACTGGTACACTTGCATTTGGAATATGTACTTTCAATGGTGCTACTTTATCGAAACTCTGCAAGACTGCACGTAGTACCGAGGCAAGTGGACATAGAAAAACCAAAATAGGTGGTATTTCTGTAGCCGATGAAACTTCTTATATTTTTAGATTTTATCATCATGATACCGTCGATGGCGATGTGCGATTAACCGTTGTAGGTAAAAACTCTGCTGATTTAGAAATTGCGTTCAAGAAAGATACAGAAACTGTTTTAAATCCAGAGATTACTGCTGAACCTTTCGATGATGAAGGCACACTTGCTCTATATGATGAAGAAATTCCAACGGAATAAGGAGTAAATGAAAATGTTCAGTATATCAAAAGAAAATTTTTCTTATAAAACACGCTATTTCAATGTTATGTTCAAAAATGATGATGGTAATACTCAACAGGTAGATGTTAAACCTGCTAAAATCAAATTATTAAATAAACTATCATCAATATCCAAAGATAATGAGAATAGTTTAGATGAATTTATTACATTGATATCTAAGATATTCAATAGAAACAAGCAAAATATAGATGTAAGTGATTTTATCCAAGATTTAGATATTGATGAAATATATCAATTAATAAACGAATACACAAATTGGTTACAAGAGAACCCAAACTAATAATCCCTTACTACCCTCGTGATAGTGAGGGATTAGAAATACATTATACTTTAAAATCTGCTGATTTAAAATTAGTTGCTGATTATTGTAATACATCAATAAAAAAAGCACATAACATGAATTACTTCACATTTATGGAATTTTTAAAAGATGCTATAATCTATAACAATATGCAAACAAAAGAAGGCAGAGAATGGTTAAATAATGCGTGGTATTTAGAACAAACTAAACCAGATAGAAATTCATTACGAAAAGAATTCGGAAAGTAGGTGGTATTATGGCTAATAAAAACATAAAAGGCATTACTGTAGAGATTGGAGCAGAAACTACAGGATTAACTAAAGCATTAAAAAACATTGATACTCAAACTAATAAGTTACAAAAAGAGTTGAAAGACGTTGAAAAGATGTTGAAGTTAGACCCAACGAATACTGAACTTTTAGCACAAAAACAACAATTGTTAGCTAAAACTATTGAATCAGTTCAAACTAAACTATCAGCTTTGAAAAGTTCACAAACTCAAATTGATAAAGCCTTCTCTAATAATGCAGACTGGGAAAAAGCCTACATTCCACTTAAAAATCAAATAGATACCACTAAGGATAAATTAGATAAATTGAAATCTAAACAAGCTGAGATGGAAAATAAACTCAGTGATGGAAAAATATCTACAGAAAAGTATGAAAGCTATAGAAAAGAACTTGAAAATGTTGAATTAGAATACCAAAATTTGCAGAAATCTAAAAGGGATTTAGAAAAAGAATTTACTCAAAAGGGTGGACATTTAGATGAAGAGGCATATAGGAGCTATCAAAGAGAGCTTATAGCAACAGAACAAGAACTTGAACGTTTACAAAAAGCTAATAATGATACAGATAATTCGATGGCATCATTTTCAAGTACACTTTCGGAGATTTCTTCAACTTGTGATTCTGTTGCAAATGCTATGCAACCAATAACCGACAAAATTCTTGAACTTGGAAAAAATGTGTACAATGTTTCTACGGATTTTGAAAACTCAATGGCTAAGTTAGACGTTATTGCTGATACAGACTTATCAGATGGTACTGGCAAAAGCATGGCAGAGTTAAAGAGTGAAATACTAAGTCTATCAGGTGCAACAGGTATAGCTTCAAGTGAACTTGCTCAGTATACATATGATGCAATATCAGCTGGTCAAGCAACAGAAGATGCAACAGGATTTGTGTCTAATGCTACCAAACTTGCAAAAGTAGGTTTTACTGATGCTGGTACTGCTCTTGATGCACTTACTACAATCTTGAATGCTTACAAACTTGAAAGTAGTGAAACTTCAAAAATTAGTGATATGTTACTAACTACTCAAAAAGAGGGTAAAATTACAGTTGGAGAACTTGCACAATCGATTGGTAAGTTAATTCCAACCGCACAAAGTGCTAATGTTTCTGTTGACCAGCTTTGTGCTGGATACATTGAACTGACTAAAGGCGGTGTTCAAGCAACCTATGCTACTACATATATGAATTCCATGCTTGACGAGTTAATTAAAACTGGTTCGGATACTGATGTGGCTTTAAGAAAAATGACTGCAAGTGTTCAAGCTGTTAGTGATGAACAGTACTCTATATTAGAAAATCAATATGAACAAAGCGAAAAATCATTAGAAAAATCTCTCGAAAAGCGTGAACAGTATGTAGAAAAATCATATGAACAACAAAATAAAGATTTAGAAAAATCGATTGAGAAAGAAATATCTGCTAAGGAAAAAGAGTTACAACAATCTATTGATATGATAAACGAAGAATATACTGAAAGATTGAAACTCAATGATGAAGAAAAATACAATGCTATTAAGCAGATAGAAAATCAAATTGATAATATCAATGCACAGACAGAAGCGGAAGAACAAGCCATTGAAGATAGAGAAAACGCTCAAAAAAAAGCATCTTATGAAGAAAAGATTGCTAATGCTGAAACTATTGAAGAACGCCAACAAGCTGAACAGGATTTATATGAATTTGAGGAAAATCTTGCTTTAAAACAAAGAAAAAAAGAACGTCAAGCACAAATTGACGCTCTTAAAGAACAACAAGATAATATCAAAGAATATTATGAAAATAAAGCCAATGAGATTCAAGATGAGCAGAAAAAACAAGTCGAACTTCAAGAAGAAGCTAATCAGAGCGAATTAGATAATTTTAAAGAAACTCAAAATTTGAAACTTGATAAGTTAGAAGAACAGAAAGAACGTGAACTTGAAAACGTTCAGGAAATTAATGATAAAGAAAAACAACTTTGGCAAGAATCTTGGAACGAAAAACTGGATATCGCTAAAAACGGTTCTTCAGATGGTATGGGTTTTGCTGATTTGATAGCAGATGGAAAAACAATGGCAGATGTTTTGCTCATGTTACAAGACTATTGTGATGAAACTGGAACAAGTTTTGCTGACTTATGGAGTAAGACTAACGCTAGAAAATCTGCGAACATATTGCTTAATAATGCTGATGAATACGCTGAAAAGTTAGAAGTAGTTAGAAATAGCGATGGAGCAACAACCGAAGCTATGGAAAAATTGAACACAACTACTGCAAAAGTCAATAAGTCTATTAATAGAGTAAAAAACTCTGGTATTGAATTAGGTTCTACTATGCTTGATATGTTACAACCTATCATAGATAGCATATCAATTAAAATTGAAAAACTAACAACATGGTTTAATAGTCTATCAACAGGAGTTCAAAAGACAATAATAATATTATTAACTGTAGTAGCATCAATTGCTCCAATTGTAATAGTAATATCTAAAATTTCCACGGCAATACAAACTGTTATAACAATACTTCCGACTTTGCTTAATATAATTTCGTTGATAAAAACTGCTACAACTGGATTGTTTAGTTTTCTGTTAGCTAATCCTGTCATTTTGATTATCACAGCTATAATAGCAATATTAGTCGTTTTATACCAAAAATGTGAGGGATTTAGAAACTTCGTGAATACATTCTTTGGAGAGTTCTCGGATAACTGGGCAATAGGTATGGATTTACTCAAAGAAAAATGGAATAACTTTAAAACTGGATTTATAGATGGAATTACATTTATCAAAGATGATTTTAAAGAAAAAATTGAAAATATCAAAGGATTTTGGATAAATTTAATTGGAAGTATTATTGGTAAATTCATTGAGTTTAAAAATGATTGTACTGAAACTATAAATTATGTTTTTGATTGGTCTAATGAAAAAATCAATAATTTTGTAGACAATTGGAAAATTGGATTTCAAGAAATTAAAGATTTCTTTAAAAATATTTTTGATAGTCTTGTAGATATAGCAAAAACACCAATCAATGGTATTTTGTATCTTGTAAATCAGTTAATAAATGGAATTAATACGTTAATAAATGATATAAACTCCATAAATATCGATACACCAGATTGGATGAAAGAAACCTTCGGAATTGATAATATTGGATTTAATATTCCAAATATTCCAAGTATTCCGTATCTTGCCAAAGGTGGTATATTATCAAGTGGTAGTGCAATAGTAGGTGAACGTGGTCCAGAGATGCTCACAATGATGGGCAATCATGCAATAGTACAACCTTTGACTAGTCAAAATGTTGATAATACTACAAAATTAGCTACACAATCTCAAAATACACAATTCAACGGAACTATTGAAATACCAGTTTATTTGTATCATGGTAGTGGTGAGTTTGCAAGAGCAGTTGTAACGGCTAATCAGCTTAATGACTGCATGAACGGAGGAAGATAAAAGATGAGTAGTATAACAATAGATAATGTAAATTTTGCATTCGCTAAAGTTGATAATATCTCAACTAATGATATTTCAAAAGATTTTCAGGCTGAAAACGGTGACACTATAAGATATATGACTAGAAAAGACAACGTATCTATAAAAGTTACTATTTTCATGGAAGTTGATGAACTTACTACTTTTAAATCATTACTTGCATCTCATGATGAACATTCTATCGCATACATACATGGTGGCACACAATCGTTGATTGGATTTATAGAAAATAAAGAGTACAAACGTATCATGTTTGCTGATAATAAAAATGGAACTCGTGAAGGTTGGGAAGTATCATTTGATATAAAAGAAAGTAGGCGATAACTTGGTAATTACTGAAAAGATTATTGCAACTGTAACCTTGTCAGACGGTTCTAACTTCACATTAACAGAAAGTGATATATTTTCTGCATCAATATCAAAGCAATGTGTATCTGGAACAGGTTTTGAATTTGGTGGAGTATGTGCATCGACATTAAACATGGAATTTAAATCTTCTCTAACTAATAGGTATTGCCTGATTGGAGCAACAATCAAGTTATCAATATACAAAAACAGTACATGGCAAAACTTTGGAGTATATAATGTAACATCAGCTACTAGATGGAAAAATAATTTTACTGTTGCAGGTAGTGATAATATGATTTGGTTAGATAAGTCTGTATATTCGACCGATGAAAATTCACACAAAATAAATGAAATCACAATTAGAATGTCGAGTGCTGTTACAATATATAGAGCTTTGCAAATAATAGTTGAAGAAGTTGGTGGATTACAACTTGCACAATCCGAAAGCGAAATATCACTACTTTCGCCAATGTGTGGCAACTTATCAACGATTATCTTTCAAGAAGTAACGACAGATTGCCCACGTGATTGGCTCTATTGGATTGCTCAATTTTTATCTGGATTTGCCGTTGCCGATAACGATGGCAAAATAGCTATAAGGAAATTTTCAACAATACCTACTGCTATTATAACTCAAAACATGGTACAACAAGAAACTACAGACATTGCAGATTTTACACTTGCTCTTGTTGGAGCAAGAATGGAAGTCTGGGATACCACAATGGGAGCGGTATGGTATCCAGACTTAGAAAATCAGCCAAATAGTATATTTTTAGATGTATCGGACAATTGGCTCATACAAGGAAAACATTACTTGTACGGAAATGCAATGGATATTTTATCGGATATGACATCTACTATAAGCGATATCCCTTACAGACCATTTTCAGCAACAGTACATAGTAATGAAATATACGAATTGGGACAATGTATTCAAATACAAGATGACACTGGGGCATATTACAATTCAGTTATAACACACTACAGTTGGTCACTATTAGGTGGACAAACAATAAAATGCTCTGGTGAGGATACTCGACTTCTTGCTGATACTAAACGCAGAACTCAATTGAAACGTATAGAGGAGCGTTTGATTACTAAAATGAATAATCTTAGTATTAATGTTCAAAGTGAAGATGAATTAAAAAGTTTAGCAAGTCAAGAAAAACTTATAACTGGTACAATCTATTATGATATCTCTGGAGATGATAACATATGAAACATATATATACTCACAATTGTAAGCCTCCAAATGCTATTTATGTCGCTACAGATAGTAATAAATATTTTAAAGTTAAACGTGCATGGAAAGCAATATCTTCTACAAAATATGTTAAAGTTTGGGATATAACAGAAAATAATGAATATCTAAAAGTAAGCGAAAGCTATATAGGTCAAAAGTTTCTTGAAAGATACTACTCACAGTCAATATACACCAGTGTATACTGGGTGCATGAAGTTGACGGCATCATAACTGAAACGTATTTAAGCACCAATGAATTGAACTCTTGGGAGTGTACCACTCTTAAACCATACTACTATACCGACGGTGATAGACAGTATGTAGGATACTATCAAACGCCTACTGATAGTGGCTTTGGGCAGTATGATATGAAGATAACTTACAAATCGCCTGATACTGGAAATATTTTAGAGATTGAGTATCCCATTTACTACTTAGAGGAAAAATCCTATACCTATGGAGATAGCGTTACTTGGTATCCATTTAGAAACTACTTAGACCGTGAAAACTTTGGATATGCCACTCTGCACTATGAGTGTAAAGATAAAAATAACAGATTAATTGAACAGAATAACTCATATGCTAAAAATACTACCTATGTCAACTATGCGTTTCCGAAACCTACAAATGCTGACTTCTATTTTGGAGATAGTCAAGAAGTAAAGTATACTTTTATATCGCCGAACACTTACAGACAGTATACAGGTAATAGTATCTGGAATATACGTCCATACACAGATATGCGAAATACTCAAAGCGTCTATTCAAAAAATATGAAGGATTTACAGCCGTTAAAATTTATAGTAGATATCAGCGATAGCAATACTTACTATCAGCAGAAAGAAGATACTACGTCTATAGTAGTCTATCCGATTACTTCTCCAATGTACTGCAAAAGTGGATATACTCCATATAATTTTCCAACAAAAGATACCGAACTATATATGTCAGTGTATAATACAGAAACTACAGAACGTACTCCGTATCAAAAATGCACCTATCAAGAGGCTTTGGCTTTAAAGTATGATAAGATTACTATTGGTAGAAAGTTCACTGCACCCTTTATCGCAGACGATTTTTGTATTCATGGAGTTAATGCGGGGTGTTCTGTATATGAATATCCAGCAAGTACAGGATACATCTATTGGGGCGACGACACATTTAGTTATTATGGCAGTGGCAGAAACTACTATAGTACATCTTCTACATCTACAGACTACACTAAGTTTTACTTTCAAAATGGATATACTCAAACAAGCACTAATAAGAGAGTTATCACTTACATATATCCATTTAAAGAGGTTCAGGAACATACTTATAGTGATAATGGTATCTATGATGTCATTATAACGTCTGCGAATGCTACTAATAACTCAAATAGTATCTATGATAGTACTACTAAAACGTATGCATATGATGTAACGTCTGTTATAAACTTCAACGTGCAATCTACACTTCCAAACGGTAATACGGCGTACACAAATTGGTCTACAGATAGTGCAGACGTAAATCCATTCAATGGTGACTACATAAAGGCGTGTGACTTAACTCACAAAGACTTTAAAGCACCTGTACGTCCAATCCAGACGCAGTTAAAAGGCTTGGAATTAGGTAATGGGTTCTTTACTGGATATTACAGAAGTCTTAGCTACAGAAGCGGTACAACTTATAAATATAATCGTAGTGGATACTATGGTAACTATAATCAAACTGATAATGCAGTATTTGTAGGTGGTACTAATATACAATCGATAGGTAGTTATTGGGTTAATACGTCCAGTTTGGATAGCCTTTTAAATTTGGAATACATCAAAATGCCTAAGATTAACAATAACTTTGGATTTAGTCCATTTTTAAACTGGGCTAAGTCTTTAAAAGATATCTACTATGACGGTTCAAAAGCTGATTGGGATAAGTTTTTTACTCGTGAAAATGGAGTATCATACCTTAATGAGTTCTTGGACGGCACGGATATTACTACATCAAGCACTGAATACAAGCATTTGAACTGCTTTAGATATCTGGGTGATAACTACTTTTATAGAGGCTTACTCCGAAAGCAGAGTAGCACGTCTTATAAATATTTTAAGTATGCTTTCAATGAAACTTATACCTTAAATATCCATTGTACAGATACTACCTTTTCGATAGTATTAGCTCCAACAGATAAGTGGACTACTATCGACTTTAGTACTTGGCAAATACAAACTTTCAACGAAGATACTCAACAGTTTGAATATAAAAATCAAGGAGAGTGATTTTAGATGATAAAAATAAAGACAGAAGATTTAGTTGCGAATGTCGAGAAAAAAATCGAGTTTACTGGAGGTTTGCACTTAAAAATAAAAAATCTTGGCGAGGATACTGTATACATATCACAACATAGTAGCATCGTTGCAGGTGCTGACGGCGTTAAGAGTATCCAAGCACAGACTACCGACATAGTAACCGATGTGGCTAAATACTCAATTGTGAATACTGTTGGCGACTATCGTGGAACTATTTACGCATTAGCCACTAAGGATTGTCAAATTGAACTTGAAGCTACTAATAATCCAAATTTTAGCTTAAAATCGAAAGGAGGTGGTTCTGGTTCAAATGACAAGGTTTCAAACTTCATTGCAAATAGTGACTATACTATGCTATTAGATAACTATATATCTCAGTATCTTGGAGATTACAAAGAAACGCTTGGAATAGTCACTCAGCCTCTTGACGTAGTATTATCAAGCAAGGTAACAAGAGTAAAAGTTAAAATAGTAGCAAGTGGCGAAGATTTAAAGTATCAGTGGTCGGTTCGAGAAAATGAAAATAGCATATGGCTAATAATTGGAGCGACTACTAGAACAGATACTATGACAATAGAAAAAGGGAGTTATTCACAATTCGAGTGTGTTGTGACTGATAAATATAATAATAAAGTAACCAGTGACATATGCACTGTTACAGTTTTGGAGGAAGAATAATGAAAAATGGAAGTTTCGCAGTAAGTTCAGTTGGTACTTTAACTGATTTCTTTGCGTTAGTAATAGAAAAGATACAAGAATACACTGACTTTACATTAACAGAAAGCACTGAACTATCAGCAATTTTTGATACTCATATAGATGATTTAATGTTGAAAATTACAGATAATACTATTTTAAGTACTTCTAGTACTAATGCTTCAAATGCACTAAAATTTACTTTTCTTAGAAATAACGTATCTATAGCAAGTTATACTGTTGCATATTCTGTTAATTCTTATACAATAAATCAAAGTGACACTAGAACTATAAACATTGTAGTACATTGCACAAATGATGCAAATGTGTATAGTATTAATCCATATTCAACAGCTATAGCAGATTTAAGTTTTATTATTTGCAAAGTTAATCCTAAGAAAATATTAGATAACGAGTTAAAGTCAGGTTGCTTAATATATGGAAATTATTATCCAAGCGATTCTAACTCATATCGCTCTTTAAAAAGAGATATTACATCATCAGCAAATGGCATTGTTATGATGAATTTTTGTATAACATATTCGTCCTCATCAAGTTCAAATTATGATATGTATGTTCCATATATGTATACTTGTTCTTCTGTAACTGCAAATAGATATTATCTTATTAATAATAAGAAGTACTTTGCTTTAACTTCAAATCTCTTGATTTTAGAGCAAGAATAGGAGTGAAATATGGAAAATTTTAAAAGCTTTATTTCAAGCGTATTTAGTGTATACTCACTTAATTGGTCTAGTGTTTGGGCAATTGTATGTGGAGTATGTGCGTTTATATTTGGAAAATTAAATGGTTTACTTATAGCTTTAATAATTTTTATGACAATAGATTTTATTACTGGATTGATTTCAGCAAGTATAAATCATGAATTAAAAAGCAAAAAATCATGGGTTGGAATAGCTAGAAAAGGTGTCATTTTAATGATTGTAGCAATAGGAAATATGCTTGATGTGCATATTTTAGGCAATGGTTCTACGGTTAGAACTATGATTATTGGCTTTTATCTTGCAAATGAAGGAATTTCAATCTTAGAAAATGCAGGAAAAATAGGTATTCCTTTGCCCGAAAAATTAAGAAAAATTTTAGAAGAACTAAATAAAGATTAGAAAGGATTCGAATTTTATGGAAAATAATAAAGAGATTATTCAAAAAAACATAGAACAGATTAAAACAAAAAATGACAAAAAAATTGAAATCAAGAAAGAAACTGAAAAAGAATCATTAAGGAAAGCATTGATATTTCCGATGTTCGTAAGTTTCTATAACTACAATTAGAAAGGATTTGATAATATGGATATAAAATACAAACTAATCGATGTATCAAAACACAATGGCGATATTGATTTCGCTAAGGTTAAAGCTCAAGGTATTCAAGGAGTAATTATCCGAGCAGGTTATGGAGTATCTACTGTGGATAGTTGTTTTCATGCTAATATCAAGAATGCTCTTAAAAATGGTTTACACATCGGTATTTACTGGTTCGGATACGCTTATACGGTAGCTCAAGCAAAGCAAGAGGCTAAGTATTGCTTATCAGTGATTAATGCCTACAAGGGAAAGTTAGATTTACCAATCTTTTACGACTGGGAATATGATAGTTTCAACTATGCTAAAAAACAAGGAGTAACAGTATCTAAGCAGTTATGCTCCGATATGACTAAAGCATTCTGCGAAACGCTAGAGGCTGACGGTTGGTATAGTGGTTTCTACGCTAACATAGATTATCTTAATAACTTCTATAATCAAGCCACTAAGGATAGATTTACCTGTTGGGTTGCCCAATGGTCTACAAAGTGTACATATTCTGGACAGTATGGCATCTGGCAATACGGTGCAGAAACTAACAAGATTGATAACAAAAAGGTTGATGGTGTTCCATCGGCGACGGTAGATAAAAACTACTGCTATACAGATTATCCTAGCATTATAAAAAAGTATGGCTTAAATGGATATTCTAAGGCATCTAACGTTGATACATCTAAATATCACTATGATGTAAACAATGATGGTAAAGTAGATAGCAAAGACCTACAAGCTCTACAAGAGTATCTTAATAAGTAAACGAATCCTCTCAGTACTTAGGTATTGGGAGGATTTTTAATGAATTATTGCTCTCTTATTGCACTCAAAAGGAATTGATACAAAATAAAAAACTCTTGTAGAACACATATCTACAAGAGTTTTGCTAAGCTGTCTATCGGATTCGAACCGACGACCTCTTCCTTACCAAGGAAGTGCTCTGCCTACTGAGCTAAGACAGCAACATTATAATTAATAGTTAATAAATAGTATATAACAATTATTATCACTTACTTATGATATCATATAATTCAGGAAAAGTCAATAGCAGATTTAAATTTTTTTTACTTTTTTATGATTTATAAAACTCTTGACAAAAACTCTAGTTTGATATATACTAGTTCTAAAAGCCTATACACTATAAAAAATTTCACAAGAAAGGTGTATTCTTATGACTGAAAATGAATTTCTAAAAAGTTATGATATGTCTAAATATGAAAGACCATCTGTTGCAGTAGATATGGTCGTTTTTACTATAAAAGACTTTCAAGAAGATAACTACAGAAAGTTACCTCAAAAAAAGCTAAGCGTTCTTATGATTAAAAGGGGAAACTATCCTTTTAAAGATAGATGGGCTTTGGCTGGTGGTTTCGTTATGAAAGGCGAAAGCACTGAGCAATCGGCTAAACGTGAACTATTTGAGGAAACTGGCGTTGAAAATATCTATCTTGAACAGTTATACACATTCTCCGAGCCACAACGTGACCCTCGTGGTTGGATTATGAGTTGTTCTTATATGGCTCTAGTAGATTCCCAAAAGCTAAACGCTCATGCTGGTGATGATGCTAAAGAAGTCAACTGGTTCAATGTGGATTACGATTTGGAACATGAAGTTGAAAGTGTATCTAATGGCGTTAAAACTGTTGAACGTTATTACACTTTAACTTTGCAATCTAATGATGGCATTATCTTAAAATCCAAGGTATGTTATAAGACTCATATTACTATAAGCGGTTCTTGGTCGGAGTTCGTTGAACTGGATAGCGACTTGGCTTTCGACCATGCTAAAATAATATCCTATGCCATTGAAAGACTTCGTAACAAACTGGAATATACTACTATAGCATTTAATCTATTGCCAAGCACCTTTACTTTTACCGATTTGCAAATGGTTCATGAAACTATATTGGGTAAAAAATTGCTATCTGCTAACTTTAGACGCAAAATGAAAAAGTATGTTACATCTGCTGATGAAGTATCTTCGCAGACTGCTGGGCATAGACCTGCTAAACTTATGAAAAGAAACTTTATATAAGGTTTGATTTAAAAATCTTTATGAAACGGCTCTTTTGGATTTATATTAAAAATATCTAAAAAAATTTAAAAAACCTATTGACATTTGTTCAAAAGTGTGATACCATATAAGCATAGTAAGGAATACAAAAGTCATTCGGTAAAAGATTTTTGTATTCGGTGAAAGGATTTAGATACCAATGGGAAGTAATTTTAGTTAATATCTTAATAATTAAAATGTTTAATTTTGTTTGAAAGCAGAGTGAATCCAATGGAAAGCTTTAGTTTGAATTTAATGTTTAAAATTTAATATATTTTTTTAATTGTTATGTTTGGACATCACTGTAGTGATGCTATCTGTAAGTTTAGTACTTCAGATTTTTATAATGCTTATAAATCCATATTTTTTAATTGCAATATGGTTACATTCATCATTAAGTAATAAAAGTAGAAAAGTTTATTTTATATTTATATATGTAGCAGATGGCTTTGTTGACTATCTGCTACTATTATTTTATTTATTAGAAAATCCTTGAAGTTTTTAAACCTCAAGGATTTTTTATTTATACCGATTGTCCACGCATCTTACGACGCTGTTTTTTAAGTTCATACATTTTAGAATCTGCTATGCTTATAATTCTGGATATAGGAATGTTCTCATCTGCCGTAGTTATGTGATATCCCATACTAGCACCAACTTTATAAGGCTTATCGGATTTGCTATTGTAGAATTTCAATTTCTCTTCGATATTTTTACAAAGAACTTTAACGTCATCGAGAGAGTAGTCGGACGCAAATACTAAGAACTCATCACCACCGAACCTAGCACAAATTTCACCATTGGAACAACATTGTCTTATAGCGTTAGCCACCTTTATGATAGCGTTATCGCCCTCATGATGCCCAAACTTATCGTTGATATACTTAAGACCATCTAAGTCGATAAACAGTACCATAATATCCGACTTTCTTTCACAAGCCTTGCGATATATCTCTCCACCGAACCTAGAAAAACCGTTTCTATTGTATATTTTAGATAGGTTATCTATTACATATAGTCTATCAAGTTGGTCTACCATGTTTTTTAGACTAATCTTGTTTATGATGTTTTCTATACAGGTACTAAGATTTACTATCCATGAATGGTACACTGGACTTTGTAACGGATAGTTACTATTTCCAACTATACAATATCCAAGGCATTTTTCGTGAAAGTGTATTGGCGAATAGTAGTATACGTTGCCACCATCGGATATATTAAAGTTAGGTGACATATCTTTGGAGGAAAAATTAAATGCAGTGGTATTGAAAGAGCCGTCCTTATATGATAGCATACATAACATATCGTCGGTATAGCCATAGGTGATACTATTATCTATAAAACCTCTTTCAGCATCGTAACTAGAACGCCAGTTCTCACATAAGCACAAATAGAACTCTGAACATTCTATACTTTTAACGTAATAAGATACCTTTTCTAAAACTTCCTCCATAGATGAGGTTTCAGCTAAATCACAAGCCATTAAGTTCATGTTAATAACTCCTGAACGATATTGCGATAACTTATTATAACTTTTAATTCTAAATTCGTTGATGTGTTCCAGTTTGTGCATACTGCAACCACAACTTTGAGTAAATATAACGTTGGTCTTTAAAGTTTCGCAAGGCTCTTGTGGAGTTCTTTGCAGATGCTTATTAATCTTTTCACAAGCAAGTTGACCTATCTCATACAGTGGACGCTCTACAGTGGATATCTCTGGATAGTAGTTTCTAGCGTCATAAATTCTATCAAATCCTGATACGCAAACGTCTATAGGAACGTTCAGCCCATGCGATTGCAAAGTCTTTATACTTGCTAGAGCCATTACATCGTTGGCACACACTATAGCTTGAGGCATCTCAATGTTAGAGTTTAAAAAGTGTTCTATAGCGTTTACGCCGTCATCGTATCTAAAGCTACCGTGATATATACGCTCATTCTGTACTGGAATGTTATGTTCCATAAGAACTTTTTTGTAAGCATCTAACCTAATTTGACTATCGCAATTGTTGTCCATACCTGATATATAGTTTATTCTAGTAAAGTTATGATGCTCTATAAAATGTGATACCATTTTATACATAGCTTCAAAGTTATCAATGCCAATGTTGTATGTATCTAGTAGGGGATTGTCTATGCTTACCGTACACACGTTAGAATCTTTTGCACTTTGGATAATCTTGTTTTTAACCTCCTCAGAAGTTATAGTATTAGTTAGTAGTATAATGCCATCAAACGTAGTATAGTTTATTAGATTGTATATGTTGTATTCGCCAACGTCTTGCTTGATACTTTTAAAGTTTCCACCAAATGCGTTGAATATAGATACATTGAAATCGTTTATTTTAGCGTAATCGGTTATGCCACAAAGTATCTTATTTTGATATTCTTCATCTATACAAGATACTATTACTGCTATATTGTATATTCTTTTCAATATTACACCCCGTTTAAAATTAAATATAGATTACTTTTTTTTTGAAAAAATATTTAATTACATATCAATTGTAACTATTATATCATACTTTAGAGTGCTTTTCAACAGTTTGTTACAAAAAAAATCAGCGAAATTTTATATTTTCACCATTTTGAAAATTTTTTGTGAATATGAGGTTAATATTCCAATAGGTGAAAAATATCTAAAAAACTCTTGACAAAGTGTATATTATTAGCTATAATAGAAAGTATAGAAACTATTATGTTTCTATTTGGATAATTGTTTATATTATTTTTTGGGAGGTATTCGCAATGAGCGTTATGGACGTTTTCAGTTCGGCAAGTAAGGGTGCTAGTGATAAGGCTAAAAATATGTCTGAATTGAGTAATCTTAAAAAGAAGATTATGTACGAAGAAGAAAGAATTATGGAAATATTTACTGATATTGGCAAGAAATATTATCTTAATCCTAATGAAGACCCCGCTGAATTTAAAAAACTTTGCGATGATATTAACATTAGACGCAGAAGAATAAAAAAAATGAAGTTCGATTTTAATAATATCAAGGGTTGCAAAATTTGTCCTAAATGTGGTGCCGAAGTTAGTGCAAAGTTCCAATTTTGTGGTAGTTGTGGTGCTAGTATTCCTGACCCTAACTTAGATGATGATGATACTTCAGATATCACTTTAAGCTATACATACCAAATAGATTAGTCTTATTACGCATATGTCGTTAGTATAAGGAACGTTCATTATTCTATGTACGTTCCTTATTATTTTACTGTTAAATTAAAAAAATCACTTGTATGCTATATAAAAAAATGGTATAATGTAATTAATATTATGTGTCTATATTGCACGAAAGAGAGGTCTTATTGTATGCAAAGAGCTTATAAAGGCGATTGGAAAAGCGTTTTGGGAATTAAAGTTAAAGTGGCTGTAGATAGGTCTGCTGGTATGCGACAACGTATCCATTGTGGAGTCGCTCATAAACTATATTACGGATATGTCGGTTTTATAACCGATGATGGTGGTATTCAAGATGTGTATATTCTAAACTTCGATGGCTTAAAATCTTCATTTAATGGCGTGGTGTGTGCAGTTATAGAACGTGAAAACTGTCAGCGTGATAAGTGGGTAGTAGTTCCTGAAGGTACAGAAATTTATAAACCAAATATTTGGTATTCGGTTCAAACTCAAGAGGAAAAGTATTCGCCTAAGTTACACTGTTACTTTGAAAAAAGTTGTGGTAGTGTTATATATACCACTCAAGGCGATATTAAAAAGTATCTGTTAGTGGAAAATATCAGTGGGCATATAGGATTTCCTAAAGGTCATGTGGAATTCTTTGAAACTGAAATCCAAACCGCTACTAGAGAAGTCTTTGAGGAAATTAATATGCGTGTCCAATTAGATGATTCCTTTAGAAGTGAATATCACCACACCCTAAAGTACGGAATTAAAAAGACAGACGTATATTTTAGTGGTCAAATTAAACTTAGAAAAGCATTCTTATTACAACAACAGGAAATTCTATCTAGTTTTTTGCTTCCATTTGATGACGCTCTTAAAACTCTAAACAGACCTCAAGATATGTTGGTTCTATTGGAACACGCTCAAAGGTTCGGAAAGTAGGTGTATAAATGGATAAACTTGAGATGGCTAACGTTACTTGTAATACTTTAAAAAAAATATATCCTACTATAAAGTGTTCGCTAGAGTATTCGCAACCTTATGAACTCTTGATAGCTGTAATACTATCGGCACAATGCACCGACGCTAGAGTTAATATTGTTACTCAAAATCTATTTAAAAAGTACACAACCCTTCAAGATTTCGCCTACTGCGACATTCTGGAACTTGAAAAAGATATCAAACCTTGTGGATTTTTTAGAAATAAAGCTAAGAATATTAAATCTACTGCGAACAGTATTCTAAACGACTTCAATGGAGTTCTCCCAGACAATATTAACGACTTACTCACACTATCGGGAGTGGGTAGAAAGACGGCTAATCTAATTATGGGCGACGTCTTTAAAAAACCTGCCATAGTTACAGATACTCATTGTATTAGAATTTCTAATCGCATTGGCTTAACCGATAGTAAAAATCCAGTTAGAGTGGAAAAAGATTTGATTCCATTAATTCCACCAGAGGAGTCTTCGGATTTCTGTCATAGGTTGGTGCAGTTCGGCAGAGATGTCTGCAAGGCTAGAAAACCTCTTTGTGAGGTTTGTCCTTTGGGTTCAATATGCAAAAGTTCAAAAGATTTCTTATAGGAGGTTTTTAACATGGTTACTATAGATTACGTTCTAATTGGCGTTGCTGTAGCTTTCGCTATCTTAGATGTTATTATGTATGTGATACACTATCAACCTAAAAGCGTAGACGATACTTCTGCTACTACAGTTGAACCATCTACAGATGGCTCTTCTACAGATACTTCTAATGATAGTCAAAATAGTATGGAAAATTCTACTCAACAGTAGAAAATATATCTTAGAAAGGGTGCTTTGTATATGAGTATTTTAATTTGGGCAATAGTATTAGTAATAACAGTATTAATAGAAGTTGCTACTATGCAATTAGTATCCATATGGTTTGCAGTGGCATCTTTGGTAGCATTGATATCCTCAATGTTTGTAGAACCTTTAACTCAATTTGTAATATTTGTATTGATATCGTTAGTGTTGCTTATATTTACTAGACCTCTTTTAAAAAAGTTGATGGTTAAAAAGCATCAGCCTACTAACTACGATTTGGATATCGGCAAGGTGGCTATCGTTATAGAACCTATAGACAATTCTAAGCAGACTGGCAGAGTATCTCTTAATGGCGTAGATTGGTCTGCTAAGTCTGTAGATAACTCTACTATAGAAAATGGTTCGCAAGTTACCGTTCAAAATGTGGACGGAAGTAAACTTTTAGTAAAAAAACTATAAAGTCAATTGACATAATATCTAAACTATGATAGTATATATCTTAGATAATATTATTTTTAAAGGAGTGTTTTTATTTTATGGGTTTAAGTCCTTTTGTGGTAGTGCTTATAGTTATAGTACTTATAATACTATTTTTAATATCTAATATTAAGATAGTTCCTCAAGCACAAGAATACGTTATTGAAAGGTTAGGAACATATTACGCATCATGGGGAACGGGTGTTCACTTTTTAACTCCATTTATCGATAGAGTTGCTAAACGTGTATCCATTAAGGAACAGGTTGTAGATTTTAAACCTCAAGCCGTTATCACCAAAGATAACGTTACTATGCAAATAGATACTGTAGTATTCTTTCAAGTAACGCAATCTAAACAGTTCACATATGGTGTTGAACACCCTATGTCTGCTATAGAAAATTTGACTGCTACTACTCTAAGAAACATCATTGGCGAAATGGAGTTAGATGCTACTCTTACTTCCAGAGATATAATAAATACTAAAATTACTGCCATTCTTGACCAAGCTACTGACCGTTGGGGTATAAAGGTAAACAGAGTAGAACTTAAAAATATACTCCCTCCTAGAGAAATTCAAGACTCTATGGAAAAACAGATGAAGGCTGAACGTGAACGTCGTGAAAAGATTCTTCAGGCTGAAGGTGAAAAGAAATCCCAAATATTAGTCGCTGAGGGTGAAAAAGAGTCTGCTATTCTTAGAGCCGAGGCAGAAAAGCAATCTGCAATACTAAAGGCTGAGGCAGAAAAACAAGCCTTAATACTTCAAGCTGATGCCGTTAGAGAAAAGAAAATCCTAGAGGCTGAGGGTGAGGCTCAAGCTATAGAGTTAGTGCAAAAGGCTCTAGCTGAAAGTATAGTAAAGTTGAACCAATCGCACCCAACTCCAGAAGTGCTAAAGTTGAAATCTTTTGAGGCTTTTGAAAAGGTCGCAGATGGCAAGGCTACTAAGATTATCATTCCTAGCGAACTCCAAAACCTTGCTACTACAACTACTGCTATAAACGAACTTATAGATAAGAAAAATTAATCTATAGTATAATATTAAAAATCCTTTGGCGTTTAACCAAAGGATTTTTTTATCTAAATTGATATTACTGTCTTGGCTGTTGTGTAGGAGCTTTCTTTGTGGCAACTGGTCGATTTACTATAGTAACGTTTCCTCCCATGTTTGGTGGATATGGTCTAGCAACCTGTTCACGTTGTGGAGGTTGATTTTTAGTAAGTCTAACAGTTAGTAACATTCTAATGGTAGTTTCTCTAATGGATTGAACCATTGCATCGAACATTTCAAAGCCCTCATAACGATACTCAACTACAGGATTTTTCTGTCCATAAGAACGTAATGAAATACCTTTCTTTAGTTCGTCCATATCGTCAATATGAGCAGTCCACTTGGAGTCTACAACCTTTAATAAGATAACTCTTTCTAATTCTCTAATAGTTTGACTTCCAAAAGATTTTTCTTTAGCTTCATAAGTAGAAATCATCTTATCAGTTAAGAACTTAATTACATCATTTTTATTAATCTTTTCAAGTTGTTCATCGTTTTTAGCGTTGAAGTTTATACCACCAGTGGCATCGTTAGGAATTTCAGTTTCAGCGATTTCGTTGTTTAACTTTTTCTCATCTATCTTAGGAGTTTCAGTCAATTCCTTTTCGTGTTCCTCAATGGTTTGAACTTCTTTACTATCGTCATTTTCTTGAACGTCATCGAAAGTAGTATCAGAGTCGTTCTCATCTCTTTCGTTTTGAATATTAGTAGTATTGCTATTCTGTTCAGCGATAGCTTGTGCTTGAGCCTCTGCCATAAGTTTGGCTTGAACGTCTTCAGGTAGTATATCTAGGAAACCCCAACCTAAGAAGTGCATATATAAACCTTTTAAGTTCCAATTTTCCTTATCGTCGTCATCTGCAAGATAGCTATTTACAGTATCGGATACTAACTCTCTCATCATCTTTAAGATGCTTTCGTGTAAATCTTCACCGTTTAGAACTTGTGCTCTTTGTTTATATATAATCTCTCTTTGAGTACTCATAACGTCATCATAGTTTAGAACGTTCTTTCTAATGGAGAAGTTTCTAGCTTCTACTTTCTTTTGAGAGGATTCTATTAACTTAGTTAGAGTCTTACTTTCTATAGGCATATCTTCTTCAACCTTAAGAGTAGACATCATAGCTTCTAGTCTGTCACCTGCGAATATACGCATTAGGTCATCTTCAACGGATAGGAAGAAACGGCTTTCTCCAACGTCACCTTGACGTCCAGAACGTCCTTTCAACTGATTGTCTATACGTCTGCTTTCATGTCTTTCAGTACCTATTATGAAAAGACCACCAGCCTCACGAACCTTTTCAGCTTTAGCTTTAACCTCATCGTTGAACTTTTTGTATAGCTTTTGGTACTCTGCTCTAGCCTTTAAGATTTCCTCATCATCAGTATCAGCAAAGCCTATGGCATCGTTGATAACCTCATCGGAGTACTCTAACTTCTTTAGTTGAGCCTTAGCCAAGAACTCAGCATTACCACCAAGTAGTATATCTGTACCACGACCAGCCATGTTAGTAGCAATGGTAACTGCTCCAAATTGACCTGCTTGAGCAACTATTTCAGCCTCACGTTCGTGTTGTTTAGCGTTTAGAACGTTATGCTTTATACCCTTTTTGGATAGCATCTTAGAGAGTGCCTCAGACTTATCAATGGATACAGTACCTACTAGTACTGGTTGACCTTTCTTATGACATTCAATAATTTGGTCGATAACTGCATTGAACTTGCCCTTTTCGGTTCTGTAAATTTGGTCATGATGGTCTATTCTTTGTACTGGTTTGTTGGTAGGAACGGCTATAATATCTAGTTTGTAGATTTCCTTAAATTCATCTTCTTCAGTCATAGCAGTACCAGTCATTCCTGATAGTTTATTGTATAGACGGAAATAGTTCTGGAAAGTAATAGTAGCCAAAGTCTTAGATTCATGTTGAACCTTTACACCTTCTTTAGCTTCAATAGCTTGATGCAAGCCATCGTTAAAACGACGACCTTCCATTAGACGACCAGTAAACTCATCAACGATAACTACTTCAAGTTCGCCTTTGTCATTAGGTTTAACGACGTAGTCGGTATCTTTTTTCATAATTCCGTGAGCCTTAAGTGCTTGGTTTATATGATGCAATAGAGTCATATTTTCAGCGTCCATTAAGTTAGCAACACGGAAGTGTTTTTCAGCCTTTCTAATACCACGTTTAGTAATAGATGCACTTTTAGCTTTTTCATCTATAATGCAATCGCAGTCATTAAGAATACTTTCTTGGTCTTCTTTGGTATCCATTTCGACTACTGTAGAGAAAGTTAAGTTTTTAACAAATCTATCCACTATGTGATATAGTTCAGTAGACTTATCGCCACGACCAGATATGATAAGTGGAGTTCTAGCCTCATCTATTAAAATGGAGTCTACCTCATCGACTATAGCGAAGTTTAGTTCACGTTGAACCATATCTCTTTTATATATAACCATGTTATCACGGAGGTAGTCAAAACCGAACTCATTATTAGTACCATAGGTTATATCGCTGTTGTAGGCAGTACGACGTTGGTCGTTGTTTAAATCGTGAAGGATAACGCCTATACTTAGCCCTAAAAATCTATAAACTTTACCCATTTCTTCCGATTGGAACTTAGCAAGATAATCGTTAACAGTAACTACATGAACGCCTTTTCCCGAAAGTGCGTTTACATAAGATGCTAAACAAGCTACTAAAGTTTTACCCTCACCAGTTTTCATTTCGGCTATACGTCCTTGATGTAAAACAATAGCACCTATAACTTGTACAGGATATGGCTTTTTGCCTAGAACTCTGTAAGCAGCCTCACGACATACTGCCATAGCCTCAGGGAGAATATCGTCTAAAGTTTCACCATTGGATATACGTTCTTTAAACTCTTTAGTTTTAGCTTTAAGAGCAGAGTCTGAAAGGCTTTCCATATCTTCATCAAGGTCAAGGACAGCCTTTTTAATAGGTTCAATTCTAGCCAATTCTTTTTTGCTATAAGAACCGAATATTTTTTCAAAAAATCCCATATGTACCTAGTCCACCTTTTTAATTGTATTTTATTTTAATATACACCTTTATATTTTATAATAACGATGCCACAAGAATATTCTTATTCATTATATACCATTATTCAAATTTTGTCAACACAAATATTGAGTATGTAGTTTAGATAAAGTTAATAAAAAAACTCTGGTACTTCCACAAAAGATTTCATACTATCGGAGTAGCTTACGACTTTAGCATCACTCAATAGAACCTTTTCAAATAGTGGTTCAAATTGAAGTACTGCCCCTAGTGGAATTAGTGAAGTATTATCTTCGTCCATTAGATACTGTTCGTCCTCATCACCGTAGAATAGTTGCCAACCGCTATCATTTTCATTTAGAAGTTGGTCTATCTTGGTGGCATAGTTGATTTCTTTGTGTTCCCAAGCACGTTTTGTAATGATAGCAAACTTATCCAAATTTACATCTTTAAGGGAGTTATCCCAAATGGATACAATGTTATTAGTGCTAAATTGAATAGTATCGCCACACTTAATAGATTTTATATTATAAGGTTCGTTATTAAGTTCTCCGATTATGGTATCATTAGATATCTCTTTTACTATAACCCACATACGCTCAGCATTTGGATTGCTTAATGGAGCGTTTAAGATAAAACTTAACTTAACTAAATCGCCTACTTTTAAGTTAGATAACTCATCTAGGCTAGGCATTGGATTTTTTCTAGCACTTTTAGAGTTTAACTCTTTAATATTTTGTAAGATATAATCTTTCATTATAAAAATCCTCCAAGAAAAAAGTTTATTAATATAGTATAACATACTATTGAAAAAATATCAACATAGACAAATGTAAAATATTCGTAATAGATACAACTTAAACGTTTAATATTTTGGAACATTCTTCCTGTACTAAAATTAAAAAAATTTTATTATTTTCTAAATTTTAATTGTAAAACTCTTTACAAAATAAAAAAAATGTGGTAAAATATCTATAACGATATTTTTGTATGAATACATTTCTATACTTATATTGATAATATATATCTTTATGTTTGAACTATATTTTGAGGGGATATTATGAAAAGATTTAATAATGTAATCAAGCAAAAAGGTTTTACTCTAATTGAATTGATTGTGGTAATTGCTATTATTGGCGTACTTACAGCGTTGATAGTTCCATCGGTTATGAACTATATAGAATACGCTAATAATCAAGCTGACGTTTCTAACGCTCGTAGAGTCTACACAATACTTCAAGAGTGTATGGCTGATGCCGTTGATAATACTATAAGTTATAGCAATCCATGGGGAACTAGTGTAGAACAACTTAATCACGGTTATGTATATGTAGATGATAATGAAATTCGTACGTCTAGTTTAGATATCGCTAAGCTATTAGCTAATCAAAGTATTATTAAAGAGTCTGCTCTTGTAAATCCAAACTATCGACAGGGCAAAGAACCTCAATTTTCTAAGGATAAGATAAATCTAACTTGTAAATCTCATAGAAATTGGCGAAGATATCAAATAAACTTTGTGTATACTAATAGCGAACTTGTATTTACATACTCTGCTTGTCGTGGAACTAAGTCTAAAGATGATGAGGCATCTAAACTTTTTGCAGAAAAAGCAGGTGGTTTTCCTGCTACTAGTGAAATTTCGCTTGGCGGTTTGGATTAATTTTTTTTGAAAGAGGTTTTTTATGAGTAAAGTCTTTTGGAATGGTGGAACTATATTAGCTCCAGTGCCACCAGTATTGGTATCGTGTGGAACTTTGGAAAGTTGTAACGTCTTGACTATAGGTTGGACAGGTATTATAAATACTCACCCACCTATGACTTATATATCTGTAAGACCGTCTAGGTACTCTTATGATATTATTAAAAATAATGGTGAGTTTGTTATAAACTTAACTACATCGGCTATGTGCAAAGAGGTCGACTTTTGTGGCGTTAGAAGTGGTAAGGATTTAAATAAGATTGAAAAGTGTGGCTTCCATCTAGCTAAGGCTACTAAGATAGATACTCCTATTATTGAGGAATGTCCTATATCTTTAGAATGTGTGGTAAAAGATACTTCTAACTTGGGAACTCATACCATGTTTATATCGGAGATAGTAGGCGTGGATATCGATGAGAAGTACATTGATAGCAAAGGTAAGTTAAACCTTCAACAGAGTGGTCTAATGGCATATGCTCACGGTGAATACTTCGCATTGGGTAGAAAGTTGGGTGACTTTGGATTTTCTGTCCGTAAGAAAAAAAAGTATCGTGGTAGTAAAAAATAGAGTTCATTAAAAAAAGTTGTGATGTTTAACATCACAACTTTTTTATTTATGGATATTATAATTATAGTCTAAAGGTTACTTATCACTTGCAGACTTCTTATTCTTGGAAGTCTTTGCAGTAGTAGTCTTTTTAGTACTTGTAGCTTTAGTAGTCTTTGCAGTAGCAGACTTTTTAGTACTTGTAGCTTTAGTAGTCTTTGCAGTAGTAGACTTTGTAGCACTTGCAGTTTTAGTAGTCTGTTTAGGTTCTTTAGTAGTAGTTTCCTCAACAGTTATTTCTTTAACAGGTTCAACCTTTTTAGTTTCTTTCTTAGCAGATGCCTTTTTCTTGTTTATAGCATCTAAGATAGCTTTAACTTCAGAAGCCTTAGCTATGCTACTAACTTTAAGTTTACCAGTTAGATATGCCTTTTTAGCATCAAGAGAACCATCTAATAAGCCGAATAGATTTTCAGCAGATAGAGTAAATATAACATCTCTGTCATAGTATTCGTAAGGTTCAACGTTAATAGAGCCATCTTTTAGTTCAACGTAGAAAGCACCTTCACCCTCACCGATTATGTTAAACTGAATTGCAAAATGTTTTTTCTTATCATCAAGAGAAACATTGGCAAAACTATCTTTAACCTTGTTTACTATTTCTTCGTATTTCATAATAAAATCCTCCTAAAACACTAAAATTATATAGTATGCACTATAGATTTTATAGTAGCACATGACCAATTTTATTATAACATAAAATTCCAAATATGTCAAACGTAGTGACATCATACTTTTTAAGGTAAAGCATAGAACCTATGTACCCATGTTATACCATTAGAATATTCTGTACATTGGAAGGTAAATCTTAAAGAACTTTCAAACCAGTTTAAAGTTGAACTATCTACTAGGTTTGGATTGCAATAAGATATCGCTCCATTTAGATTGTACAGTATGTAACTATCTTCGCCACTGAATATCTTTGATACGGCTAGGCGAGTATCATCATCAACTGGATATGTATTGTAGTAGTAGTTGCTAATACTTCCAAACTGATTTTTTTCAGTCAGTACACCATATACAGTATTTGGGAATTGGTCGTTATGTACACGATTGTATATAATTCCTGCAATGTATTCTTTAAACTGAACACTACCACCATTAGCCTCAGCTTGAACTACAGCACAAACCATGTCGAACTCTGTACTAGACAGTCCTGTATACAGTTGTTCTGTAGTAGAAGTATCGCTAGTTTGAGAGGTAGTAGTTTCCTCTAGGTGACTACTTATAGTTACCGTTTCCATAGGCATATACTCTACGGATAGTCTATCGTTATCCTTTAAATAGACGTGCGTAATTGAAGTTGTACTTTCAGTGGGTGTAGTTGTAATTGTGGTTACTTGCAATGTGGTTTGTGGTGTCGTAGATACCTCTACAACTTCCGATGGTTGAACCTTATCACAAGCAGTTAGTAGAAAAACTATTGCTACTACGGTGAAAGTTGCAACTTTTAAACAGTTATCCATAATAGCAGTAAATCCTTTCAAAGTTATGGGTGGATATCCTTAAATTTATTAGCTAATTAACTCTATAACTTTTGATTACAATTATAGCATTGTGTACTTTAAAAGTCAAGAAATTTCTAAAAAGATTGGTACTTTTTCGCAAGAATATCTTAAATTTTAATGAAATACTGATACTATTTACAACAAATATTATTCTTGTATTATTCTTGCCATTGCTACAATAGTATGATATAATTTAGATATTACAATTAATCTAAATTTAGCTTATATGTGGAGGTATTTTTTATGCTAAATATTAAAGGCGTTATTTTCGATATGGACGGTCTTATGATTGATACTGAAAGACATCTAATTAGATTTTGGTGTCAAGCCTGTAAAGAGTTCGGTTATGAATGTACTCCTGAAATGATATATCCAATGAGAAGTATGTGTTCACAATATTCTATACCAAAGTTCAAGGAAACTTTCGGTCAAGATTTCGACGTTATAGCCGTTCGTAATAGACGTATTCAACTTATGAAACAATATATATCCGAACACGGCGTGGATAAGAAAAAAGGTCTTGACGAACTTCTTACTTTCCTTAAAGATAACAACATAAAAAGAGCCGTGGCTACTGCTACAGACTATCCTAGAACTGAACAGTATTTGAAATCTATTGGCGTTTTCGATATGTTCGATAACATAGTTTGTGCTACTATGGTTAAGGTCGGTAAACCTGAACCTTATGTGTATCTACAGGCTTGTGAAGAAGTGGGTTTAAATCCTTGCGATTGCTTGGCTTTGGAAGATAGTCCTAATGGAATACTATCGGCTTATAGGGCAGGTCTTAAACCTATAATGGTGCCAGACTTAACTCAACCAGATGACGAAACTAAAAAACTCTTATTCGATTGCGTTCCAAGTTTGGACAAGGTTATAGATATTATTTTGAAAGGATAAATTTTAATCATGAACAAAACTATTGATACTCTAACTAACACTATACAAAATGTAATAGTCGGCAAAGATGATGTTATTCAAAAAGTTATAATAAGTCTACTTTGTGATGGACATATATTAATCCAAGATGTACCGGGGGTGGGCAAAACTAAGTTGATATCTGCACTATCTAAGGCAGTAAACGGAAAGTTTAACAGAATACAACTTACTCCCGATGTTATGCCATCGGATATAGTAGGATTTTCCTTAGTAAATCAAAAAACCTTAGAGTTTGAATACAAAGAGGGTGTGGCTATGTGTAACTTTCTATTAGCCGATGAGATTAATCGTGCATCACCAAAGGCACAATCTAGCTTGTTGGAAATTATGGAAGAACATCAAATTAGCTTAGATGGTGTTACTCATACACTTCCAGAACCTTTTATGGTGTTGGCTACTCAAAACCCTATAGAAACTTACGGAACGTATCACTTGCCAGAGGCTCAAATGGATAGATTTTTCATGCGTGTAAGTATGGGATATCCTACGGCTAATGAGGAAATGCTAATATTAGAACGTTCTAACTATGATACCTCTAGTGGTCAGCAAGATATACACTCAATAGTAACCTTAGACGATGTTAATCGCTTAAAGAAAGAAGTCTTAAACGTTACGGTATCTGATAGCGTTAAAAAGTATATTATCGATATTGCCAACGCTACTAGACATGATGATAATATATCTTTGGGAATTAGTCCTAGAGGTAGTATTGCTATGTATAAGGGGTGTCGTGCTAGAGCCTATATGCTATCTCAAGAGTATGCTACTCCTAACGATGTAAAGTTCTTAGCTGAAAGTATATTCGCTCATAGGATAATACTATCGGCAAAGGGTAAGACTGAGTTTGAAAACACATCACAATATGTGGATAGTCTGCTTAAAAGAGTATCTGTACCAATGTAGCTAGAGGTCTTTAAACTATGAAAAAGTATACTGTATCAAATGAAGTAAAAAGAAGATTATCTACAGTAGCTAACTCTTTTAAGATAGTAGTATCGTATAGTATATGTGTAGTCACTGCCATGTTGTATGCTCTATTTGTAGATGGCACATCGGGAGTACTGTTGACAGCGTTTTTAATCTTAGTACCAGTTATATCTTTTGTGCTTATGATGGTAAGTAAAAACAATGTAAGTATACGCATATCTTCTAACGATACCCTCTATAAGAAAAATTCTCCTGTAGACGTTATTATACATATCGATAAAAAGAACGTTATTCCTATACCGTTTATAAATCTTAAAGTTGGATATTCCCCACATCTATGTAGCAAAGATATCTATTCTACAGACGATTTCCCTCAAATTAGAACCTCTATGGCTTTTGAAAAATCTTTAAAGTGCGATTTGAACTTTATAGCTAAAGTTTCAGGAAGTTGCAAAGTGTTCATATATGAGGCTTATATGTATGACTATCTAGGATTTTTTAGAGTTAAGTTGAAAGACTTAGTAGCAGATACTGAAATACATATCATTCCAGAAGTTAAAGAGATACAATCTTCTCAGATGTTATTTAATGCTATATGCAATAGCGTCATAACTAATGACGAAGATGAGGAAAATAACTCAAATGATAACTTTTCAATAGGTTCTACTTTGGGATATCTACATAGAGAGTATGTAGTAGGCGACAGCCCTAAAAAGATAGATTGGAAACTTTCATGTAAAAAAGATACTCTTATGGTTCGCTTAGATGAACCTTCACCACAATCTAAACCTTGCATAATCCTAGATATGTCAATAGATGATACTTCCTCTAACGGTTTGAGTTCGGTTATAAACTTTGAAAAGTTAGTAGAAAGTTCGTTGGCGTTGGCTAGTATGTGCGTTAGAGGTTCTATTGAATGTGAATATATTCTATGCAATTGTGGACGCTATAAAAGTTACGTCTTAACTTCTGTAGATGATGTGTACAATCTAGCAGTTACAATATCGCATAACTCTCACGATGGAAAACATTCGCTACCTAATGAAATATGCAACCTAAAGAGTTCTGATAGCTTATACATTCTATTTACAGACTTCTTTAAGTCCGACTTGAAAACTCAGATTGCTACCTTAAAAAATAGAGGTATTTGCATCGAAACTATACTATCTCCTCGTTATAAGGGAATGTACTCTCAACCTAACGTTTGGGTGGTTAATGATGACCTATCCATACTACAGAGTAACTACTAAAGGAGGTGCAATATGGTCGATATTTTAAATAAACTCAAAGTTAAAGGAGTAGCTTTGCTATTCGGAATTTTTATAGTAGTAAGTTTTATGTACATCTACGATAGTAACCTTACTTTGCTATTTCTATTGTGTTCCATAGTACTACAAAGTCTATTTTACATATTCTACGATTACGTTGCTACTAAACGTCGAATTTTTCAATACATATCCATAATAGGTTCGCTGGTAGCTATGATATTTATACTAACAATAATAGGTTCGTTGTATACTCCAAGTAATATATGGGAGTTTATGTTGTGGTTTTTAAGTCCGCAAGGTGCAATGGGATATTCTTTACAGTATATATTCGTTATGCTAGTAGGCTTGAACTTTTTTATATCATCTACGTTGTACTATTTCACTCAAGTTAGATACAGGCTTATAGTAACTTTTGTACTGTTTATGTTTCCGTTCGCAATGTACGCCAGAGAAGATATTAAAATTCCTACGGTATTACTCTTGTTACTTATAATACTCTACTTTGCTACTATGATAATGTATGGTCAAAACAATCTGTTTGTAGAGAACAATCTAAAAGTTATATATAATAAGTCCTATTTCAAATCTGTTGGAGCGTTCGCCTTAGCGTTTATGTTGATAATATCTGCATTGCCAAAGCCTCAAATTGTAGAACAGAGAACCGTATTTGAAAACTTAATCTCTGCCCAAAACTTAACCGACTTTTTGCTATCGCAGTTGGGAAACTTCACCGATACTTCCAACGGTTCTGGCGATGTCTTTATGAACTCTACTAGAAAACTCTTTGATGTGAACTGTTCCGAAACTGTAGCTTTGAAATCCCGAACCTTTAGCAACTACAACTTTAATAAGAACGTTTGGTTACGTTCCGATGGAATTAAATCTTTAATAAACGATTTCCCTACAGATACTAATATGTACTATAATCAAGGCAGTAGCAGTCTAATGGATTACGATATTCAAGGTGTTCCATTAGATAACAACTCTACAGATAACTTTAAAAAGATACTCAATCCAGCAGACTTCTTAAACGCCGTGATATACGCTTGTAATACTAATGAGGATTTTGCTAAAAAATATCATTTAGATAGCTTAGTAGGACAATCTAAAATAGATACTATACTTAAAACCGTATCGATTAAAAATAGAAACTTTTCTACAAGTTTTGTGTTAAATCCAACTAGAGCCTTTGAAGTTACATCTATAAGTGATGAGTTAAATCTTACCAGTACATATAGTGGTATCATTGCAGATGTTAATAAGACTGCTCTATCTAACTATTCGGAATATTCATTGAACTACTATTCTAGTGCTATACTACAAAATTCTAACGTTTTAGATATTCTTAGCAATCTAAGTTTTGATATGTACGGCGACTTCTTACAAGACCTATCTAACATAGTGCAAGGAACTCAACATGAAGATGTCACTACGGCATACGTTCAAGACTATAACAATTCGGTTACCTATTCCGAGGTGTTCACCGATTGCAATAGTGAAAAGATATCTAAACTTGCAGAAGATATCACTAAAGGTTGCAACTCTGATATTGAAAAGGCTAGAGCCTTAGAAAACTATTTTATATCCAACGGTTACACCTACAACGCAGATTATAAATCTAACGATGGCGATACTATAGAAAAGTTCATATTTACCACCAAGACGGGTGCTTGTTATGAGTATTCAACTTCTATGATTTTAATGGCTAGAGCGTTGGGTCTACCTGCTAGATACGTTGAGGGATTTTTAGTAGTCAATTCTACAGGAACTCCTAAAAAGATAGACGTTACTTCACTTAGTTCCCATGCCTACCCAGAAGTCTTTATAAGTGGCTACGGCTGGTGCTACTTTGAACCTACTCAAACACTTACTATTGAAACTCAAGCCACTACACAAGATACCTCACAAGGTACTAAACTATTTATAGCATCTTTAATAATGGTGGTCGGAGCATCTTTGGTAGGATTGTTTATGGTCTTTGTGTATCCTAGCATATATGAAGATAACTTCCGTAGGAAGGTTTCTAAAAAGGATACTAAAGACGCTTTAAGTTTAATTATATTGCGTATTAGAAAGTTAGCTAAACTATCTAACTCACAAACCCTAGAGGAAACTAAGCAATCCATACTAGAGGTTTATAAGGTGGATATTTCTAGTATAGTGGAAACCTCTAACAGAGTGTTCTATGGTAACGTTAACCCATCTAAACTGGATATTAAAGATTGCTTAGATAAGTATTCTATGCTATATACTACCATGTTGGAATATAAAAAGTCACAAAAGAAGTTGAAAAGAAAATCTAAGTATGGCAGTTAAAAGTTAAGTCGAGATATCTTTGTGGATATTTCGACTTTTTTGTATACTTTTTGCGAAAATTCAAAATATATTCACAAATTTTTCTATAGTGTGTGCTATAATATAAGTTGATTGTTATAATAAACTATCTTGAACTTGAAAGGAAAGATTTTATCATGAGTGAACTAAATGAAAAGGATTTTAGTGGCATGAGCTTTACTACTAGAGCTATCCACGTTGGAAATGAACCAGATAAGGCTACTGGAGCTATTGAACCTCCTATAAACATGGCTAATAGCTTTCTACTCCCTTATGACCCTTCTACTATGAACTGGTCAGCTTCTGAGGCTAATATATATACTCGTAACGGTGGCGTAAACCAAGGACTTCTACAAAAAAAGATTGCTAATCTTGAAGGTGGCGAGGATTGTGTATGCTTAGCTAGTGGTGTAGCTGCTCTATCTGCATTGTTTTTTACTATGCTCAAAAAGGGCGACCACGTTATATTCTCTACAGTTACTTACATAGCTACTTACAGAATATTCCACGAACTTTGGTGCGATAAGTGGGGCATTGAAACTTCTATTGTGGATTGCACCGACATAAACGAAGTTAAAAAGGCTATTAAACCTAATACTAAGTTGATACACTTTGAAACTCCAGGTAATCCAACACTATGTATCTGCGATATAGAGGCTATTACTAAACTTGCTCATGAGAATGGTATCAAGGTTTCTGTAGATAATACTTTCTCATCTCCATATAACACTAGACCTCTTGAATACGGTGTAGACTACGTTGTAGAAAGTCTAACTAAGTACATCAACGGTCACGGCGATTCCATGGGTGGTGCTATTATCGGTGCTCATGAGGATATGGAAAAGATACGTTATCAAGCACAAGTAAACATCGGTGGAGTTATTAGCCCTTTCAACGCTTGGTTGATTATGAGAGGTGCTGTTACTTTCCCTCTAAGAATGCAAGTTCATAACGATAACGCTCTTGCTATCGCTGAATGGCTTGAAAAACAACCTTGTGTTAGCTTTGTAGCTTATCCTGGTTTAAAGAGCCATAAGGGTCATGACCTTGCCGTTAAACAGATGAAGAATGGCTTTGGTGGAGTATTATCCTTTGGTCTAAAGGGCGAACACGACCTTTACAACAGAGTAGTTACTCATTTGAACATATTTACATCTGCTGTATCTTTAGGTCACGATGCTAGTTTGATAGTATTCTTAGGTGAAGATGATGAGAGAATGTATCTATATCCACAAGAGTTCCATGGTGGTTTCTATCGTGTGGCAATAGGTATTGAAGATAAGGTCGACCTTATTAACGATTTAAGACAGGCTTTCCAAGCTGAAGGTCTTGAAACTATAGACTAATATTAGTATTGATATAGTAAACGCTCAACCGTAACAGTTGAGCGTTTTTCTTATTGTATTAACTCTTGATATTCTAAGCATGGCAAAGGTTTTGAATAGTAATAACTTTGTATTAGTATGTTGTATCCCAAAGAACGCAGATACTCTATCTGTTCAGAAGTTTCTACGCCCTCAGCGACTACCTTTAAGTTTAGTTCGTTAGCTAATCGGATAGTGTTGTATACTATTATGTTGGATTTTTCAACGTCTTTGTTAGAAATATCTCTAAAGAAGCCACCGTCTATCTTTATTATGTCAATTGGGAGTTCTTTTAAGGAGTTCAAAGAGGAGTAACCTGCACCAAAATCGTCTATAGATACTGAAAAGCCATAGTTTCGCAACTTTTGAACGGTATCTATTAGTAGAGATTTGTTATCAAAGAAAGCACTTTCAGTAACTTCAAGTTCTATTAGGTTGTGGGATAGTCTATAGCTATCCACTAACCTTAAGATGTTTTTAGCTAAAAGTTTATCCGAAAAAGACGCTCTGGAAAGATTTACCGATACAGGTACTACCTTTAAACCCATATCTAGCCATTGACGTTGTTTTTTACATACAGTATCTAGCATATAGTGGTCTAGTTGAGCAATACAGCCGTTGTTCTCGAATACTGGAATAAATTCAGCAGGATTTATAAAAGAACCATCTTGTGTTTGCCATCTTACTAGAGCCTCCCCAGCAGATAACTTTTCTGACATTAAATCGTACTTGGGTTGAACGTATAACAAAAATTCCTCATTTTTGATAGCATCTTCAAATCGATTTAAAAACTCAGTTTCTCGGATAATCTTATCATGCATATCTTTGGTGAAAAAACTGATAGTTTCTTTTAAAGTGAAGTCTTTAAGTTTGTCGTTATCTTTAGACATATTGGCAAAAGTACTCATTCTATTAATGGATATGTTTTTGTTATCCACTACATACACGCCAAATGCGAACCTCAAGCCGTTCAACTTTTCCGAACTGTTTAACTGGTTAGAAAACTCTTTTAGACGTTCACGCATGGATTTTTCATCGGTGTAGAGTAGAAACATATCGAAGTTATCAGCAGTATTATGGGCAAAGTACTCTGTACGCTTTACAAACTTGCTAGTTAAGTTATATATTTCTACAAGAACCTCATTAGCACGTCTATGACCGTGTATATCGCAGAATATTCTGTACTTGTATATATCAAAGGATACTAAAGCGTATCTTTTTTTACCCTTTTTAATTTCCCTAGAGGCATCTTGTTTAAACTTTAACCAGTTAGTACCACCAGTAGTCACATCAAGATACAGAGCCTTTTTAAGTTTGTAGTTTGCTCTAGCGTTTCTAATTACGAATACTATAATCATTAGGATTAACGTTAGTACTATAATGTTAATTAAATCTATGGATATGGATAGTAACGCTTTAAATTCGCCATCATCATTACTAGCAGAACGTCCCATTATGATAGTCCAATCGTTAAAACCTATGGAGTTCTCATACCACATGGTAGGGTAGGTATTCGGTGGTTTGAATATGCTACTAACAGACATTATAAACTTTTTAAAGTTCACATTAGTGGTGTCATCGTTAGGGGAGTATATTCTGTTATCTTGAGTGTTAAGCTGAGAGTATTCTAAGTTTGGATTTGCATCTTCGCTATAAGCTATGATATTCTTATTTTTGTCCAAAATATAGAAACCCATATCGTTCCAATTTTGAATTAGTATCTTATCTTTGCTAATAACAGATGGCAGTTCTGCAATTATAAAAAACTTAAATTGATTACTCTTATCTATGGTTGGAGTTATATACAACATTTTGCCATCTTGATAAACTATCGATTGGTTAGTATAGTCTATGTTATTAAAGTACTGACTATTAGAAACGTCTATGCTATTATTAAGATAGTCAAAGCCTTCACCTTGATTGTTTACTATGTACATATTGGAATATCCGTTGCATCTAACCAAGTTTCCTAGATACGCTCTAACTATGTAGGTATTTACGCTAGGATACTCTAACTTGGATATCTCATTAGCATACTCCTCAATAGATGCACATTCATTAGACATAATATCGTTTATCTTATCAGCCGTGGTGTTAGCCATGGAATTATAACTAGAGTTTTTGTACTCTTTAAGAACGTCAATCATGTAGCCACTGTAAGCCATTCCACATAGAGTTAGTATTATAAAACTAATCAATATGATTATTATTGTAGGTAGAAATCTACTTCTACCTATGTTAGAGTTTAATATGTTTTTATTATTATTACTATTCACTTTAACAATACACTTTCTATGATATTAATTAGAGTGGTCTATCCGTTTAGAAGTTTACTTTTTAGAGTTAGTAAATCCAATAAATTTTCAAAACCGTCATTATTTACGTCATAGATACTCTCAGTTGAGTTTCTATCTATTAAGTAAGATTTTAAGCATAACAAATCTTTAGAGTCTATATTGCCATCAGAATTTAGGTCGTAGTTAAAAGTAGATGTTATATCTGTAGTAATGGAAGTAGTTTCTTCTGTAAAAGTGGTCGCTACTGTAGTAGTTATGGCAGTAGTAGTAATAGTAGTAGGTTGAGTAGATGTTTCATCTAAGGTAGTAATAGTGGTAGTATTAGTAGTCTGCGATGTGGTATCTATGGAAGTTGTAGTAGTCATAGTAGTAGGTTCGGTGGTAATAGTAGTTTGAGTGGTAGTTATGGTAGTAGTAGTAGGTTGTGTGGTAGTCTTAGAACCGTTTAGATACTCAGTATACCAATCTTGTAGGTTGCAAACCACGTTAATATTAGATGCAAAATCCGACCTAGAGGTATCTAAGTTAGGTTCAAATTGAGCTATCAAGTAGCCATCTTGAATGTTTATACCATATATAGCATCTGTAGTACTAGAGTGAGTATATACTACATCTAAAACGTTTCCATTTAAATCTATAGCGATAATCTTGTCAGGAGTGTTATAAAAAATCACATTGTTGTAAGGGTTTAAACTGCTATAACTAGAGTTATATACATATTTAAGGGTATCAGTAGATTTAATAAAGTCCTGCCAACCATCGTTTGATAGCAAATTAGATACTTTAGTTATACTATCATCAATAAAATTATACTCACAAAAAGCATTGTTGTCAATATAGAACATGTTTCCATTTATAACCACAAACGGACAGTTACTGGATTTAAACTTGCAACTAGAATAGGTAGTATCTGTAGCAGATATGTCATCATACATATACCATTCTGAACCGTGTGTGTTAGAAATTTCGGTATCGGTGAGCATAAAGTTATTATGATTAGCCCAACCTAATAGTTCTACATTATAGTCGTCCCAAGTTACGTCTATTTGATAGTATTCGCCATCTAATTTGACCATGTTCCAAGTGTGACTAATCTCATCGCTGAGTACGGTATGGGTTTCAATTCCGACCTTGTTTAACAGATATGTATACGTCAACATATACGCTTGACATACTCCGTAACCTTGTTCTAAGAAGTTGTACATATCGAAAACCGTTCCAGAGTGGTCGTAGTAGAAGTTTGCACATAGATAGTCATGCAATGCTAGAGCCTTTTCCTTTTCGGACATGGTATCATCTAACTTGGATAGTATATCATTACACTTACTATCTATGCTAGATAACTGTTCAGAATACTCATCTTTGGTACAAGAATAGTTTAGCTTTATATACTTGATACTCTTAATAGAAGATGCTACTGAATAGTTGGACTCCATATAGAATAGTTCGGGATATGTTAGACGTATCTTACTTAGAGTATTCTTAATTAGTTCGGAGTTACTTTTATTGATACCATAACTAGAGATATCTATTTGAGTAGTAAAATCCTTAATATTTTGTACTAGATACTCCTCAAGCGATAGTTCGCTATTGCTATAGTTATTGAAATCTACACTAGATAGATAGAAACTATCCAAAGAATAGACGTCAAATACTTTAGATGGTATAGTACTAAAATCAATAGATTGCACTTCAGTAGTTAATGTATCAGCATTAGCCGATATTCCCCCTATTAATACTGTAGAAAGCAATCCAGTTGCCACAAAAGTAACTAGATTTTTTACCTTAAACATTTTCATAAAATTCACTCCTTATGTAAAAAACCAATATTGTTATTAAATTATAACATATTAAAGCAATAAAATCAATTATTTTTGTTGAAAAAATCAAAAAAATTTTGGCTTTAGATAAAATTTCAGCATATTAACTAAAACTAACTTATCGTATATAGTAACTATCACATAATTTGCATTGAAAACTTTATTCGTATTTTAGGTATGGCTATTTTTAATCTTTTGTGGTATAATAGATTATGTTACTTTAAAAAAGTTTTATAAGTGATTAAAGAGTTCATAAAATCATCGATTAATATGGATAAACATGGTATAATATACTCATGGAGATAAAAAATTGTTAAAAAGTTATAAAACCGAAATTTTTCCTACATCTAAACAAAAAGTTTTAATTCATAAGACCATAGGTGTATGTAGATATATCTATAATTTTTATTTAAGTAAAAATTTGGAAGTGTATCAAAGTACTGGAGAATTTTTATCTGCCTACGATTTTGAAAAGTGGTTAAACCATGAATTTTTACCTAATAATCCTACATTTAATTGGATTAAAGAAGTAAGTTCTAAGGCAGTAAAATAATCCATGATATATGGAAATCATGCCTTTAGAAATTTTTTCAATAAAAAGACTAGTTTTCCAAAGTTCAAAAAGAAACATCATAACGATGTTAAGATATACTTTCCTAAAAATAACAAAACAGATTTAATTGTAAATCGCCATAGAATAAAGATACCTACTCTAAAATGGGTTAGACTTAAAGAAAAAGGATATATTCCAACTAATGCTAAGATTAGGAGTGGGATAGTATCATATCATGGTGGAAAATACTTTGTATCTGTATTAGTTGAAGTTGATGAACCATCTAAACCAGTATTGAACTCTTTTGGATACGGTATAGATTTAGGTTTAAAAAGTTTTGCTATCATTAGTAATGGCAAAGTTTACAAAAATATTAATAAAACATCAAAAGTTAGACGTTTAGAGAAAAAACTCAAACGTGAACAAAGAAAACTTTCAAGGAAATATGAAAGTTTTAAAAAACAAAATAAAATTTTGAAAGGAGTAGCTACTCGACAAAATATCAATAAGCAGAGGCTTATCGTACAAAGATTAAACTATAAACTATCATGTTTAAGAACCGATTACATCAATAAGATAGTTAGCGAACTGGTGAAAATCAAGCCAAAATTCATAACTATTGAAGATTTAAACATCAAAGGCATGATAAAAAGTAGGCATCTTTCAAGAGCGATAGCACAACAAAAATTTTATGAGCTTAGAACCAAACTAACTGCTAAATGTCATATCTATGGGATTGAACTTAGATTGGCAGATAGGTTCTATCCAAGTAGTAAGATGTGTAACTGTTGTGGTACTATCAAAAAAGATTTAAAACTATCCGATAGAGTTTACAAGTGTTCTTGTGGATATATCGCTGATAGAGATTTTAATGCAAGTCTTAACTTGAAAGACTGTTCAACTTACAAGATAGCATAACATCAAGCTATGTAAGTATGTACGGTGGGCTACATCGGAATTTACGCCTGTGGACTATACTCGAACTTGTGAGTAGATGATTTATCATTAAAAGCATATAGGTTGAAACAGGAATTTTCTCAATATGAATATTTTTGTCCATATTTTGAGTAGCAGGTTTTTTTAATCTATGTCATACACACATAACAGACAAGAACTATCTAAGGGTATATACTTTACTAGCGTTGTGGATAAGAAGTTTAAATCCAACGTAGTATCGGTTAAGATGGTAACTAAACTTAATGCAGATACTTCTGTTTTAAACTCATTAGCGATATCCACAATAGGTTCGGCTAATAGTAAGTATAACACTATAGCATCTTTTAACAAAAGACTAGGGGAGTTATATGGTTCTACCATAGGTTCGGACGTATCAAAGTTGGGAGATGTACAGATACTATCTATAACCTCTAGGTTTATAGATGACCGTTTTGCTTTCGATGGAGAAAATATATCCAACAGTGTGGTGGATATGCTCCTAGATTGCATATTTAAACCTTGCGTGGAAGGTAACTCATTTAATGAGGAACTTTTCAACATAAGCAAAAAAGAACTCCTTGATACCATAGAAAGCGAAATTAACAACAAAAGAACGTATGCTATAATACAAGCTAAAAAGACTATCTATCGTAATGAACCTGCATCTATACTTTCGTATGGCGACAAGGAACACACTATAAAGGCTACATCTAAAGAGTGTTACGAGGCTTTTATTAAACTCTTGAACTCATGTAATATAGAAATATTCTACGTTGGTTGCAATGATAAACCTAACATACTTCAAAAGTTTAAAGATGCCTTTGATACTCTTACTAACAGAACTCCAGAAGATTTCCCAACTACTGCACCTAGTGTAATAAAATCCAGTGTGGAAGAAGTTTCTAGTGAAGTGGAAGTAAATCAATGTAAGATGGTTCTAGCGTTAAAAACTACCTATCCTGATAAGTATAGCAACTCTATTATGAACACTATACTAGGATTATCTCCATTTTCTAAACTATTTTCTAACGTTAGAGAAAAGTTAAGTCTATGTTACTACTGTCAAAGTAGTTACGATAATCTAAAAAAGACCATCTTTATAGATAGTGGTATAGAAGTTCAAAATATTGAAAAGTCTAGGGAAGCTATTATGCAACAGATATCCGACTTACAAAACGGTAACTTCACCGACCTAGACGTTAAAAATTCTATAGTATATCTTACTAACGCACTAAAAACTATCGGAGATACTCAATATTCGTATATAAGTTGGTACTTCAATAACGTTTTGACTAATCAAGAGAGAACCATTCAAAGTGAATACGAACGCTATAACAACGTCACCAAAGATGACATTATAGCATCAGCAAAGGCTCTAACCTTAGATACCGTGTTCACATTAAAACCATTCGGAAAGGAAGTCTAAAGTATGATTGTAAACAGAACTATTATAGAAAGTTCCATAACTGGCGACAAGATAGTTAAACTAAAACATTCTAGTGGCTTAGATATCTATGTGTGCGAAATGGAGGGCTTCAGCACTACAGAGGCTCTATTTGGTACTAAGTACGGTTCTATAAATACTACGTTCAAAACTAAAGCCGATAAGGATTTCGTTACCGTTCCAGAGGGCATTGCTCACTTTTTGGAACACAAACTATTTGAAAATAAAGATACTGACGTATTCGAACTATACGCTAAGACGGGAGCATCTGCTAATGCTTTCACCTCCTTTGATAAGACTTGCTATATGTTTAGCTGTTCCGAAAACTATGAGCAATCTTTAAGGATACTGCTATCGTTTGTACAAGAACCCTACTTCACTCAACAGAGCGTGGACAAGGAACAAGGCATAATAGGTCAAGAAATTAAAATGTGTGACGATAACCCATCTTGGAGAGTGTTCTTCAATATGCTTAACGGAATGTATTATAATCACCCAGTAAAGATAGATATAGCAGGTACTATAGATAGCATATCTAAAATAGATGCACCTCTCTTGTACAGATGTTACAATACTTTTTATAATCTGCATAACATGGTGCTATCCATTGCTGGAAACGTCAAAGAACAGGAAGTCATTAAGATAGCTGACGAACTTCTAAAACCTTGCGAAAGTTTGGAACTCCAAACTATATGCCCCGACGAACCCGATACCATAGTTAAAAATGAAATAGTACAGCATCTTCCAGTAGGATTGCCTTTGTTCAATTTAGGGTTTAAATCTAAAGCAGAGGTTGGCTATGCAAATCTAAAAGCAGAAATGGAGGCTTTTATCATGGCTAATACTCTAGCAGACGTATCTTCTCCACTATACGAGGGACTTCTTAACGATGGTCTTATAAACTCTGAATTTGGCGTGGAAGTTTTCAATGGCGATGGATTTTTTAGTATAATCTTTGGTGGCGAGAGTTCCGACCCTAGAGAAGTTAAACGTAGAATATTCAAGGCTATACAAGATGCTAAAACTAACGGCTTAGATAAATCTTGCTTTGAAATGATTAAAAAAGCTAACTATGGTAGTTTCATAAGAGAACTAAACGATGTTAGTACTATGGCTAATAGTATTATAAATGCACATCTATCTGGGGTAGAACCTCTACAAAGTATAGATGTACTATCAAAGGTATCTTATGAGGACGCTATGAACTGCTTACTAACTAGGTTGGATTTGGATAAGTCTGTACTATCGATAATAGAATAATCCTAAAAGGAGATTTTTTATGGAAACGTTAGAAAACTTAAAACCTAATCAAATAGTGTTCCCACATCTAAATATAGATATAACCATAGATAAGACGGCATTCTCTATATTTGGTATAGATATCCAATGGTATGGCTTGATAATATCTATTGGAATACTACTAGCCATATTCTTTGGATTTTCTCAAATGAAAAAGTACGGCTTGAACTCCGACAGAACTCTCGATTGCATAATCGGTGGTATTATAGGTGGCGTAGTAGGTGCTAGAATTTACTATGTGGCTTTCTCTTGGGATAGCTACAAAGATAATCTTAAATCTATATTTAACATTAGAGAGGGTGGCTTGGCTATATATGGTGGCATCATTGGAGCTGTATTAGTAGCTTTTATAGTCGCTAAGATACGTCAAGTTAAGATGTTACCTCTTTTGGATATTGCTGGAATGGGTTTTTTAATCGGTCAAGGGATAGGTCGTTGGGGTAACTTTACCAATCAAGAGGCGTTTGGCTCTAATACCGACTTACCTTGGGGTATGTCTGGTGGAACTATCCAAGCTAGAATTTACAACATGATTGAAAATGGTAACTTAGATATCTCTGCTAAAGAGTTAGTCCACCCATGCTTCTTATACGAAAGTATCTGGTGCTTGATTAGTTTTGTAGTATTGTATATGTATTCAAAGCATCGTAAGTATGATGGTCAAATGTTCTTGTTGTACGTCGCTTGGTATGGCTTTGAAAGGAGTATCGTTGAGGGCTTACGTACGGATAGTCTAATGTTAGGTAACGTTAGAATATCGCAAGTGTTAGCGATAGTTTTAACAGTCACTTCGATTATCTTACTACTTGTTATAGGTTCTAAGGTTAGACGCATGGGCGACGATTACACCTTCTACAAGGATACTGAACATTCTAAAAAGTTAATCGCTGAAGAAATGAACTCTAAAAGTAAGGGTTCTAAGTTTAAAGATGGCTCACCTTTGGAAGATAGCTCTAAGTATACTTCTATACTATCCAAAGAGGACGCTAAAGATGTAAAAAATTCCTCCGACAATGACGAGGAGTAATATATTCATAGAAAGGATTTTGTGTTATGGCTAAAATTATTAGTGGCAAAGAGGTTTCTGCTCAAGTTAAGGAAAGAGTAAGGTTGGAAAATGAAAGTTTAAAATCTAAAGGTATAGAAACAGGTCTAGCAGTGGTTATAGTTGGTGATGACCCTGCATCTAGGGTGTATGTAAATAACAAGAAAAAGGCTTGTGATATGGTAGGTTTTAAATCTTATGAGTACGCTCTACCTAGCGAAACTTCCCAAGAGGAACTTCTTCAACTTGTGGACGTTCTTAACAATGATGACAAGGTAAACGGTATATTAGTTCAACTACCTCTACCTAAACACATTGATGAAACTGCTATCATAAACGCTATATCTCCTAACAAAGACGTAGATGCTTTTCACCCTATAAACGTTGGTAAAATAATGGTCGGCGATTACGCTTTCTTGCCATGTACTCCAGCAGGTGTAATGGAACTAATTAAATCTACTGGTGTAGAGATATCTGGTAAAGAGTGCGTGGTTATAGGTAGAAGTAACATAGTAGGCAAACCTATGGCTATGTTGCTATTACATAGTAATGGTACTGTTACTATATGTCACTCTAGAACTAAAAATCTTGCCGAAGTTTGCTCCAAAGCAGATATACTAGTGGCATCGGTAGGAAAACCTAACTTCGTAACTGCCGATATGGTTAAGGAAGGTGCTATAGTTATCGATGTAGGTATTAATCGCCTTGATAACGGCAAACTTTGTGGTGATGTAAACTTCGCTGAAGTTGAACCTAAAGCTAGTTATATAACTCCAGTACCTGGTGGAGTTGGCCCTATGACTATAGCAATGCTTATGCAGAATACTCTTACTGCTAGTAAACTTCAACACGGGTTAACAATTAATAATTAATAAATAATAAATAATAATTATTATATATTATATATAATTTATTAATTTTAGTGATTGATTAAACTCCATAGATACGTTATTAATTAATAATTAATAAATAACAAATAATAATTAAATAATAATTAATAAATAATAAATAACAATTATTAGATATTAATTATTATATATTAATTAATACTCCCCTTGATGTATCAAGAGGAGTATTATTATTAATATCTAAGTGGATACTATTCCAATTCAAAAGCACCCGTGTATAACTGATAGTACTTTCCATGCTCTTGGATAAGTTTTTCATGCGAACCTTTTTCAATAATTCTGCCGTGTTCAAGAACCATAATAACGTCCGAGTTTTTAACGGTAGATAGTCTATGTGCGATTACAAATACGGTTCTGCCATGCATAAGATTATCCATGCCCTTTTGTACTATAGCCTCAGTTCGGGTATCTATTGAGGAGGTAGCCTCATCTAGTATCATAACTGGAGGGTCAGCAACACACGCTCTAGCTATGGATATAAGCTGTCTTTGACCTTGAGAAAGTCCTGAGCCATCGCCTTTAAGGACGGTATTGTAGCCATCTGGGAGCATCATAATGAAGTCGTGAGCGTTTGCACGTTTCGATGCAGATATAACTTCCTCATCGGTAGCGTCTAGTTTGCCGTAACGGATATTTTCCATAACAGTACCAGTAAACAAGTTTACATCTTGAAGTACAGTACCTAACGAACGTCTAAGGTCGTCTTTTTTAATCTTGTTTATGTTAATGCCATCGTAACGGATTTTACCATCGGCTATATCGTAAAAGCGATTTATTAAGTTAGTAATAGTAGTCTTACCAGCACCAGTAGAACCTACAAAGGCTACCTTTTGTCCCTCATGAGCATACAACGATATGTTATGAAGTACTATCTTTTCTTCAGTATAACCGAAGTCCACATCGTGCATTTCCACATCGCCACGAAGTTGAGTGTAAGTTACAGTACCATCGGCAGAGTGAGGGTGTTTCCAAGCCCATATGCCAGTGTGTTCAGGAGTTTCAACAATCTTGCCGTCTACTATTTTTGCGTTTACTAGAGTAACATAACCGTTGTCTTGTTCAGGTTCTGCGTCCATAAGAGCGAATATTCTTTCAGCACCAGCCAAAGCCATAACTATGGAGTTCAACTGTTGCGATACTTGACTTATAGGTTGTGTAAAAGATTTCGACAGTTGCAAGAAACTTACTATAGCACCTAAAGTTATGCTAGTAACTCCATTGATAGCTAACGCACCTCCCACAAACGCCAACAGAACGTATTGCAAGTTACCTAGATTGTTCATAATAGGCATTAATATGTTAGCAAATCTGTTAGCTTGTGTGGAAGCATAACATAACTCATCGTTTAGTTCGTTGAACTTCTTAATAGTTTCCTCTTCGTGACAGAATACCTTTATAACCTTTTGACCGTTTATCATTTCCTCGATGTATCCGTTAGTAGTTCCTAAAGATTGCTGTTGCTTTATAAAGAATGTACCACTCTTACCAGCAATCTTTTTGGATACCGTTAGCATAACGACTAAAGATATCAACACTACCAGAGTAAGCACCCAACTAGTAGTTACCATAGCTACAAATACTGTCACTATAGTTATCACAGATGAGAATACTTGTACTATACTTTGAGTTATCATTTGACGTAGAGTATCGGTATCGTTAGTATAGCAACTCATTAGGTCGCCATGAGTGTGGGTATCGAAGTATTTAATAGGAAGTCTTTGCATCTTTTGGAACATTTCGTCACGGATATCTTTTAGTACCTTCTGTGCTATAGTAACCATTATCTGCGAATATGCTAAGGTGCATAGTACTCCTATTAGATATATTCCCGCCATAGTGCATACTGCTCTAAGCAATCCGCTTAAAACTGGATTGTCCTCTAATAGTAGGGGTGTGATATAGTCATCTATTAAAGTCTGTATAAACAACGAACCAGCAACTGAACACAATGTGGATAACAATATACATATCAATACTATTAGAAACATAAACTTATGTTCTTTAAAGATGTATCCCGTTAGACGCTTAGCAGTGTTCATATTAAACTTAGGTTTACCGTTCATGGTAGGTGGAACACCTTTCATTCCGTTCATACGAGGCATATTAATCACCCTCCTTAGTTTGTGAGTAGTACACTTCTTGATAGATTGGACTGGATTTTAAAAGTTCATCGTGTGTACCCATTGCCGATACTTTTCCGTTATCTAATACTATAATCTTGTCTGCCTCCATAATGGAAGATACTCTTTGAGCAATTATTATCTTAGTAGTGTTAGGAATTTCTTCCTTAAAGGCTTTTCTTATTAAGGCATCAGTCTTAGTATCCACGGCACTGGTGCTGTCATCTAAGATTAGTATTTTAGGTTTTTTCAATAAGGCTCTGGCTATGCAAAGTCTTTGCTTTTGACCTCCCGATACGTTAGTACCACCTTGTTCGATATAGGTATCGTACTTTTTAGGGAAGGTTTGAATAAAGTCATCGGCTTGAGCAAGTTTGCAGACGTGTTGAACTTCTTCATCAGAAGCGTCTTTGTTACCCCAACGGATATTGTCACTAATAGTTCCAGAAAATAAGATGTTCTTTTGTAGAACCATAGCTACTTCATTTCTAATAGTTTCTATATCGTAATTTTTTACGTCTACACCGCCTACTTTTACAGTACCTATAGTGGTATCGTATATTCTAGGAATTAGTTGTACAAACGTGGACTTAGATGAGCCAGTACCTCCGATAATTCCAACGGTTTCGCCAGAGTTTATCTTTAGGTTGATATCCTTTAAACAAAGATTATCCTCACGCTTAGAGTAGCTAAAAGATACGTTATCAAACTCAATAGAACTGTCCTTTACTTCCATAACAGGATTGTCACAGTTTTTGAGGTCGCTAGTTTCATCAAGGACTTCTACAACTCTTTCCATAGATGCTCTAGACATAGTAATCATGACGAAAATCATGGAGAGCATCATTAAGCTCATAAGAATTTGCATACCATAGGATATCATACTAGTAAGTTCGCCAGTGGTTAGGGCTACGGAGTTGGTAGTTATAATCAACTTAGAGCCAATCCAAGCGATTAGTATTAGTACTAAGTCTATGCATAGCATCATAATAGGTTGGTTTAAAGAGATTAATCTTTCTGCCTTAGAGAATAGTTTGTATATCTCAGTGGATACCTTTTCAAACTTCTTTATTTCGTAATCTTCTCTAACGAAAGACTTTACTACTCTAATTCCCATTAGATTTTCTTGAACTACATTGTTTAAGTTATCATAAGTTTTAAAGACCTTTTCAAAGGTTGGGTGAGCGTGTTTTACTATTACAAATAGTGCGATTAAAAGTATAGGTATCACACATAGAAAGATGGTTGCCATCTTTGGACTAATAGCCCACGCCATAACTATAGAAGATATAAACATTATAGGACTTCTTACAGCTATTCTAATAACCATTTGATAAGCATTCTGTACGTTAGTAATATCGGTGGTTAAACGAGTTACTAAACTAGAGGTAGAAAACTTATCTATGTTGGAAAATGAAAAAGATTGAACTCTTTCGAACATACTTTTTCTTAAATTTTTAGCAAATCCACACGATGCCGTTGCGGCAAAGTGTCCTGAAAGTGCTCCAAAGGTCAACGATAATAATGCCATAACTACCAGTAGCAAACCGTACTTTACTATGTTAGACATATCGCCTTTATTGATACCGTTATCTATTAGACCTGCCGTAAAGAATGGCAAAAGTACTTCCATGACAACTTCGCCCGTTACGAGTACTGGTGCTAGTATAGATGCACTCTTATACTCTTTAACTTGGGATAATAATTTTTTTACCATTTAGTTAATCCTTTCTTTATATATTTGTAAGCCTCCTAACAGTTTACACGTTATTTTTTAGGATACATACGTTTAGTATATGTATCCTAGCAAATAATATATAATAATTATTATCTGTTAATTATTAATTAATTATTATTTATTATTTATTATTTATTATTTATTATTTATTAATTATTAATTAATCATGTATCTATGGAATTTAACCAGTTACCACAATTGTATATAATATATAATAATTAATATATAATAATTATTATTTGCTAATTATTAATTAATTATTATTTATTATTTATTAATTATTAATTGTTATAGTTATTCCAGATTTTGTTTTATTTTTTCTATAATAGTACGAAAAGTATCTATTTCTTGTTGAGTAAGCCCTTGTTCCAGATTTTTATTAAACTCATCTATTTTAGTCATTATATTTTTATGTAGCAAGATAGCTTTATCAGTAAGAGTTACCAGTTTAATTCTAGCATCTTTTTTAGAGTACTCTCTAGTTATAAAGCCGTTTTTCTCCATAAGTTTTAAAATTCCCGTAATAGTGGAACGTCTACGAGCGAACTCTGTTTCTAAATCTTTTTGAGTTACTGTATGGTTCTTATGAGAGTATATAAAGCCTATAATGTGGCTCTGCATTATGGTTAGATTGCAACCGTTCTCATTTTGAAATTGACCATCGTTTAATAGTTTGGTATCAAAGGCACGACCTATTAGTATAGCCAACTGTTTAATATCGAACCCTATAGATTTAGATTGACAGTTCTCCAAAAAGTATCACCTCCAAAATATAGTTAGTGTACTTACTGTTAGGATACTTACATTATATCATTTAGATATAGCAAAGTCAAGTAGATGATATAATTTCATAATTCTATCACAAAACAAAAAGATGGCTGTATCTTAGCCATCTTTGTAGATATATTAATATTCAAACTTACTTCCACCTATGAACTCTCTAACTATTGAGGTGTTAGGCACTAAATCGGAAGTTGTTTCTATAACTTCTGATAGAAAACTTACTATTTCGTTATATTCAATATTAGATTTCATATCATTTTGTATAGATAGTAGGTCGTTTAGTAGATATCTTTTGTAGATAGAGGGTTCATAACTATGGAAGGTATCTATATCAAAATTAGCTAGAGGCTTGAAAGGTGTGATATACTTCTGTTCTCCTACAGATACTGAATTGAAGTAGCTAAATATATCCACATAGTTTCTACCCCTAAATAGGCTATCACGCATGAGTCTACGCATCAATCTAATACATTTAGGGTGAAGTACTGCACCGTCATCGTTTACTAGACGAGTTCTAACGCTGACGTATATCTTGGTAGTGTTATCGGTAGACCCCGTAACCATGGGATTTAATGCGTGTATACCCTCAAAGATTACTATTTCACCCTTATTGACTTTAAACGGTCTATACCCTCCACGCACTTGATTAGTAAAATTGAAGTATGGCATATCAAAGGATTTACCTTGCGATATACTATAGATGTTATCTTGTAAAGTTTGCATATCTATGCACAAAGGAGATTCTAAGTCTATAGAGCCGTCCCCATTTTTAGGCATATCGGGGGAGTCGTTAGACTTAAAATAGTTATCCAACGAAATAACACTAGATGGACAATCAAAGTCATCTAGTAATATCTTAGATAGTTTTAATGCAGATGTAGTCTTTCCTGAACCTGATGGTCCAGATATTAATACTATGGGTTTATCTTCTAAACTTTCCACTATGCTATTGGCAGTATTGACTAGTTGGTCTATATAATGTTGTTCACATTGATTAATAAAATCTATAGTATTATTTTCCAAATTAGAATTTATTGTGTTAATATTAATAAACTTCAAAAAAATTCCTCCTAAAAGATAGTTATAGTAATATTATATAATATTTTAAGGTAATTAGTCAATATATTTATTAAGTTTTTATATAGTTAAAAACTTGCTAGTAGTATTGACAAATTCAAAAAACTATGATATACTATTTAAGTCATCAAGATTTTTCCCTTGATGGCTTATTTTGGGGTATCGCCAAGCGGTAAGGCAGTGGATTCTGATTCCACCATTCAGGGGTTCAAATCCCTTTACCCCAGTTGGCGTTTCGCATCGGGGCGAAACGTGTGTATTCATGTTATAGGGCAGAAGACGTGACAGATATCACGTCTTTTTGTTTTGTGTACACTTTATTTTTGTTAAAGTGGATTTACAATTTTGATATCTACCCTTATTACTATAATTAAAAAAAGGTCGTGTTTATAAGATGAGAATTATTAATGGTGGTGTAGCATCAGCAAAAGGTTTTGAAACTTCCTCTGTTGAGGCTAACATAAAGTATAAAAATAGAAAAGATATGTCTTTAATATACAGTCAAGCCCCTTGTAAGATGGCTGGTACTTTTACTAAGAATGTAGTAAAGGCATCTTGTGTACTTTGGGACAAGGAATTGAACGAAAGCGGTACAGATATTCATGCAGTAGTAATAAACTCTGGAATTGCTAACGCTTGTACTGGTAAACAAGGTTACGATTACTGTATGAAAACTGCTGAGGCTGTTGCTAAAGTACTTCCTGTTAAGTATCATGAAGTTTTAGTAGCATCTACTGGAGTTATAGGTATGCAACTTCCTATTGATAAGATTACTAACGGTGTAAACGCTCTAGCTAGTTCCAAAGAACACTCCCTAGAGGCTAGTGTGCAATCTGCTAAAGCTATTATGACTACCGATACTAAGCCTAAACACATAGCCGTAGAAGTGGAAATAGGTGGCAAGTTGGTTACTATCGGGGGTATGTGTAAAGGCTCTGGTATGATACACCCTAATATGTGTACTATGTTAGCGTTTATTACTACCGACGTTGCTATATCTAAAGAGTTACTACAAGAGGCTCTTAGCACTGATATTTTAGATACCTACAATATGATATCTGTCGATGGCGATACTTCTACTAACGATACCGTACTACTACTTGCTAACGGTTTAGCTGAAAATCCTACTATTACCGAAAAAAATCAAGACTACTACACTTTCCTAGAGGCTCTACACTATATAAATGAGGAGTTTGCTAAGAAGATAGCCGGTGATGGCGAAGGTGCTACTGCTTTAGTTCAAGCTAAGGTTGTAAACGCTAAATCTAAGGAAGATGCTAGAACTATAGCTAAGTCTATAATATGTTCCTCTTTGACCAAGTGTGCAATATTCGGCCACGATGCTAACTGGGGCAGAATACTTTGTGCTATGGGATACTCTGGTGTACAGTTCGACCCTAACCGTGTGGAAGTTTCTATAGCTGATGATGTTAAGACTATCCTTATATTTAAAGATGGTTCTGCCGTTGACTACAGCGAGGCTGAAGCTACTGAAGTACTATCTAAACCAGTAGTAAACATAGTCGCAGATATCAAAATGGGCGAGAGTTCTGCCATTGCATATGGTTGCGACCTATCTTATGATTACGTTAAAATCAATGCAGACTATCGTTCGTAGTTAAAAGTTTCAAATAGATAACTTCAAAATTGTGTATCTACTTGGAAAGGACTTTGTATGTTTGTAAATGAAGAAAAAATCCCTAACGCTCTTTTGATATCCGTAGATACTGGCGAGTTCGATAATGAAACCTCTATTAACGAACTCTCCGAATTGACTAAGACTGCTAATGCTAACGTCGTAGCAACGGTAATCCAAAAAAGACCTTGCTTTGAAAAGTCTACTTGCATAGGTCGTGGCAGATTGCTAGAAGTCGCCGAAACTTGCAAACAGTTGGACGTGGATTTGATTATCTTTGACCACGAACTGACTGCTACTCAAGTGCGTAATATTGAAGATGCTACCAACGTTAGAACTATCGACAGAACTACTCTAATATTAGATATCTTTGCTCAACGTGCTAGAACTAAAGAGGGTAAACTTCAAGTAGAGTTGGCTCAGCAGAAGTATCGTCTACCTAGATTGGCTGGTATGGGTGTTACACTATCTAGGCTTGGTGGTGGAATAGGTACTCGTGGCCCTGGTGAAACTAAGTTGGAAACCGATAAACGTCACATTAGAACTAGAATATCTGTATTGGAAAATGAACTCGCTGAACTTAAAAAACATCGTGAGTTTAGTCGCATTCGCAGAAAAAAAGATAGTGTTCTTTGCGTGGCTATAGTCGGATACACCAACGCTGGAAAGTCTACTTTGATTAACGCTCTAACCGACTCCAACATTTTGGCTGAAGATAAACTTTTCGCTACTTTGGATACTACTTCCAGAGGTTTGGAACTCCCTGACGGTAGAAACGTCTTAATAACCGATACCGTCGGTCTAATTCGCAGACTTCCTCACAACTTGGTAGAGGCTTTTAAATCTACTTTGGAGGAGGCTTCCAATTCCGACTTGATTCTTAACGTAGTAGATGCCTCATCTAATGACTTTCAAGAACATCTGGACGTTACTAACTCGCTACTTAACGAACTGGGTTGTAATGATATCCCAAAAGTTACGGTGTTCAATAAGTGTGATATGTGCGACTATACTAATACGCTCCCATTGGATAACACTCATGTTAAGATATCTGCTAAGCAAAAGGTCGGCTTTGATAACCTACTCAACGCTATAGCTGATAATCTACCTATTACTAGTCGCAGATTAAAAGCTATTATCCCATATGATAAGTCTAATTTGATATCTTTGGTTATGATGGACGGTAAAGTGTTCTCTCAAGAGTACCTCCCAAACGGAACTCTTATTGATGCTCTTGTAGATATCAAAGTGCTACATCAAATTGAACCTTTTAAAGTTTAATATAATATTATATCCCTAGTATGTTTACTAGGGATTTTTTTATGTGTAAATAAATCCCCTAACCACATAGGCAAGGGGATTGTATATAAATATATAAGCGATATACTTTGTGCAGAACTATCTCTTAGAGAATTGAGGAGCACGTCTAGCAGCCTTAAGACCGTATTTTTTACGTTCCTTCATACGAGGGTCACGAGTTAGGAAGCCTTCCTTCTTAAGAGCAGGTCTAAGTTCTGGATTGAATATTAGTAAAGCTCTAGCGATACCGTGTCTAATAGCACCAGCTTGACCAGTAACACCACCACCAGTGACAGTACAAACTACATCGAAGTTTTCAGTATTGCCAGTAAGAGCAAGTGGTTGACGAACGATTAACTTTAAAGTTTCAAGACCAAAATAGTCATCAATATTTCTGCCATTGATAGTAACCTTACCAGTACCTCTGTAAAGTCTAACTCTAGCTACAGAACTTTTTCTTCTACCAGTACCGTAGAAATATTCTTGTTTAGATTCGTACATAATAATAATACTCCTTTCTATTATGCGTTGTAAACTTCAGGCTTTTGAGCTTGTTGTTCGTGTTCGCTACCAGCGTAAACTCTTAAACGAGTTAGAGCCTTATCGCCAAGAGTATTGTTAGGGAGCATACCTCTAACGGCATAGAACATAGCTTTGTCTGGGTTAGTGCTCATTAATTCTTTGTATTGAATTTTCTTTAAGCCACCAATCCAGCCAGTGTGCCAGATGTAATGTTTTTGTTCTAACTTTTTACCAGTAAGAACAGCTTTAGCACAGTTTATAATAATTACGGCATCACCACAATCGGCATTAGGAGCAAAAGTTGGCTTGTGCTTACCTCTAAGAATGTGAGCAGCAGTAGCAGCAACTCTACCAAGAGACTTGCCTTCAGCGTCTAAGATGTACCATTTTTTTTGATTTAAATCATCAGCTTTTGGCATATAAGTTGACATAATGTATATCCTCCATTAAAATATTTTTAGTTATTACAAAGCATTGAATTGACAATCTTTCAATTTTCAATGCAGATTTAGAAAAGTCCAGTCAAAAATAACTCAAATACGGGGAATTTGAACTTTTTCCAACGCAACGATATTTATTATAGACTATTTTTTTAGATATGTCAATACTAAAATAGAGTATTTTTAGGCAAATTTAAGCGTTTAACAAAAATATTCTAAGTAAGTTCTTTAAATCTCTTTATTTTGCTTTAAATCTCTATAAAACTAGAGTTTCATTTTACTGCTTGATTTATCTAGTGCAATAGTATATAATAGTACTATAATTTCTTTTAGGTGGTGTATTGGTATTTCTATGAGCGTTTTTAATAACAAACTTATTAAATTAGTATGCTGTTGCTTAACTTGTGGATTGCTTATGATGACTTCAGGGTGTGGAAAAGAGCAATCCGATGGAAAAGGGTATCTGTTTAAGTATACTATGGTGCAAAATCCACAGAACCTAGACCCTCAAATTGCCGTAGATAGTAACTCTATAACGGTTATAAGTAACACTTATACTGGTCTTATGACTAAAGATATCAACGGAAACGTAGTGTGTGGCGTAGCTGACAGTTATACCGTATCTGATGATGGCTTGACGTACGTCTTTTATCTAAAAAAGGACTATAAATGGTATACCTTTGACAATACTTCCTTTGATGTAACTGCCGATGACTTTGTATTTGCTTTCTATAGGTTGTTCAATCCAGAGATGCAATCACCTTATGGTGAAAAGTTTTCTTGTCTAAAAAACGCTAAGGCTATACTTAATGGTAGCGAAGATTTAACCTACTCCGACGTGGGCGTGTACGCTAGTGATAAGTATACTATTACGTTCCTACTAGATACCCCTAATGCAGACTTTTTAAACTTACTTACTCAATCTTTTGCCATGCCTTGCAATAAGACTTTTTTTGAGAGTACTCATTCCACATACGGTCTATACGATTACTCAACGGTATCCAATGGAGCGTTTTACATTAAGCAGTGGTTCTACGATAAGTATGGTAGCGATAACTTTTTAACTTTGCGTAGAAATCCAGTAAATCCGCAGTACGATGAGTATTCGCCTTATGCCATACAACTAACCATAGACGAAAAATCTACCTTAGATGACGTTCAGCATAGTTTCTACAAGGACGAAACCGACCTTTACTATTGCAACTCTTTAGATAAATCCTCTATAGATAGAAACGACGTAGTTACATCTTACGATATATCTACGGTGGGATTGGTTTTTAATACGCAAGATACTCAATTTAAGGAGAAATCTTTAAGAAACGCTTTTGCATACTCTGTAAATAGAGAAAAGGCTCTAAAGAAGTCTAATAGCGACATAGATTTGGCTTATGGAATAGTTCCAAAATCCTGCAAGGTGTACGGAAAGTATTACCGAGATACTATTTCCGATACCTCATTGACTGAACATCTATCTCAAGATGAGGTCTTGCAAAACTTCAACACTGCAAAAGATATCTTAGGGGAGATATCGGACGTTAGAATTATTATGGAAAACGGTATAGATAGTGCCTATATAAAATCCATTGCAGACGAATGGCAAAAGTTGTTTAATATAAACGTCCTAATAGAACCCTTATCTGCTGAGGAGTTTAATAAATCTGTAGAGAGTAACGACTATCAGATTGCCATATACTCGCTTAACTCTACCGACGATAGCCCTTACTCATTTTTAAAATACTTTCTATCTACTAGCGAAAACTTTAACTATAGTAACCTTCAAGTAGATACACTTTTAAAGGCATCTGAGCAGTGTTTAAACTCCACCGATGTAGTTACCATGTATTCACAAGTAGAAGAAAGTATACTACACGATATAGTGTATGTACCATTATACTATAATAAAAGTTATCTAGTGTGTGGCACTGGCATAGATAAGATAGAGTATAATCCATTTAACTATGTGTTAAACTTCGATTACGCTCTTAACTATAATCAAGAAGATTAATCGCTTACGGAGGTTTATAATGAATTGCAAAATAATATTTTTGGATATAGATGGTACTCTAACCAACTCTAAAAAGGTTATAACCAAGCATACCTTAGATGCTCTAATAGAGGCTCAAAAGCAAGGTATAATCTTAGCAGTAGCGTCTGGTAGACCAGATACGGGAGTTCTACCTATTACTAAGCAACTCAAATTAGATGAGTTCGGGGGATATATGCTATCCTTTAACGGTGCTAGGGTTAAGAACTGTAAGACTAATCAAGTTATATACGAGAACTCTCTTACTTTAGATGCCTTTAAGTTAGCTTGTGAAGTATCTAAGTTGCACAACTGCCCGATTATAACCTATAATGATAACTATATTATATCAGAAGTTGCAGAAAATAAGTACATGGATATTGAAGCTAAGATAAATAAGATTCCAGTAAAGGTAGTAAAATCTATGGTGGATTTCGTGGACTACAGACCTACTAAGTGTTTAGTTCTAGGTGATGGCGACTATCTGGCTACTGTAGAACCTATTATGAAATCTGCTTTAGATGGCTTAGCTAACGTGTATCGTTCCGAACCTTACTTTATTGAGGTAGTTCCTAGAGGCATAGATAAGGCTGTATCTATTGCTAAACTGATAGATACTATCGGCATAGACCAATCGGAAACTATGGCTTTCGGCGATGGCTTTAATGACATATCTATGATTAAGTATGTTACTCATGGTATAGCTATGGCAAATGGTTGCGATTTAATAAAGCAATCTGCCGATTACATTACAACGTCTAACGACAATGACGGCGTAGCTAAGTTTCTATACGAAAATGTGCTATAACATATAAAAAAGACGCTCTAAATTAGAACGTCTTTTTTTAATATTAATCTACATAGTATACATAGTTTTGTTTTCTAGGTGGAGCATCTTTTTCAGGTTCGTTGGAGTATCCTAAGATACAGTTTCCAATACCCTCATACTCACCTTTAATGCCTAACTCTTGTAGGAGTTGTTTAAACTCATCGGTTTCAAAAGTTTCCTTAGCACGATGTATCCAGCAACTGCCTATTCCCAAAGAGTGTGCCGATAACATTAAGTTTTCCATAACTAAAGAGCCATCGTACACATGAGTAGGACAGTTCTTATCTGCAAGGACTACCAAAACTACTGGAGCATTATAGAATGGGTCAAAAGAAGTATCTTTGCCCATAATTTTAGCGTTAATCTTAGATAGTCTATCTCTTAACTGCTTGTTAGTGACTGCTATTATAATAGGCGATTGCATACCTCTACCAGTAGGAGCATAAGTTCCAGCAGTTACAATCTGTTGAATAGTTTCTTTAGGTATCATATCGGATTTGAAGTTTCTAACACTTCTCCTAGATACCATATTTTCAATTACAGCATTCATATAAAAGACCTCCTATATTTTTAAGCGTATACAGTTTTGAACTCTATAGCTTTTTTATACTTAATACTTTTTTTACAGTCTATAAATCTTTGGTTAGAACTTCCTCTAAAGACCAAATCATAAGATTGCTTATCTTTTTCAAACTTGCCATCTACTAGCATATCGGATATTTTAAGTAGGTTAAGATATCCATTATACTGATTAGCGTTCTTAAAGAGGTGTTCAAAGGTAAAGCCAGAGTAGGTAATAATATCAAGTTGAGGCTTAATGGACTTTATTGCAGAACCTAAGTAGAAAAGTTCATTAGCTTGACAGAATGGTTCACCACCACTAAAAGTAACGCCATCAAGTAGGGGATTTTCTAAAATTTCATCAATAAGATGTTCAGTAGTATCGACATAGCCACCAAAGAAGTCGTGAGTTTGAGGGTTATGACAGCCATCACAATGGTGTGGACACCCTTGAACGAATATAGTATATCTAATGCCGTGACCATCTACGATACTATCATCGCAAGTACCTGCTAAACGGATATTCATAAAAACATAACACCTCTAAGATTAACTATTTTGTAAGCCGTGTTTAACTCTGTCATGAACTTCAGCACGTTTAGCATCGTTAAAACGGTCTAGCGTACCCACAAGATATCCCGTGATACGTCTAATACGTTCAAAAGGAATACCATCTACCTTTTCGGAGCGTCCACAATAAGGACAAGTTTCGCCAATGATACCAGTATAACCACATATAGGGTCACGGTCTACAGGGTGATTTATAGAACCATATCCTATGCCTTGTTCTTTCATGTAACGGATAACTTTTTCAAAGGCATCTACATTGTTAGTAGGGTCGCCGTCTAGTTCGACGTAGCTTATGTGACCTCCGTTGGTTAGTGCGTGGTATGGAGCTTCTAAGTTAATCTTTTTGAACGCACTTATTGGATAGTATACTGGTACATGGAATGAGTTTGTATAGTAATCTCTGTCGGTAACGCCCTCTATGATACCATACTTTTTAGCATCTAGCTTTACAAAACGTCCAGATAGTCCTTCGGCTGGAGTTGCTAGTAAAGAAAAGTTTAAGTGAGTAACTTCAGCCTCTCTGTCCATGCGTTCACGCATATGGGATACTATCTTTAAGCCCAACTGTTGAGCCTCTGCACTTTCGCCGTGATGTACTCCTATTAAAGATTTTAAAGCCTCAGCTAAGCCGATAAATCCAACGGATAGAGTTCCGTGCTTTAGAACTTCCTCAACGGTATCCTCTTTAGATAACTTTTCGGAGTCTATCCAAACGCCTTGACCCATTAAAAATGGGAAGTTTTTAACTCTTTTTTGACATTGAATTTTAAATCTAGCTTTAAGTTGTTCAATGCATAAATCTAGATAGTAGTCCAACTTGTTAAAGAAGGTATCTATATTACCTTGACTTTCAATAGCCAATCTAGGTAGGTTAATAGAAGTAAAACTTAGATTACCTCTACCAGTTACAATCTCCCTAGATGGGTCATAGACGTTAGCCATAACTCTAGTACGACAACCCATATAAGCTATTTCAGTATTGTAATCGCCTTTTTTGTAGTATGGTAGGTTAAAAGGAGCATCTATAAAGGAGAAGTTTGGGAACAATCTTTTAGCCGATACTTTACAAGCCAATCTAAATAAATCGTAGTTAGGGTCTGTCTTATTGAAATTAACTCCCTCTTTAACCTTGAATATGTGTATCGGGAATATAGGAGTTTCTCCATTACCTAAACCCTTTTCATTTGCTAATAAGATGTTCTTAATTACCATTCTACCCTCAGCAGAGGTATCTGTACCGTAGTTTATGGAACTAAATGGAGTTTGTGCTCCTGCACGACTGTTCATAGTGTTTAGGTTATGAATCAAAGCCTCCATAGCTTGATACGTTGCTCTGTCAGTTTCATTGTAAGCATCTTTAAGGGCAAAGTTTTGAACCTTTTCAATAACGTCTAGAGGTACATACTTAGATAGGGCATCTTTTTCGTACTTTTGATATTCATTAGAGTTATCTAGTATAGGTTCTAAGCCGTACTTAGATAGTATATCTTTAGATATGTCAGTTGCAAGGTTAGGTTGAGCATCTGCAATAAGTTCAAGAGCCTTTTGCAAGTTTTGAACGTATTTGTGCTTGTAGGTCTTACGAACGCCATCAGCCATAGCGTAATCGAAGTTAGGAACACTTTGACCACCATGTTGGTCGTTCTGGTTGGATTGTATTGCTATACAACACAATGCCGAATAACTAGCTATATCGTTAGGAGTTCTTAAATAACCGTGTCCAGTAGAAAAGCCATCTTTAAAGAGTTTAATTAAGTCAATTTGACAGCAAGTAGTAGTTAGTGTATAGAAATCCATATCATGAATATGAATGTAGCCATCTTTGTGAGCCTTAGCGTGTTTTTGGTCTATAACGTACAGTTCATAGAACTCTTTAGCACTAACCGAACCATACTTTAACATAGTACCCATAGCAGTATCGCCATCTATGTTAGCGTTTTCACGTTTAATGTCGCTATCCTTAGCAGATGAGAAAGTCAAATCTTTAAAGACCTTCATAAGGTTGGTTTGCATCTCTCTGGAACGAGTTCTTTCGTACCTATACAGAATGTACGCTTTAGAAGTCTTTGCGTGACCTTGTTCTATTAGAACCTTTTCAACAATATCTTGAATTTGTTCAACGGTTGGAACGTTATCGCCATAGATTTTTTCTGCAGTGTTATATACTAGCAAAGATAGTCTTTCAGCCTCTTGAAAGTTACTTCCTCCTATAGATTGTGCCGATTTGTATATGGCATCGGCTATCTTTTGAGTGTTAAAAAGAGCCAATCTGCCATCTCTTTTAACTATATGTGTAATCATAAAATTCAACTCCTACAATATATTGTGTTTGCCCGAAAGCGTCTAATAGATATTATATACTTTTATGATATAAAAGTCAAACCAAAAATTATAAGTACAAAAAGGCTTTTTTGTACAACATAAACAAAAAAATTGATATTTATACTAAAAATTTGAATAAATAAATTCGCAATGCACATAGTTGTGATTTTGTATATGATAAAAGTTTTAACTATTCTTTTTTAGTGGAGGGGTTATATGTTTATATTCATAACCTACTTTTTTGGTAGATTAACTAAGTGAAACACCTTATTGACATTAATCAAAATTTATGATAAAATATTTCTACAATTTGATTATATTAAATATAAGGTGGTAATACTAACTTTGAAATCTGTTGAAATATTTACCGATGGTGCTTGTTCGGGTAATACAGGGGCTGGTGGATACGGTGCTATATTAAGATATCTTGGTACTACTAAGGAGATATCTGGTGGAGCGTCTAACACTACTAACAATCGCATGGAACTCTTAGCCGTAATTGAAGCTTTAAACCTACTAAAAGAACCTTGTAACGTTACTCTAACTACAGATAGTAAGTATGTGGTAGATGCTATTCAAAAAGGTTGGTTGAAATCTTGGGTGGGTTCTAATTGGAAAAATGGTAAGGTTAAAAATATAGACCTCTGGCAAAGACTTCTACCTCTGTTGGATAAGCATTCTGTACAGTTTGTGTGGGTTAAAGGTCATAATGGTCACCCAGAAAATGAACGTTGCGACCAGTTGGCTGTATTACAAAAAGATAATTTTAATAATATTTGAAAAATATGTTGAAAAGTATATCTTAAAGGTATATAATATTATATGGTGTCTGTTGGATAACTTCCAATAATACATCACCAAACTACAAATAATTCGGAAGAAGGTTTTAATATATGGAAAAGAGATTTATCTATGCAGATAACGCTGCTACTACTAAAGTCTCTAAAGAAGTACTAGATACTATGCTACCATACTTCACTCAACACTATGGAAACCCTTCTAGCATATACGAAATGGGCAGATACGCTCAAAAGTGTATAGAACAAGCTAGGGAAACTATTGCTAACTGTTTAGGTTGTAAACCTACTGAAATATTCTTTACAAGTTGTGGCTCAGAGGCTGATAACTGGGCATTAAAATCTACTTGTGAAAGACTATCTGCTAGAGGTAAGAAGCACATAGTAACTTCTGTATTTGAACATCACGCAATATTGCACACTTGCGAGGCTTTGGAAAAACAAGGCTTTGAAGTTACTTACGTTCCTATAGATGAGTATGGATATGTAAATCCTACTGACGTAGCTAACGCTATCCGTGAAGATACTGCAATAGTATCTATAATGTTTGCAAATAACGAAATAGGAACTATTCAACCTATCGAGGAGATAGCTAAGATATGCCACGAAAAAAAAGTTATCTTCCATACCGATGCCGTACAGGCTGTAGGTCATGTGGATATTAACGTTAAAGAAATGGGCATAGATATGCTATCCATGTCAGGTCATAAGATACACGCTCAAAAGGGTATAGGTGCTTTGTACGTTAAGAGTGGTATATCTTTACCAAACTTTATACACGGTGGAGCTCAAGAACGTGGTAAACGTGCAGGTACAGAGAACGTTCCAGCAATTATGGGCTTTGCTAAGGCTATGGAAATAGCTTGTGCTAACATTCCAGAAAGAATGGCTAAGATTACTGAAAAACGTAATCGCTTAATAGATGGCTTACTAACTATATCTAAATCACGTTTAAACGGTGGCAGAGAAGATGGCAAACGTTTGGCAGGTAACTGCAACGTATCTATTGAGGGTATAGAGGGCGAAAGTCTACTTTTAATGCTAGACCAGTATGGAATATGTGCATCTAGTGGTTCTGCCTGTACGTCTGGTTCACTAGACCCATCTCATGTGTTGTTGGCTTTGGGCTTAAAACATGAGGTCGCTCATGGTTCTTTAAGATTATCCATAGATGACAGTACCTCCGATGAGGATATAGACTACATCTTGGAAGTCGTTCCTATAGTAGTTAAAAGGTTAAGACAGATGTCACCAGTTTGGGAAGATATGGTTAAAGCTGACCCATCTTTAAAGTACTAATAGGTGATGTTATATCTATGTATGTTAATTTAGAAAGGATTTGATACTATGCAATATAGTGAAAAGGTTATGGACCACTTCGCTAACCCTAGAAACGTTGGCGAAATTGAAAATGCTGATGCTATCGGTGAAGTTGGTAATGCTAAATGTGGAGATATTATGAAAATGTATCTTAAAATAGATAACGGCATTATTACAGATGTTAAGTTTAAAACTTTTGGTTGTGGTGCTGCAGTAGCAACATCATCTATGGCAACTGAACTCATTAAGGGCAAACCTGTTGAGGAGGCTCTAAAGTTGACCAATAAAGCCGTAGTTGAGGCTCTTGATGGACTTCCAGCAGTAAAGATACACTGCTCAGTATTAGCTGAACAGGCTATTAAATCTGCACTTTGGAACTACTACGAAAAACAAGGCATCGACCCTAAACCTATAGTAGGTGAAATAGGCGAATGTGAACATTGTCACTAAAATATCTATATAAAAATATGGCGAAACGTATTATTATGATACGTTTCGCTAATTTTGTATACGCAAACTCTATATAAATGAGAACTACTTTAAAAGAATGTATTCGATAGCTATTCTTAGGACAAACTGTCACTAGCGAAAAAATCCTTTAAAGCATTTCTCTGTAGTAGTATTGTATGCAAATTTATCGATTTTGTTACTGTAAATTTATGGATATTATTTAAAGTAACGTTGTCCATAGTGTTCGCAACAGAAAGTTAAGTTTTCAAACCAAGATATCAACTTAGCGTCCGTTAGATATGTAGCGTAAAAGTATAACGCTCCATTAGAAACGTCTTGATTGCTCATTAGAGTATAACATACGGCAGTCCTTGTAGATGGTGTTACTGGCCAATCGTTAGTATACCAGTTGACTATAGTAGGAAATTGGTCTTTAGCAGTAAGAACACTTTCCACATCGTTAGGAAATCTAGGGGAGTTTACTCTGTTTCTAATTACGTTGGTTACTAGTTGCTTAGATAGAGTATCACCATAACCAGTTTCACGCATTACTATAGAACAAATCATTTCGACTTCTCTGTCGGTGTAGCCATTTACGGGAATAGGAGTATCTGGGTTAGCACGTTCTCTTTCGTGGTCTATATCAAAAAAGTAGAAGTTACTCATCTTTTGACCTATCTCTTCCGATGTCATGGCGTTAGCATCTAAGGTGCATAGTTTGAACATGGCTATAAGAGTTAATATAAAAGTCAATCCAAGATATTTTTTCATATATTACAAATCCTTTCAAAACAGTATACTATACTGAATTATAACCTATTTTTAGATATATTTCAAGTGATATCTACAATTTTAAACACAATATTTTTTTTTATGGTATTGTATTGCAAAAATATCAAAAATTTGCTATAATGTAGATATATCTATTATACATTTAAGGAGCATTTTAACATGAAAAAAATCTATGGTTTAGTAGCCATAATTATGACTTTAAGTATTATATCTGGTTGTGCCAGCGAGCAGAAAGAAGCATCTTTAGGGTTAAGTGATAGCGTATCCGCAACTACTACAGACGTTACTACTACTGTCGCAACTACTACACAATATGTTCCACCCAAACTAAATGAAGATGTCTTTCCTGAAGATACTCTACAAATATTACATACAGATTTCAAACCATCTAAAGAGTTAGAAAGTGAAATCTTGGAACTTATAGATAACTATGGTACTACTTGTTCGTTGTACATGGTTAATCTTGAGGATTATGCTACCTTTGGATATAATTCCGATACATACATTCCAACTGCCAGTACTATAAAGTGTCCATTTGCCTACTACTGCTATAAAGAGGTTGAAAAGGGTACTCATAGTTTTGATGATACTCTTTTGTATCGCAGTGGATACTATTCCAACGGAACTGGTGTTCTAAAAGATAACGGTAGCGGTACTTATTACACCGTTAAAGATTTACTCTACTACATGATACACTACTCCGATAATGTCGCTTTCTTAATGCTTCAAGATTACTTCGGTTATGAGGGCTATAACAAAATGATGTCCGACTATGGCTTTGAAACTTTCTTAGATGACTCTGTAAAGTGGGGAAAACTATCCTCACACGCTTTGGGATATATCTGGACAGAAATATATAAGTACAAAGACCAATCCGAAGAAGGTGCTATACTCTATGATACTCTAGTAAATGCAGGTAGTAACTTCTTGATATGGCCTTTCACTGAGGCTGGTTATGACTATAAGATTGCTCATAAATCAGGGTGGGCATCACCAGGGTATCACGATAGTGGAATAGTTCTATCAGAACACCCGTTCGTTATAGTGGTTATGACCGAAAGCGAAGGCGAAACTAGAGATAGTTCGTTCTTTTATAACATAGTTTTGAAACTTAATCAACTACACGATGAGTACTTAGAGTATATAGGTCAAGAGCCATCTTGTACGACCACCGTAACCACCGAAGAAACTACCACTGAACCTACTACTACCACTACTTTAGAAACTACATCTACTACAGAACCTACTACCACAACGCAATCCGTGACTACGGTTGCTACGACTACTACTGTTGAAACTACTCAACCTGTAGTTACTACTCAAGTTACTACCATTACAGAACCTCAAGAAACCGTTACGATATCTGTATCGAGTACGTCTTATTATGACGATAATCAAGTTACCGACAGATACGTCCAATATGATGACGATAATAACTATTTTTAATTTTTAAGGAGTTGTTTCTTTATGAACTTAAATTACAATGCAATAGGTACTAGAAGTAATGTTAAAGTTATAGATTCTAGTGAAAATAAATCTTGCCATATAGATATCTTAGAGTATCAAAATTTAAATGGTTTGACTAATTCTAGTATGGCTCAAAGTTTGTTCTACATGAAAGAACAGAACATTAAGGCTAAACAGATAGTAATATATCTTGAAAACGATGTAATCAAAACTGAACCTGGTGCTTTAAGCTATATGCAAGGTAATATTCAAATGGTTTCTGGAGTAAATGCAGGAAATCTAATAGGTAAGATGTTCTCTAGTAAGATGACTGGTGAGAATATCGCTCAACCAGAGTATAAAGGCACTGGCATGATAGTCTTAGAACCATCTTTTAAGCACTTTGTAGTTATAGATTTGCAAGCCAATGAAGATATAATCGTGGATAAAGGCATGATGTATGCTTGTCAAGGAAGTGTAACATCTAAACCTATGATGCAAAAGAGTATATCATCTGCTATTGCTGGTGGTGAGGGATTGTTTCAAATATACATAAAAGGCCCTGGATTAGTAGTCTTAGAGTTACCTGTTCCTATGGAAGAAGTAGATATTATTCAAATGAACAACGATACTCTAAAGGTAGATGGCAACTTTGCTCTACTTAGAAGTGCTACCATGAACTTTACTGTAGAGCGTTCTGCTAAGAGTCTTTTAGGTTCATCGGTTAGTGGTGAAGGTCTTGTGAACGTGTACAGAGGTACTGGTCAAGTATGGTTAGCACCTACCATTAAAATCTATGAGAATTTAACTGGTACTACAGTATCGGCTACCAACTAGATACATTTATGGGTGGATACTTCCACTAAAATATTTTTGGAGGCTTTATCATGATAGATATGCACATACACACAAGCTGTTCTGATGGCGACTTCTCACCTAGTGATGTGGTAGAGATGGCTAACAAGATAGGTATTACTCACATGGCTATAACCGACCACGATACTATAGATGCTCTACCTATGGCTACGGCTAAAGCAGATACTCTTGGAATTAAACTTCTTAACGGTATGGAATTAGCATCTAGTGAGCATAAAAATATGCACATCTTGGGATACGGTTTTAACTATGATAATAGGTATCTGCAAGAGGTTCTAACCAAGTGGCGTAACAGCAGAGTGGAACGTGCTTACAAGATAGTTAAGTATCTAAAAGATTGTCATAGCATAGATATCCCAATAGAGTACGTTAATACGTTCCGTACAGGAAGTTCTATAGGTAGGGTACACTTTGCAAAGGCATTAGTATCTAGAGGATATGCTGACAACGTTCAAGATGCTTTTGCCAAGTATCTAAATACGGCATCTTTTCACTTAATGGATAACAAAAAACCATCTACCGAACGCATACTAGAGGTTATACACACATCTGGAGGAATGTCCGTATTAGCACACCCTAGTTCATTAGATGTAACTCCTAATGAGTTCGATAGTCTAATAGCTAAGATGAAAAGTCTAGGTCTTAGTGGTTTAGAATGTTACTACTCTAAACATGATAAACCTATGACAGACTATTATATAAGTATCGCTAAGAAGTATAATCTGCTTATTACTGGGGGTTCGGACTTTCATGGCGATAAGGCTAAACCTAACTTAAAACTAGGTACAGGATATAACAACACCTTCCATTATGATGACGTATCCACATTTGATACTTTTTATGAGCATCAACTAAAGAATAAGTAATAAAAAATCGGTCAACTGCTAAGCTGACCGACTTACTTTTTTAGAGATGTATATTATTTTAGATTATTTCTTAGTACCATGACATATCGAGGCGTTTGGACAGCCTGAGCAACCACAACCACATGAATTTTTTCCAGCTTTTTTATCGTTACGCATACTTTTTATTACCAATATTACTATACCCAAAAGTATAGCACCTACCACTATTGTAGATAAGTTGTTAGATAAAAACTCAAGCATAAAAAAACCTCCTTTATAGTTAAGGAACGGTTTATAAAAAATCAAACCGTTCCGTAATACTTTATACTATTTCTACACTTAAACCTTAACTTTTATATCGTTAGAAAGGGTAGTACTTTCCTTGTATGGCTTGAACAACATAAATAGAATAAATGCTAGTATTACAACTGCGAATATAACTCCAATTATGTTACCATTACCAGTGAATAGGCTTCCAAATTGATATACCATTAAGGATACTGCATAAGCAAATACACATTGATATCCAATAGCGAAAGCAGTCCATTTACCGTTATTCATTTCTCTCTTTATAGCACCCATTGCTGCGAAACATGGAGCACATAGTAGGTTGAATACTAAGAAAGAGTATCCAGCAAGTGCAGTCATAGATGTTTGTAGAGCAGTCCAAACTTCAGCACCATCTTCAGAAACTTCATCTAAGCCACCGTATAAGATTCCGAAAGTAGCAACTACATTTTCCTTAGCTATTAGACCAGTAACTACTGCAACGGCAGACTTCCAATCGCCAAAACCTAGTGGAGCAAATATAGGAGCAATAATATTACCTAGCTTTGCTAGTACAGAGTTGTTTAAGTCGTCTACCATTCCAAATGAGCCATCTTCTACGCCAAAGCCTTGTAAGAACCATAGTACGATAGATGATATTAAGATTACTGTACCAGCCTTCTTTATAAAGCTCCAACCACGTTCCCACATTGAACGTAATACGTTACCTACTGTAGGCATATGATATGCAGGTAGTTCCATTACGAATGGAGCAGGGTCACCTGCGAACATCTTAGTCTTCTTTAGCATAATACCAGATATTACTACTGCTGCGATACCTATAAAGTAACAACTTGTGGCTACCCAACCTGCATTATTGAACAATGCACCAGCAATTAAAGCTATTATTGGAAGTTTAGCACCACAAGGCATAAAGGTTGTAGTCATAACTGTCATACGACGGTCTCTTTCGTTTTCGATAGTTCTTGATGCCATTACTCCAGGAACACCACAACCAGTGGCAATCAACATTGGTATGAATGACTTACCAGATAGTCCAAAACGACGGAAAATTCTATCCATTACGAAGGCTATACGAGCCATGTAACCACAACTTTCTAGGAAACCTAAAAAGATAAATAGTACTAACATTTGAGGTACAAATCCAAGAACTGCACCTACACCACCGATGATACCATCTACAATTAAACCAGTTAGCCAATCGGCACAGTTGATACTTTCCAATGCAGATTGAGCAGCTGGAGCAACCGTTTCTTCAAAGAAACCGTTAGTAGCATCTGTAAGTAGAGTTCCCACTGTAGTAACCGATATGTAGTATACTATAAACATTATAACTGCGAATATAGGTAATGCTAATATACGGTTAGTTACAATCTTGTCTATCTTATCAGAGGTACTCATGCCACCCTTATTAGCTTTAGAGTAGCAATCGTTAATAATAGAACCAATGTAGATATATCTTTCATTAGTAATGATACTTTCTGCATCGTCGTCCATTTCAGTTTCAGCAGATTGAATATCCTTTTCAATATGAGCCTTAACGCTATCGGATATCTTTAACTTTTCTACAATCTTAGCATCACGTTCAAAGATTTTAATAGCATACCATCTTTGACGCTCTTCAGGGATATCGTGTAGGAAAGCCTCCTCGATGTGTGCTATAGCGTGTTCTACGCAACCACAAAAGCTATGTTGAGGTATCATGCGTTCATTAGACTTTGCAACCTCAACTACAGTGTTAATAGCCTCATCGATACCAGTTCCTTTAAGTGCCGATATCTCAACTACCTTACAACCAAGTTCTTTAGATAGTTGTTTTAAGTTTATCTTATCGCCATTCTTTTGAACAATATCCATCATGTTTATAGCGACTACTACTGGAATACCCAACTCAACCAATTGAGTAGTTAAGTAAAGGTTACGTTCCAAGTTAGTACCATCTATAATGTTTAGAATGGCGTTAGGACGTTCCTCAATTAGATAGTTTCTAGCAACGACTTCTTCTAGTGTATAAGGCGATAGCGAATATATACCAGGTAAGTCGGTTACTATAATATCCTTATGATTTTTAAGTTTACCCTCTTTTTTTTCAACAGTAACACCAGGCCAGTTACCTACAAACTGGTTAGAACCCGTTAAAGCATTAAAGAGAGTAGTCTTTCCGCAGTTAGGATTTCCTGCGAGTGCAATTTTAATCTCCATAGCAAAAAAGTCCTTTCTAATAAGTTAGTAAAGACTAACTTTGTTGATAAAAAAAATTATTCAATTTCAATCATTTCAGCGTCAGATTTACGAAGTGATAGTTCGTAACCTCTAACGGTTACTTCAATAGGGTCGCCAAGAGGTGCAACCTTACGAATGTATACATCTACACCTTTAGTAATACCCATATCCATAATACGACGCTTAATAGCACCTTCACCGATAAGTTTTTTAACCTTAACAGTTTCGCCAATCTTAGCATTTTTTAAAGTAGCCATAGTAAAAAGTCCTCCTTTCGAGTTAAATCATAATTTTGTTAGCCATTTCTTTACTTATGGCAACCCTAGATTCTTTGATGTTGACTATTACGTTGCCACCTATTTCATTTACAACAGTAATTTCGCTACCAACTACAAAGCCTAGAGTTTCTAAAAACTTTTTAGTTTCGGCACTACCACCAATTCTTTTAATGATGTTTTGTTGTCCAACAGTTGCAAAAGTTAAAGGCATAATATAAACCTCCTATTTAAAGTTAGCTAAAACTAACATAGTTTTATAACACATAGGTTAGCAATCGCTAACCTACCTAAGTATATAGTAAACTATATTTACAAAAATGTCAAGACATTTAATGGATATATTTTAACTTTGTGAAATTCGCTAATAGTTATACTACATATTCCTACTTATTTTGTATACTTTTAAAAAAACGTCACATTAGAACGTTTTAACGCTCTAATGTGATATATAATAGTCTAAAATTTTAGTTATATTTTGATGTTATTCCAAAATATTCTTCAAGGGTCAAATTAGTATCATGTAGAGTGGTAGCTAAGTCCACACCGACGTATCTTAGATGCCAAGGTTCGTATTTGTAACCAGTGATACTGTCCTTACCTTTAGGATATCTAATTATAAAGCCGTACTTGTAACAGTTTTCAGCTACCCAGATACCTTCTTTAGTATTAGCAAAGCTATCGGATATAGTATTTAAATCGAAACACAAGCCCGTTTGATGTTCCGAATGTCCTGCTCTAGCCGAATAGGTATCTGCTTTAGCCTTTCCGTCACGGTTGACATACCTTTGATACAATCCCTTTTGATATTCATATGAACGATATCCTGACGATATGTATAGGTTTAAACCTAACTTTGAAGCGTCGGATTTCATTTTAGAAAATGCTGAATTAGTATCTTTGGTTATAGTGGCATCTATAGGGGCGTAAGTGCTAGGTAGAGAGTAAGTCTTGTTTACCACTAGCAGATTATCTACAAAGGTAAGTCCTTCGCCTTGGTAGATATCAAACCCTTTAGATGTAGTATCCACTTTTTGCAACTTGGACGCATACTTTAAAGAACTCCAACCAAACTTTCCGTTGTAGAAGTACTTTCCCCATAGAACGCCATCTGTAGAGTATGTAGTTTCCACAACATCTATAGGAGTGTACTTATCCACTATACCATAGCTTGAGTACTCTGTACCTGCGAACTCTCTAAAGTTTAAACTAGATGTAAGTACATACTTACCTAAACTTTCGTCTACTGGAACGGTAGCATCTATGCCCAATGCGACCTTTTTTAAACTTAGATAGTCTTGAGCATCTGCGATACCGTTATGGTTAAAGTCTGAGTTTTCAACTGTAGTTCCGTATAGAACTCCATGTTTTAGATTTAAAACGTCTAGTATGTTTATAGAGTTATCCGAGTTAGTATCTCCCATGGATACGGCACTTATACTTATATTGGACATATATGCCATACTAAAGCATACAATCAATGGAAGAACTTTTATATTAGTTTTCATTAGTAGATACATCTCCTCTAACTATGCCACGACCGTTAGTAGCAAAGTACACTCTACCAAAGATATCGCTATCGCCAGTTATGGACTTGGTTAGGTTGCCAAACAGATGGTTATTATCGTTAATCTTATCCCAAGTTTGACCACTATCAGTAGAACGGAATATTCCATCGCCAAGACCTTCTACAGAACCCATAGCGTATATGGTTTGAGGGTCGCCATCATTTTGACCTGCACCAAAGCCTATGCAATCAGCAGTGATAGTCTTTATAGGTTCAAAAGTTTTTCCGCCATCTGTTGAGTGCATTATCATACCACTGCATAGCCAAACGTCGCCTTCAGCCGTTGCAGATGTATATAACTTAGCATTACTAGAGGCTAAAGCATCGCTTTTAGTGAAAGTTTTAGCACCATCTTCGGAGTAGTATACTACGCCATCGCCTACGGCATAGAACTTATTAGGATTAATCTTATCGGCTACCACGGTGGCATTATATGGAAGATTTTCACATTCAAACCAAGTCTTGCCGAAGTCAGTAGTGGCATAAGGTTTAGCTTTAATACTTCCTGCACACCATACTAGAGTAGTACCATCAGTACTAAGAGCGACGTAGCCATCTTGAAAACTTTCGTAACCTTGTGGAGTAGTAGCTACTAACTTCCAAGTCAAGCCACTATCTGTAGAGTATCTAACGCCATGATTGAAGTTACCAGTATAGGCAACCACATCGGAATTTTGCCAAGCACAATCTATGTCGAAGGGGTCGCTATTTTTAAAGAAGTCCTTATCAGATGGGGCTTCCTCTATATTTTCATGACGGAAACCAGTCAAGTCGCCCATTATGGAATACATTTCAACTTGACCACTTGCTCTAGGTGGAGATAGCATTTCATATACAGCAGTTTCCTCAATGCCATCTGCATGAGCAGTAATAGTAACGTTATCGCCCATGTTTGTGGCGTTGGTAGTAGTGAAGATTGTAGCACCAGTACCATACATAATCTCATCGGAGTTAAATGGATTGATATTTACATCACTAATCCACCAACCAGTTTTAGCCTCTGGATTGCCCCACTTTAGCCAATCGGAAGAAGAAGTATCCATAGTATAGTGTTTGTTGTCGCCCTTGCCGTTGCCGTCAAATAAGGCTTTCCAAGACTTACCACCATCGGTAGAACGATATAAGTTATCTGTAGGCGACCACAATCCCAACGATGATACTACTATAGTATCAGGATTTTGAGCATCTACAGAGATACCACCAAATCCGAAACCATCGCCAGTACCACTAGGAGTTATGTCTGTACTAGAGCCATCTGCAAGGTTATAGGAGTACACTTTGCCACTGGTTGGCGATAGGTTAGGGCCACAATTATCGCTGTAGACTACATACATATTGCCATTAGATGAGATGTCTGCCTCTAGTGGATACATTCCCTGTATAGTTTCGCCGAACACTTCCCAAGTATCGCCACCGTCTGAAGATTTATATATACAGTTGCCATCGTTCATAGCCACGCCACAATAGATATCTGTAGTCTTTTGACCCTCACTAGAGGAGGACTTATCAAATTGAACCCACATTACACCTATAGGATTACTCTCTTGTGAATACGTTCCGACTACTGGGAAACTGTCTACAATCTCCCAAGTTTTGCCGTAGTCAGTAGAACGCATTAAGCCATTACTTCTAGTGCCAAAGTAGATTATAGAGTTATCATTAGGGTCTACCATAAGACGTTCACCAGTACCACGTCCAGAGGTGTTACCACCCACGCCGAAGTCCAAGTCATAGCGAGTCCAAGTTTCGCCGTAGTCATCGGAGGATAGTATAGCACCGTTAGCGTTTAAATACGTTCCACACGCAAGATACACTCGATTAGGTTCAACGTTGTCGGTAGCGATACTTTCTATACCTATTAAGTTCCAATCGTCCGAACCAAGATGGTCGGTGATAGGTAACCATTTCTGTTTTTCGTTATTCCAACGATAAGCCCCACCTATATCAGTACGAGCATACACTAGACCTTCTTCCTTGTAGTTGTATATCATACCTGGAACGTAGCCACCACCATCGATAGCCACGTTGCTCCATTCGTACTTTACGGTAGCACCGTTTAGGTCATCTTTTTTAGATGTTCCTCCGTTGGAACAGCCTACTAACATGGTAGCTAGTGCAGTAATGATACACACACTCTTTAATATAGATTTTTTCATAGTTTGTATAAAAATCCTTTCGTATATTTAGTTTACTTGAATGTTTATATTAGCATTTCCGATATTTTTCTCTTGATTATCATCACTACTAACGTACTCTTCTGTAGATTGTGTTACAACTTCTGAACCATTTATTACCACGTTAGCACCATTAGAGTTTTCTATATATATGTTGTTATGCTCATCGGATATAGATATAACATCATCATTAGTACTTACATCTAAAGAAGTGACATCTGTAGTAATAGTAGTATCTAAAGTAGTATCTTGAGTATCTTCGCTAGACTGTTCTACTGTAGTGGTTACAGAAGTATTATCGATTACACTATTAGAAACCTCATTACTATCGTTACTTTTTATAACGTTAGATATTATACTAACGATAAGTAGTATTGCAATCAGTACAGATACTATCAATGCTAAGTTTACACCATTTACTTTTATAGATTTCATAATTTTATTACACCTTTCTTTTAAATAAAATACTCTATTGTAGAGCATAGATGTCTAAAAATATGTTTGTACCTTGATTATATCACACATTAGATAACTTTTCAAGTAAAGAACATATCTTTTTAATTATATCTTTTTCATAAAAAAAAGCCTCTTGCACTTGACTTTTTTGTGACTTTGTGTTAAAATTTATAGTAGTTGACAAACTTAATACAACATATATTATAACTACTCACTTTTTACATTCAGGAGGTTTTTTTCATTATGAATTTGGATAGTTCAATAACTGTTGCCGTAACGGGAGCATCTGGTTTTTTGGGAACTTATATTACTGCATCGCTACATAGAAGTGGTCATAATGTGATTGCTTTGGGTAGAGATAAAAAAAGATTGCGTATGTTTGAAGATATTGGTATAAAAACTGAATGGTGGGACTTACGCTACGCTGATAACTTCGATTTACACAATGCCGATGTGGTTGTTCATACCGCTGGTATGACCGATATGTGGGGTTCTCTTAGAGATTATTTGCGATTTAATCAAGATTTAACTGATATTTTGGTTCAACGTTGTATTAAAGATAAGGTTAAAAAGTTGATATATATATCTTCTGCTGAAGTTTATACTGATAATAATGACCGTTTCGACGTTTCTGAAAATGATTACATAGTTGAAAATAATTTCAGTTACTTCGCACAATCTAAAATAAAAGCAGAATATGTATTAAAACAGTATTCGGGTAACTATTTAGATATTATAGTCTTGCGTCCTACCGATATTATAGGACAATGGGATACTAAATTTCTTTGTAATTTGGTCAAACTTAGCAAAAATGGAGGCATTCCTATCTTCAAGAATGGTTCTAATATAATCAATCCTTGTGGTATTGAAAACTTTGTTCATGCCGTGGAGTTAGCTGTAGACTGTCCATTAACTCCAGATAAAAAGATTAAAACCTATAACGTATGTGGTGAGGCTGATTGGAAGTTTAAATCTTTTGTCGATAAGGCTTTTTACTATATTGGAGAAACTCCTAAATATAAAAAAGAAACATCGTTTAATAAAGCTCTAAAGTTGGCTGAAAATAATGAACGTATTGCGTTTGTACAAGATGTTCCTACTGCTCCTAGAATTACTCAAAGATGGCTTTGTAAGTATGGCGTATCACTAACTGTAGATAGTTCTAAAATTAGAAAAGAACTTCTATATAAACCCGTTCGTCCAATGGACGCAACTCTTAGAGATTTCGCTAATTGGTACAAACAGTACAAAAAGAGCAATTCTCATTTCTTTGAACAGAGAACTATTGAATATTAGATATTAACATATTTATATACTAATAATGTGAATGGTGAGTATCTATTATATTGTAGATACTCACCAAATTAAAAGCCCTAAAGTGATATACTTTAAGGCTTTAACTATTATCTTAAAAAAGATTATTCTTCTTCAGCAGATAGAACATCACTAAAGTCAGATGCGATTATCATAGAAATACCATCATTAAGTGTTTTGTATTCAGCAAGGATAGCTTCTAGGTAGTCTTTTCCAGCGTCCTCTATGTGATAGTATACTCTAGTTCTTCTTTTACCTATTAGCTTTTTACTATCGGATATGTATTTCTTTTCTATAAGTCTGTATAGTGTAGGATACATTGAACCTTCTTGAATTTCATATAGACCACCGCTCTTATCGGATAGTGTCTTAGAAAGTTCATAGCCGTACATATCCTTTTTGCTTAGTAGAAATAGGATAAGCATTTCTACAGTTCCTCTTTTAAGATTTTCTCTTATTCCCATAATGTTCACCTTTTTTGCACGCAAAAGATGTCTAATCAAAAAATCCGTGCGACCGACAACTTTAATATAGTTAGTGCAAACCTTTCTAAAAATTTATACTATCTGTTTAAGGAGCATCGTCAAAGTCTTAAACAGACGTTCAAGCTGTTGAGTATATTTGTTATACATATATATAACATAATATTACTCATTAACTTATGTTACTATTATACACAAATTAATTATATATTGCAATAGTTTTTTTACAAAATATAATAATACACATTTTTTTAGATATTTCTACTAAAAGCTATTGACAAAAATATTATTTTATAGTACAATATTACTACAATATATAGAAAGTGGTTTTAAATATGGTTGAAAAATTTTCTATATCAAATATTTTAAAAATAGATGGTATAAATAGTAAAAAAGCTAAAGTAGTCTACAAAGATAATAATGGTTCAGTTAAAGAGATTCTTCTTAAGTCGGCTGATAAGTGTTGGTTGAAAAAATATACAAACGTTAGCTTACTGCAAAAGTTGGATTATATTGGTAATGGCGTTCACTATGTCGCCAATAGGGGTCGCTCTTTAGAATATCGTACTTTAACTTTCTTTCTACCTAATGGTTATAGTATTCAATTCTATTCTATTCTGATGCTACTAATGAGATTAAGTTCGTTCAGACTATAAATCTTTTGCATAGTCACAATTGGGGTACTATGGATACTAATTAATATCTGTTTATTTATTTTGGAGGGTTTTATGAATAATAGAAAAGCTATAGCATTTATATCTGCAATTGCTATGATGTCTACCGTTACATCGTTAGGGACTTTCATGGGTGCTAGTGCAGAGGTTACTCAAATATTTAACGATACCTTTGAAGATGGTTTCAATAACTGGTCTACTAGAGGTGACGCATCTATTGAAATTACTTCCGACTTTGCTAATTCGGGAAATAGTTCGCTATACGTTACTGGCAGAACTAAAGGTTGGCATGGTGCAGGTTGCTCTAAGATTAAAGAACTCCGTGCAGGTCAAACCTACAGCTTGAGTTCTTACGTTATGTTCCAAGAGGGTAACGACTACGAACAGATTAACTTCGCTATACTCTACAAAGATGGCAACGGTACCGAACAGTACAAACAGATTGCTAATGCTAACGTTAAAAAAGGCGAATGGACTCAAATTAAAGGTAACTATACTATCCCTAGTGATGCCTCTAACGTTACTATATACTTTGAAACTCCTAATGACTTAATAGATTTCTACATAGATGACATATCTGCTGAGGGCGAACCTTATGACGATAGTAATACATCTTATGGTTACAATGACGACTTTGAAACCGACAACGATGGTTGGAGTTCTCGTGGTTCGGAAACCGTAGAAAGAGTATCTACAGAGGCTCATAGTGGAAGTTATTCCATGTATACTTCTAATAGAAAGCAACTTTGGAACGCCCCTGGAGCAAATAAAACTCTACAGTTAAAGGAGAACGGTTACTATAAGTTTGGTATCTGGGTTAAGTATAACGATGAGGGTAACAGTTGGTCGGATACTCATAAGTTCCAACTATACATTCAGTACACTGCAAACGGTAAAGATAACTACGTCGAATTAGGAAATACCGTAGCTACTAAAGGCGAATGGGCTTACATTGAGGCTAAGTATACTATTCCAGAGGGTGCTAGTAACTTCGTTATATACGCTCAAACTGGATACGTTCCAGATGCATCTGTAAAACCTGAAGATTTAATGAACTTCTACATAGATGACGCTACTTGCGAAGAATTAGAATATCCTAAAATTCAAGAGGATATTGCATCACTAAATGACGTATACTCCGATTACTTTAAGATAGGATTTGCTACTACTCCTGCTGAACTTAGAAACGAAGCAGTTCAAAATATTATGAAAAAACACGCCGATTACATGACTATAGGCAACGAACTTAAACCTGATAGTGTATTAAATCAATCGGATAGTCAAAAGTACTTTAAGGAAACTGGTGATGATACTAATCCGCAGATAAGTCTAGCCAATGCAAAGAGTGCTTTGGAGTTCGCTGAAAAGAATGGTATCTCTGTAAGAGGTCATGTATTGGTATGGCATAGTCAAACTCCAGATTGGTTCTTTAAGGAAGGCTTTTCTAACGATGGCGATTGGGTATCTAAGGAGGTTATGGTTAAACGTCTTGAAAACTATATCAAGAACGTTATGGAAACTATCGCAGAGGAATATCCTAACGTGGACTTCTACGGTTGGGACGTTGTAAACGAAGCCTTTAAAGATACTGGTGGTATGCGTGATGCTGGTTCTAATAACGTAGTCAATGGACAGTCTGCATGGGTGCAAGTGTTCGGTGATGACAGCTTTATAGATTATGCTTTTGAGTTCGCTAGAAAGTACGCTCCAGAGGGTTGTAAACTATTCTACAACGATTACAATGAGTATATTCCAGAAAAACGTGACGATATTTGCAAGAAAGTCGCTGAACTTAAAGAGAAAAACTTAATCGATGGTGTAGGTATGCAATCGCATATTAAGATGGGTTCACCTAGTATAGCACTCTATGAGGAGGCTATTAGAAAGTATTCCGACTTAGGCGTTGAGGTGCAAATCACTGAGTTGGATATAGACCAAAAATCTAACTCGGCTAGTGATTTAAGTCAACTTGCCGAAAGATATCAAGAAGTCTTTAAGATGTACAAGAAAGTCAAAGATGATGGAGTGAACTTAACAGCCGTTACCATTTGGGGTATCAATGATGGCAACTCTTGGATTGGTGGATATCCTTTACTATTCGATAACGATTTTCAAGCTAAACAGTGTTTCTATGCTATCGCAGATACAGACTCTCAAATTCAAAGCACTAAGAACGTAAATGCCATCAAAGTCGATAGCATGGGAAATAACCACGCTTTTGAAGTTCAAAAGGCTAACTACGTTGGAGATAACTCTTTTAAAGTAATCTATTCAAGTGATGGCGTTGGAGCAACTTATACTATTCAAATCACATCAGCCGTAGACCAAGACGTTACTATAAGTTTTGATGGTAAGGTGGATACTATCACTCTAAAAGCTGGTGAAGTCTATAACTATGAACTTAATGTAGCAGATACAATTGTTAAAACTGGTGATACTCTACCTTTTGATATCGCTTTTAGTGATACTGCTTGGAATGACCTATCATATACTAAGAAAGATGGATTTACTAATCTAGGAACTATTACACTATCGGAAATGCAACGCTATACTGAGGCTATTAAAGGTACTCCAACCATTGACGGCGAAATAGATGACGTTTGGGCTAACGCTAACGAAATCCAAACAGATAACTATACCTTGGGTGATGGTGCTACTGCTAAGGTTAGAACTCTTTGGGACGAAGATAATATTTACGTTCTTGCTGAAGTCACTGACTCTAAGCTATCGAAAGCTAGTGTTAATGTCTATGAACAAGATACCGTTGAAGTCTTCTTTGATGAGAATAATAATAAGACTTCTGCATATCAAAGTGATGACATTCAATGTAGAGTAAACTTCGATAATGAAAAATCTGTAACCGATGGACTATCTACAGATAACTTTACATCTGCAACTACACTTACAGATACTGGCTATATTGTAGAGTTCGCTATTCCATCGACATTAGGAGGTTTAAAAGCTAATCAAGTGGTAGGCTTTGACGTTCAAGTTAATGATGATGACGGCTCTGGTAAAAGAACTTCCATTGCTAACTGGAACGATTTGACAGGCTTAGGCTACACTAACACATCTAACTATGGATTACTAAAGTTACTAGGCGATGACCAACCTTCTAGTGATATCCTAAAGGGCGACGTTACTTGCGATGGTGCTGTTAAGTCTAACGATTTACTTCTTTTAAAGAAGTATCTACTTGGTTTGGAAGACCTATCCGATAAGGCTCTGAAAAATGCCGACCTAAACGATGACAAAGATGTTAAATCTAACGATTTACTAACTCTTAAGAAGTATCTACTTGGTTTGGTAGAAATTTAAGATTTTAAAAAACTGCTCCCTTGTTAGAAGGGAGCTTTTTTTGGTAAAATTCTATTTGACAAAGTTCAATAACTTTGTTATAATATATATATACGCTTATTTTTTAGTTTAATGTTACATGGAGGTGTAATTCAATGGATTGTGGAGGTCGATTGTGTACGTTAAAAATAGAATATCTTGCACAATGGCTATCCAGTTATTTTGAGTTATAGCCTTACATTTTGTGCGTATTGTTCTAATTTTAATGTGCAAACACTCCCTTTTTTCGTGATGTTATTTATAAATAAATAACTCCGTTTTAAAAATAATAAAAAGGAGATTTGTACCTATGAACTTTTCATTTTTAAAAGAAAAGGCTTTTCAGGCTTTAGAGAATAAGAGATATCTTACTTTGAAAAAAATCTTAAAAGATATGAACCCTGCCGATTTGGCTCTACTCTTTCAAGATTTGGAAAAAAGTGACGTCTATATAGTGTTTAGATTGCTACCTAAAGAGATTTCTGCTGAAACTTTCTCTTATATGGATAGCGAAATGCAAAAACATCTAATAAGTATATTTTCCGATAGCGAACTTAGTGAAGTTATAGACCAACTATATCTTGATGATACCGTTGACTTAATCGAGGAAATGCCTGCTAACTTTGTTAGTCGTATTATTAAGAATGCAGACCCTAGCACTCGTAAGATGATTAACGAAATTTTAAAGTATCCTAATGATAGTGCTGGAAGTATCATGACTGTAGAGTATGTATATCTTCATAAGGAGATGTGCGTTAAAGAGGCTATAGAAAAGATTAGAAGTGTCGGTTGGGTTAAGGAAACCATCTACACTTGTTACGTTACCGACTCCCGTAAACTTATAGGAATGGTTACTCTTTTGGATTTATTAACTTCCGATGATGATACCTCTATTAGCGATATTATGGATACTAATATTATATCGGTTAATACTTATGAACATCGTGAGAGTGTTGCTAAAAAGCTATCTAAGTACGACTTTGTGGCTATGCCTGTAGTGGATAATGAGGAACGTCTAGTTGGTATTGTAACCTTTGACGATGTTATGGACGTTCTTCAAGAAGAAGCTACTGAAGATATTGAAAAGATGGCTGGTATTTCCCATAATGATGAGTCTTACTTTAAAACGTCTGTATTTAAGCACGTCAAAAATAGAATGTTTTGGTTGATGTTCTTAATGTTATCATCTACCATTACTGGCTTAATTACCGATAGCTTTGAGTTGCAAATTGCTACTATTCCGTTGTTAGTATCGTTTATGCCTACGCTGATGGGTACTGGTGGTAACTGTGGTTCTCAGAGTTCAACTATGATAATTCGTGGACTTTCAGTGGACGAAATTCAACTAAAAGATTTCTTTAAGGTAATATTCAAAGAGTTTAGAATTGCTTTAGTGTGTAGTATCATTCTTGCAGTGGTGAACGGTCTTAGAATATACTTAATGTATAAAGATTTGCAGATAGCTATAGTAGTATCGGTATCGCTGATAGCTACGGTAATAGTATCTAAACTTATAGGTTGTTCGTTGCCTATGTTGGCTAAAAGGTTAAAAATAGACCCGACTATTATGGCTACACCTATAATATCAACGTGTGTTGATGCCTCATCTATGTTTATATACTTCTCAATAGCTACTAAGATGCTCAATATTGGTTGATATACAATAACCTCCCTTATGATATGTCATAAAGGAGGTTATATTTATATTATTTATATATATTAAAAATTTACGAAAAGTATACTAGTTCAGTTTGAGCAGGTTCGGATTTTTCAACCTTAGTTAAAGTTAATACTGGCATAGGTTGGTCTGGACTTTCTGGTAATGAATGTAAGTTCATAACACCAGTAACTTTTAACCAATCCCAATCTTTAAACTTAGGCATCTTAACGTTTTCCGATAGACATAGCAACTTTAAAAATTGAACGTCATCAGCACAGCAAGTCATAGCTTTTCTGCCACTTGCGAACGCTGTCTTAGGAAATCCTTTAGGTTGAACGCACTGACCTTTAAAGGATATAGTCTTATTTTCGTAACGTTGTGGATTGTCCATCAAATCGATATAGAATAGACCATAGTCAATATCTTCAAGTTCAATGATATCCTTATTGTAATCGAAAGGAAGTTCCCCTTCAAACTGTTCAATATTGCCGTTCATATCTTGGAAGTATATGTTGGCTTGTGGATTACTTGCCTTTATATTCGCTCTGTACTTCTGCTTAGATGTATTCTCATCACAACGGTTAAACACTACTATACTAGAGTATTGATACTGTTGTAATATCAACTTACCCATATTTTTAGAGTACATATCGAAAGTAGAGGCATCTATAAGAGTAATTATATCAGCGATGCCCCAATCTTGAGGGTATTCAAAAGAGAACATTTCTTCAATAGTTTGAGATGTACACTTTTCTATAATAACGTTGTCGGGTTGATATTGTTCGTTTATTCTATTTAAGAACTCCTCTGTAAATTCGGAGGTATCGTTTAGAACTACAAGAGAAATATTATCTTTAGATAGTTCTTCTCTATCGAACTCCTCAACGCCTTCTTCACATAGAATTATGACAGTTTTAGAGCCATCATGGAAGATATCTTCTTTAAGCCATTCATTTTTTATGAAAGTAGTCTTGCCACTTTCAAGAAATCCTGTAAATACGAATACAGGCACAAAATTTTCTTCGTTCATTAGAAATCCTCCTAGATGTTAAATAGTTGTTTTAGACCGTCCTCATTAATTTTAGAACCTATAACACAAAGTTTTCCAGTATAGTCTGGTTCGCCAGTACGAATTTCATACTCTTGTGGAACTAAATCAAAATAGAACCATTCGTTGCCATCAGCACTAGGAACTATTCCCTTAGAACGTAATACAGTGCCATACTCATCGGTATTAGCCAACTTTTCAAGTATAGATATTAGTTCTTCCTTAGTGAACTTCTTAGGAGTTTCTACACCCCAACTTGTGAAGGTTTCATCTGCGTGGTGGTGGTGATGGTGTTCATGTTCTTCATCATGGTCGTGATGGCAACATTCATCGTGGTCATGGTGATGATGGTGTTCATGTTCTTCATCATGGTCATGATGGCAACATTCATCGTGGTCATGATGATGATGATGTTCATGTTCTTCATCATGGTTGTGATGACAACATTCATCGTGGTCATGGTGGTGGTGTTCATGTTCTTCTTGTTCGTGTTGAATGTCTGCAAGAAGTTCATCTGCCAATTTAGACTTACTTTCAATAGCGTTTATAATTACTGAACCATCTAAGGTATCCCAAGGAGTAGTTATTATAGTAGCCTTATTATTTATAGTTTTTATAGCATTTACGCAATCCATTAACTTCTTTTCTGGAATGTTTTGAGTTCTGCTTAACACTATAGCGTCGGCATACTCAATTTGATTGTTATAGAACTCACCGAAAGCCTTCATAAACATTTGATACTTACTAGCATCTGCAACAGTTATAAAGCCACTAAATTCAATATCGTGTACTTGGGAAGTCTTTTCGACTGCTGAAATGACATCGGATAGTTTACCTACGCCACTAGGTTCTATGATAACTCTATCTGGAGAGAACTTTTGTAGAACTTCACCTAGTGACTTAGTAAAATCACCTGCAAGAGTACAACATATACAACCTGAATTCATTTCAGTAATTTCAATACCAGCGTCTTTTAGAAATCCACCGTCTATACCAACTTCACCGAACTCATTTTCTATTAGAACTACCTTTTCATTTTTAAAACAATCTGTTAGAAGTTTTTTAATAAGTGTAGTCTTACCTGCACCTAAAAAGCCTGAAAATATACTAACTTTAACCATAAAAAAATCTCCTTTACTAATATTTTATATTCCAAAGTGAATTATATACTTATCTAGTTGTGTAGCTAACTTTAGCAAGTCAATCAACTGATAATATTCTACACTGTTATTTTGGGATAGTATTTTAATAAAGCTATCCAACGAACTAGGTGGGATAAGTGTAATTCCATAGTATGCAAGACCTTTTTTCTTAATATCCAGAGTGTGCCAGTAGCAATCCAAAGAGGATAACTCTTGTAATATTGGTTGAATATAGTCATCATGTATAGATATGCACTTATACTTGCAAGGTTCATACTCATCAAACCTTTGATTTTTTTTAGGTTCAACTTGCATAATACCAAATTCATGTGATAGCATAAAATCACCTCTAGAATATTATAACACTTTTAGAAAAAAAGTCAACTACGATATAGTTCTAAAAAGTGTTATAAGTTATGCTATTAAGTATCTAATTTAAAAAAGTTTTTCCAGTACTCAGATGTATTTATATCTTTTAGAATACATTGCACAATGTTTTCAGCGACTTCCGACTTACTCATAATAGGAAGTGCAACCTCCTCATTAGGAGTTATAATAGTTACAATATTAGTATCTGTACCGAAACCTGCACCCACTTCAGTTAGATTGTTAGCAACTATCATATCGATATTTTTTTTCTGTAGCTTTTCTTTAGAGTTTTCAATTAAGTTTTCGGTTTCCATGGAAAATCCACAAATGTACTGATTATTTAACTTGTTAGCTCCTAAGTACGATAGTATATCCTTAGTGCGTTTTAAAGGAATGTTCATATTATTATCGCTATCGGATTTTTTGATTTTTTGGTTAGATACGGCTAACGGAGTGTAATCGCTTACTGCTGCCGATTTTATTATAATATCATACTTATGGAAATCTTTAGTTACTGCTTGAAACATATCTTCAGCAGATGTAACCTTTATTAAATCTACAAACGGTGGGGGAGTTGCTGTAGCAAATCCACTAACTAGAGTAACCTCTGCACCGTGTAGCATACATCTTTCAGCGATAGAGTAACCCATCTTGCCAGTTGAATGGTTGGAAATAAATCTAACTGGGTCGATAGCCTCCTGAGTTGCTCCAGCAGTGATTAAAACTTTCTTACCGTTTAAGTCTTTAGGACACTCAATGGATTTTCTAATGTAACTGAATAAAACTTCCTCCGATGGCATCTTGCCCTTTCCAGTATCGCCACAAGCTAGATATCCACTGTCTGCCTCTATGATTTCATAACCATAAGATTTTAACTTTTTCATATTATCTTGCACTATGCGATTTTCATACATGGCAGTATTCATAGCAGGAGCAAACATCACTGGAGATTTACACGCCATAATAGTAGTAGATAACATATCATCAGCGATACCGTTTGCAACCTTACCTAAAATGTTCGCACTTGCTGGAGCAATTAGCATACAATCGCACTTTTTAGCCAACGAAACGTGTGCTACATGAAATTGAAAGTTTCTATCAAAGGTATCCACAATGCACTTGTTATTAGTAAGCGTTTCAAAAGTTATAGGATTTATAAAGTTAGTAGCATTTTTAGTCATAATAACATGAACATCACAACCTTGCTTTACCAACATATTAGTTAGATTAGCTATCTTGTAACTTGCGATACTTCCAGTAACGCCCAAAACTACAGTTTTATCTTTTAGCATAGATTACACCTCACTGTCTAGCATATCTATTAAAGAGCCGTGTTTTTCGTACCTAGTAACACGATTTATAGAGTTATCATCATTAACGAAAACTACCTTAGGTGGATTTTCTTTAACCTCTTGTGAAGTCATATTGGCATAAGCCATGATTATAATCTTATCGCCAACGGAACAACATCTAGCGGCAGCACCGTTTAAGCAAATCATACCAGAACCACGTTCACCAGCGATAGTATAAGTTTCAAATCTGTTACCGTTGTCTATATCCACAATTTGAACCTTTTCGTACTCCAAAATACCAGACTGTTCAAGAAGTTCCACATCTACGGTGATACTTCCGACGTAGTTAAGTTCAGCTTGAGTTACTGTCGCCCTATGGATTTTACCATGTAACATAGTAATGTACATATTAAATTTAAATCCCCTTTCTTTTGACATTTAGTGATGTACTCCAACTACCTAAGAGTTAAAGCGTTAATATCCATAGATTAAACTTCCTCAAATATGAAGTTATCTATCAATCTAGTTTTGCCAATGTATACAGCCATAGCACATAGTATAGGTTTCTTGATGGTATCTACTGGTTGGATAGTTTTTAAATCTACAATCTTAACGTAGTCTATTTTAGCTAGAGGTTCACTAGATATCAATTCTACCATAGGAGTTAATATCTTAGAGCAATCTCTTTCGCCGTTTTTAACGAGGTTTTTGCCTAGTTGGATTGCTTTACTTAAAATCAATGCAGACTGTCTTTCCTCAGCATTTAGATATGTATTTCTTGAACTCTTTGCAAGGCCATCAGCCTCACGAACGATTGGGCAACCATGAACTTCTAAAGGCATATTTAAATCTTTAACCATCTGTTTTATTATTGCCAACTGTTGAGCATCTTTTTGACCGAAGTAGGCGTTATCTGGTTGAACTATATTGAATAGCTTATTAACTACAGTGCAAACTCCTTTAAAGTGAATAGGTCTAGTTATACCACAAAGGTCGTTAGGTAGAACGTCCATATTAACGTAGGTGTAGAAATCTTCGCCATACATTTCGCTAGGTTCTGGATTAAATATTAAATCCACATGATGTTCTTGACAAAGTTTACTATCATGGTTTAAATCTCTAGGGTAGCTAGATAGGTCTTCATTAGCTCCGAACTGCATAGGATTTACGAATATACTAACTACAGTCTTGTCATTATTATTAACAGAGGCATCTATTAGACTAGCGTGTCCCTCATGTAGATATCCCATAGTTGCGACAAAACCTATAGAGTTGCCCTCACTTTTCCAAGACTTTACTATCTCTCTAACTTCCTTGATGGTTTTAACAATCTTCATAATAAAAATCTCCCTCTTGATGTTTTTAGTTAGCACAAGGAACGTCCTTTTTAGACGTTCCAAAGTATGTGCATAATGTTATAATATTAATATAGTTTTTCAATAATATCATCAGATATTGTATAACCGTGTTCAGCAGATGGAAAAGTACCATCTTTAACCTCTTTAGAGTACTCTTTAAAAGCCGATGTCATAACTTCTCCAACACTTGCAAAGTGCTTAACGAATTTAGGTTTAAAGTCGGAGAACATAGCTAACATATCTTGATATACTAGCACTTGACCATCACAATCAGCACCAGCACCGATACCTATAGTTGGAATATCTAACTTTTGTGTGATAACCTTGGCTAACTTAGATGGTATACCCTCTAATACTACTGCAAAAGCACCAGCCTCTTGAACTTTTAAAGCGTCATCTATTAACTTTTGAGCAGTTTCTTGCGACTTACCTTGAACTTTAAATCCACCAAAAGCGTTAATACTTTGTGGAGTTAATCCAATATGTGCAACTACTGGAATTTGACAATCTACAATAGCCTTTATTTGAGGGCATACAGTAGCACCACCCTCTAATTTAACGGTATGAGCGTTACCCTCTTTAATCAATCTACCAGCGTTTACAACGGCATCGTATACGCTAGTTTGATAACTCATAAAAGGCATATCTGCAACTATTAGAGCGTTTTGCACACCTCTAGCAACTGCCTTAGTGTGATGTATCATATCTTCCATAGTAACCGATAGAGTACTATCATAGCCAAGCATAGTCATACCTAAGCTATCGCCAACCAATATTGAATTTATTCCACTTTGGTCGATAAGTTTAGCAGTAGAATAATCATAAGCAGTAAGCATAGTAATCTTATCGCCGTTTAGTTTTTGTTGTTTAAAGGTTTCAATGGTATTTTTCATATTGAAGTAAAGTCCTCCTATTGATTTTTATACTACTTAATTATAGTATTTTAAAGCACAAAAGTCAAGAAAAATAACAATTAATAAATAATATATAATAATTAAGTAGTATATAATAATTATTATTTATTAATTATTATATATTATTTGTATTGTCTGTTAGAACGTATCCAACTCCTCTTTTAGTATGGATTAGTTTAACGTCGGAGTTACTGTCAATCTTCTGTCTAAGATATCTAATATATACGTCCACAATGTTAGAACCACCTTCGTAGTTAAAATCCCAAGCATTTTGTTCTATCTTATCTCTAGTTAGAACTATGCCCTTATTTCTAATTAGATATTCAAGAATAGCAAACTCTTTTGCAGAGAGTTCTATACTTTTACCACCACGAAAGACTTTTCTAGTATCGGTTTCGACTACTAAATCTGCCACAGTGTACTTATTGGTGGTATTTCCAGATAGTCTTCTGCTTACGGCATACATACGAGCCTCTAGTTCTTGAAAGTTAAAAGGTTTAGCGATATAGTCATCTGCACCATAGTTAAGACCTTTAACTCTATCCTCAGTAGAACCCATGGCAGTTAGTAGTATTACAGGAATGTTATTGCCCTTATCTCTAAGAGTTTTTAGGACTTCTAAACCATTAGGAGCGGGTATCATTACATCTAAAAGAACTATATCGTAGTTACCCAACTCTATGTAGTCTAGGGCTTCCGAACCAGTAAAGCAACTATCAGCAGAAAATCCATCTGCACGGAGTTTTTTTAGCATAATCTTATTTAAAGATGGTTCGTCCTCTACTATTAAAACTTTCATTATAGATACCTCCGTTAATCTAAAGCACCGTAGGTTACGGAACGAACTCTTCTAGCTACATTTGAGAACCCTGCACCACACTCTTGAACGAAACACATTACAGATAAGTTTTCAACTAAGTCAACATTGAAGTAAGTACCTAGCCAACCGTCCCAACCGAACTCACCAATAGATGCGTTAGTTCCAGATACTTGTCTATCTTCTAGCACTCTAACTAGACAACCGTAGTTATATCCCGAATTACTATCCTTAGACTTCTTTCTATCTTCCATGATATCCTTGTTTAAGTAAGGGGTTCTCATTAAGTCTATGGACTTTCTGCCTAATATTCGGATATCGTTTAGAGTTCCATGGTTTAAGAGCATCTTAATAAACTGTTGATAGTCATTAATGGTAGATACTAACCCAGCACCACCACTTTCAAACCTAGGAGGTTTTTTATAATCGGTTATACAAAGGTTCATAAAGTCCATAGGTTTGAAGTTTCCGTTATCGTCATGATAGTACGCTTGTGCAAGTCGGGAATACTTTTCCTCAGGAATATAAAATCCAGTATCCACCATACCTAGTGGAGTAAATATCTCATCTTTTAAGAAGTCGCCAAAAGATTTTCCACTAGCCAACTCTATAATAGCTCCTAGAACGTCAGCAGAAGTTCCGTATATCCAAGCAGTGTTTGGGTTACAGACTAGAGGTATCTTGCCCATTTGGTTGCAAAACTCTACTGTAGACATTCCTCCACCTTGATATATAAGCTGAGTATTCTTATCAAAGAGAGTAGCCATCTGTTTGCAACTTTCCGACCAATCGGCAGGATAGACTAGTCCAGAAGTCATAGTTAGAAGGTCACGGATTTCTAACTCTCTACTAGCAGGAACACCCTTGCCAGTATTCCAATCCAAAACGGTAGGATTTTTAAAGCCATCTAAATATTTAGATACCTTATCATTATAGTCTAAAATACCACGTTCAATTAACATTAGCGTTGCAACTGCCGTGATTGGTTTAGTCATAGAGAACAGTCTAAAGATAGTACTATCGTTAAATACGATATTCTTTTCTCTGTCGGCAAATCCGAAGTGTTTTCTGTACACCTCAGTACCATCTTTAATGATACATACAGTACCACCAGCGACTTCCTCATCTTTTACAGCGTTTTCGACTACTTTGTCGATATATTTTAATCTTTGTAAATTCATAAAAAAAAATCCTTTCCTAAAAGTTAAATTATGGCATTGAATATACCCATTATAGCACCTAATAGACCGCCTAACCATACTAAAGCATCTAATTCTTTTTTAGCTATTTCCATGACTAGTCTTTCAAGTTCTTCCATATCGAACTCATTAATTTTATCTTCTATTATTTTAGCAATGTTGAACTCCTTAATAATTTGAGTTGCTTTTTCCTCCACGACTTTCTTATATAGTTCCCAAACCTTTTCGGCGTAAGCTGGATATATATTAACTAAGTTAGTAACTATTTCACCTACAGATTTATCTTTAATGTTAGAATACTCTTTATCCACATACTTACCAACTATAGATGGTACTTTTTCTTCAGCAATGGTGTCAATCTTTTCAGCAAGATGGTCTACATTCAAAGCTTTAGTAATCATGTTCATAAACATGGGGGCTATCTTTTTAGATATTTCTTCCATAGCGAAATCCACAACTACTTTGCCAATGTTAGCCTCTAATAGTTTTTTAGTAACGTAACCACTGAACTTATCTTTAAGGAGTATTTCTTTTTCGTCCATCAACTGTAGATATTCTTTGTCTTTAAGGAAGTCACCGACAGAGCAATCCATAGTTTTGTATGTATCCACGAACTTTTCGACCTTTTCTACAATCTTAGAGTGAACTTCTTCCGAAAGGATAGCCTTTTTAATAGTTTCGCTATCCAGTAACTTTGTGGATATAATTCTACCTATAGCACTGGCTAAACGAGATTTCTCTTTAGGTATTAAACCAGGAGTAAATGGCACTCTATACTTTTTATTTTTTTTATCTAAATATATGGGTTTTAAAGGTCTAAAGAGCATCTTTATGGCCACTCCGTTAGTGAATAGACCTATTACAGCACCAATTAAAGGGCCTGTTATCAATTGTATATTCATAGAAAAAAAACTCCTTTGCTTTTAGTAAAGATAAGTATCTTTATTAATTAATTATATTACCCCTAGAGAAGTATGTCAAGATTTTTTTGTTGCCCTTGATTAACTATGTTGAATTTATATAACAATAATGTTATACTATACACTATAAAAGTTAAATCATGAAAGGAGATTTCTTGTATATGGTTAAAGAAAAGTTTAATATCACTGGTATGACGTGTACAAACTGTAGTTCTCATGTAGAAAAAGCCGTTTCCAAGTTAGATGGCGTATCTGACGTTAAAGTTAATCTTATGAGCAACAACATGGTTGTAAATTATAACGAAAGTGTATTAAAATCTAGTGATATAGTAAACGCAGTCATATCTGCTGGGTATGGAGCGACTTCCACTATGGATACTGCTCCAAAAGAGAAAAAATCTGATACTACTGTAGATGAGACAAAAAAAGTTAAAAATCAGCTAATATCCTCAGCGATATTTTTTATACCTCTATTCTATATCTGTATGGGGCATATGATTGGCTTGCCTCTGCCAAACTTCTTGAGTGGTGACGAAAATATGGGCGTAAATGCTCTAATGCAGTTATGCCTAACCATTCCTTTAATGTATATAAACAGAGGCTATATAGTTAGAGGTACTAAGGCTTTAATAAATAAATCGCCTAATATGGATACTTTAACTTCTTTAGGTGTAGTAACATCTTTTCTGTTCAGTCTGTACTCACTGTTTGAGATGGTGCATCACTTGGGACACGGTCACTTAGATATGGCTATGGAAAATCATAACCTATACTTTGAAACCGCTGGTATGATACCTACCTTCGTTACTATAGGTAAGTATTTAGAAGCACGTTCCAAGAAGAAAACCACATCGGTAGTAGAAAAGTTAATCGGACTATCTCCGAACGTGGCTACGGTCATAAAAGATGGTAAAGAAGTTGAAATCCCTATTGAGCAGTTGCAAGTAGGGGATATTTTAACCCTTAAACACGGTCAAAAGATAGCTTGTGATGGCTATATAATCGAGGGCGATTGCATGGTAGACCAATCGGCAATTACTGGCGAAAGTATTCCAGTAGATAAATCTATTGGCAATAAGTTGATAGGTGGTACTGTCAGCGTTGGAGGTTTCTGTAAGTTCAAAGCCGATAAAGTAGGTTCTAATACTATGATATCTCAAATTATTGAACTGGTTGAGGAAACTGCTGGAAGTAAGTCATCATTTACACGCATCGCCGATAAGATTAGTAGTATATTTGTACCAGTAATAGTATCTATAGCAATATTGGTAACTATCATATGGTTGTTTATGGGATACGGTATAGGTTTTGCCATAGGCATGGGAATATCTGTAGTAGTGATATCATGTCCATGTGCATTAGGCTTGGCAACTCCTACAGCCGTCATGACGGGTACTGGTCGAGGTGCTGAAAATGGTATACTAATAAAATCTGCTGAAACCTTAGAAAAGACATCTTATGCGAACACTATAGTTTTGGATAAAACTGGTACTGTAACAGAGGGTAAACCTCAAGTTACCGATGTAGTTCCTGTAGGAATATCAGAAAGTGAACTTTTAAAGTATGCTTTATCCATAGAGAAGTTATCGCAACACCCTCTAGCCGATGCCATTTGCGAACGTTGTTCTGAATACTCTCCATACGCTGTACAGGATTTTAAATCTTTAACTGGTTTCGGATTGGTCGGTGTAGTGAACTCTAAAAAGTTGCTAGGCGGAAACATAAAACTAATGAACGATAATTCTATAGACGTATCTATGATACAAGATGTAGAATTTAAACTATCTAACCAAGGTAAAACCGTGACTTACTTCGCCTTAGATGGTTCTCTTATTGGAATTATCGCTCTTGCCGATACCGTTAAACCATCTAGTATAGATGCAGTTAGCGAACTAAAAAATATGGGCATGGAAGTAATTCTATTAACTGGCGATAACTCTAAGACTGCTAACTATGTAGGCAACGTAATCAAAGCCGATAAGGTTATATCGGAGGTTCTACCTCAAGATAAGGAAAGAGTTATATCTAACTTAAAACAAGAGGGTAAAAACGTAATCATGGTTGGAGATGGCATCAATGATGCTCCTGCTCTAATTAGTGCTGATACTGGTATATCGTTATGTTCTGGTACAGATATCGCTATGGACGTAGCAGATATCATACTAATGAAGAATAGTCTACTTGATGGTGTTACAGCTATACAATTAAGTAAAGCCGTTATGAAGAATATAAAAGAAAATCTATTTTGGGCATTCTTTTATAATGCCATATCCATTCCAATAGCGTCGGGAGTATTTTACTTGTCTTTAGGATTAAAATTAAATCCAATAGTTAGTTCTATAGCCATGAGTTTTAGTTCCATATTTGTAGTAACCAACGCTTTAAGACTTAGAAAGTTTAAACCTACATTCTATGGAAAGTATCACTATGAAGCTAAAGCATCTGTTAAAAAGGATACTCCAAAGACTGTTGAAAAGGTTATCCACATTGATGGCATGATGTGTAATCATTGTGTAAGTACGGTTACTAAGGTTCTAAACGCTATAGATGGCGTATCTGCTACAGTTAGCCTAGAGGATAAGTGTGCATACGTTTCATTAACTAAAGATATCCCTAATGATGTATTCATTAAGGCTATTGAAGAAGAAGATTTCAAAGTCACATCTATTGATGTTAAATAGTCATGATTTTTTATCCTTAAAGGAACGGCTTAGCCCGTTCCTTTATTTTTGCGTTAAAAAGAGCCACCTAAACGGACAGGTGGCTCACAAGAGGTTTATATTATGAAGAAGATTATAGCAAATTTATATAGTTTACTAATCGTGTAGATTAATAATTCTTTAACTATATATTATTATATACTAAAATTTTTTAAAAGTCAAGAGTTTTTTGTGAACATTCGCAAATAGTTATGTATGTTCCACAATGAAATGAGACACAATATTTACCAATTGAAAATCAATAAAAAAGTAGCGAACTAAGAACTTTTATGTTAAAATAAAAACACAC
>JAHABC010000024.1 GCA_018376535.1 Ruminococcus sp.
TGGAGATACCGTCTTAAAAGATGGCTATACCTTTATAGATGGCGTACTAACTATATCTGGTGAAAAGGTTACTGGAAATATCACTATCGAGGCTACTGGTAAACTAAAGGAATACTCTGTCACTTCCGATTTAACTAACATTAAATCCAATGGAACTGATAAAGTATCTCATGGTAAAGAGTACAAAGCCACTCTAACTGCTGACGATGGTTATAATCTACCTAGTGATATAACTATCAAGGTTGGAGATACCGTCTTAAAAGATGGCTATACCTTTGTAGATGGTGTACTAACTATATCTAGTGAAAAGGTTACTGGAAATATCACTATTAATGCTATAGGCAATAAAAAACATACTTCCATTGACCTACTAAGATTGAAAAAGCATATCCTAGGAATATCCACAATAGAGGATATCACCTCACTAGATTTAAACGATGATGGCACATTAAATATCCTAGATGTAATAGCTTTTAAGAATAAACTTCTAAACGAATAGTTTAAACAAACATACTAAAATTCCACCTATAGTTATATAGGTGGAATTTTTATCCGTTTATATTTTTAGACTACTATAACTATAGCATAAAAAATTAGAAATATAGGCAAACAAACAATCCATAGATAGAAATATCTATGGATTTAATATAACATTATATTTAATTAATAAGCAAACCTAAAGAGCATCAGATATTTATAGATAGTTTACTGTTCATATCTAAGCAATATACTTTGAGCGACTTCTTTTCTAGTCTTTCTAGTATCCATTGCTTGTTTTTCTATGTATCTATGTGCTTGAGGTTCTGTCAATTTAAGATATTGCATAAGCACACATTTAGCACGATTAATAAGTTTAATTTCATCTATTTTAACTTGTAGTTTAGCGTTTTCTTTTTGATATCCCATAACCCTAGAACGCACTGCCGTTACAATCTTCATAGATTGAAAGAACAATGCTTTATTTACAGGTTTAGGGACTACACAAACGCCGTAATCTATAACTTTTTCAGAAATTTCATCTGCAATGGCTGACTTACAAACTAGTATTATACCAGAACTTGTATGTTCTGATAGGTATATAGAAAGCTCATGACCGAACTCATCAGAAAGGGGGGTATTAATTACAATAATATCATAGTCCGTATTAGAAACGAGCCTACGAGATTCAGCACCACTTGAAATGGTAGAAACGTCATTTATTCCTGTAGAAGAAGTTATCATTCGTACAAGAATATCCAAGCCTTGTGAAGAACCCGAGATAATAAGTGCTTTTTCCATATACATATAACCAAATCACTCCTTGCGTAATAGAATATAGATAACATAAGTAGTAAACTAACCGTAGTACTTCATGTACATTTGATGTTCAAACTTTAGCTTATCTGGAGCAGAGTTATATAGGTCTACAATTTCATCTAAGCTAAACTTTAAAGATTTCCAAGTATCCTCACCGATTACATCTTTAACGAATTGACTTTTATTAGTAAGTTCAAGAGCTTCTTCAAAGGAAGATGGTAAATCGTTAAAAGTTTTGCAGTTTACACTATGTAAAGATTTCTTACATTCAATACCTTCCATACCTGCATGGAGCAATAGATTTAAAGCCATATATATGTTACACATAGCATCTGGCGAACATAGAGCAATACGGCGTAAATCCAAATCTGGTTGAACTCTAATAAGGTCTGGAATACTGTTATCAAGTTTAATTTGATTAAGTCTGTTATAGGAGTTAGTATTCATATTTAGTAAGCTAGTCATTTCAGGAAGTCTATCCAAGATACCAGCCATAAATTGATTACCTTTTTCATGGATATCATCGGAACTATTAAAAGAGAACAAACTTTCTTGATTTTTAGACATATCCATATTAATTAATAAAGAACTACCCATAGTATCGGCTATAGGTTTAGGCAAAAATGAACAGAACAAGCCACTTTGATAAGCAATAGCATTTACAGCCACTTTAAACTGTAGGAAGTTATCCGCAGTAGAAACGGGGTCACCATGTTTAAAATCTATTTCATTTTGACCATATCCGTACTTATGGCGTGAACTTCTAGGAGATAGTCCCATTTCCTCTAGAGTTATGCAAATTTCACGGCGAATATTTTCGCAGTTATCCAATGGAGAGGTATCCAAATAACTTGCCTTATCGTGAGGGATATCTGTAGGATTTCCGTTATCATCACGATTAAATAGATAGAACTCACATTCTGTACCCACTTCGCAAAAATATCCATTAGATATGCAATCATCTACATAAGTTTTCAACTTATGGCGTTGGTCATATTTAGAGATAGAACCATCATTTTCACGAATATCGCATAGTAGACGCACAACACTACCAGTTTTAGGACGCCATGGCATTAAAGATAATGTATTTTCTATAGGGAACAATCTTAATTCATGACCCATAATATAATTTTTACCAAAGTAAGCAGATATATCAAAAGGAACGCCATGTTTAAAAGCCTTTTTCAACTCATTAGGTAGTAGAGCGATATTTTTCATACGACCAAAGACATCGCAAAAAGCCAACCTAATAAACTTAACATCATTTTGTTCAACGAACGATATTATATCAGCTGAGGAATATTTCATCATAAAAAAACTCTCCTTTACATATACATAAGAGTAAGCAAACATAATAAAACACTTATACTTATAATTATAACATAATAATTTTAATGTGTAAAGATTTATTTAACAACTCAATTGAACTTAAAAAATCGAAGTTGTGTTAATCTAATGGCACAATATTAAGAACTTAAATTTTTAAGATTTAATTTAAAAAAATAAAAAAATAGTATGTAAACATTTAATTTTATTAAGTTATAGGCGAGAAAAATATATCATATGTATATTTTTAAGATTGTTTTAATTGGTTTTTTTGGTTAAATTCACACAAAACTGAACCTACACTTAAAAAAAATAATTTTTTTAACCTCTTGACAAATTAAAAATAAAATGATATACTAATATCAATGATAGCAAAGGTGCTATAAGTTAAGATTATTCAAGTAGTCGTTTAAACTTATAGCATCTTTTTGTTTTTATACAATCTAAAGTTAAGTAAATCTTAATAGTTGGTACCATTTTAAGATTTACTCACTTAGATTGTTACTAGAAAATATAACACTATACATTAGCAATGACGCTATAAATTTCGTACTACTTGTGCGAATATTATAGGGTCATTTTTTATTAAAGGAGGAATTATTTATGGAATATTCAGCAGTAAACACCATATGGGTACTTGTAGGTGCTGCTTTAGTATTCTTTATGCAAGCAGGATTTGCAATGGTTGAAACGGGCTTTACTAGAGCTAAAAACGCAGGTAACATTATAATGAAAAATTTAATGGATTTCTCATTAGGTACACCAATATTTTGGTTATTAGGATTTGGTATAATGTTCGGAAGTGGTTCATTTATTGGTGCATATAATGGTATTGCATCACCTGAAAACTATCCTAGCGTTGCTCCAGATGGAGTTCCATTTTGGGCATATATGATATTCCAAACAGTATTTTGTGCTACAGCAGCCACAATAGTATCTGGTTCCATGGCAGAAAGAACACAATTCAAATCTTACCTAGTATATAGTGCAGTTATAAGTGCTATAGTATATCCAATTGAAGCCCACTGGATTTGGGGTGGTGGTTGGCTATCCGAATTAGGTTTCCACGATTTTGCAGGTTCAACAGCCGTTCACATGACAGGTGGTGTAGCAGCACTTATAGGTGCAAAAATACTAGGCCCTCGTATTGGTAAGTATGATAAGAATGGAAATCCTAAAGCCATTCCAGGACACTCATTAACATTAGGTGCATTAGGTTGCTTTATTTTGTGGTTCTGTTGGTTTGGATTTAATGGTTGTTCTACAGTATCCATGGAAGGTGATGCTATAGTATCTGCTGGTAAGATTTTTGTAACTACAAACATTGCAGCTGCAGTAGCTACAGTAACTACTATGATTTTCACTTGGATTAAGTATGGCAAACCAGATGTTTCTATGACATTAAACGGCTCATTAGCTGGTCTAGTTGCAATAACTGCTGGTTGTGATACAGTTTCTCCAGTAAGTGCAGCTATTATAGGCATTGTTGCAGGTATTGCAGTAGTTGTAGGTATTGAATTTGTAGACCAAAAACTAAAGATAGATGACCCAGTTGGTGCAGTTGGTGTCCATTGTGTAAATGGTGCATTAGGAACTATCTTAACTGGTGTATTCTCTGATGGTTCTGGTAGTGAAGCTGGTTTAATCTATGGTGGAACTAAGTTCTTTGGAATTCAATGTTTAGGTGTTGTAACAGTAATTGCTTGGACAGCTATAACTATGGTTATTACATTTACAGTTATCAAAAAGTTACCTTTCTTAGGTTTAAGAGCAAGTGTAGAAGAAGAAGTTCTTGGCTTAGATGCTACAGAACATAACCTAGCAAGTTCATATGCAGACTTTATTCCTGCACCTGTAGATAGCCATATGGCTAAGGCAGAGGCTAAGGCTGGTGTAGTTGACCCTAATGCTCCTATTCCAAAGACTGCTCCAGTTAGCGTAGATAAGGCTGTTCCTATTAGCAATCAAGCTAACAAGAACGCTAAACTTACAAAAATCTCCATTATATGCCGTCAAAACAAGCTACAAGAGTTACAAGATGCTCTTAACACATTAGGTGTTACTGGTATAACAGTATCTAACGTAATGGGTTATGGCTTACAAAAAGGTCACGAAGAATACTATCGTGGTGTTAAGCGTGATGTAGTTACTCTACTACCTAGAATTCAATTAGATACTGTAGTATCTAAAGTTCCTGCCGAAGATGTTATCGAAGTGGCTCGTAAGGTACTATACACTGGCAACATTGGTGATGGTAAAATCTTTGTCTATAACGTTGAGGACGTTGTTAAAGTTCGTACTGGCGAACGTGGTTACGATGCCCTTCAAGCTAACGATATCGGTGAAGCTTAATAATTACTATAGATTATCTCCTAAAATATTAATATATTAAAGCCACACGCAGACCCCTCTAAGAGTTTTCACTTTTAGAGGGTTTTGCTATTAACAAACTAACAGAATAGTATCACATTATGGATATATGTTTTTATATCATTTTTGAAAACTTATCACTTTACTTTCACATATAAGAAATATAATATAATCATAAAATAAATAATAACAATAAACCTTAATTAAGCGTGTTTATGATAGAAAGGATAATTTATATGATGAACGATTTTAATAATAATAATAATGAATTTCAAAATAATAAGATAAATGAAGTTAGCTACTATCCAACTGATGATATGTCTAATGATGCATCAGCATCTAAGAAACCTAAGAACCATAAATCAGGTAAGAAGGTTTTAAAATTTGTAGGTTTATTATGTTGTATGGCAATAGTTTCGGTAGGTTCAATAGGAGCTTACAAGTACTATGATAATCATAATAATACATCATCGGTAGCAAATGCCAACGATAACGCTACTACTACTACTACTACAAACAACACAACTGCATCTAATAGTAGTAATTTAAAGGCTGAAGCGACTAGTCTATTTGGACTAAAAGAAGATGGCAAGGATTTAACTCCAGCCGAAATATATAAGAAAGTTGAACCATCAGTAGTAGGAATATCTGCTACTTGCGAAAGCACTTCCAATACTAACGATATATATTCATACTTTTATGGATACGGTAACAATCAATCGCAGACTTACACATCTACTGGTACTGGCATAGTAATGACTAAAGATGGTTACATTATAACTAACGCTCATGTAGTAGAAAATGCTACTGAAGTTACTGTTATTCTTAATACTGAGGACGAGTACAAGGCTACAGTAATCGGCAAAGATACATCAGCTGATATAGCCGTACTAAAAATTCAAGCTACAGATTTAACTCCTGCTGAATTTGGTGATAGTGATACTCTTGCAGTTGGTGACTATGCATATGCTATAGGTAACCCTCTAGGATTTGAACTATCCAACACATTTACCCCTGGAATAATATCTGGTTTGGATAGAACCATAACTATAAATGATAACACTATGAACTTAATACAAACTAGTGCAGCAATCAACTCAGGAAACTCAGGAGGCCCACTAGTAAATAGTAAAGGACAAGTAGTAGGAATAGTATCTTCTAAGATGTCATCAAGTTACTCATCAAGTGAGGCATCTATTGAGGGCTTAGGTTTTGCAATACCAATAACTCAAGCCAAGAGCATAATAGACGACCTAGTAACTTACGGATATGTAACTGGTAGACCTCAATTAGGTATAACTGCCGAAGATATTACAGATACTATGTCAAGATATTATAACGTTCCAGTAGGTGTATATATCAGATTTATGGATAGCGAAGGTGCAGCAGCTGAGGCTGGTCTACAAGTAGGCGATATAATCACTGGTATTAATGGCGATACTATTACTACTGCATCGGAACTATCTAGCAAGATTAAAGAGTACAATGCAGGTGACGTTATAGAAGTAACTTATTACAGAAATAATCAAGAGGCTACTGCAAAAGTAACTCTACATGAGCAAGTAAATAAAGATGCTACTTCAAACTCATAATATAAATATGCAAACATGATTTTTTTCAAACCCCCTCTTTTAATATATCCATGCAAAAGCCACCTACATGGGTGGTTTTTGTATTATATTATAGAAGATACACATTATATAAAAGTAAAAAATTCACAAAAAATTAATATATTAAGACCTATATAGTGGTATAATTAAATTTATTGCAGAAGTATTTTTTTAAATCTATAAATTTAGTAAGGGAAGTGATTGGAAGATGATTGAAACTGCTGAAGCAATGGTAAAATGTCTTGAATTAGAGGGAGTTAAAGTCGTCTTTGGATATCCCGGAGCAGCGATATGCCCTTTTTATGACTATATTTATAAAAGCAATAAGATTAGGCATATATTAGTACGTCAAGAACAAAATGGTGGACATTCTGCAAATGGTTATGCTAGAATTACTGGTAAACCTGCCGTATGTATTGCCACATCTGGCCCAGGAGCTACTAACTTAATTACAGCTATCGCAACTGCATATGCCGATAGTATTCCATTAGTAGTAATAACAGGTCAAGTAAATACCGACCAAATAGGTCGTGACGTATTCCAAGAGGCTGACATTACAGGTTCAGCTGAACCTTTTGTAAAACATTCTTATCTAGTTAAAGATGCCACTCAGCTACCTAGAATTATTAAAGAGGCTTTTTATATAGCAGGTACTGGTAGAAATGGCCCAGTATTGATAGACGTTCCTATGGACATTCAAAAGGTTATGATAGACTTTGAATATCCTGATAGTGTAGACATTATATCGTATAACCCTACTACTAAGGGAAACGGTCTACAGATAAAAAGAGTAGTTGAAGCTATTGAACAATCGGAAAAACCTTTAATATGTGTTGGTGGTGGAGTATTTTCTGCTAAGGCTCAAAAGGAACTTTTCGACTTTGCAAACACTTTTGATATCCCAGTAGTATCTACTATGATGGGTATAGGTGCTATTCAAGGTGACGATAGACTATATATGGGTATGATTGGTACTCATGGTAAGAAGTTAGCTAATCAAACTATGAACGAATGTGACCTATTAATCCTAATAGGTGCTAGAGTTGGAGATAGAGCAGTCAATCAACCTAACAACCTAGCCAAGACTACTAAGATTGTTCACATTGATATAGACCCCGCAGAGATTGGAAAGAATATCCCTGCAAACATTCCGCTAGTTGGCGACGCTAAAAAAATTCTAGTAAAGTTGATTGAAAACATGAAAGAACATGGTTGTAAAAAGTTCACTAACTGGTTAGACTCATTAAATGATAAAAAACTACCTTTAGAGTTCGCTAAGACTCCAAAAGGAACTATAAATCCTAAACTTTTCATGAAGAAGTTATCAGATAAAGCTCCTAGCGATACTATAGTAGTCGCAGATGTAGGACAGAATCAAATTTGGACTGCAAATGGCTTTAAGGTTAAAAATGGCAGATTTTTAACAAGTTGTGGTATGGGAACTATGGGTTATAGTGTACCTGCATCTATTGGAGTAAAACTTGCTAAACCAGAAGCTCCAGTAATAGCCGTATGTGGTGATGGTTCTTTTCAAATGTCATTTATGGAACTAGCTACTGCGGTACAACACAACGTAAACATTAAAGTTATAGTTATGGTGAACTATCGCTTAGGAATGGTTTGCGAACTTCAGCACAACCAATATGAAAGTCGAGAGATGGCTGTCAACCTTGATGGAAGTCCAGACTTTGTAAAGTTGGCTGAGGCTTATGGAATACCATCTATGCGTGTAGATGATGACTCACAAATAGATGATGCTATAGATAGACTTTTCAATGAAAAAGGTATCTTCTTATTAGAGTGCGACGTTGCTCCTAATGAAACTACACTTTAAGGAGGTTTAATCTATGAAGAAAACATTATCTATCTTAGTAGAAAATCATGCAGGTGTTTTATCCCGAATTACTGGTTTATTCTCTCGTAGAGGGTTTAACATAGATAGTCTTGCCGTTGGCATCACCGACAACCCAGAGATATCCCGTATTACCATAGTTGCCGATGGCGATAACTATACCTTTGAACAACTTGAAAAACAACTAAACAAGTTGATAGAAGTCATTAAGGTTAGGTCTTTTGACAGTAGTGATATCTTACAAAGAGAGTTGGTAATAGTTAAAATATCTATCCCAGCCGATAAGCGTTCCGAGGTTATGACAATAGCCGAAATTATGGGGGCTAAAATTATAGATATCTCATTAAGAACTATGACCTTGCAAATTTGTGATACTTCTATTCACATTGAAAGGTTTGAAGAACTAATTAGACCATACGGTATAGTGGAAATTGTTCGTACTGGTATGATTGCTATTCAAAAAGGCACAAACTCTTTAAGAGTTTAATATTTAACTTGTTATCTGCATACGAAAAACTTCGTATGTACATATATATTTCATTATAATAAAATGGAGGAAATTAAAATGGCAAAGTTATATCATCAACAAGATTGTGATATCCATAATCTTGATGGAAAGACAGTAGCTGTTATCGGTTACGGTTCACAAGGTCACGCACACGCTTTAAACCTAAAAGAGAGTGGCGTTAATGTAATAATCGGTCTATATGAAGGTTCTAAGTCATGGGCAAAGGCTGAAAAGCAAGGCTTTGAAGTTTTCACTGCTGCTGAAGCTGCTAAGAAAGCACAAGTTATCATGATTTTAATTAATGACGAACTACAAGCTGATATGTATAAGAAAGATATCGAGCCAAACCTAGAGGAAGGCGATATGCTTATGTTCGCACATGGTTTCAACATTCACTATGGTACTATCGTTCCACCTAAGAACGTTGATGTTACTATGATTGCTCCTAAAGCTCCTGGTCACACTGTAAGAAGTGAATATCAAGCTGGTAAGGGTACACCTTGCCTAGTTGCAGTATATCAAGATGCTACTGGTAAGGCTTTAGATAATGCTTTAGCTTATGCTGCTGGTATCGGTGGTGCAAGAGCTGGTGTTCTTGAAACTACTTTCCGTACTGAAACTGAAACTGACCTATTTGGTGAACAAGCTGTTCTATGTGGTGGTGTTTGTGCTTTAATGCAATGTGGTTTTGAAACTCTAGTTGAGGCTGGTTACGACCCAAGAAATGCTTACTTTGAATGTATCCACGAAATGAAGTTAATCGTTGACTTAATCTATCAAAGTGGCTTTGAAGGTATGAGATATTCTATCTCTAACACTGCTGAATACGGCGACTACATCACTGGTCCTAAGATTGTTACTGCTGAAACTAAGAAGGCTATGAAGAAGGTTCTTTCTGACATTCAAGATGGTTCTTTCGCTAAGGAATTCTTACTAGATATGTCACCTGCTGGTAGACAAGTTCACTTTAAGACTATGAGAAAACTTCACGCTGAACACCCATCTGAAGAAGTAGGTAGAGAAATCAGAAAGCTATACAGCTGGAACGATGAAAGCGAAAAGTTAATTAACAACTAATAAGTTTTTAACAATATATTCAATGGTGGATTTTTAAAGAAATCCACCATTATTTTTATACGCTCTTGAATATTTTATACAAAAAAAGACTTATAATCTATACAGATTACAAGTCTTAACACGGAGCAGAAGGGATTTGAACCCTTGCGACCCTCTCGAGCCCTACTCCCTTAGCAGGGGAGCCCCTTCACCACTTGGGTACTACTCCAATTGTGAATAAATAACGGAGAGGAAGGGATTCGAACCCTTGTGCCTTTTGGGCAAACGGTTTTCAAGACCGCCTCGTTATGACCACTTCGATACCTCTCCAAAAAACATATTAAGTTTACTGAAAATCAATCAGCTTAATTATTATATCATAGGTAGGGGAAAAAGTCAATAGATAAAATTGTAAATATTTTGTGAACTAAAACTTCCTTAATAGATATCTAATAAGGAAGTTCAAACTAGCTATAAAGTAGATACATCTACAATATCGACACCGTTGTAGTAATGTTTAAGAATATCCACATAGGAATATCCTTGTAGGGCAAGTTGATTAGCACCATATTGACTCATACCCACATCGTGACCGTAACCTTTAGTAGTAATATCGAAAGTATCGCCATTATAGGATACTTCAAAGGCACTTGAACGCAATCCCAAGACGTTTCTAAACTCCTGACCAGATATAGTCATGCTACCGACATTTACAGATACTACAGTATCAGCATTAGTAGTAGATTGTATGCTAATCCAACTAGAGCAATCCGATGAAAAGAAGATATCGGAATAGACTTCAGTAAACTTGGATTTTATCTCTGTAGGGGTAAAAGTTTTAACTTCAGTAAAGTCATTTGCCGATACGTCTTGTGAACTATCTACAGATACCAAATAAGGAACGCTATATCCCCAAACGTTTTTAGCATCTTCGGTAGTGCCACTGGATATGGAATGAAATACTGGAACGATTAACTCATCACTGTATACAATAACCTTTCCAAGAACCTCTTTAACTGCCGTAGATACTTTACTATAATACTCATCATAATTAGAACCGTAATACTGTTTAATTTGGTCGTTAGTCAAAAATGCTTGATATTTTGTACTATCGTTAGAAAAGTCTGCACCGTGTAGGTCATCATTTGGTGATACTTTTTGAATATCTTTTAATCTACTAGCGTAGGTATACGATGCCACTGCTTGAGCTTTAAGGGCTTCCACTTCAAATAGGGCAGGCATTTCAGCACATACCGAACCTATAACGTAATCTAAAGCAGATACCTCTAGTACTTCATGGGTTGTACAGTCCAAGACTTTAAAAGTGGAATAGTCATCAACTAAGGAAACGTCTTTAGCCATTGGAGTAGTATCAATAGTAGTTTCGGTGGAGGTTTCCACATTAGAACTTCCCAAAATGAAAGATTTATCTTTAGAAGTATCATTTTTAGGGATATCATTTGGTAAAACTAAAAACGTGGTCATGGGAATAGTAACCAATAGCAAAGCGAATATACTTACTATAATAACATAAATTTTCATAGATACTTTTGCATATCACAATAATGTAAATATGCGATTTTCACTCCTTTCAAAATAATAATTATAACTTTTGCTATGTATATACTTAATATTTTTTATAAAAATCCACATAATAATGTTATTTTTTAATAATACTTAAAAAATTTTGGACTTATACTTAGTTTTTTTAGGTCTATCGATATTTTTGGTAAATAAATCATATGTTGACATTAATCATTTAAGGTTGTATAATAATATTATACTTTTTTTAAGTTAATTTTTTTAAATCGAAAGGAGCAGGTCTAATGAATACAGTATATTCTCAGATGGAAAATGTTTGTAATAACTTGAAAGATAGTTCTAAAATAGAACCAAAACTGTATGAGAAGTTTCATGTAAAAAGAGGTCTAAGAAGAAGTGATGGTACTGGTGTAATTGCAGGTATCACTAATATTTGTAACGTCCACGGATACGTTATCAATGAGGGCGAAAAAGAACCAGCCGAGGGCGAACTAATCTACAGAGGTTATAACGTAAAAGATTTAGTCGAAAATGTCGAAAAAGAAGATAGGTTCGGCTTTGAAGAAACTATATATCTATTAGTATTTGGAGAACTTCCTAACGTTGAAGAACTAGAAGAGTTTACACAATATCTATCCTTAAACAGACCACTCCCAGATGGTTTCTTCGCCGATATGATTATGAAAGCACCATCTAATAACATTATGAATAAGATGTCCCGTGCTATCCTTGCATTATATTCATATGATGATGAGGCTGAAGATATGTCACTTGAAGGTGAAATGCGTAAGGCTTTAAACTTAATAGCTAAACTGCCCGTAATTATGATAGATGCTCTACAAGTTAAGCGTCTAAAGTTCGATAATAAAAGCATGATTTTGCACCCTCTCCGTGAGTACGAAAGCACTGCACAAACTATACTATCGCTACTTAGACCTAACAGAGAGTATACCAAAGAGGAGGCTCAACTATTAGATATTCTACTGATGCTACACGCTGAACATGGTGGTGGTAACAACTCCACATTTTCATGTAGAGTGCTAACGTCCTCTGGAACTGATGCCTATGCGACATATTCAGCAGCAGTAGGTTCTTTAAAGGGTTCACGCCATGGTGGTGCTAATATGAAAGTCGTAAAGATGGTTGAAGATTTCCGAAATAACGTAAAAGATTGGAACGATGAAGGACAAGTAGCTGACCATCTAAGAAAGATTATCAATAAAGAGGCTTATGACCATAGTGGCTTAGTATACGGTATGGGACACGCTGTATATACGCTATCCGACCCTAGAGCGGTAATACTCAAAAAGAAAGCCTTTGAACTAGCTAAGGATACAGAGTTTGAAAAGGAATTTAATCTAATTAATAATATTGAGAAACTAACTCCAATAATATTCAAGGAACTAAAAGATAGTGACAAGGTCATGTGTGCTAATGTGGATTTATACAGCGGATTTGTCTACAGAATGTTAGGTATTCCAGAAGATATATACACACCACTATTTGCATCAGCAAGAATTGCAGGTTGGTCTGCACATCGTATGGAGGAAATGCTAACAGGTAATAGAATTATCCGACCAGCATATAAAGCCATCGCAAAGAATAAAGAATACGTTCCAATATGTGAAAGATAGTACAAAACATAAAAAATCCTACCAAACAGTAGGATTTTTTTATACTAATCTAATTAGAAACATTCTTTTTAGAGTTATTATACAAAAACATCAAAAGAGCGACAAGGCATATTATAAAATATCCGATTATGCTAAGGGTATCGGGAACTTGACTAAACAAGAAATATCCAATTATTGCCGAAAATATTATTTGTGAGTAATCATATATAGAAACCTCTTTAGCAGGGGCATAACAGTACGCTGTAGTTATCGAAAATTGAGCAATACAAGCACAAGTACCAGCAAGAAGTAAGTATATCAACTGAATAAATGTCATAGGAGTAAAGTTAAATATCAGATAAGGCAGAGTGACCACACATGAAAATGCTGAAAAAAAGAACACAATATAGCCTTTATTTTCGCCACGTTGACCTAGAACTCTAACCATAGTATAAGCTATACCAGCACCAAGACCACCCATCAAGCCTACTACAGATGGAATTAAATCCATATTAGATAAGGTAGGCTTAATAATCAAAAGACTACCTAAAAAGGCTACTATTACACTTCCCCACTGTACCAGATTAGCTTTCTCCTTTAAGATAATGTAAGAAAATATTATCGCAAAGAATGGCGACATCTTATTTAACATTGAAGCATCGGATAATACTAGATGGTCTACTGCATAGAAGTTACAAAGTATTCCAACAGTTCCGAACCCTGCCCTCAATAACAGATACTTTAAGTTACCATCTTTCCATTTAAAAGAACTTTTATCTTTTAGCAACAGAATAAAAGCAAATAACATTGCTACAAAGTTTCTAAAGAAACTCTTTTGAATAGATGGCAAATCACCAGAAAGTCTAACAAAGGTATTCATTAGCGAAAAGAATAGTGCCGAATTGATAATACATAATATACCTTTATATTTAGTATTCATACTAAAAACACCTCGATTAATCTTTAATATTGATATTCTTTTTAATAAGCAATAGACCTAATATCAAGAGTATAGGAAAGACTATAGCCATAAGTATACCAATCTTTAGATTATCATTAAAAAATCCAGATATCAAGCCTACAAAGGTAGGACCTCCAGAGCAACCCACATCACCTGCAAGAGCCAACAGAGCGAACATCATAGTGCCACCACCTCTTATGCTCTCACTAGATAGGCTAAAAGTTCCAGGCCACATGATGCCTACAGAAAATCCACATATACCACAACCAATCAAGCTGACCACTGCCCATGGCGATAATGATATCAACAGATAACTAATCACACACAAGATACCACTAATACACATGGATTTTTTTAAATCCAACCTATCGCCAAACTTTCCGAATATTGCCCTAGAAGTTCCCATCAAGATTGAAAAGAACATAGGGCCAGTTAAATCTCCGATAGTCTTAGTAACTCCAAGACCTTTTTCGGCAAACGTGGACGCCCATTGACTAACTGCTTGTTCACTAGCTCCCGAACACACCATAAGTAATAACATAATCCAAAATATATTATTAGAAAAGAGTTCTTTAAAAGATAGAGTTTTTTGGTCATCATCTATAAGTTTAGCTATCGGAACTTGTGAAAAATACAATCCGTTTAATATAGGAACTATCGCCCAAACTATAGTTAATATTCTCCAGTTAGAAATTCCAAAGATACCAAAAAATATAGTAGATATCAATACTACGCCAACGCAACCCCAACAGTAGAACGAATGTAATAGACTCATAGCAGTCTGTTTATTATCAGTAGGACAAGCCTCCACAATGGGACTAACTAGAACTTCTAAAAGTCCACCACCTATGGCGTACACCATTACGGATATCAATAGACCTATAAAGGCATCGTTGAAGACGTTAGGAAGTATAGTCAAGAGTATCAAGCCTAGAGCAGACATGAAGTGTGCAATGATAACAGATACTTTATAACCTATTCTATCGACAAAAGTAGTTGAAAGTAAATCGACTATTAACTGTAGACCAAAGTTAAAAGTTACTAAAAAGGTTATCTTAGATATAGAAATATTAAAACTTTCCTCAAAGGTAACGAACAACAACGGCACAAAGTTATTTACTATAGCTTGAACTACATATCCAATAAAACTAGCATACATAGTATGATTATATGATAGTTTACTACTAGTACTCATATGAAAATCACTCCTGTAGATTATTCAGCATCGATTTGAAGTAAATCTTTATACTGTTGAATAAAGGTATCAGCGACAATTTGACCACCTTCACCGTTAGGGTGACCTCCGTATAAAGCCTTTGATGGATTATCCTCACTACTTAAACAAGAGGCAAAATCAAATAGTTCGACATTGTACTCTTTAGCGATATCTTTTAGCATATCATTATACTCAACACGAACGCTTTCCTTAGCCTCTCCAAAGTCTTCTGGAGGGGCATTAAATAGGATAATCTTGCAACCCTTATGAGTAAGTTCATCTAAAATTACTCTAAGATAGTCAACTATTTCTTGTGCAGAGTTTCCACCATCGCCCATATATTCGCCTGAATTGATATCGTTAGTTCCAAAAGCCACGATAACCACATCGCCAGTAGATGCCCTTGATAACCAATTTCCACACTTAGAAGCATCACTAGTGCGTGACCAACCTAGACCACAATTCCAAAAGGCATAGTCATCGCCTAGCATTTGGGATATTCTAGCACTCCAAAACTCGTACTTCATAAAACCAGTTTGACAACCTTGAGTAATGGAATCGCCTATAGCTACGATATTAAGTTTAGTATCACGTTTAGCACCTATCAACTGAGGCAATGGAATTTGGTCGCAATATTTAAAGTTACCATCACCACTATCGGCAGTAGTGGAAGTCAAAGATGACATATAAGTACAAGCAATATTCTCACCAGATACTGTCCACTCCCAAACTAGATAGTGGTCTTGTGGAACGTCAAAAGTTAGACTATCGCTCCAATAGGTTTCACCTGCTCCAACCTCTTTGGATACGTTTCCATTATCGAAAGTGACAGGAGTTCTATTAGTGATTTCATCATCTACAGAAGTACCACCATCAGCGATATAAGCACTTTTTATGGTATATTCTTCACCGATTCTACCAGCGTAAGCAAGTTCGCCATACTTATATGTGGAATCCACGGTGTTTGAGAAGTAAAAACAGTATTCTAATTCGCCATACTGTTCTACTGGAAAGTACGCTCTATATGTGACTTCGTTAGCACTCTCGACCACATAGTTATTTCCAGTAGCCACAAGAGTGTTAGATACATAATCATTAAATTGTGTATCCGACAAGTCTTGCAATAGATATTCCTTTTCCGTAGTAACAGGCAACGTAGTTTCTTCAGTTGCAGATGTTCCTACCGTTACGGAAGTTGTTTCTGAAGTATCTTCAACATTACCAACATTTTCAGCACCACATGAGCATGAAAATATAGTAAATGCACATAACATCAAAAGTGTTGTGAGTTTTTTCATATATCTATCTCCTTAACGATTTTTTATAGTATATATTTTATCATCTTACAGATAATAAGTCAATAAAAAAAGTCCAAACTAACGAAGTTTGGACTTTAAACAACTCCCCAAGTTGGACTCGAACCAACGACCCTGCGGTTAACAGCCGCATGCTCTACCGA
>JAHABC010000010.1 GCA_018376535.1 Ruminococcus sp.
ACTAAATCTACTCAACGCATCAATTGGTTGGGAAGGCGAGATTCGAACTCACGAGTGACGGAGTCAAAGTCCGTTGCCTTACCGCTTGGCTACATCCCAATATCAACCGACTTGTTTATTATATCACAACATTTTAGAAATGTCAAGTACTTTTTTAAAATTTTTTTTAAGTATAAAAGAGGTGATTTTTTATATATGCAACATTTAAATAATATCAAAGTTGGTTATGCTATGTGTGGTTCTTTTTGTACATTCAGCAGAGCTTTTAAACAAGCTGAAATTTTAAAATCCATGGGAGCAGATATACTACCTATAATGTCTTACAATGCACACTCACTAGATACTAGGTTCGGAACAGCTAAAGAACACGTTGAAAAGTTTACCGAAATTTGTGGAAAATCGCCTATAGTAACTATTCAAGAGGCTGAACCTATTGGACCTAAAAACTTAACTGATATCTTGATAGTATGTCCATGTACTGGAAACACACTATCCAAGTTAGCGAACTCTATAACCGATACGCCTGTTACTATGGCAGTAAAATCTCATTTACGAAACGGTAAGCCTGTAATAATAGCTTTAGCTACTAATGATGCCTTATCTGGTTCAGCCAAGAATATAGGTACTCTAATGAACTATAACAACTACTACTTTGTGCCATTCTCTAAAGATGACCCTTATAAAAAGCCATATTCTGCCGTGGCAGATTTTACTCTAATACCTGAGTTTACTATGAAAGTTCTTCAAGAACGTGAAACTTTAAGAGATATTTATTAGTCTATCCACTGGAACGGCTTGTATGCCGTTCTGTACATACCATTTTACTTAGATTTTACTTTTAAATGATTGCTATTTTATATATTATATACTATAATTAGTTATTATAATATATAGTGGGGATTGATTTGTTATGCAAAAAAAAATTTATAGGGGTACTATATTCATAGTTATGACCTCTATGATTATATTCAGTATAATATTTGAGTATATTGGATATCTTCAATACAATAAAGAATGTCAAAAAGAGTTACAGTTCCTCTCTAAGACTATTTTAATGTATCAAGATGACTTTGATACCATAGATAAAGATTTAAAATCTGTATTAGACTACAAAGTTAGAATTACTTTCATAGATTTTAAAGGTAACGTTCTATACGATAACACCTCTGACATATCTAAGATGGAAAATCACTATAATAGAAAAGAGTTCCAAGAGGCTCTAAACAATGGCTATGGTGAAGATATTAGAGTATCTAAATCTATAGGTGACGATACATACTACTACGCTATAAAGTTAGATACTGGCGTTGTAAGATTATCTAGGTCGATAGATAGTATTCTAACGATATTTTTAAAAGGTGTTCCTCTAGTGATACTAGTTTTTGGTATTATGGTTATAGTAGTAACAATATTCTCAATGAGTCTGTCGGAAAAGATTGTTAAACCTATAAACACTCTAGTATCCCAGTTTGATATATTTAATCAATATGATGAGCAAGTTCCTAAAACCGTAGTTACTGAATATTCCGAACTTCAACCTATTGCCGAAACTATAGAAAAGTTGATGAATAGAACTCAAAAGTACATTCAAAACATTAAAGAACAAAAAGACAGAATTAGACTTATCACCGATAACATGGTAGAAGGTATGATTATCCTTGATGATAAAAATGATATACTATCCGTCAATAAGAGTGCTATTAGTATACTCAATCCAGATTTTAAAATCAAGGAAAATAGAATGTTCCTAGAGTTGACTAGAAATAAAACTCTAGTAAGCATAATCTACGATGATATTAAAAGAGAAAAAAATATCACCGAAATTATAGAAATAAAAGATAACTACTACAGAGCCTATATAAACAAAGCTGAAAATATCAACGGAACTATAATTCTACTAGTGGACGTTACCGAAACCGTCAAGGCTGAAGCCGTTAGACGTGACTTCTCTGCTAACGTTTCACATGAGTTAAAAACTCCATTGACTACCATAAAAGGCTTTGGTGAACTCTTTGAAAACGGTCTACTAGTAAACGTTGAGGATATCAAAAAGTATGGTGGCATGATTGAACGTGAAAGCGAAAGACTTCTATTTTTAATAAATGATATCATTAGACTATCAGAAATTGAAGAAAAAACTGAAAAGATACTATCACCTATAAACTTATATGATTGTGCTGAGTATGCTATTAATCTATTAAAACAAAAGGCATCTACTAAAGATATATCCATAATATTCAATGGTACAGATATCATTGTAAACGGTCATGAGGGCTACATGAACGAACTATTTATAAACCTTATCGATAATGCTATTAAGTATAATAAAGATGGTGGTTATATTACAGTTAATCTATCGGAAAATAATAAGTTTGCAAACATATCTATAGAAGATACTGGTATTGGAATATCTCCTCAAGATTGCGAACGAATTTTTGAACGTTTCTATCGTGTAGATAAAAGTCATTCTAAAAAAATTGGTGGCACTGGCTTAGGATTATCTATAGTTAAGCATATTGTAAACTATCACAATGGACAAATTCACATAGAAAGTGAATTAGGCAAAGGTACTAAACTTTCAATAGATATCCCTAAAACCAATTCAAAAACTATATAATATTATGGGTAGATACAATATCTACCCATATTTTAATTTTCCTTAGATATATCATTTAAGATGTTTTCTACTGCAATGCCAATATATCTACCAGCAGATACTGGCGAAGTCTTTCCAGGAAGTGATAACGCCCATATTACTTTTAAATTTTTATCGTTGCAATATTGAAAATCCACTCCCCCTGGACGTGATGCTAAATCTATAATTAAGCAATCCTTGTTTAATAGATTAAGTCTATAGGCATCTAAAATCATGGTAGGAATGGTATTATATACTATATTGTAACAAGGCAATGAACTTTCTAACTTAGATATATGCAAAGAGTTATATCCGTAAACTTCCGCCCAAGCTAAATCGGAATACTTTCTAGCTGATATCGTTACTAACGCTCCCATATTCTTTAGAGTGTTAGCCAATACTTTAGATATCCTTCCAAAACCCAAAATTAAAACTTTCTGTCCTGATATAGTTTCTGGAAGTTCTTCAAGTGTAATCTGAATAGCACCCTCCGATGTTGCTATGGCATTGTATACATTAAACTCTTCACGTTTGGTAAAGTCGAAGACTTTCAATCCTCTAGAGGCAAACATTTCATTTATATCTTTAGAAATTCCACCACCAAAGATAGTACAATCTTCAGTAGCTATGGTGGTAAGGGTTTCAATTGGAATACTCTTTCTACAAAATGGAGCGTTCAAAAATATGCCATCTGTAGAGCATGGCAGAGGCATTATAATGCAATCAACTCTTATGTTGCATTGAGCTATATTTTCAAATAGAGTTATGCTATCACATTTTATGATGTTTTTATCAAAACCCAAAGCGTATACTTTATACTTCTTGGATAGCATCTCTGCTAGATAAGTTTGACGCATATCGCCACCTGCAATTAAAAAAGTTTTTATATATATTCCTCCTTTACTGATTTATATTATATACTATGCTATTCATCTAAACTTGATTAATAAAAGTATTGAAAAAAACATCAATATATGCTAAACTTAAATATATGATTTTTGTTAAGAAGGTGATTTTTTATGGTATATCTATTAGGAGAACAGTTACAAGAAACTACTACAGATTATGTATTAAAAAATAATACCCCTGCAGTATTTATAGTAAACGAAACTCAATACTCTGATATATTAAAAGAACTTAAAATGTCTTTTGAAGGTGAACGCAGAATTGCCGATGTTACTTTTTGTAAAATGGAAACTCAACAAGATTGCTTATATGGTACACTATCTATTCCAAGTTTAATAGATGTAGTTGGTCTTAGATATAGATTGATGATATTTATAAACTCCAAACACATAGTAATAGTCGATAATAACGACTTCGCTTTAAGAATTATTAAGGATATTAGAAAGAAAGTATTTAATCAAGGTGATACTAAAGAAAGATTTCTATTTAACTTTATAGTGGGTTTCATGAACCGAGGTACTAATCTATTGGAAGACTTTGAACGTGATTTGATGGTTTTAGATGACGACGTTATCCATGATAAAGACCAAGACTTCCAAAATAGATTGATGCCTATTAGAAAACAATTACTCATTCTTAGAAACTACTACGAACAACTAGCAGATATGTTTAAAGAACTGGAAGAAGATGAAAATATGTTATTTTCAGAAAATCAAAGCAGATACTTTGGTGTACTTACTAATCGTGCTGATAGACTTCTTGATAAAACTACTCATCTATTGGAATATTCTATACAAGTACAAAATGCTTACCATGATAAAATAACAGCAGAACAAAATAACAATATGCAATTTTTAACTATAATATCTACAATATTCTTTCCACTTACCTTGATAACCAGTTGGTATGGTATGAACTTTGAAAATATGCCTGAATTAAAACATGGATATCCATTTGTTATTGTACTTAGTATTATTGTACTTACCATATGTATAATAATATTTAAAAAGAAAAAAATAATATAGATAAAACTCTTTGCTACGAATTATTATCCAATATTTGTAATATATTTTCTATTGACATGAAATAAAATCTATGATATAATTTAGTAGTAAAATATTTAGGGAATGATTACCTCCCCAACTATCGAAGATTGTTAAAACGCTTATAAGCTGATGGTATCTACACACTAGTGTGGAATACTATCGGCTTTTTTGTTTTGAAAGGAGTTTTTTGTATGTTGTTCACATTGGGAATTATCTTACTAGGTGGATTTATCCTAGGTAAGATATTCAACAAATTAGGATTGCCTTCACTTATAGGCATGATTTTATGGGGATTAATAATATCACTTTGCAACCTAGTAGACGCTACCACTCTTGAAATAGCACCCTATCTACGCAAGATTGCTTTAGTAATAATATTAACTCGTGCAGGACTTAGTTTAAATCTAAACGATTTAAAAAAGTCTGGACGACCATCAATTTTGATGTGTTTTGTTCCTGCCACCTTTGAAATATTAGGTTGTATATTTATACTTCCAAAACTTTTTGGATTATCTATTATTGAGAGTGCTTTGGCTGGAAGTGTAATATCTGCTGTATCACCAGCAGTTACAGTTCCACGAATGATAAAGTGTATCAATGAGGGTTACGGAACTAACAAGGGAATACCTCAAATGATATTAGCAGGTGCATCTGCTGATGATGTATTTGTAATGGTACTATTTACATCTTTGTGTACATCAATGCAAGATGGAACTTTCTCACCTATTACTATGGCAAAAGTTCCAATATCGATAGTTTTAGGTATAGCCTTAGGCGTTCTTTGTGGATTTATACTAACTAAAATCTTTAACAGATTTCACCTTAAAGATACTGAAAAGGTAACTATCATAGTAGCAATATCTTTTATGATACTAAAACTAGAAGATGTTCTAACTGGAATAATATCCATTTCGGGATTGTTAGCAATTATGAGTTTAAGTCTAGTAATAAAATCCGTTCAACCAGAACGTGCTGAAAGATTATCTAAAAAGTTCAATAAAGTGTGGTCAGTAGCTGAGATAGTTCTATTTGTGCTAGTAGGAGTTGCTATAGATTTATCTTATTTAAAATCCAGTTGTTTAATAGCTATAGTGTGCGTTCTAGTAGCCTTGATTTTTAGAATGTTTGGAGTCTTTATCTGCATGATTGCTACTAAGTTATCTAAACGTGAAAAACTTTTCTGTATGATATCTTACTGTCCAAAAGCGACTGTTCAAGCTGGTATAGGTGCTATACCTCTAGCTATGGGATTTTCTTGTGGAAATATAGTCTTAACGTTAGCAGTAGTATCGATATTGGTTACTGCACCTCTAGGAGCTATATTAATAGATAAGTTATATACAAAACTTCTAACTAAAAATGTTGATTAATTTCTAAAACTTTGATATAATATCTATAATATACTTAAAGGAGCGTTATACATGAACAGTTTAATATCACTTACTTTCGATGACGGCCCTAACTTTGAAACTACTATACCTATGTTAGATATCTTACAGAAGTATAATGTAGTAGGTAGTTTTTTTGTATGTGGAAAACATATCAATAATGATACTAAAGCCATCATAAAGAGAGCATATCAAATGGGTTGTGAAATAGATAACCATTCCTATACACACGGAAATATGACCGAACTTTCACCAGTAGAAATATCTAATGAGGTAGAAAAGACTTCTAAACTTATTAAGGATACTATTGGAGTAAATCCAAAGTTTTTTAGACCTCCGTACATTGCGATAAATCAAACCATGTTTGACGTTATAAATCTACCATTCATAGAGGGTTACGGCTGTACCGATTGGGATAATAATATATCTGTAGAAGAACGTGTATCCACGATATTACAAAATGCTAAAGATGGTAACATAATACTCCTACACGATTTATTTGGAAACTACAAAACAGTACAAACTATCGATATAGTAATTCCTAAACTTTTAGATTTAAACTTCAAATTTGTAACGGTATCGCAACTATTTAAACTAAAAGGAATTACTCCAACAGTACACAAAAATGAGATATACTCTAACATATTAAATCCTAGAGTATGTATCTGGGCATAAAAAAAGACCTCCTTAATTAAGGAGGTTCTTTTTTTAGAGATTATTAGTATCACACTTCATGTACAAGTGAATTATTGTTACTAGTTACATTTGTAGAATTATCTTTAATATGTTTAACCTTAATTTGCATGGTTGCAAAACTTAATATTGAGAATACTACAAAAATCATCATTAAGACTAGCATAGCATTATTAATACTTAAACCATTTGCAATAGTACTTCTAAAAGCATCTACGGTGTATGTGAATGGCATATACTTATGAATGTTTTGATAGAAACTATCAGAAAGTTCAATTGGATAAGTTCCTGCTGAACCGCTCAATTGTAATACCATGAATACTAATAGTAAGAAACTTCCTACCTTACCCATTAGCAAGTTGAAGAAGTAGAACATAGCCATAAATGCTACACTTGCTACACTTGCTACTAAGATAGTCTTTCCAAAGTATTCAGGACTAAATCCGTTAAATACGTTTAGTAATAAAATCATTAATATTGCTTGACCTATTGCTACTCCTAACAATACTATACCTTTTCTGCTCCAAATTTCAAATGCAGATTTATTTCCAACATTATTTAAGTCATCTTGAGGTGAGAACATTATACAGTATGCTAAACAAGCTACCCAAAGACCAACAGACATCATATAAGCAGCCATTGCACTACCATTGTTTTCCACGGTTGTTATTTTAGTTTCATTAGATTCTACTGGAGATGCAAACATAGAAACGGTATTATCATTTATATTAACATCTTTTACTTCCTTAGCACCATCGCCTAGAGCAGTTGCAAGAGTATCAGAGCCATCATATAGTTTATCAAGACCGTCACCCAATTCAGAAGAACCATCATATAGTTTTGAAGAACCATCTGAAATCTTGTTAGCACCATCAGCTAATTGAACAGAACCATCAATTAAATCATCATTATTAGATACTAAAGTGTTAGTACCATCTTTAAGAGTACTAATACCATCTTGAAGTGTACTAGCACCATCATCAAGGGCCTTAGCACCGTCATATAGAGAACTCATGCCGTTTACAAGAGTACTATTGTTACCTACCAACTGTTGAGTACCACTATATAAAGAACTTAAACCATCGTTTAAACTTATCGAACCAGTTAATAATTCAACTGAACCACTATTTATAGATGCCATACCATTTACTAAAGTATCATTATTTTTAACTAGAGTGTTAGTACCATCTTTTAAGGCTTTAGAACCTTGCTCCAATTGATTAATTCCACTAGTTAGAGTTGGTACACTAGAGTTCAACTGTTTTACTCCAGTATATAGAGCAGTTGCACCATTGTTTAAAGTTTCGGAATTACTATCTAGTGTATCCACACCAGATTTTATAGCAGATACGCCAGTAGTATAAGTTTTCAATCCATTAGTTAGACCGTTGTCACCGTCTATACCATCTTGAAGTGAAGCCAAACCGTTATCTATAGTAGATATAGCTTGAATTACACCCATTTCGGAAGGAGTAGTTCCAGTGCGTTCTACTGCATTCTGGATTGTGCTTAAACCACTAGATAGATTAGTTATAACTGTATTAGCTCCTGGAAGAAGTACATTAGAACTATCTGCAATGGTTTGAACTCCTTGTTTAAGAGTGTCCATTGATGTAGTTACGTTACTAATAGTCTTATCTAAGTCAGCCGATTGAACTGCTGTAGATACTGTTTGAACGTTAGTACCTATATCCGATACGTTACTAGCCATACTTTGTAGTATCTCAGTAAACGAACTAGCTATTGCCTGTTGTTGTTCGGCTGGTAAAGATTTAAAAGCATCGCTTTGCATGAACTCAGTTAAAGAAGTTTGTAAGTTAGTCAAATCGGATTTTAAACCTAAAGCATCAGTACCTATGTTGGTTAATGAAGTATTTAAGGTATTCATTAAGCCGTCCAAATTCAAATCTAGGTTAGTATTTTGTAGTTGAGTGTTTAAACCTTGAATACCAGTATTTAAAGTATCCAAGCCACCTTGAACTTGAGAAATCTTAGCTTGATTTTCTTCTGAAAGACTATCATCTAAAGCAGATGCCATAGTTTTCATACTAGTTAGAAGTGTTCCAGTGCCATCTTTAAGTTGAGAAGTTCCACTTGATAACTTTTCACAACCATCTAATAGTAGTTTACTATTACTATCTAGTTGATTAACTCCCTTAGCCACTTGCGAAACGCCATCAGTATAAGCAGAAACGCCATCGGAAAGTGATTTAGAGCCATCTTCTAACTGTTGAACGCCATCTACTAATGCAGATGCTCCAGTATTAAGAGTATTTATACCAGTATATAGTTGTTCAGCACCATCATTTACGGAAGATACTCCGTTAGTGTACTCTTTAAGACCACTAAGTAGAGTGCCTGAACCATCTTTAAGAGTAGTTAAACCGTTAGCAAGTAGTGTAGAACCTGATAGAAGTTGTTCAGCACCACCATCTACAGTAGAAACGCCATCAGTATAAGTAGTCAAGCCACTGTAAAGTTGGGAAGCACCATCACTTAAAGATTGAGTACCATCTTTTAAGCTATTAGAACCATCAAATAGTTGTTGAACGCCATCATTAACGGTTACAACGCCATCAGTATAGTTTTTAATACCATCTGAAAGAGTATTAGCACCATCTTCAAAAGTTATAGTACTTTCAGCCAAAGTTTTAAGATTATCTTTAATAGTAGTATTACCATCTACCACCTTAGATATACCATCTTTTAACTCACTAGCACCATCGGAGGCATCTGTCATACCGTCACCAACAGTTTCTATTTGGTCGAACACGGTATTAACATACTCTTCTATAATGCTTTCTTGAACCGAAGATTGAATCTTCTGTAGAGCGGTTTCGCTCATTTTAGATGCTATATAGTTGGTACCAGGGTTAGTTGCATACTCTAGAACCATCTTTTTCGGCTCATCGTCCATAACCGTAGATGCGTTTTCTGAAAAGTTTTCTGGAATAGTAATAACCATATAGTAAGTACCATTTTCCAGACCTTTTTCAGCAGTAACAGTATCCACGAAGTTAAAAGCTAAAGAGTCATTTTCCTCCAAATTTTCAACTAACATTTGACCTACATTCAACTCGTTATCATTATATTCTATAGGTTTATCCAAGTTTACCACGGCAACGGGAAGATTATCCACATTACCATAAGGGTCCCACATTGAACCTAAGAACAACGTTGTATATATAGCAGGAATTGTCATTATTGCCACCGTGGCAATAGTTTTAAAGTTTCTCTTAAAAAATGATTGTTTTTCTTTGTTTAAATCATTTTTATTATCCATATACATTCTCCTTTCTAAAAATAATTTTAGGTCTAATAATAGAAAGTAGTTGATTTTTGGAACTGTTTATATTATACTATAGTTAGTGGATAAATTCAATCATTAATGTAATTGATATTATCTATTACTAAACCAATAAGTATAAATATAGCATTAAGCAACATTTTTATATAGTATGTTGTTTTTTGAAAGGAGTTTTTTAATATGGCTAAAAGTACAGACCGTCGTGTAAGAAAAACAGAGGCTCAGCTAATTCAAGGATTAACTAAGTTAATGAAAGAAAAAAGCATAAAACAAATCACAGTTAGAGAACTTGCTGACGAAGTTGATATAAATCGTTCAACATTCTACTTACACTATAATGATATATACGACATGGTGGAAAAGATTGAAAATAGATTGGTCGATAAGTTTATTACTGGTTTAGAAGAACTTTCTAAAACTCATATAAATCAAAATGCTTTACTTCAATTTATGGAAGATAGTTATACTATACTCTACTCTAACGCAGATATCTGTTCAGCACTACTTAGCGAAAATGGAGATATTATGTTCATGAAAAAGTTGCATAGAATAATATATAAAAATGCCTATGATATTATTAAAAACTTAATGCCTAATAACTCCCCTACTTTTGAAGTGGAGTTTGCAACCTCTTTTTGCGTATCTGGAATTGTAGGCATTGTGGAACATTGGCTACACGATATAAATGCAGATACTCCTAAAAACGTAGCAAGACTATCTTTTAACTTAATAGAAAGAGGAATATCCTCAATTAGTAAGTAGATACAATCTATTATTAGGTGTCAGTTGACATAGATAGTTTACTACAATATTATGTGTAATGTCAAATTAGTTAGTTATCTCTAACCACATATTAACATTATGAGTATAGCAAAAGCACTATCCTTTATCTGTTTTTTGGATAGTGCTTTTAACATCTATATATCTCTTTTGTTCATAAGGAGGGAGATAGCATTTTTTTTAGATACTATTCATATCTAAGAGCATCGATAGGGTTCATCTTAGCAGCCTTGTTAGCTGGATAGTATCCAAAGAATACTCCAGTTAGCATAGAGAATATTACGGATATTACTATAGCTAAAACGTTAGGCGATACTGTTAAACTTATCATACCCATTTCATCTGGATAGTAATTAGTTAGAACGTACTTCGCTACTTGAGCAATTATTATACTATTTATAATACCACTTAATATTCCTATTATGCCACCTATTAGACATATCATAATGGCTTCCATTATGAATTGACCTCTAATAGAGCCTTTTTTAGCACCCAATGCTTTACGAATACCAATTTCTTTAGTTCTTTCGGTAATGCTTACAAGCATTATGTTCATAACACCCACACCACCTACTATTAAGGATATTCCAGCTATGATAGTTATAGCCAAAGTAACTACATTCAAAGCAGTAGTTATAGCTGACATATCGGAGGAGGCATTATATGTATATGTATGCCAATTTGGATTGTCTGCATAATAATCTTCAAAGAATTGGTCAACTTTGGATTGAAATTCAGTCATATCAACGCCATTGTTGGCACAAATCTGTAAATTTTGATATCCTTCTACTTGATTTTCATCATTAGAACTACTTGGAGATTTATAAGTTGAAGAAGTCCAAAGAGTAGTAGACCTATCTTGTTCAGGAACGGAAGTATCAGGTTTACCAAATATTGCGTTACTGTATTCGTATACGCCTACTATTACAAAGTTACATATACTTCCATTCAAATCCACTTCAATATTCTGTCCTATTGGATTAACATTTTCATTGCCAAAGTAATTTTTAACGAACTTATCCGAAACCATTGCGACATTTTTATTTTCTTTGCAATCACGGTCAGTAATCCATCTACCCTTTAAAAGTTTTATATTTGATGACATATCTTGACAATAACCATCATTAACGCCACTAATAGATACGTTAGCATAATCTTCACCATTAGGATTAGTAGCTTTACCATCGCTGATATAATTACTTATTACAACGTATTTAAAGTCATCGCCTAGATATTCAGCTAACTGTTCTATAGTACTATCTTTAATAGTATCATCAGAAGTAACTTCAGGATATTCCCAACTATCCCAATCTTCATCATTTTCTGGATATTTAGCATCTAAGTTTATGTATAAGTAGTTTACTCCACCAAGTTTATTCATGGTATTGGATAGCGTTGCAGATACTGAATTTCCTATAGTAGTAATGGTTATAACTGCTGATATACCTATTATTATTCCTAACATGGTCAAAAAAGACCTCATTTTATTAGAAACTATTCCACTTAAAGATAGCTTTAAGTTTTCAAAAAATCCCATTAATTAGCACCTCCCGTATCGGAGATTATATTACCATCGCTGATGGTAACTATCCTTTGAGTTTCTTTGGCTAACTCTTGGCTATGAGTGATTAACACTATCGTTTTGCCTTGTTTTTCATGTAGTTGATGGAATATATCCATAACCATATGACCAGTCTTGCTATCCAAAGCACCAGTAGGTTCATCGGCTAGTATTATACTAGGATTGTTTGCCATAGCTCTAGCAATAGCCACCCTCTGCTTTTGACCACCCGATAACTCATTAGGTTTATGGTTCATACGTTCTTCCATGCCAACCATCTTTAGAAGTTCTTTTGCTCTTTTGTTTCTCTCTGTTTTTTTGATACCTGCATACAACATAGGAAGTTCTACATTCTTAATTGCTGACGTTCTAGGAATTAAATTGAACGTTTGAAATACAAAGCCAATCTTTTGATTTCTAATAGAACTCATTTGACTATCTTTAATCTTATTGACATCTAAGCCATCAAGAAAGTATTCGCCACTAGTCTGTTTATCCAGTAGACCTATGATGTTCATTAAAGTAGATTTTCCTGAACCACTCTCTCCTACTATGGATACAAACTCACCTTCAAAAATTTTCAAAGTCATGCCGTTTAAAATTTGAAGTTCATTAGGTTGACCTATGTAGTACTTTTTTATGATATCTTTCATATCAATAACTGTATTACTCATATTAATTAAGCCCCTCTGTTACTATCATACCATCATCATTTTTTATATTTTGAACATCTACACCAGTAGTGGAGTCCAAAACATATGGAGAAAGTTCAATAGTATCACCTTCAGCGACCTCATAAGGAGTAGTAATAATCAAATCATTTTCTTTCAAACTGTCGCTAGTGACTTCCACATAAGAACCACTTTCATCACCAAGAGTTACATCGGCACGTTTTACGGTAGCAGTAGTACCATTATCCGAATTAGATGTATCGGCGACTAAAACGTAAGGATTTCCATTATCATCATACATAATGCAATCGTATAGTACAGAGTAGCAACCCGATTTTTCTACTAACATAATCTTAGCTTTAGCTTTCATGCCGACTAATAAGTCGCTGTTGCCATCTATGGTAATTTCAGCCGTGAAACCGTTGCTACTGCTACCACCAGAACTATCGTCAGATGGATTACTACTATTACCATTACTACTTACTATGGTTATAACTTTAGATACTTTTCCTTTAATTTCAGTATCGCCAGTAGCCTCCGATGTTATTACTACGTTCATACCCTCTTTAACCTTCAAGATATCTTTTTCATCAATATTTGCAGTAATCTTCAATTGAGAGTTATTTTCTATAGTCATCAATAGAGCACCCTCAGTAGGAGTATCACCCTCAGCAACAGATAAAGATGTTACTGTTCCACTCTTTTCAGCTTTAACAGTACACTCTTCTAGTTGAGTTTTTAAATTTTTCAACTGAGTAGCCGTATTAGAACTACTATCATTTTGATAGTCTTGAATATCTACAGTATTTTGAGCAGTTTCAATAGCTTGGTTAGTAGAACGCTTAACCGAATCATAATTATCATTAGCAGAGTCTATAGCTTTTTGAAGTGGGTCAAGTTGGTCTTCATAAGATGAAGCTTCTGTCTTATAAGATTCAATTTTAGCAGAAAGTTCTTCACGTTTAGCAATTAAGCTACTATATGTGTCATCTTGAGAACTAGTATCATCATAATTATCGAAGTTATCGAAGTTATCGAAGTTATCCATACTGTCATCATAGCTATCATCATAAAAATCTTGATTATCACTATAATCCATATCTGACATAGAACTTTCATACTCAGCAATTTGATTACAAACGTCATTATATTCCAAGACGCAACTATTTATATTGTTAATGCAATCGGAATATTTTTTATAAGTCTTATTATAGTCATCTTTAGCACTATCTATGCTTTCCTTAGCAGATTTTAATTGAATTTTTTGGTCTTCCTTAGCATTTTCAAGAGCTTTTCTATTCAACTTTTTAGTATTTTCATCTAAAGCAGATGCATTTTTAATACTAGTTTCAAGGTCTGTTATCTGTTGTTTAATATCCGAATTATCGAAAACGCAAAGCACATCGCCCTCATTAACATAATCGCCAATAGCTACATTTAGCTTAGTAATCTTAGCATTTACAGAAGATGTAACGTTCATCGAACTTTCGCTTTCAACTGTACCTGATACACTTATAAAATCAGATAAATCTTGTGCTTGATATGGCATAACATTTTCAAAATAAGTACCCTCTGTATAAGATGAATCATTATTAGAACTTCCATTACAAGCCGTCATATTCAACATAGATAGTAACATAGCACCTACTATAATAGCTATCTTAAAGCATTTTTTCATAATATATAATACCAAACCTTTCCGATAGCCCTCTTAAATCAAAGATGTGTATTAAGTGTGCTATCTTTTATATAACACTTAGAGTATATCACATAGTACACAAAATGTCAAGGGGTTTTTTATGAAATATCACATTAAAATTTCAAGTTTTAATGTGATTAAGATTATATCATAGATACGTTATAAAAGCAATAAACTCTGGGTTGCATTGAAAAAAATTCTTTTGCAACCTAGAGTTTACATCAAAAGTTGAATTAATCTGTAGTACTAGTAGTAGTGACTTCTTGTGTAGATAGAACATCACTAATAAAGTTTATTTCATTAGTAGATACATCTGTTACAGTACCGTTAGTATCGATATCGATAACCATTTGAACAGAAACATCATTAAAAGATGTACTATCATTATAATAATATCTAAAGATATACTGTTTAGAGTCATCTTGAGAAATTAAATATATATATGGTTTTATACCTAAAGTATCTACTAGAGTATCATCGGAAGTACCTATTAAAGTATCGGTTTGAGGTGGTTCTTTTACTTTTACTCCTAAGATGCTATCTTCCAAGATAGTAAAATCGTAAATAGTAAAATGGGTCGTATTACCAGATTTATTCACCTTAGCATACGCAACCCACTTAGGCAAAGATGTCCCACAAACTTTAGTAGTAACCGTAGGTTCAGCAATATAGTTAAACTTAATTAGATTGGATAACGTATCACTAGAGGCACTTTGATTAAACTCAACCTTAGTAGTCTTTTCAATTTCAGAGATACTTTTTCCTATACTTAAGTTTAACTTATTATATACTCTATCAATACTATTTTTATTCACAAAAGATGATATTAAAGTTATCAAAATAGCTAACAGTATCAACACAAAGATTACAATAGTAGCCAATCCTTTTTGAGATAGCTTAACTTTACGTCTTTTTTTCTTTTTAGTATTGTTTGCACTACTATTTTTTTTGCTAGTATTTTTCAAATTAGTAGATTTATCCTTCATGATACATAATCCTTGCTAAATACTAAAGTGTGATTAACTTTCTGTCTAACATTTCTTGAACGGCTAACATAACTCCCAACTTACCACTAGTATAAGTTATGCCACCTTGTAACCAAACGGCGAAAGGTTCTCTAAGAGGTGCATCGGCAGAGAGTTCAATAGATGCTCCCATAGTAAAAGTACCCGCAGCCATGATAACTTTATCACTGTAACCAGGCATATCCCAAGGTTCTGGATAGACAAAGCTATCTACAGGTGAACCCTTTTGAATACCTTGACAGAATGCAATTAAATTATCCTCATTTTTAAGTTTAATAGCCGATATAATATCGCCACGAGTTTCATTCTTTTTAGGAAAACATTCAAAGCCCAAGCGACTAAGAAGTTCACAAGCAAACGTAGATGTCTTTATGGCATTAGCTACAACATCTGGAGCAAGAAACAATCCCAAGAACATCTCACGATTTTCATTTAAAGAACAACCTACTTCTTTACCCATGCCTACGCAAGTTAATCTATATGAACATAGTTCTACTAAATCCTTTCTACCAGCGATATAGCCACCAGTCTTAGCGATACCACCACCAGCGTTCTTAATTAAAGAACCTATTATTAAATCTGCACCAACGAAAGTAGGTTCATGTTTTTCAACAAATTCGCCGTAGCAATTATCTACCATTACTATGGTATTAGGACTAACTTCTTTTACTACCTTTATAGCCTCTTCGATATCTGCTATAGAGAAAGCAGGTCTTAAAGAGTATCCTCTTGAACGCTGAATATATGCTACTTTAACTCCCTTACACTTTTCAGCAATGGAATTTAAATCCATAGAGCCGTCCTCTAGTAGATTTACTTGGTCATAATTTACGCCATAATCCATTAAAGAACCGTTTCCACTATCGCCAGATATTCCTATTACTTCTTCAAGAGTATCATAAGGTTTGCCAGTAATAGCCAACAGAGTATCTTTAGGACGAAGTACTCCAAATAGTGCCACCGATAGTGCATGAGTTCCAGATACAAAGTTATGTCTAACTAGAGCATCTTCAGCTTCAAGAGCTTGAGCAAAAACCTTATCTAAGGTATCACGACCTTCGTCACCATAGCCATAGCCAGTACTTCCGTTTAGACAAGGAGTACTAACTCTATTGTTTATAAAAGCCGATAACACTTTAGCACCATTAAACTCAGCGATAGTATCGGCAGATGCTAACTGCAATGAACATCTATTTTCACATTCTCTAGCGACTTCACGAAGACGCTCATCTATATTAAAGAAATTACTATTTAACATTTAAAAAATCCCCTTTTTTAATTGACTAATCCTCATCGATGCGTTGAATAACATTTTCTAAACTCAAAGCAGAAAAACCAATCTCTTGATAGAAACTTTCTCTGTAATCCAAAGCGAACAGAGTTACTTTTTTACCCTCATGTCTTAACTTGTGACCTAACCAATATAGCAACTCACGAGCGTACTTTTTACCCCTATAAGCCGTCTTAGTAGCTACTTGACCTATAACCACACTATTATTTATATCAAAAAGAATGGTTGCAGTAGTGCAATCCTTATATAGATAGACTTTACTAATACCTCTACGAACTCTATGGGAAGTATCTGTAAGCCAAAGTCCCTTATCTTGCATAGTAGGAAACCCCTCCGCTAATATATCATACACTTGATTTAAATTAGGACTATCATTAACTTCATTGGGGTCAAAAGAGTCATCTGGTAGATGCTCAGAAAATTCAAATTGAGTACGTTTTAAACGTTTATAATTTTCAGGTTCACCAAGAGCATCTATAATATAGTATGGAGCTTCTACTCTGTAAGGCTTGTACAAAGATATATAACACAATAGTTCTTCATTAGGCAGAGGTAAATCTGAACATATTACCAAAGTAGAGTTTATTTGAAACATATAGGCGTTGATTCCTATATCTTGAATACTATAGAACCGACAAAAATCGTAATCTGTTCCATAGGCTTTTAGATATGATAGTAACTTTCTACCATAGTATGTCTTTTGTAATGCCAAGACATTAAAATCTTGTAAATTAAAAAGTTGTTTTATCATAGATTATTAATCCTCGAAATCAAAATTTTTGCCAAACTCTCACAAGCGTGAGCATCTGAGAGAGCCATAACACTTGCTCCCGAATGAATATATCTACAAGGTACAGATATTGCTATAGTTCTAACACCACCCCTAGAGATATGTATTGAACCACTATCATTACCACCAGCAACCATAGTCTTAGTTTGACATGGAATGTTATTCTCTTTAGATATATCAAAACATAGTCTATATAGTTCTTTATCGTAGATAGTTCTTCTATCCATAAAAGATACTACAGCACCATCTCCAATAGTGCAAACCTTCTTTTCACCAACCGAACCACCAATATCACCAGCAGTAGTACCCTCTAGGACTATTGCGTAATCGGGATTTACCGTATAACTGGCTACTTTAGAACCTCTTAAACCTACTTCTTCTTGAACTACAAAAGTAAAGTAGGCATCAAATTCCAAATTAGATTTTATTAAATCTATTAATATAGCACAACCAACTCTATCGTCAAGAGCCTTAGATTTAATATAATCATTGCCAAAGTTTTCATACTTAGAAAAGAAGTTAATACTATCACCAAGAGAAACGTACTTCAAAGTTTCCTCTTTGGAGTTTGTACCGATATCCACATACATTTCTTGAACGTTAGGCTCTTTACCTCTTTGGGATTGTGGTATATTATGTATAGCTTGAGTGCCTACAACTCCGAACAGACCGTTTACCGAAACTTGTCTACCAATTATTACATCTGGATTTATACCACCAACGGTATCGAACTTTATAGTACCATCATAATTGATATAGGTAGCTATTAAACCTACTTCGTCCATATGTGCAGATATCAAAACCTTTTTATCACTAGAGGATTTTCCTTTTTTAAAGACTATCAAGTTACCTAGATTATCTACTGTATAACTTTGAACGTAATCTTTAATTTGAGATATAATATACTCTCTAACAGATTTCTCATCACCAGATATGCCATTCAATAGACATAACTCTTTTAAATTTTCTAACATAAAAAAGCACCTCCTAGTGTAACGTTTTTAGATATTCTGCTATTAAATCGGTAGTATATTGAACATCATTAATATCGATAACTTCTACTGGAGTGTGCATATACTTCAACGGAATGGATACGGTTGCAGACTTAACTCCTGAACGAGTAACTGAAAATCTATCTGCATTAGTACCAGTTTCGCCGTTCATTACCTCTAGTTGATATGGTATGTTATTCTCTTGAGCGACTTTTACGAACTGTTTAGACATACATCTATCTAATACAGGAGCAAAACCAATCATTGAACCTTTGCCTAACTCTCCACACTTGTTAGGCTTTTCGCTACTAGTTAAACCAAAAGATACATCTACTTCTATAGCGTAATCGGGATTTATTTCATAAGCACCTATTAAAGCACCACGTTCGCCGACTTCCTCTTGATTAGAAAACATTATAGTATAAGAACAATCTAAGGTAGTATTCTGTAGAGCCTCTGCGACTTTAAGCAATGCTACCACACCACAACGGTCATCTAATGATGGACTAGAAACTCTATCGCCTATTAGATTTATAAAATCCTTTCTAAAAGATACATAGTCACCTAAAGATACAATACTTTCTAACTGTTCTTTAGAGTAACCAGTATCTATACAAAGGTCGTCAATAGTAGGAACTTCATTCGCATCACTTTTTAGATGTGGTGGAAGTGTAGAAACTACTCCAAGGATATCTTTTTTACCATGTATAGTAACCTCTTGAGCAGGTAGCAATCTTCTATCCAAGCCACCAACGTTAGATACTTTTATAAAACCATCATCAGTGATATAAGTAACTATCATACCTATTTGGTCTAGGTGAGCATCTAATAGGACGTGTGGCTTACTAGATGTACGATTTCCAAAGTTAGCAATTACATTACCATTCTTAACATAGACATCTTTAGAATAGCACTTTAACATACTACTTAGATAGCTTTCAAGTGAACTATCATAATTACCTATATTCACTCTGGAAGTAACTTCTTTAAGAGTATTTTTAATATCTAAAGTCATATTAAAATCCTTTCCATATTAAAGATTGTTTACTATATTCTTAAAGTGAATACCTCTAGCCTCAAAGTTTGGATATTGGTCAAAACTTGCACAAGCAGGTGATAAAGTAACTACATCGCCAACCGATGCTACTTCTTTAGCTTTAGCTACGGCTTCTTCAAGAGTATTTACTCTATAGATTTTTAATCCACTAGTTTTGAACTCTGGACATTCTGTAACGGCTTTTTGAATTTTATCAGCAGTAACACCTAATAGAATTAAATCTTTAACCTTTTCATTTACTGGCTTTGCGAGTGGTTCAAAAGGAATTTTTTTATCGTAGCCACCAGCAATTACAATCAACTTTTGATTAAATGAGTTTAAACCTGCAAGAACTCTAGTAGGAGAAGTAGCGATACTATCATTATAGTATTTAACGCCATCTAACTCACGAACAAACTCAATTCTATGTTCAACGCCGTTGAAAGTTTCAGCAACGTGAACCATATTTTCAATAGATACTTCACCCCAAACGGCTGATATAGCTGTTAGATAGTTTTCAACATTATGTATACCAGGTATACGAATTTGGTCTTTGTGCATTATCTTAGTAACGTTGCCGTAGTCGTTATAGCAAAGATATCCTTCAGCATCTAAGAAAGCACCACATTCAACCTTAGAAGTTCTTGAGAATTTAACTAACTTACCTCTAACCATATCGGAAAGTGAATTAGTAATCTCATTATCTTGATTTAAAACAGTCTTAGAAAAAGCATTTTGATGTGCAATAATATTCTTTTTAGCGTCAATATATTCTTCCATAGTACCGTGAACGTCTAAATGGTTAGGTGCTACGTTGGTAATAACTGCTACATCTGGAGATTTTCTCATAGATAGTAGTTGAAAACTAGATAGTTCTACTACAGCAACATCATCGTAATTAATTTCTTCCACTATTGGAAGTAATGCTCTACCGATGTTTCCACCCTTATAAACTACCTTACCCTCAGCGGAAAGAAATTCCGATATTAAAGTAGTGGTAGTAGTTTTGCCATCTGAACCAGTTACTGCATAAATCTTGCAAGGACATAGGTCAAAGAACATTTCCATTTCAGAAGTTATTACTACGCCTTTTTTTCTAATATCGGTTAATATAGGATTATTATAATACATTCCAGGAGTTCTAAACACTATATCGAAGTTTTTTAGTGCATTTAGATAATCTTCACCTAATATAAACTTAGCACCCATATTTTCAAGAACGCCATACTCATCGCCTAGTTGTTCAGGAGATTTCTTATCACATACAGTGACATCTAAGCCTTTATTTAAGAACATTTTTATACAGTTCAAGTTAGTAACGCCCATACCAATGAAAGCAATCTTTTTAGAGTGAATACTTTCAAAAAATCTATCTATTTTATTCATAAAAAAATCCTCCAAAGTGATATAATTCTACATATGTAATAATGTAGTCAAAAAACCTCACTTATATATTATATCAACTAATGGTATAAAAATCAAGAGTTTTATAAGTAAATCAAAGTTTGACTTTTAAAAAGATATCTGTTATAATTAGCACATCTAAAACATTTTAAGAGGTGATTTTTTTTATGGTAGATGTTTGTCTATTAGGTACTGGTGGCATGATGCCCCTAAAAGATAGATGGCTTACCAGTTGCTATATCGAATATAATGGAAAAGCCGTCCTTATAGATTGTGGTGAAGGTACTCAAATAGCTATGGCTGAGGCTGAATGTAAGATGAGTCGTGTGGAAATATTATTGATTACTCACTTTCATGCCGACCATGTTTCTGGTATATCGGGGTTTTTGTTATCTTTAGGGAACTGTTCCCGTGTTGAACCCTTAACTATATACGCTCCAGTAGGGGCTAAAAAAATAATAGATAGTCTAACTTGTATATGTGGTGCTTTGCCGTTCAAGTTAGATATCCATGAACTTCCAGTAGATAAAAAATCTAAGATACTTGCCACTCAAGTGGATAGTATGCTAGAAATAGATGTACTTCCAGTACGTCATAAGGTCAACTGCTTAGGATATTCTTTAAACTTTAAAAGAAAACCTGTATTTAATCCCAATAAGGCTAAGAGTTTAAACGTTCCGTTAAACTTCTGGAAAGATTTACACAAAGGAAGTTCTGTAACTTTAGATGACGGTTCTATAATAACCACCGATATGGTTACTGATGGTTCAAGAAAAACTATAAAAGTAACCTACGTTACAGATACTCTCCCATTTGATGAAATTGCTGAACTTGCATTCCGTTCCAACCTATTTATATGCGAAGGTATGTATGGCGATGAACTTCAAAAAAGTAGTATGAATGAAAAACATCATATGTTAATGCAAGATGCTTGTTACTTAGCATCACTTGGCGATGTAGATAAACTTTGGCTAACACATTATAGTCCAGCTATGATAAATCCAAATGAATATAGTAAATCTCTAGTCAAGATATTCCCAAACACGGTAATTAGTACAGATGGTCAAAAGATATCTTTATAAAATATATTACACTGATTAGGTATATTTCATAAAAAATATAAATATTAAACCAATAATATATTAAAAAAATAAATTTAAGTAATAAAATCCTCTTGAAATTATCTATTTAATATGATATAATATAATTATTAGATTGTTTGAAAAAATATTTATTTCAAGAGGTGGTAAAATTATGAAAGATAAAAGTCTAATACAAAACTTAATAGGTATTTTCACTGAAAAGATGCTCTGCTTGGATATAATTACTAATTACAAAGATACTAACTTCTATTCCAACTTAATAGTAGATATTGCTGAAATTTTAAATATTGCCTGTATAACTTTAGATTATAACAGTAATTTTTCAAATAGTACCGTTTTAGCATATGCTCAGCCATTATATTCTAACGATGTAAACGTCCTATATAGTAACGGCTGTAACTATGATATTACTAAAAAGGTATCATACACATACACTCAAAGCGATGGTTGTTATATATTAAATTTTTTTCCAGTAGTCAATTCGGAATGTTTTAACGATGAAGATTTAACATACATCAAAAAGATATCTGATATTTCATTCAACGTACTTGGTAGGATTAAACTATTAGAGATATCTAAAATTAATGAATACTATGACTATCTAACTGGAACTTTAAACACTAACGGTATCATGACCATTCTAAATAGACTTATATCTAAAAATACTATTGATAACTATTTTTGTGCATATATAAATATTAAAAAGTTCAAACAGTTTAACGATAAGTATTCCTATATAGGTGGAGATAAAATTTTAAAAGTATTTTCTAAAACCATATATAACTATCTAGGCGAAAAACAGTACTTCGGACGCTTGGGTGGAGATAATTTTGTAATTCTTGCCCTAAAAGATAATAAACAAGACTTCTTATCACATATGCAAAGCATATCTATGGAGTATGAAAACGATATCCTAACCGTTGAACTATACATGGGTATATATAATATTCTTAAAAATGATGATATTTCTACTATAATAAGTAACGCATCTACATCATTTAATGTAGCTAAGACTATGCCTAATTCTAAATATGTTGAGTTCAATGATGATATCTATAGACATAATTTAGAGGTTCGTGAAATTGAAAGCGTAATGCACTCAGCACTAGAAAATGGTGAGTTTATAACTTTCTATCAACCTAAGATAAATCTTAATAGCTTTCAATTAGTAGGTGCGGAGGCTCTTGTTAGATGGAAAAGAAAGGGCGAACTAATACCTCCTTACAAATTTGTTCCTATATTTGAAAAAAATGGATTTATCACGGAAATAGATTTCCGTATGTTAAAAAACGTCTGCATAAGCATTAAAGATTGGATATCTCGTGGTATTGAACCAGTTACTATATCTGTAAACTTTTCAAAGTTACATTTAAGCGATGCAAAATTTGTTCCACATATTAAAGAGGTAATACAATCTTATGGAATATCTCCAAAGTACATAGAAGTTGAGTTCACTGAAACTTTAGATGTAGAAAACTATAATAGTCTAGTGCAAGTAAACAGAGAACTCAAAAAGTATGGCTTTAAAACATCTATTGATGACTTTGGTGCAGGATTTTCTTCCTTAAATATGCTCAAAGATGTTCCTGTAGATGTAGTTAAACTAGATAAATCTTTAATAGATGATACTGCATCATCTACTAGAGAAAAGATTATCTTACAAGATATCGTCAAGATGGCTAAAACTTTAGATATAGAGGTAATCGCTGAAGGAGTTGAAGATTTAGACCAACTACTATTCTTAAAGAATATAAGGTGCAATCAAATTCAAGGATATATATTTGATAAGCCTCTACCTTTGAACAACTTCCAAGATAGGCTTAACAATAAAGAACATTATAAGAGTAATCCAAAGTTCAAATCATTCATACAGAATAAGTATTCAAAAGATGATATAAAACCATCTAATTTTGGTAAGTACATAGTAAATATTAACGATTATTCTTTAGTAAAGTTCAATGATGGCTTTTGCGATATAGTAGGCTATTCTAGAGAAGAAATATTAAAGAACAACTATACTATTGAAAACTTTATACTTCGTGATGAGTTCAATCAATATTCACAAGAAGTAATATCTACATTGAAAACCACTGGAGAAATTTGCAACGAACACAAAATGATTAAAAAGAATGGTACTAAAATATATGTCATGTGCCTAGGAACTCTAAAAGATAATAATACTGCTGAATTTATGATTAGCGATATATCTACTAATAAGGTCGCCGAACGTGAAAACGACGTCTTAAAATCTCAATTTGATTTCCTACAACATGAACTAAAAAATAAAAACTACATTTTTGAACAGATAATGAAAAATATATTGGGTGGTATTGGTATATTTTATATCAAAGATGATAGTTCCTTGATTGCTATGTTTTTAAGTAATAGTTTTTATAACACTATAAATATAAGTCGTGTAGACTTCAAAAAACGTCATAATAATATATCCGAAATATTTGCTCCACAAGATAAGGTTGCTCTTATTAACGATATCAATAAATGTATCTCTGAAAACTGTACCATAGTTAAAAGATACAAATTAAAGAACTCTTTAAATAACAACCGTGAATATCTTACACTTAGAATTAAATCTTTGGGGACTAAGTCAACCAATGGATATCCTATGTTGGATATGGTCGTAGCTGACTTTGACTTCAACAACGTTGAAAAAGAACTTATAGATAGTATTGCTAAGATATCTTTATTAACAGAATGTTCAAACTTTGAAGTTATTCCGTTATCAAAAGAAGAACTTTGTATATAATATATTAAGAACGTTCTAAATATAACTAGAACGTTCTTAGACTTTGTTCAATAGTTAAGGGGCAAATTATGAAAAATATCTTTAATATAGTAACTTTAATAACTATAGTATCTTTGATTATGTTCTCACATAATATTAAAGCTAAAGCTATTGAAGATACTTCTCTATTAAACGATTTCTCATCTATGAGATATATAGGTTATGAACCTAATCAAAATACCGATAGTATGTTAAACTTTTATAGTTCAAATAACAGTTATCCTAGTAGCTACGATATGCGTACTCTAGGATTAGTAAGTTCCACAAAAAAACAAGGAAATTACGGAACTTGCTGGGCTTTTACCACCGTAGAAACTGCACTATCTGGGATACTTCTTAGAAATCCATTTGAAAATCTTTCGGAGTGGCATTTAGCATACTTTACTTACACTGGCAACGATGCTATAGAGTTATACTCTAAAAATGATGATGTTTCTGCGTTCCATAAGGGAGGAAACTCTGCATTTGCAACTGCAACGCTATCTAAATGGATTGGTTTTGTTCCTGAAGATATCGCCCCTTATGGAAGTTCTGCTACTTTGGACAACTCTATAAAAGATATTTCTAAATATCACTTAACAGACGCTTATTCTCTAAATGGAGCGTTTTCCTCAAAGTTGGATACTCTATACAATATGAACGATATAAAACAATCTATTATAGATGGACATTCGGTAACATTAAACCTCTATTTTGAGAGTTCAAATGAATACTTTAGTTCAACAGATAATTCTTTTTACTATCCAGATAGTGACCAGAGGGTAAATCATGAAGTTACCATAGTAGGTTGGGACGATAATTTTTATTCATATAGTGGAATATCCACAAAACCCGAAACTAAAGGAGCATGGTTAGTAAAAAATAGTTGGGGTTATGAGTTCGGTAACTATGGTTACTGTTGGATATCTTATGAAAATTCAACTATGAAAGATGCTACATCTTTTATAGTACAAGATGCCAATAACTTTTCAAATAACTACTATCTTGATGACTATGGTTGGACAACCTCAATAAATTCATTAAATGAGGACTCTAATTCCAACTTAGATAGTATCCACTATGATTATGCTAGTAATATATTCACATCGCAAAGTAATGATGATATATGTGCCGTAAGTATATATACTACAGATTACAATTCCAACTATACCATAGACGTATATACTAATCTAAAAGATAGTTCTAATCCCACATCTGGAACTATACAGAGTAGCGTATCTGGAAATATACACCAAATTGGATACCATACCATTAATTTAGATACTCCAGTATCTGTAGACACTGGCGAAAGATATTCAATAGTAGTTAAGTTAAGCAATCCAAACTACAAGAACACCCTAGCCGTAGAAAGTTCGATAAGTTTTTTTAATGTTCAAAATGGTATAGCAGATATATATTCTTACAATGTATCTAAAGAAAATCTTTTAAAGAACGCCTCTAGTGGTAAAAGTTTTGTAAGTAATGATGGCTCTAACTGGATAGATACCTACGGTATAACTGGCATAATGACCAGCTACGATACAGATTTTAACTATAAATACACTCCAACGTTTGATATATCCACATTGGATAATGGTAACTATGCGATATCCATACTTGGAAACATATGTATAAAATCTTTTACCAAAGCAAAAGATAAAATAGACTTCTCACAATATGGAGGTAATTTAAATCTAAACGATACCATAGAGTTATCTAACCATAACGGATATACCATATACTATACTTTAGATGGTTCTACTCCTACTACAGATAGCTTGATATATACTCAACCTATAAAGTTCACTGGTAAAGATTTAACTATAAAGGCTAGAACGTTCAACGGTAATACTTTAGGAAGTGTATATACTCAAACGTTCAAGCAGAGTAAGGCGGTAATATCCACATTGTGTATAAAGGAGTTCAATGGCAAAGATTATACTTTTACTAACTTAGATGTATCATCTAACTACGAACCTATTACAGATATAAACTTTAAATGCAAGTATGATACTACATCTATAAACATATACTCAATAGGTAACGGAGATATTTTAATATCAAATGATAGTGTAATATCTGGACAAGAAACGCAATCCATACCAGTAGATAACACCATGACTATTCCAATAGACGTATCTAAAGGCGGAATGATATCTACTAAGTACACTCTACATATAGCTAAGAACATACTAGGAGATATTACACTTGATGGTTTAATAACATCTAAAGATATGTTAGTATTAAAGAAGTATCTATTAAAGATTAGTGTTATTTCCAAAGAACAGATATCCAATGCAGATACTAACTTAGATGGAGTTATAAACCTCCTAGATTTATTGTATCTAAAAAGTTTGATACTAAATAATACTTAGCTAATCATAATTGACTTTTTTTATCCATTGTGATATATTATACTAAATTGATTTTATAAAAGGAGTTTTTAATATGTGGGCTTTAATCACTGGTGCAAGTTCTGGAATTGGTAGAGATATGGCTAGATATCTTTGCGACTTGGGATATAATTTAGTAATAACATCAAGTTCCAGAAGTATAAGAGAGTTAAAAGGGTTAAAAAAAGAACTATCTAAGTATGTGGAAGTAGTAGCAGTATCACTAGATTTATCTAAGGATAACGCTCCATACAAACTATACACGTTTTGCAAGTCAAAAAAAATAGATATCGATATTTTAATAAACAATGCAGGTTTTGGAGTATTCGGCTCTTTTGATGAAACATCTTTAAAAGATGAACTCAATCTAATAAATGTGAACATAAAAGCATTACACATACTAACAAAGTTATTCCTAAAAGATTTAAAGGCTAAAAATTATGGATATATTCTAAATGTATCTTCTAGTGCGGGGTTTATGACTGGACCATTATTGTCATCATATTACGCCTCAAAGAACTACGTTCTAAGGTTGAGTTTAGCCATTAGAGAAGAACTTCGCCGAGAGGGTTCTAAGGTTCATATTAGCGTACTATGTCCAGGGCCTGTAGATACAAACTTTAACAATCGAGCAGGGGTATCATTTAGTATAAAGCCACTAACTAGTGAATATGTATCCAAGTGTGCTATAGATGGAATGTTTAACAATAGAGGCATAATAATACCATCTATTAGCATGAAATTAGGTGTTTTCGCAACTAGATTTGTTCCATACGAACTTATGTCTAAGATTACCTACAACATTCAAAAAGACAAGCTAAAGTAAGTGAAAACTAAATGATATTTTATCCATAATATAAAAAAACTATGGACTTTTTAGACGTTATGGTGTATAATAGTATGTGTTCGCCTACAATTTTAGGCTTTAAATAAATTTAAGGAGCGATTATGTTTTGTTAAAAAATTTAAAAAAGATTATTGCAGGAATTTCAGCTCTTATGATTATGGCAACTGCCACTGCTTGTGGTGCTGATACTAAATGGGCTGTTCAATATGATGATTACGAGGCTAGAGCAGGTATATTCTTATTCTATCAAATGTCTGCCTACTACGACGCCGTTAAAGACATAACTGCAGAAGACTCTGACTTTGATACTACAGATACTAAGGCTTTAAAGTCTGCTACTGTAGAAGATACTCCTATTGTTGAATGGATTCAAAATGACGCTACTAAAAAAGTTAAGATATATCTTGAAGTTTTAAAACAGTTCGATGAGTTAGAACTATCTTTAACTGATGACGAACTATCTGCAATTGATAACATTACCAATACTTATTGGCAATACTATAGCGAATATTATACTAAAAATGGTATTGGTGAGCAATCTTTTAAGGATATAAATACTTATTCATATAAGCGTCAAGCGGTGTTCAACCACTACTACGCTAAAGGTGGCACCGAAGAAGTCGACGAACAAGAACTTAAAGATTACTACGAAAAAAATAATGCTAGAGTTAAATACATCTGTTTAAACTCTAAAGATGCTAATGGAAACTTCATGGATACTGAAATGAAATCTATGGCTGACGACTTCGTAGAACGTGCTAACAAGGGTGAAAACTTTGACGATTTAATCGCTGAATATGATGCCTACAAACAAAAGTTAGCTGATGAGCAATCTGCTGAAACCACTACTACAGCGTCCGATGGTTCAGGAACTATAGAAAGTACATCTGCAAGTGCGTCAAACACTGAAGATACTGCTACTATAGGTTCAAGTTCAGATACTGATGTAGATACAACATCTGCTGAAACTGAAGAAAATAAGTATCCTAATGAGTACATTGTAACAAAGTCAGAAGATGAGAGTTCTGGTTCACCAACATACAAGGTAAATCAAGAGATATTTGGACATTCCAAATATGGTGATGCCTTTCTAGTAGAAGAAGACAACGCCTACTATGTAGTAGTTAGATACGATATCTGGGGACGTGACGACTCTTGGACAGATGAAAATAAATCTTCTGTACTAAACACTCTATATAGCGATAAGTTCGATGAAAAGATGTTATCACTAATAGATGATAGTCAAGTTACTCTAAATACCAAGGCTTACAACAGATACAATCCATTAGATATGCAGTTTGAATAGAGGTGACTATACTTGGATAATAATGTCAAACAAACTATTTCTAAAAAGATTGAAAAGACTGGTAAGGCTCTTGAAAGTAACAATATGAAGTTTTACTATGCCGAAACGTCTGCACAAGCCAAAGATATAGTTGAAAGTCTACTTAATGAAGGTGAAACTATCGCAAATGGTGGTTCTATGACTTTAGATGAATGTGGAATTATGGCTCTGTTAAGAAGTGGTAAGTATAACTTTTTGGATAGAAATGCTTGTCCACCTGAAAAGGTTGCAGAAGTTTATCATCAAGCGTTTTCATGTGATACTTATTTGTGTAGTGCTAATGCAATCACCGAAAATGGAGAACTCTACAACGTAGATGGCAATGGTAACAGAGTAGCTTGTTTAATCTATGGACCTAAGCAAGTAATAGTAGTAGCAGGTTATAACAAACTAGTAAAAGATATTCCATCTGCTATAGATAGAGTTAAAAATCTATCTGCACCAGCCAACACCATTAGACTTAATTGCAATACTTACTGTTCCAAAACGGGTGAATGTGTATCCATGAAAAAGGACAATCCATCTATTGCAGATGGTTGCACCTCCGACAGTAGAATATGTTGTTCTTATGTAATATCGGCAAAGCAACGTATAAAAGACAGAATAAAGGTAATAATCATAGCTGAAAGTTTAGGCTACTAATAACATTTTGAAAGGATTTTTTGATTATGGAAAATATTTCTTTAAAGAAAAAAGTAATAGCTGTAGTCATGTCATTTTCCATGGTATTATCATTTGTAGGTTGTTCCAATAGCTCTAGTGATGACAATTCTAGCAACGTTAGTAACACCAGTGATACAACATCTTCAACAGATGCTCAAGAACCTACTATCGATAAGACTACCTTTGATGATATGGATAATACTGACCTAATATACAATATGCAAATAGGTTGGAACTTAGGAAATCAATTAGAGGCTTCCAATAATGGAAATCCAGATGAAACAGTTTGGGGAAATCCAACTATCACTCAAGAGTTGATATCTTCAATAGCTGATGCAGGTTTTAAAACTATTAGAATACCCGTATCATACCTAAAAAAGATTGATGACGAAAACAACTACACTGTAGATGAGGATTGGCTCAATAGAGTTCAAGAGGTAGTCGACTATTGCTATAATGAGGGTTTGTATATAATCATAAATATGCACGGCGATGGCTATAATACTGTAAATGGTAGTTGGCTATTAGTAAATGGCGATGACCAAGACTACATCTGCAAAAAGTATGAGGCGGTTTGGAAACAGATTGCTGAAAAGTTCAAAGAGTATGACGAACATCTAATATTTGAAAGTATGAACGAAGAGTGCGACGATACTTACGATGACCCTAATCCAGACTACTATGCTAATCTAAATAAGTACAACCAAATATTTGTAGATACCGTTCGTGCTACTGGTGATAACAACGCTCAACGTTGGTTATTAGTTCCAGGTTGGAATACTAACATTGATTATACTGTTGGTGACTTCGGTTTCAAACTTCCTACAGACTCTGCTAAGGATAAGTTAATCGTATCCGTACACTACTACGACCCTTACGATTACGCTCTTAAAGAAGACTTATTCGCAACTGGTTGGGGACTCGGTGGCAAAAGAGCAGTCAATTGGGGCAATGAGGACTATGTAGAACAACAGTTCCAAAAACTTGAAGACGCTTTTATCTCAAAGAATATTCCAGTAATAATTGGTGAATATGGTGCAATATTCAAGACTCAAAACGGTATTTGGGCAGATGAAGATTCTCATAGATACTATCTTGAGTATGTAACAAAATCTGCTAAAGAACACGGTCTATTACCAGTATACTGGGATAACGGTTGGAATGGTGACTACGGATTTTCTCTATTCGACAGAAATACTGGCGAACAGCAACACCCTAACTTTGTAGATGCTATCATTAGAGCAAGTGAAAATCAAGATTACACTATAGAGTTGCCTGAAAACTATGACGCCTCTAAATTAGAGGAAGTTATGGCAACTCAAAATTAAATTTAGAGTAAAAATCGGAACATCATAATTGTGATGTTCCGTAAATTTTAATATGAGGTACAATATATATGATTTCAAAATTAATAGACGTTGCTATGGGCAGAACTATGGCAGATACAATTATAAAAAATGGAACTGTATTTGATGTATTTAATCATAAGTTTACTAAGACAGATGTAGTAATATCTAATGGAAAGATAGTCGCTTTAGGCGATGGATATTCTGCTAAAAATATCATAGATGCTACAGATAAGTATATCATTCCTGCTTTTATAGATGCTCATGCACATATTGAGAGTAGTCTTTTAACTCCAGTAGAGTATGCAAAGGTAGTAGTTCCAAAAGGAGTTACTACTGTAATCGCCGACCCTCACGAAATTACCAACGTATTAGGCGAAAAAGGAATATCTTTTATGTTTAAGAGTGCCGAAAGTGTTCCTTTAGACGTTAAATATATGTTACCATCGTGTGTACCATGCACTCCGTTTGAACATTCTGGAAGTGTTATAGATGGCGATTTAACTAAAGAACTACTATCTAAATATGCCTTTTTAGGTCTTGCCGAAATGATGAACTTCGTGGGAGTAATAAACAACGATACCGACGTTATCAAAAAGTTATCCACTGGAGTATTTATAGATGGTCATGCTCCACTATTGACTGGCAAAGAACTTTGTGCATACGTTTGTGGAGGTATAAAAACCGACCATGAGTGTTCTAATGTAGATGAAGCTTTAGAAAAGATATCTATGGGTATGAGTATATTGGTTCGTGAGGGTACTGGTGCTAAGAATATAGAAGGTTTAGTTAAAGCTATAAATCCGTACAACCTAAATAGATTTGCTTTCTGTACAGACGATATACATATTAGCGACATCGCAAAAGATGGCACTATATTAAACTGCATTAGAAAGTCTGTTAAGTTAGGACTATCTTTAGAAGATGCTTTAACTATGGCGACTATAAATCCAGCGAAGATATACAATCTAAAAGATAAGGGGGCTATTGCTCCTAACTACGTCGCCGATATAATAGTATGCGATAAATCTTTAGATAACCTATACTTAGTATTAAAAGATGGTCTAATAGTAGCTAAAGATGGTGAACCTACCTTTACTGGCAAAAATATAGATATATCTGAAGTATCTAATACTGTACATATAAAGGAAGTAACTCCACAAGATTTCAACTTAGAGTTTATAGAAGGTATGCCAGTAATCGAGGCTGTAAAGGGTTCTTTGATTACTAAAAAGGCGTATCCTACTACAAAAGATGGCTTATCTTTATGTGCCGTAGTGGAGCGTCATAAAGCCACTGGAAACGTTGGCAAGGCTTTCATAAAAAATATAGATATCCAAAATGGAGCGATAGCACAAACTATAGGTCATGATAGCCATAATATAACAGTATTAGGAGATAATCCAACCGATATGGCTCTAGCCGTGAACAGTCTAGGCAGTAACGGAGGTATATGTATAGTACACAATGGAAAAGTCATATCTTATATGGAACTAGAGGTTGCTGGATTAATGTCTAATAAGTCGTACTCCGAAGTATTAGCTATGGATAACGATATTGTAGAAAAAGCTAAGATAGTATCTAAACATGGAAGTTCTACTATATTGATGTTACTATCGTTCTTATCATTAGTAGTAATTCCAGAACTAAAACTAAACGATAGTGGTTTGTTTGACGTATCTAACTGGAAGTATATATAGATAATATATCTTAAATTGAATATTAAAAATCCCCTACCTATTGATGTAGGGGATTTTTATTAGTTAAAAGTCAAAAAAAGTCGATATAGAATAGTACAAAAATACAATTTTAACATTATTTGGTAGAATTTTTATCATTTTGGGTATTTACGCTAACTGGAGGGATAAAAGCATACATTTCATTATACGCTTCCAACTCCTGTTGAGAGCTAAGTCCAGCAGGTACTAGACCAGTAAAGTCTTCAGTAGAGGCTACAGGTGGAAAGCCATCATTTTGAGGTATAGGCTTATATATTTTTTTATCAGACATAAAAATCACTCCTTTAGGAGTAATTATATCCAAAAACAGATTATTTATACCTAATTTTTGAGAATTTTCTAACAATTTTCAGACCTTGAAAAAATTACTTAAAATAATACCTTTACAAATTGTAACCGTTGTGTTATAATTGTATTACTGATTTGTAACAATGTTTCTATTCAGTAATATTTAAAGATAATTATTTGTAATTATTAGAAAGGTGAATTATTTTAAAATGGGCTTAAATAATAAAAAGAATGTTATATCCAAGGTACTTACATTGTGCATTGTTGCTAACTTAATGGGTTCTAGTACATTAATGGCTGATGCAACTACTTTAGATACTTCTGCAACTAATGATATTACTACACAAGTCGACGTTGAAAGTAACTCCACTGATACTATGCTTACAGAAGTTCCTAACCAACAGAATACTATCGATGTTGCCAACACTACTTGTCCTTTAGATACTACTTTAAACGTAAATACCTCAGAAACTCAATCTTCGATTATTAAAAAGTTGGACTTTGAATATGAAATTCAAACTATGATTGAAACCTATAAGGATATCAAAGAAACTGAAAAAAATCAAAATAGATTAGATACTTTAGACTATATATCTAAAGTTATAGATAGCAAAGACTATTCTATAGAGGAAAAAAGAAGTTTATGTTCTAGTACCATATCACAAGCAGTACTAGATGACGTATTAAGTATTAAAGAAAGCATCAATCTAAAAAAGGATTGCGAAATAGCTTTAAATAAGCAATCCGATGCTGAAAATCTTAACCTTACTATAGAAAAGATTTTAAACTCATCTGTATCTATATCATCAAAGAAAGATTTCTGTTTAAACTCTCTTGAACTAGCTAACTTAAGCAAAACTATTTCTAATGAGGAGTATCAAAACAAGATTGCCGAGGTTACTACTACTCTTGACGAACTTAAACGATTAGAAGATAAAAAGATTGCTGAAGAAAAAGCTATCCAACAAGCTAAGCAGAAAGAGGCTGAAGAATTAGCCAGACAAGAGGCTGAAAGACAAGCTGTTCAACAAGCTATAAATGAAAAAGCACAATCAGCTACTACAGATACTTCTGTAGATACTTCTAACTTACAGACAATGCCTTCAACTCAAGAGAGTACTTCAAGTTCAAACGTTGGTTTTAATGGAAATCTTACCTATACCGATAGAGATTTCTTAGCACTAGTCAATGTAGTTCAGCATGAAGTTGGTAACTGTTCAACTTTATCTAAGCAGATGGTTGCTAGTGTAGTAATAAATAGAGCGTTAAGTGGTATCTTTCCATCATCAATATACGATGTAGTAAGTCAAAACAATCAGTTTACTGGCATGAGTGCCTACATAAACAGAACAGATTATGCTACTCAAGATACTATATACTGGTGTCAAAGTGTAATCGATGGTGGCATAGACTATTCTAATGGTGCATTATTCTATTATGCTCCACAATGGTGTGGCTACATGAGTTACTTTGAAAATATGACTCTTGTCGCTGAACACGATGGACAACGTTTCTTTAAATAGATAATTTACTATATATTTAAAATCACTTTAGGTAGATACTTTTAATAATATTAAGAGTATCTACTTTGCTATATAAAGGCTAAAATAAAAGTCGTATTTTGTATATTTTTCACAAACTTTAAAAACTCTATTGACTTTCTAAAAAATATATGATATACTAAACAAGTCAGTTAAGCAATGGAAAGATGGCTGAGCTGGTCTAAGGCGCACGACTGGAACTCGTGTATACGTTAATAGCGTATCGAGGGTTCGAATCCCTCTCTTTCCGCTGATAAATCCTCATGACTACTAAGTTATGAGGATTTTTTATATAACATATAAAAAACTCAAATTTACTTAAAAATTACTTATACTAAACTTAAAACTTTCACAAACGTAGCACAATAGTGTGTAATAATATGTTTAGTGAATAATTCCCTTACATAACTAACAAGGAGATTTTTATATGAAAAAGTTTAGAATACAAATATTAGCTATATTGATGGCATCTTCAATGATACTATCGGCTTGTTCCTCTAGTGATAATACATCTAATGCTAACGATACCACCTCTGAAATCGGTATGAGTTTAAAAACGGTATCTTTAGGAAATTCTTTTTCACAAACTGAGGATACATCTTCTGATGAAAGTCAAACTACAAATATAATAGATATCACTCTAAATAACGATGCCATTCTATGTGATAGTTCCAATGTAAGTATAGATGGTTCTACATTGACTATAACATCTGGAGGAAGTTATTCTATAAGTGGCACACTTAAAGATGGTCAAATAGTAGTGGATTGTTCGGATAGTGACAAAGTAAACATTATCTTAAATGGTGTAGATGTATCGTGTAGTAGTACATCACCGATATATATATACAATGCAGATAAAACCATCATAACTTTAGCAGATAGTTCCGATAACACCATCACGGATAGCAGAAACGCTAAAACTGATGACGATACCGACAAAGATATCTCAGGAAGTGCTATATATAGTAAAGATGATTTAACTATCAATGGTAATGGAAATCTTACTGTAACTGGAAACTATAACAATGGTATAGTCTGCAAAAATGATTTAAAATTGAGTGGTGGTAACATTAATGTAAAAGCATTAAACAATGGTATCAAAGGAAGCGATTCTGTAACTATAAAAAACGATGTATCCATAGATATATCTTGTGATGGCGATGGCATAAAAACAGATTATGATACCACATCTAATAAAGATAAGGGCTACATAGATATTGAAAGTGGCAATATAACTATAAAATCTATTGGAGATTGTCTAAAAGCAGATACTTATATAACTATCGATAATGGTACTTTCGATTTAACTTCTAATGGTGGTTACACTAACGGAACTTCTCATAATAATGATATGGGTGGAATGACTCCCCCTAGCGATTTCAACCCTAATCAAGATAATCAAAATAGTTCTGATACATCTAGTGATAGCGAAACCACTTTAAAATCCAAAAACATATCGGCTGATGGCGATATAACTATAAATAGTGGAACGTTTAACTTAAACGCATCTAACGATTGCATACATAGTAATGCAAACATAATAATAAATGATGGCACTTTTACTATAAATGCAGGTAGCAAAGGTATCCATTCCGATTACGATTGCACTATAAATAGTGGTAATATAGAAGTTCAAAACTCTTATGAGGGCATAGAGGGAACTAATATCTATGTAAATGATGGTACTATAAACATAACATCTTCCAATGATGGTTTCAACGCTTGTGATAATACTGAAACTGCTACTGGTAGTAATGGTTTTAACGTATCGTCTAATGCTTATTTAGAGTTCAATGGTGGATATACTTACGTCAACGCTAGTGGTGATGGCTTAGACTCCAATGGTGATATAAAGTTCAATGGTGGAGTAGTAGTCGTTGAAGGTCCTACCATATCTGCCAATGGACCTCTTGATTGTGGCGATGATAACAATATAATCACTATAGATGGTGGAATTTTAATCGCTGGAGGTGCTATAGGAATGTTTGAAATTCCAGATAGTACTTCCACACAGAATACAATATATAGTGTATCGACATCTGCAAAGGCTGGAGATACTATAGTTCTTGCCGATGAAAATAACAACGTAATAAGTGCCATAAAGACATCTAAAGATATGTCAGGAGTAATATTCAGTTCTAAAGATATAGAAACTGGAAAGACGTATCATATATATGTAAATCCTACATATAATGGCTCTTTTGATGAGTACGGCTTAGCAAGTGGTGGAACTTGTTCCGATGGTACTGATATAGGAAGTGTAGAAGTTACATCAACAGTAAACCAAATAGGAAGTGGTTCTGTTATGAGTGGTGGCTTTAAAGGTATGAACAAAGACAATAACAAAAACAATTAATATTGGAGGGTACAAATACTATGACTACTAAGAAAATCAGTTCTAATAACTGGAAATCTAAATGTGATGAGATTAAATCTTTAAAAAAACAGATACTAATTTTAAAATCTCAAATCAATAATGCCAAGCAGACTATCAAGTATAGAGAAGAAGAAATCTTCCATAAGGACGAGGAACTAAAACGTAAGGATTTAGAACTTCAAGCCAAGGATAGAGAACTTCAATCTAAAGATGAACTATTAAAATCTAAATGATAATATCAAACTGATAAAATTATTAAAATGGCTAAAATTTCCTTGATTTTATCTCCTTTTTAGAGTATAATAGTATTATAAAATACTCTAAAAGGAGATTTATCAATGAAAGATGGCTTTATTAAAGTAGCGTGTGCATCTCCAGATGTTCATGTAGCCGATTGCGACTATAATGCTACTCAAATTATAGATAAAATTAAAGAAGCTCATTCTAATGGAGCTAAACTTATTGCTTTTCCTGAACTTTCCATCACTGGTTACACTTGTGGAGATTTATTTCTACAAGACACTCTTTTAAACGGTGCAAAAAAATCTCTAATAGATATAGTAAAATCTACTAAAGATTTAGAAATCATCTCAATAGTTGGATTGCCTTACGTTGTAAGTGGAAAACTCTACAACTGCGGAGCAGTCATCTATAAGGGTAATATCTTAGGATTAGTTCCAAAGAGTTATATTCCAAACTACTCAGAATTTTATGAGGCTAGACTGTTCACTAGTGGCAAAGATATATCTACTTTTATAACTATGCCAGATAGTCTAAATATTAATCAAGACGATTTCGGAAGTATTTCATTTGGTCATAGGGTGTTCGTATGTGAAGATATGCCTGAATTTTCTTTTGGTGTGGAAATCTGCGAAGATTTATGGGTAAACAGTACACCATCGGAAAAGTTAGCAGAAAACGGAGCAACCTTAATAGTAAACTTATCGGCTAGTGATGAGATTATCGGAAAAGCTGACTATAGACGTACTTTAATCAAAGCAAAATCTGGAGCGTTATTAAGTGCTTATATGTATGCCGATGCTAGTATCGGGGAAAGTACCACAGATATGGTCTTTGCTGGACATAATATCATAGCTGAAAACGGTTCTATTCTTGCAGAGAGTAAACTCTTTGAGAATGGTATCACCTATGCAGATATTGACTTCTTTAAACTTACTCACGAACGCAGACGCTCCACAACTTTTGAAGTGGATAATACCAGAAAAACTGTTATAGAAAAATCTGCTATTAGAACTAACTATTTTAGTATGAATATCGCTGATACTAAACTTGACAGATACTTCCCTAGAACTCCATTCGTACCAAGTTCTAAAGATGATTTATCCAAACGTTGTGAAGAAATTTTAGCTATACAATCGGTTGGTCTAATGACTAGATTAAGACATATTGGTTGTCAAACTGCTGTAATAGGATTATCTGGTGGTTTAGATAGTACTCTAGCTTTAATAGTTACTATTCATGCTTTTGATATGCTAAAATTGGATAGAAAAGGTATAATAACAATCACAATGCCATGCTTTGGCACTACTGATAGAACTTATTCTAATGCATGTAATCTAGCGAAAGAGTACGGCACTACCCTACTAGAAATAGATATCAAAGATAGTGTAAATCAGCATTTTAAGGATATCGACCATGATAGCAATATCCATGATGTAACCTATGAGAACTCACAAGCTAGGGAAAGAACTCAAATACTAATGGATATCGCCAATAAAAATAGAGGTATAGTAATCGGAACTGGTGACTTATCGGAGTTAGCTTTAGGTTGGGCTACCTATAATGGCGACCATATGTCAATGTATGCAGTAAACTCATCTATTCCAAAGACTTTGGTTAGATATCTAGTAGGCTATGAGGCTACTGTTGGAGATAACAAACTTCTTGAAACCGTTCTAAAAGATGTCTTAGATACTCCAGTAAGTCCTGAGTTGCTACCTCCTAATGAAAATGGCGAAATTGCTCAAAAAACTGAGGATTTAGTAGGTCCATATGAACTACACGACTTCTTTTTATACTATATGTTAAGGTTTGGATTTTCCCCTACTAAGATTTTTAGATTAGCTGTAAAATCTTTTGAAGGTGAATACTCTAAAGAAGTAATTATGAAATGGCTCAAAAAGTTCTATTGGAGATTTTTCTCGCAACAGTTTAAGCGTTCATGTTTACCAGATGGACCAAAAGTTGGTACAGTAACGCTATCACCTAGAGGTGATTTCCGTATGCCATCTGATGCGTGTGTAAATCTTTGGATTAAAGAACTTGAAAGTATACAACTATAATTTTTATTTAAGGTTTTCAATCATGATAAACATAGTACCTTACAATTAAAATTATAAAAATGATACTATTGAACTTAAAGGTTAATATTTAATTGGATTTTTATAAAATCCAATACTATAAATAAATCGGAGGATTTTAAAATGACTTACAAAGAAGAATTTATCAAATTTATGGTAGAGTGTGGCGTTCTAACATTTGGAGATTTCACTCTAAAGAGTGGCAGAAAAGCTCCATACTTTGTGAACACTGGCAACTACAAGACTGGTAAACAACTTGCTAAACTAGGTGAATATTATGCCAAATGTATCAAGGAGAATAATATAGAAGTTGAAACTCTATTCGGACCAGCTTACAAAGGTATTCCACTAGCGACAGCCACATCGATAGCACTAGCAAATCTACACGATACCGAAGTAAACTACTGTTTTGACCGTAAAGAAGTTAAGGACCACGGCGAAGGCGGTATGATAGTAGGTAAAAAACTCACAGATGGCGAAAAGGTTGTAATAATAGAAGACGTTATCACTGCTGGTACTGCTATTAGACAAGTTTTACCACTATTAAAATCTGTTGCAGATGTAAATATCACTGGAATGGTAATCTCTGTAGATAGAATGGAAAAAGGTAAAGGCGAACTATCTGCCGTACAAGAGGTAAAGCAAGAGTTTGGAATTACTATCTATCCAATAGTAACTATCAATGATATCATTAAGGCTATCCAAGATGGTATCATAGGTGGTCAAGAATACTTAGACAAAATGATTGAATACAGAAAAACTTATGGCGTAGAATAATCCAACCTATAGATAGAAAAAATCCCCACTATTTAGTGGGGATTTCTTATTCTAATGGAGCATCATCAATAGTAAGCATACTTAATAGTGTGTTACGGTCATCGATATCTACTTCAGCACCCAAGCCGTTGTCATTAAAATCAAGATTTAATTTCAACATTTGAAACTCTAAATATTGTGATGCATTATCATTAGTCGGATTGTCTACAATTTCAATTTTAGAGTATTCATAGTTATTTAAATCTTTAATTACTTCCGTAGAATGTATGCCATAACTTACAGCCAAACTTTGAGCATTAAAAATAAATATACAATCGCAATCGGAATTAGATGTCTTTCCTAAAGGAATAATTCCAATTAATTCTTTGCCATAAGGAAGATAGTCCATTATTCTATCCTTATAGATGGTACTATCTTCAAAGAAACCATTTTCAACATTTAATAAAGAAACTCTAATAGCCATACATCTTTTAGTTTCAGCGTTACCTGTTGGATTATTAGAACTATCTTGGCTAGGTGTAGTTTCTGCCATAGTAGTACACTCCTCATGAGTAGTAGTCGATATAAAAGTAATATTAATACTTGGATTTGTAGTCGCTGGATTAGTAACTTCACTAGGACCAACTCCTATTGTATCTGAACTCATGCCACCAGCATTAATACTAGTACTATTTGATGTATTAACATCACTATTATGCTCAGGACTACTAGGTTTTGTTGTACAAGATATTGTAGGTTCAATTGATAGAGTTGTGTCTATATATTCAAAACTAGTAGTTGTAGTAGTTTTAGTAGTAGATGTTATAATAGTATCAATATGTTTTGATGTGGTGGTTGTTGTCGTTGTAGTCGTAGTAGTAGGAGTGAACTTATGACTATGACTATTAATAGCAGAACTATTTTTATTAGTAGTCATAGTTGTACTAGAAGTATTATCGTTAATACTATTAGGAACATCTGTAGAAGTACTATCATTAGTAGTAGGAGTAGTAGTGTAGATGTTCTCATTATTATATACAGTAGAACTATCAGTAATACATGAACTACTGCAAGTGCTATTATAAGATGTACTATCAGTTAGAGTATCTATAGTAGATACATCTATACTAGAAGTTGGTTCGTCGCTTGAAAATTCTACTGGAGCAGTAGTAACATCACTTTGTGTAGTAGAAGTATCTGTAGTAGTATCTGTTATAATATTAGGTTTTACTGGAACAGGTTGCTTATCGATATCACTCCAGAGTTTAACGGCAAATATAGCAAATACCAACGTACACGCTAACGCAGATAGCTTTTTAAAGTTAATATTATACAAAAATCTCATGGAACTTTTTTCTTTAGATTTTTGTATTTTTTCTTGTTCTTTATTAGCAAGTTCAAGAGTTTTTTTAATTAAATCGTCACTAGGCTTTATATTTTGGATATACTTACTATATTCCGATTTAAAATTTTTCTTATTCTTCAAAGCTATATTCACCTCCCAGTTTATCTTTTAGTAACTTTCTAGCTCTAGTTAGATACACTCTAACCAAGGTAGAACTCATACCCATAGATTGAGCCACTTCCTTAATAGAGAACTGTTCAAAGTAGAACAGATATATAATAGTTCTATACTTAGCAGGAATACTATCCAGAGCATTTTTCAAATCCAAGCTAACCTCAGTACTTTCATTTATGCGACTGTCGGAGGGTATATCTAAAGGATTCCCCTCATCATCATAATTATCTATTGAAACGTGTTTTGACCAAGTCGAAGATACAACGTCCTTACTGCAATTTATACACACTTTAATGAGCCATCTCTTTAGATGTTCTTCATTTTTAAATCCGTGAGTATTCAGTTGCTTTATGTACTTCAAGAATACATCTTGAAAAACATCATCAGCATCACTTTTATTTTTAGTAATAGAAAAAGCAATTCTGTAAATCATATCACCATAATTTGAAATAACACTTTCAACAGAGTTTGAGTTAATTTCCCCCAAAAAGCTCACCTCTGATTATATCTTAATTTCAACTATGCAGTATATAGTAATGTGATTATTATTTCACATATTAGAACCACTCTATAAGTATAACGCTTGAAGTAGTAAAAAAGCTACACAAAATATTAAATTTTGTAAGAACTTACAAAAACAAGATATATTTATTATATATTTTTCACAAAAAAATAAAGAACGTCAAAAAAAGACGTTCTAAATAATAATAATATATATCTTATGTTTATAGAATAAAACAGATTAAACCACCACAACCCTCATTGATAACTCTTTCCAAAGTTTCTTGAATTTTCAATCTAGCCTCTAGTGGCATCTTATAGAGTTTGTTGTGAAGTCCTTCGTTCACCAGTTCATGCAAAGATTTACCAAATATATTACTTTCCCAAATCTTAACTGGATTTTCTTCAAACTCTTGGAGCATTCTCATAACCAATTCTTCGCTCTGTTTTTCCGTTCCCACTATAGGACTAACTGTAGTAGTAATATTAGCTTTCATTAGATGTATCGAAGGAGCAGAGGCTCTTAAACGAACGCCATACTTACCACCCTGTTTAATAATTTCAGGTTCTTCCAAGGATAGTTCTTCCATAGATGGCATAACTATACCATATCCAGTAGTTTCAGCCTCAGCGAAAGCAGACTTTATTCTATCGTACTCAAGTTTCATCTTTTGAAGTTCTGTCAATAGTGGAAGTAAATCTGCTTCACTTTGAATGTGTATTCCAGTAGTTTCGCCAAGAACCTTATAGAACAAATTATTATCTAATATAGCGGTAATAGTAATACTTCCCTTGCCTAAATCTAGAGTATTGATATAGCAGTTTCCAAGTTCTTCGCACTTAGATAGTTTATCCACAATAGCAGTAGCTTGTTTCATAGTAGATACTCCCTCTGCTGACTGTCTAACTGCATTGAATACATTCTCTCTAAGCCAGTGACCTTTTTCAAGACTGGTTATCCACTTAGCCGTAGAGATATTTATTTCTTTAATAGGAAAAGAATATAAAACCTCTTTGATAATATTTTTTATATCACTCTCAGAGAGTTCTAAACAGTTTATAGGAATTACTGAAGTACCATACTTCTGCGATAGTTCTTCGCACATAGTCTTGACTTGCTGAGTATTAGGATTTACACAGTTCATAACTACTGCAAAAGGTTTTTTAATCTCTTTAAGTTCGTTGATAACTCTTTCTTCACACTCTTGATATTCTTCTCTAGGAATATCGGATATAGAACCATCAGTAGTTACGACCAATCCAATGGTAGAGTGTTCCGTAATTACCTTTTGAGTGCCAATCTCCGATGCCATACTAAACGGAACTTCTTCTTCAAACCAAGGAGTTCTAACCATTCTAGGCATTTCATTTTCTATATATCCAAGGGAACTAGGAACTATATACCCTACGCAATCAATCATACGAACGTTAAGGGAGGTATTTTCTCCTAAAGATATATTTACTGCATCTTCTGGAATAAACTTAGGTTCGGTAGTCATGATAGTCTTACCTGCTGAAGATTGTGGCAACTCATCAATAGCACGTTCTTTTCTGTAGTCGCTGTCTATATTAGGAATAACTAAAGTTTCCATAAATCTTTTAATAAAAGTAGATTTACCAGTTCTAACAGGTCCTACCACACCAATATAGATATCACCCTCAGTACGTCTAGCTATATCATTGTAAATATCTTTTACCATAATAAAACACCTCTATTTTTAGTTAGATATTGGAATTAAAATCATGCCATCAGTTTGAAGTATTCTACTATCAAGATTATTTTCCTCGATAACGCTTTCAGCAGAAGTACTATATTTTTTAGCGATATCCCAAATATCTTCATTTTTAATACCGTAGTATAGTTTAATAGAATAATCGCCATCACGTTGTTTTTTAGCGTTTTCGTCAACAGATATATCAGCAAGAGCCTCAACCAATCTATTTTCGTATGTAATGCCGTTTAATGATACATCAGCTTTAATTGAAATCTCCTTATTAGAGTTCATATTATACGAACACGAACTTACTACTAAAAATGGTTCAAGGCAAGTATTTTCAGAAATCAAAGGTATAGGAATAGAATAATCAAAGCCACAATCCTTTTCAAGAACCACAACCATATTAGATGTATTTTCGGCTAATACACAATATTGAATAACACCCATCAAATTAATAGATTTAGTATCTAAATCCACACGGTAGGATACATTTTTTATACTAGCCCAGCAATCGCAAACGGTAGATATTTCACCGTCATTATATTCAAGGAGTTCTTTAAGTTGGAACTGTTCATCTAGTTTAGTAGGTGGAAGGCTTATCTTAATAGTAGAAGATTGAGTATCGCATAGATAAGAAGTAGAATAAGCATCGGTTACTATACTAGTAGAGATATCTTTACTAGATACGCATTTTAATCTAAGAGTTATATCGCAAGTTATGTTTCTCATGGCGTTATTTTCATCTGGATTAGTAGTAATATCACAAGATACCACTTCACCTAAAACATTGTTAGTATAAGAAGTATCTAGTCCGTCAGTATCGATTATTTGGCTAAATGGAAAAGAAAATGACATAGTTTCAGGCAAAGGATTTTCCTTATCTGGATTGTATAATAGTTTAATACATACTTCACCTTTAGCGACTATCTTTTCAGCTATATTTTTTACTTCCATGATATTCAAACTAGTTTCATACTTCAATACATTAGATACTGGTGGCTTTGATGTAGGTATAACAGTATCTTCAGTAAATATAGCGGTCTTTTCGGCACAAACTTTAGATATTGTATAGCTCAACGGAACTTTTTTCAATTGAACGTTCATACCAAAAGCATCGCAGATAATAGACTGTTCTTTAAAACAGTTTACTTTAACTTTAACAGATATAGCACCTCTAATATCCAACCTACGCTTATTTACTACACGACAGTTTATATAGTCAACTTTAGGAATAATATCCACATTAGAATTACTACAAGATTTACCAAATTCAACGGTTCGTGAGTAGTTCATTTTTTGATGTATACATCTAACAGAGCAATCATGTTCACTACAGTATAGCACTCTAACAGATACTACCATCTCATAAGATACTCTATCATCAGTAACATTTTGAGATACTATTTTACTATCAGTAACGCATTTAATAACTCTAAATATGTCAGGGCAGTAATCTGGGAGTATACAATCCAACTCAACAGATTGTTCATGTGTACCCTCGAACACCACCTCATTAATCGAAATCAATTCTTTGTTTACCTTAAAATCCATATTTTACCTCCAAAAGATATATAAGTTTTTGTACACAATAATTATATTTAAGATATTCTAAAAATATTACTTAGTATCATAACATATTTTTATCTATTTATAAAAATGTTCAACTATAGCGATACTTTTATATAAAGTTCATGATGCTATAAAATACTCAAGATATACTTTAATGGATTTTAGTATATTATCATACTATATATAGATGAAAATCTATTATAATACATGGTGTATTATGTATGTTGCATAAAATACCATATCTATTTTTAAGTATTATGTACAACATATTAAAATATTGTATATAAGAGGATTTGTTAATATTTTGTGAACATAGTATTATTTTTCTTGACTTATTACAAATAAAAAACTATAATATTAGATGGTGCTTTGGAATGTATAAAATATTCTGAAGTGTTCCATCAAAATTAAATATTTTTAAAGAGGTGTTATTTTATGGAAGAGTATCAATTTCTTTTATCCATTGCGATAATACTACTTTCAACTAAAGTTTTAGGCTTAGTTTCTAAAAAGATAAAGTTGCCACAAGTAGTAGGTTCGCTAGTAGCAGGTTTGATTATCGGTCCAGCATGTTTGAAGATAGTACCATCTACTGAATTTTTGAGTAACATTTCCGAATTGGGTGTTATTGTTCTAATGTTTGCAGCAGGTTTGGAAACAGATATTAAAGAACTAAAAAAGTGTGGATTAGCTTCATTTATAATCGCAATGATAGGCGTAATCGTTCCACTTGTAGGAGGATACTTAGTATTCGCCCCATTTAACGAAAGTACAGCAGATGCTACTAAAGTTTTCTATGAAAACGTCTTTATGGGATTGATTTTAACTGCAACATCGGTAAGTATAACCGTAGAAACTTTAAAAGAGTTGGGAAAACTTTCTACTAGAGCAGGTAACGCAATCTTAGGTGCTGCCCTAATAGATGATATCTTAGGAATAATAGCTTTAACTTTAGTTACAAGTTTAGCACCATCAGATGACCCTACTGTAGAAAAACCAGTAGTTGGCATTGTTCTATTAAAGATACTACTATTCTTTGTAGTTGCATTTGTAGCTTGTTTTCTATTCCACAAAATCTTCAACGATTGGACTACCAAAAAGGGTAAGGATATGAGAAGATTTGTAATAACAAGTTTTGTATTCTGCCTAGCACTTTCATATATTGCCGAAGTAGGTTTTGGCGTTGCTGATATAACTGGTGCATTCTTTGCTGGTGTAGCAATATCTGGAACTAAAGAATGTAGCTACGTTACTAACAGATTTGAAACATTATCATATATGTTACTATCGCCAATATTCTTTGCAAGTATAGGCTTAAAGGTAGAACTTTCTAGCATGAGCGGAAAGATTATCTTATTTACAGTACTTATAACAATAATTGCACTATTAACTAAAGTTGTAGGTTGTGGTTTAGGTGCATTAGCTTGTAAATATTCCTCAAAAGAGGCTCTACAGATTGGTGTAGGTATGATATCCCGTGGTGAAGTTGCTTTAATAATCGCTAATAAGGGTGCTGCCATGGGCTTAATAGATACTGAAAAGTATTTTGGTCCAATAGTAATAATGGTAGTAATAACTACAGTAGTTACACCAATACTATTAAAAGTCGTATTTAAAGATAAAGAAGATACTCATGATGGTAATATGTCACAACACTTTAACAAGCGTATCCAATATGAAAAAGATATCCAAAACGTTTCTACTGAAAATGATTAATAGTACAAGCTCCTTGAAGTTTTAAACTTCAAGGAGTTTTTCTATCTATTTTAATAGTTTTTTTATAGAAATAATATCGGTAGAGTTTATTTTGCCATCTTTGTTTATATCCAAAAGGGCAGTATCCAAGTTGCCGTCATGCGTTCCCAAAAGATACTTTTTCAACATATCCACATCGATACTATCTATTTTATTATCATGGTTTAAATCTCCTAAGAGGTTTATAATATATCCGTTAAAGCCTTTTAACTTTATAATATTAGGATAGTCTATATAACAGTAATTTTTATCCACAATACCAGATATTCCATCTACAGATTTTTTATCAATCTTGTTAGTTTCTGCACCATACTGCCAGATACCATACTTTCCAGAATAGGTACACTTGGTAGACCATTGAGCAATCCAAAGAGTATATTTATCTTTTATGGTATCATTGAAGTAGTTATTAACATAATCCAAATTACCATATACGCCTACAAAGTAGCCATTTTGTTCCATAACAGAACAAAATTTATCTATCCAAGAAGATATTTTCTGTTTAGTGGGAGTTATTCCTTGTTTTTTAGCATAGTTAAAGCTATCATACTCCCAATCGTAGAACACTGGTAAATCGATATTTCCTCTATATTTAGATATCAACTTAGTAAAAAATTGAGCTTCTTTTTTAGCTAGTGTATCAGAGTAGGCATATCCGAACCAATACACACCAATATGCAAACCATACTTTATAGCGTTCTTGATATTACTATGAAAACACTTATCTATATTAGAAGTTCCATACCCTGCACGAATAATCACACCTTGAACACCATCAGCTTTTACTTTTTTGAAGTCTATATCGCCATTGTGAGAAGATACATCGATTAACTTATACAAGATATTCATAAATATATCAAAACCTTTCTTATCTTAATAAAATCCCTCTCATAATAGATACTCAAAGTATATAAAATATGTTCTCTGTAGTACATAAACATAAAAAAAAATCACGATGTACTAAATTAAGCACATCGTGAATATAATTAACTAGATAGTTATGAAACGCAATCTTTAATTAGATTAACAGCCACAGCCACAACCACCGCAACCATTGTCACAACCACAACCGTTGTTACAGTTACAACCGTTGTTATATCCACAACCATTATTGCCTCCACAACAACAGAATAATAGAATTAAAATAATAATCCACCAACAGCAACCTCCACCGAAACCGCAACCATAATTCATATTAAAAGACTCCTTTAACTAAAAATTTAAAACGGAAGTATACTATTTAAAGTAAGATTATATAGTTCTTTTTTTAGAACTTTAATCTGTATCCGTTTCATAATACATAATATGCATTGGATTTTTTTTGGTTACATATTTTTCTAGACTAATCATTAAAAAATACTTGACTTGAATTAAAAAAAAGAGTATTATTAGTATAATAAAAATAGCTTGAAAGGATATTTAAATATGAATACTTATATTGATAAACTAGTATCTTATGCCATTAAAAAAAATTTAATCGAAATGGAAGATGCTACTTATTGCACTAATAGAGTTTTAGCTCTACTACAATGTGATGACTACTCCCCTACTGGAGAAACTTTTACTGAAAACGATACCATTGCTGAAATATTAGATAGTCTACTTAAATATGCCTCTAGTAAAAACTTAGTAGATTATGAAAGTATTGTAAGTAAAGATATCTTTGATACCGAAATTATGGGAATATTTACAGATAGACCATCTAATATTACAAAAAAATTTTATAGCTTATATGAGCAATCCCCTGAACTAGCTACCCAATACTTTTATAAACTATCTAATGATAACAACTATATCAGAAAAGATAGAATAGACAAGAATATCAAATGGACAACGCCATCGGAATATGGTAATATAGAAATTACTATAAATATGTCCAAACCAGAAAAAGACCCTAAAGCTATAGCTTTAGCTGGTAAACAGAAGTCTGTAGCATATCCAAAGTGTCAACTATGTATGCAGAACGTTGGATACAAAGGCAGAGTTAATCACCCTGCAAGAGCAAATCATAGAGTTATCCCAGTAGAAATATGTGGACAACCTTGGGGATTTCAATACTCACCATATGTATACTACAATGAACATTGTATACTATTAAATCAAGCACATACACCAATGAAAATAGATAGGTCTGCATTTGAAAAACTTCTTGATTTCGTTGAAAAGTTTCCACACTATATAATAGGTTCTAATGCAGATTTGCCTATAGTTGGAGGTTCTATACTTAGTCACGAACATTTTCAAGGTGGAAATCATGAGTTTGCTATGATGTCAGCACCATCAGAAAAAGATTACTCCATAAAAGGCTTTGAGGACGTTACAGTATCAAGAGTTAAATGGCCTATGTCCGTAGTTAGATTAACTAGTTCCAATAAAGATAGTCTTTTAAATCTTGCTGATAAGATACTAAACTCTTGGAGAAACTACTCCGATGAAGATGTGTTTATCTTTGCTGAAACAGATGGAGTTCCACATAATACTATAACTCCGATAGCTTGTTTTAAAGATGATAAATACATTCTAAACTTAGTACTAAGAAACAATATAACTACAGAACTATATCCATTAGGAGTATATCACCCACACCAAGAACTACATCACATAAAAAAGGAAAACATCGGTTTAATAGAAGTCATGGGATTGGCTGTACTTCCTGCTAGACTATATCATGAATTAAAACTACTATCTAAAGTCATGGCAAACAATGAAGATGTATCTCAATATGAGGAACTTCAAAAACACGCCGATTGGTCTAAAGAAGTATTATCTAAACACCCAGAATTGAACTCTACTAACGCTTACGATATACTACTTCAAGAAACAGGTTTAGTATTCACTAAAGTTCTTGAACACGCAGGAGTATTCAAACGTGATTTACAAGGCTTATCTGCTTTTGATAAGTTTATCCAAAGTATATAAAAATCAAGAACGCTTATTAATATAAGCGTTCTTTTTTTAAAGATTATCTTCAGTAATAAGTTCTATAATCTGTTTGAATATCGGTGCACACGAATTGTTTCCGTAGTCGCCATTTTCGACTAATACAGTTACTGCATATTTTGGATTTAAACAAGGAAAGTATCCAGTAATCCACGCTTGACATACTTCCGAACCATTTGGATTGTATCTTCCAGTTTGAGCGGTAGACGTCTTACCTCCAGCAGTATTGTTGTAAGGTCTACCCTTAGATACACTATTATATTGAACTGAATAGTTCATAAAATCTTGAAGTTTTTTAGCCGTATCGATAGAAAATACTGGAGTATATTTAGGTTCATTAGTATCATAGATGGTATAGCCATCGGTAGTTTTGCCCTTTACTAGATACAGTATAGGCATAACACCATCGTTAGCGATAGCACAAGTTAAAGAAGATATCTGTATAGGCGTAACGGTAAGATATCCTTGACCAAACGAAAAGTTAGCCTTTTCGGCTGGAACGTTAAGTTGATTTTCTGTAGGTAAATATCCAGATTGTGAAACTATATTTTTAGCGAATATAGTTTCTCTGCCAAAACCCAACCTATCGCAAACCTCTAGTAGAGCATCATTTGGAAGATATTGAGAAAGTTCTATAAAGTAAGTATTACAAGAATTTTTCATAGCCGTCCTCATGGATTGCACTCCGTGACCGTTTAAATTATGACAGTTAAACTTTTGATTGAATACGTTCAAACTTCCAGTACATTCGACGGAAAAATCTTCGTTTATGCCATATTCAAGGGCTACCCCCGATGTAATCAACTTGAATATAGAACCACAACTATATGCACATAAATTTCTATTTATAAACGGCATAGAGTTATCATTTAAAGATATAGCTAGATTATCTATATCAAAAGATGGCATACTAACCATAGCTTTAATTTCACCAGTAGATACTTCTGTAACTATACAAGCACCCATATCCACATTACGCATGGAGTATTCACATATGGATTGAATATCTTTATCGATAGTAGTAACTATTCCAGATTTAATAGTATCTATGGAAGATACAATAGGTTCAATACCTTGAAGTACATTTCCAAGACCATCTTTAGCAAGTTTAACAGAATAAGTCTGTTCACTTTGATGTAAAAAATCATTATAAGAGAGTTCCAATCCACTAACACCAACATTATCCACGGTATAGCCGATAGTATGCTTTGCAAGTTGATTACTAGAGTATCTATTAGGAACTACATAGTTAGATATATCTTTAGAGTTAAAACTATCTGTAGATACTTCTATAGCAAAAGGCGTTCCCATAGATATCTTTTCTTCCAATTCAGAAGTATCTAAAACATACTTAGATACTTCACTTATAGCCTCATCAGTTGGATTGACTACTGCAATATTTTTAGTAGTATCATTAACCAAAGGATTAAACTTACAATCATAGATACTTCCAAAACTAGTAGATATATCTATGTTATAATAGAACTGTTCTTCACCTGCTACGGCATAATCTTCATTTAAACTAATGGATAATAGATGCGTATATAATACACAAGATAAAACCATCATAGCTATGCCACATATTAGAATACGTTTTATCATAAAAAAAGCACCTCCAAATATAGCATTGGAAGATACTTTTAAAATAATCAAAATAAGATGGATAGTTTATATCCATCTTATTAATGTTAATGTAGTATTATTACTTTTTAATCAACTTTTTGAATAGTTCCATAGCATCGATAGTATTCTGTCTATCACCAAAGGAAGTCAATCTAAACCAACCAGCACCGTTCTTACCGAAGCCCTCACCTGGAGTTCCTACAACGCCTATTTCGTTTAGCATATAATCGAAGAACTCCCAACTACCCATGTTATTTGGACACTTAAACCAAATGTATGGTGAGTTAATACCTCCAGTGAACTTTATGCCACATTCTGTCATAGTATTAGCTATAATCTTAGCGTTTTCTTGATAGTAACTTAGATTTTCTTTAATCTGCTTTAGACCTTCTTCAGAGAATACTGCCTTCAAGCCACATTGTACTGGATACGATACACCATTAAACTTTGTAGATAATCTTCTATACCATAGCTTGTATAGATTAGTACCATCTACAGTTAAATCTTTAGGAATTACAGTATAACCGCATCTAGTACCAGTGAAACCAGCAGTCTTAGATAGTGAACACATTTCAATAGCACACTTTCTAGCACCCTCTATTTCAAAAATACTTCTAGGAATACCATCTTCAACGATAAAAGCCTCATAAGCTGCATCGTAGATGATTACTGCATCATTTTCTATAGCGTAATCCACCCAAGATTTAAGTTGTTCTTTATTCAAACAAGCACCAGTTGGATTATTTGGTGAACATAGATATATAATATCTGCATGAACATCTTTGTTAGGCATAGGGCAGAAACCGTTTTCCTCAGTACAATCTGCATATATAATCTTTCTGCCACCCATAATATTAGAGTCCACATATACTGGATATACTGGGTCAGTAACTAGAACTACATTTTCTTTAGCGAAGATATCGCCAATATTACTAGTATCACTTTTAGCACCATCATTGATTAGTATTTCATCTGCAGAAACCTCTACGCCGAAAGTTTTGTAGTAGTTAGATACAGCCTCACGAGCGAAAGCATAGCCCTCATAGTCAGGATATCCTTTAAAAGTTTCTTTTTTGCCTAATTCGTCGCAACCCTTTTTCATAGCCTCAACAACTATTGGAGCTAATGGAAGTGTAACGTCACCGATACCTAAACGTATAATCTTTCTATCTGGATTTGCTTTAATGAACTCATTAGTTTTACGAGAAACATCTGCAAATAGATAGTTAGGAACTAAGTTATCAAAATTATGATTTATCTTTGCCATTGGAAAATTCTCCTTTATAAAAATCTAAAAATATATTAAAATGCAAAAAGCATTAAAACATTAACTATGATAATATTATATATCAATTTCGCCGTCAAAAACCTTGATAGCGTTACCAGTCATAAATACTTCACCATCTTTTTGATACTTAACCTTTAAATCGCCACCACGAAGGTGTACTAAAACATCTTGATTATATTCGCAATAGCCATTCAAAACCGATGCCACTACAGTAGCACAAGTACCAGTACCACACGCTAGAGTTTCACCAGTACCACGTTCCCAAACACGCATTTTTAAGGTAGTACTGTCCCAAACCTCCACAAATTCGGTATTTACTTTATCTGGAAAGATTTCATGATTTTCAAAGTATTTGCCTATATGTTCAAGGTCAAGATTATCTATAGTATTTTTAGGCATAAATATTACTGCATGAGGATTTCCCATAGATACACAAGTCATATTATAGGTAGTACCGTTTACATCTACTGGTTGATTGATAAAAGTATCCAAATTGGACTTTACTGGAACTTCACTAGATTTCAAAATAGCTTTGTCCATATCTACAGTAACCGAAGTAACTTTGTCATTCTCATCAGTAAAGAGTTTCAAAGTTTTAATGCCTGACAGTGTTTCAAGAGTGATTTCTTTTTTATCCGTTAAATGATAATCATACACATACTTACCTATACAACGAGTACCATTGCCACACATTTTACCTTCCGAGCCATCATTGTTAAACATTCTCATTCTAAAGTCGGCTACCTTAGATGGCATAATCAATATTAGACCATCGCCACCGATACCAAAATGTCTGTCGCTTAACTTTATGGATAGTTCTTCTGGATTTTCAACAGTTTCTTCAAAGCAGTTTATATATATGTAATCATTACCAGCACCGTGCATTTTAGTGAACTTCAAAAAAATCTCTCCTTTGATATGTAATATTAACAATTAATTAGTCCAAACTAACTATACTTCAAGACTATTAATCATTCAAGATTTATTATACTACATACAACTAAAAAAATCAATATTTAACAATGGATTTTTAGATATAGTTAAAAAAAAACTTGCAAAAGTCCTAATAATGTAGTATAATTATCTATATTGCAGATTTCCTTTAAAAAGTTAGTTTAAGCAAACGGAAATCGGCTAACGTTTTACAGAAAAGAGGTTTTCTATTTTGGATTTAAATATGGTTCAATACCTTGCAAAACTAAGTAAGTTAAGTTTTTCCGATGAGGAATTAAAATCCATGGCTGATGATATGACAAGTATCATTGAAATTATGGATACTATTAAGGAAATGGACATTAAATATGATGCTATGAAAAATCAAAATGTATACATTAATGACCTACGTCCAGAAATTAAAGATGATTATCCATCATTCCCTGTAGATGTCGAAAGCGTTAAAAAAGAATATAGAAACGCTTTCCTTAATGAACTCCGTGAAGACGTTAATAAGGAAAGTTTCCCAACTGAAAAAATCTTACAAAACGCTACCAACAGTAACGATTGCTTCGTCGTTCCTAAGGTCGTAGAATAGAGGTGTGTGCTATGGATATTACTACTTTAAAAATTAGAGATATTCGTAAAATGCTTGACAATAAGGAAATATCATCTGTTGAGCTTACTAAAGAATATCTAAATAGAATAAAAAATATAGATGCTAAACTTGAAAGCTATATAACCGTTACTGAAGATAAGGCTTTAAATCAAGCTGAACAGGCTCAAAAGATTATCGATAGTGGCAACGCTAAGGATTTAACTGGTATTCCTTTAGCTATTAAAGATAATATTTGTACTGAGGGTGTTAAAACTACTTGTTCTTCTAAGATGTTAGGTAACTTTGTTCCTCCTTACAACGCTACTGTTATGAATAAATTAGATAGTCAAAATATAGTAATGCTAGGTAAGGTTAGCATGGACGAATTTGCTATGGGAGGTTCGACTCAAACTTCTGCATTTGCAAAGACTAAAAACCCATACGATTTAAATAGAGTTCCAGGGGGTTCGTCTGGAGGTTCTGCATCTAGTGTATCTGCAAGTCTATGTGCAGGAGCATTAGGCTCAGATACTGGTGGTTCTATTAGACAACCTGCATCTTTCTGTGGAGTTACTGGCTTAAAGCCAACCTATGGCAGAGTATCAAGATATGGTTTAGTAGCATTTGCATCATCTTTAGACCAGATTGGCCCTCTAGGTAAAGACGCTCATGATTGTGCTATAATGCTAAACGCTATAGCTGGTTGGGACAGCCTTGATGGTACTGTCGCTAAAAAAGACGTTCCAGACTTTACTGCTAAAATAGGTCAATCCATTAAGGGCATGAAGATTGCTCTACCTAAAGAGTTCTTTGCAGACGGCATAGACCAAAATGTTAAAGATGCAGTTCTAAAAGCTAGTGAAGTATATAAATCTATGGGTGCTGAATTAGTTGAATGTTCAATGCCATCATTAAAGTACGCCGTACCAGCTTACTATTTGATATCTTCCGCAGAGGCAACATCAAACCTATCTAGATATGACGGTATTAAGTATGGTCATAGAAGTGAAAAGGGCGACAACTTCTTCGATTTAATTGCAAACTCCAGAGGCGAAGGCTTTGGCGATGAGGTTAAAAGAAGAATATTACTTGGTAACTATGCACTATCCAGTGGTTATTATGATGCTTACTATGGAAAGGCTCTAGCACTTAGACAAAAGATTTCTCAAGAGTATGAACAAATCTTTGAAAAGTGTGATGTAATTTTAACACCAACAGCACCATCTGTAGCGTATGGTATCAATGAAAACGTATCAGACCCAGTTAAGATGTATCAAGCGGATATATGCACTGTAACAGTAAACATTGCATCTTTACCAGCAATATCCACTCCATGTGGTTATGATGCCGATGGTATGCCTATAGGTATGTCTATTGTAGGTAAAAAGTTCGATGAGCAATCTATAATTCAAGTTGCCGACGCTTACGAAAAGCAATTTAATATGATTGCACCTAGAATATAATTAAGGGAGGTAGTTTTTAAGATGTCATCATATATTCCAGTAATTGGTCTTGAAATTCATGCAGAGTTATTAACTAACTCAAAAGTTTTCTGTACTTGTAATGCTGAGTTTGGTGGTAGTCAAAACTCAAGATGTTGTCCAACTTGTACAGGTATGCCAGGTACATTACCAGTAATCAATCAAACTGCCGTGGAGTACGCTATAAAAGCAGGATTTGCTTTAGGTTGTAACATAAACAAGCACTCGGTATTTGATAGAAAAAACTATTTTTATCCTGACTTACCAAAGGCTTATCAAATATCACAGTTGAACCTACCTCTATGTATAGATGGTATCGTTCCAATTGAAGTAAATGGCAAAACTAAGAATATTCGTATAAATAGAATACATCTTGAGGAGGACGCAGGTAAACTAGTTCACGACGATTTTAATGGTGTATCTTTAGCAGATTACAACAGATGCGGTGTTCCTCTAATTGAAATAGTTACTGAACCAGATATCTCCTCCGCTGATGAGGCTAAGGCTCTAGTTGAAAAGATTGCTCTACTTCTTCAATACGTTGGCGTTTGCGACTGTAAAATGGAACAAGGTTCTTTAAGAGCAGACGTAAACGTATCTATTATGAAACCTACCGATACTGAACTAGGTACTAGAACAGAATGTAAAAACTTAAACTCAATTAAGGCTATCGGTAGAGCTATAGACTACGAAATAAAAAGACAATCCAGAGTTTTGGATATGGGTAAGAGAGTTATCCAAGAAACTAGACGTTATGACGATAACAAAGGCGAAACTAAATCTATGAGAAGTAAGGAAGACGCTCACGATTACCGTTACTTCCCAGAACCTGATATCCTACAAGTAAACTTCACTGACAAGATGCTTGACGATATTAAGAGTAAACTTCCAGAACTTCCTCATAAGCGTCTAAATAGATATATCAATGAATACAAACTAAATCCTACAGATGCTAAGATTATAGTTAATCAAAAGAAGATTTCCGACCTATTCGACGATACTCTAAAGATATATAACAATCCTAAGAGTGTAGCTAATCTAATAGTAGTAGAACTTCTTAGACGTATAAACTTAGGTGAAGCATCTATTGATAATCTTCCTAGTGCTGAATATATTGCTAAGTTAGTTGAACTTTCCGATACTGAAAAAGTATCCAAGAATGATGCTAAACAACTACTTCGCTTTATGCTAGATACTGGTAGAAATCCAGAAGATTTGGCTAAAGAAAACAGTATGTTAATAGTCAATGATACTGCTAAGGCTGAAGAAACTATCTCCAAGATATTAGCAGATAACTCTAAGACTGTTGAACAGTTCGTAAATGGCGAAAAGAAAGTATTTGGTTTCTTAATGGGACAATGTACTAAGGCTCTAAAGGGTGTATGTACTACTAAGACTATCAAGGAAATTTTGGATAAAAAACTTGCTGAGGCTGAAAACTCTGCAACATCTAATGAAAAAAAAAGTAACCTTATAGATGGTACTTCCGATAACGAAACCGTTCAAGATAAGTTTACTATATATAGTAATCCTAATAGGTACGTTCCTACTCTTGATAAGGATAAAATCCTTCAAGTAGATGGCAAAACTCTAACTAAAGTTTTTAACTTAGAAGATGCTCTAAACAACATAGGTAAGGAAATTGAATTTAAAGCCTGTGTTCATAAGATTAGAAGTATGAGTGGTTTCTCATTCGTGGTACTAAGAACTTCAAGATATCTAGTACAGACTATTTACAATCCACAAGATTGCAAAGATAGTATTGATGGCATAAAAGAAGGTTGCTTTGTAGATGTCAAAGGTATAGTTACATCTAATGAAAAGGGATATCATGGTATAGAAATAAAGCTAACATCTATTAGTATGATTTCTAAACCTGCATATGAATATCCATTGCGTGTATCCGATAAGAAGTTAGGTTGTGCTTTGGATATCAACCTTGATAACCGTTCAGTATCTTTAAGAAACGCTCAACAAAGAGCAATATTTAAACTTCAAGAGGGTATTGTAGGTGGTTTCCGTGAATTTATGATTGCTAATGGATTTACTGAAATTCATACTCCTAAGATAGTTGCTCAAGGTGCTGAAGGTGGTGCTAATATCTTCCATTTGGAATACTTCGATAAACCAGCATTTTTGAACCAATCCCCACAATTCTACAAACAGACTGCCGTTGCTTTCTTCGATAGAGTTTTCGAGATTGCTCCAGTATATCGTGCTGAAAAACACGCAACATCAAGACATATCAATGAATACATCGGCTTAGACTTTGAGATGGGCTATATCGATAGTATGTACGATGTCATGGCTATGGAAACTGCTATGTTACGCTATGTTATGGACTATCTAAGAAAGAATTACAAGAATGAAATTGAAATCTTAGATGCAGACATTCCAGTAATAGAAAACATACCATCTGTAACATTACTAGAAGTTAAGCAAATCTTAGGTGATAAGGCATCTGGTAACAAGCTAGACTTAGAACCTGATGAAGAAGTATCTATTTGCAACTGGGCAAAGGAAACTTACAATAGCGATTTCGTTTTTGTAACACACTTCCCATCATCAAAGCCACCATTCTATGCAATGAACTCTCGTGAAGATAGCCGTCTTGCTTATAAGTTCGACCTTCTATTTAGAGGCTTAGAGATTACTTCTGGTGGACAAAGAATCCATGACTACAACGAACAGGTTGAAAAGATGAAAGCTCAAGGCTTAAATCCAGATGACTTTAAGTACTACTTAGAGGCTCATAAATACGGATTGCCTCCACACGGTGGCTTGGGAATAGGTCTTGAAAGACTTCTTATGAAGATTTTAAAACTTTCTAACGTTCGTGAGGCTAGTATGTTCCCTAGAGATATAAATAGACTTTTACCATAATCCCCAAATTGAAATAAAAAGTAAAACAGACAGATTTTTTAAAAATCTGTCTGTTCTGTATATTATAGATATCCTCTTAAATCGGTGATTAACTTCTCCTCGATATTTATTAGACGTTTAGCTATATCTTTAGCTTTTTCCTCAGCGTCGGAGTAATCGTTAAGATACTTGTACAAAGATTTAGTTCCCATATTACAACCATCTACTATTAAATCTGCGATAGTACTATCGTTATGACTGTTAGAAATTTTAAAGTTGGTCTTTATCCAAGACATAGCCTTAGCCATGGGATTTGGTTCTTTTCCTTCCTCATGATACTTACTAAGCATCGCATGAGTATCATCACCAAGCATTGAGTGTTTCTCTTTAGAACTTATTAGAATGCTTTTTAAATTTTCATCTTTAACATAATCTAAGACTTCATTAATAGATGAAACGCCCATTTTTACACCAGCATTACATTCTTTTAGAAGTTCAATAGTATCATTAGCATTAGACATATAAAAATCTCCTTTACTTTTTATAGTTATTATTGGAGATTTTAAGTGAAATTATTCAATGATATACTCATCTTTAAGCCACATTGAACAAATTTCTTGAGTATTAACGTCTTGAGAAACTTCAATAGTATCACCATAAGAGTATAGCTTAATAATTTCCATATCGGAATTATCTGCATTAGGACGAACTCCATAGAGAGTAGTCTGTCCCATATCACAAGCATAGAAAGTATTTTTCCAACCAGCATTAGCATCTACTTGCAATAAAAAGTTAGAAATATTTGAAACGTCTTCAACTTTAGATACTTCACTATTATCCATGATATCCACTAAAGAAGATAGAAAATCGGTTTTTTCATTTGGAAACATATACATATTTTCTTGATAATCGTTACTAAAATCGAACTCATATACATCACCATATATAGTTACAAAATAACCATAATTTTGATATTCCCACGCATAGTTAGTATATTGATTAATTAACATTATCTCGTTTTTACGTTCTTTTGAAGTTCCAATAGTGGTATTAATAGTATTAGAAGTTCCGATAGTGGTATCAATAGTATTGGAAGTTTCTATTTGAGTCGGTTCTATTGGGCCACAAGATGTCAATAGTAACATAGTAGCTAGTATTGTGATTAGTTTTTTCATAATATTGAAATCCTTTCCAAATTTATTTAGATAAGTATATCATGAGTATTGGAAAAATTCAATTACATAGATATTACATTTTATTAAAATATCTGTAGCCATATATAAATTTGAATGTGTAATACTATTTTAATATACTAAATGTCTATTTTATTGACATAATGTCTAAAAAACGGTATAATAGTTTGTGGAAATTTAAAAAGAAAGGTTAATTAAATTTATATGGTTACAATCAAAAAGGCGATTACATCGGGCATTATGATTGCTATGGGTGTATTTGCGTTCCTTTCTTGCGATGTAAAGTATGTGGGAGCTTTCCTATTTAGCTTGGGATTGTTCTGCGTATGCGAATACAAGTTAAATCTATTCACTGGTATGATTGGCTACGCAGTAGAAAATACTAAGGCTAACGGCTCTAAAGCTATACTGGATTTATTAAAAGTTCTACTATTTAATATCATTGGCATTGCAGGAACTTGCGTATTTTTATCTTTTACGGCTGGTCAAGATGTGATTGACAAGGCTACAAACATCGTAGAAACTTCAGTTACTCTAAATTTGATGCAATTACTTATAAAATCAATAATGTGTGGCATAATAATGCTAATCGCCGTCGACAGATATAAAAATTGCAACGGAATGGCTAAGTATATAGCAGTATTTGTAGGTATCCCAGTGTTCATATTAAGCGGATATTATCACTCTATCGCCTATGTTGGATACCTAACTTTAGGTATATGTGGTGGAAATCTATCTAGTAATGTTACTGCTCCAAAGATTATAGTTGTAATCTTACTTGCAGTCATTGGAAACGCTATAGGCAGTATCCTTATGAGATTTCTTACTACTAGCAAAACTTCAGAATAACTTTAAAGGATATAATCCAAAAGATTATATCCTTTAATTATATCTCTATATACACAAAAAAAGAGCAATCTAAAAAGATTGCTCTTAAGATGCACCATCACGGGCTCGAACCGTGGACCCACTGATTAAGAGTCAGTTGCTCTACCAAC
>JAHABC010000001.1 GCA_018376535.1 Ruminococcus sp.
TAGAGAACGCTGCACCAGTCTTATGTGCCATAGAGTGTACTATTCCTAACAAAGCGTTAGAGAATGCCATACCTGCTAAACATTGAGCATAGTGCATCTGTTCACGAGCACCCATGTCACCGTTGTAGCTGTCTGGTAGATAGTCAAATACCATCTCTATAGCCTTTAGTGCTAGAGGGTCTGTAAATGGGCCATTTAATGTAGATACATAAGCCTCAATAGCATGAGTTAAAGCGTCCATACCAGTATGTGCAACTAGTTTTGGTGGCATAGTTTCAGCTATTTCTGGGTCTACTATAGCAATATCTGGAGTGATATTGAAATCTGCTAGTGGGTACTTAACACCAGTTTGATAATTTGTAATTACTGAGAATGCTGTAACTTCAGTAGCTGTTCCAGATGTAGATGGTATAGCTACAAACTTAGCTTTTTGTCTTAGTGTTGGGAAGTTAAAAGGTATTATTAAATCCTCAAAAGTAGTTTCAGGATATTCATAGAATGTCCACATAGCCTTAGCTGCGTCTATTGGAGAACCTCCACCCATAGCAACGATAACGTCTGGTTGGAACTCTCTCATAACTTCAGCACCCTTCATAACTGTTTCTACAGATGGGTCTGGTTCAACGCCTTCAAAGAGTTTAACTTCCATACCAGCCTCTTGCAATAGACAGACTGCCTTATCTAAGAAACCAAAACGTTTCATAGAGCCTCCTCCGACTACTACTATTGCTTTAGTTCCCTTGATATTCTTTAGTTCTTCAAGACAACCTTTGCCATGATATACATCTCTAGGTAGAGTAAAACGTGCCATAATAAAAGACCTCCTAAATATTTCAATTTATCTATTTTCGATATAATTATCGATTTCATTAAAGTAATTATATCACACTTGCACAAAAATAGGTAATATAAAATAGGAATACCTTATATATATTTTTTTATATTATATAAGCTATAAGATACATACTATTTAATATGACTTCTACTCATAAGGTTCTTTATTGTCGGTCAACCCTAGAATATAATCCGTGCTAGTATTATAAAGCTGAGATAGTTTTATTATTACATATATTGGAACTTCTCTAACACCTCTCTCATACTTTGAATACAACGACTGGTCGCACAACTTGCTGTTTTATGTACTTTACCAGAAGTTTTATTCATAAAATATTCCTTTAAAATTTCTTCCATAAAAAACCTCCACATAACTAAATATTATCAACTCAACTTTTCTTTCTATGATTATATTATACTATATTTTAGGGGATTTTTTTAGTACAAAAAATGCAAAAACGACGTATCTACGAAGATACGCCGTTTATTTTTATAGTTAAAAATAGATATTAAATCTTAGTTTTTAGACTTGATATACTCATCGATAGCCTTTGCAGATGCCTTACCTGCACCCATTGCAGAGATAACTGTAGCAGCACCAGTAACGGCATCACCACCAGCGAAAACGCCCTCTCTGGAAGTTTGACCTTTTTCGCCATCAGTAACTATACAGCCGTGTTTGTTAGTTTCAAGATTAGCAGTAGTACTCTTTATTAGTGGGTTTGGAGAAGTTCCTATAGACATGATAACGCAATCTACATCAAGAACGAACTCAGAGCCTTCTTTAACGATAGGTCTACGTCTACCAGATGCATCAGGTTCACCTAGTTCCATTTCAACGCACTTCATACCCTTAACGAATTTATGTTCATCGCCTAGTATTTCAACTGGATTGTTTAAAGTCTTAAAGATGATGCCTTCTTCTTCAGCGTGTTCAACTTCTTCTTTTCTAGCAGGAAGTTCGTCCATAGAACGTCTGTAGACTATGTACACGCTTTCTGCACCCAAACGTTGAGCACAACGAGCAGCGTCCATAGCAACGTTACCACCACCTACAACGGCAACCTTTTTAGCGTTCATAATAGGAGTTGCAGAGCCTTCCTTATAAGCCTTCATTAGATTAGTTCTAGTTAAGAACTCATTAGCAGAATATACACCCTTTAAGTTTTCACCAGGAATGTTCATAAATCTAGGTAGACCAGCACCAGAACCTATAAATATAGCTTCAAAACCTTGTTCGTCCATAAGTTCATCAATTGAGATAACCTTACCTACTACCATGTTAGTTTCTACCTTAACGCCTAGAGCCTTTAAGTTATCAACTTCCTTTTGAACTATGCTCTTAGGAAGTCTAAACTCTGGAATACCATATACTAGAACGCCTCCAGCCTTGTGTAGAGCCTCAAAGATAGTAACTTCATAACCCATCTTAGCTAAATCACCAGCACAAGTTAATCCTGATGGACCTGCACCTATGATAGCTACCTTATGACCATTAGATTGTGGCTTAACAGCTTGTTCAGTACAGTGTTCATTGTGATAGTCTGCAACAAAACGTTCCAAACGACCTATACCAACTGGTTCAGCTTTGATACCTCTAACACACTTGCTTTCGCATTGTTTCTCTTGAGGACATACACGTCCACATACGGCAGGTAATGAACTGGATAATGATATGCTTTGATATGCTCCTTCATAATCTTTTTCCTTTATTTTGGAAATAAATGCAGGAATGTTTATAGATACAGGACAACCAGTCATACATCTAGCATTTTTACAGTTTAGACATCTTTCAGCCTCATCAAGAGCGATTGCCTCTGTATAGCCAAGAGCAACTTCCTTAAAGTTATGACTTCTAACTTGAGGGTCTTGTACAGGCATTTCATTCTTTTTAGGTGACATATTAGGCATGATTATTCAACCCCCTTAAATAGATTACAAGTTTCTTCATGTTGTTTACGTTCAAACTCTCTGTACATAGAAGAACGTTCCATAGCTTCATCGAAGTCTACAAGATGTCCGTCAAAGTCAGGGCCATCAACACAAGCGAACTTAGTTTCACCACCAACAGTTAGACGGCAACCACCACACATACCAGTACCATCAATCATGATAGGGTTCATGGATACTACAGTCTTAATACCATACTTTTCAGTAGTCTTACATACGAACTTCATCATAATTAGTGGGCCAATAGCGATAACTTCATCATATTTATTACCATCTTGGATAAGTTGTTCAAGAGCGTTAGTAACTAAGCCCTTAGTACCATGACTTCCGTCATCGGTCATCATGCAGAGTTTGTCGCTAACTGCATTGAACTCATCTTCTAAGATAACTAAATCCTTGTTTCTAAAACCTACTACAGAGTGAACTTCACAACCTAAATTGTGTAACTTCTTAGCTATAGGATAAGCAATGGCACAACCTACACCACCACCAACTACAGCGACTTTCTTCAATCCATCTGTATGAGATGCAACACCTAAAGGACCTACAAAATCCTGAATATATTCGCCCTCATTTTTGTGATTTAACTTTTCAGTAGTAGCACCTACTATTTGGAAAATAATAGTAACAGTTCCAGCTTCTCTGTCGAAATCTGCAACTGTTAGTGGAATACGTTCGCCCTCATCATCTACTCTTAGAATGATAAATTGACCTGGTTCAGCCTTTTTAGCTATAGCTGGAGCGTCAATTTCCATCAATGTTACTGTAGGATTAAGAACTTTTTTCTTAACTATTTTAAACATCGTTCTATAACTTCCTTTCTAACGATTAATAATTAACAAAAAATTAAATATCTCTGCTTGATTTTTTAGATATTTTTTATAACATATCAATGCTTACATACACTTATTATATCACGGGAAGTAGAATTATCAATAATGTAAAAATAGAATGACCTATATCAAAAAGTATATGTTTGATATTTTCGCACACCATCGAAAAAGTTAGTCTTGGCTAACTTTTTATATATACTTTTTTATATGTTTAATGCCATATTTTATATTACCATCTAAATTTATATGAGGTATATAATTGTAATATGAGTAATTTGCACATATCATTATTGAATAGTTGATTTTTTTTATATATAATTTTAATTAAACGTTTAATGTTCTATAATGATGCAAAAAATCCCCATTAATAACTAAACTATATTTTATGAAATGAGGTCGAACAATGGAAAAAGAATTTGATTTCTCTATTATAGACGAAATTCTTTCTAAACACGAACCCACTGCTATAATAGCTATCTTGCAAGATGTTCAAGAACATTATAGATATCTTCCTAGAGAAATTTTTCCTTACATTGCTAAAAAGTTGAATACTAGCGAGGCTAAAATTTACAGTGTGGCTACATTCTATGAGAACTTCTCTCTTGAACCTAAAGGCAAGTATGTAATAAAATGTTGCGATGGTACTGCTTGTCATGTTAGAAAGTCTATACCTATACTTGAATATCTAAGAAAAGAACTTGGTCTTACTGCAACCAAAACTACCTCCGATGATTTAATGTTCACCGTAGAAACTGTATCATGTTTAGGTGCTTGTGGTCTTGCTCCAGTGTTGACCGTCAACGATGTGGTTCACCCATCTATGACTCCTGAAAAGGCTGAGGCTCTTTTAAAACAACTAAAGGAGGCTGAACCTAATGTTTAAATTAAACGATGCCGTGGATATCAACAATGCTAGAAATACCTTCAAACACTCTTTTGATATGCAAAAGAAAAAAGTTCTAATATGCGGTGGTACTGGTTGTGTTGCTGGTGGTTCACTAAAAATATATGCCGAAATTATTAGACTCCTTGAAATTGCTGGTGTTGAAGTATCCGTTGAACTAAAAGCTGAAACTGAAAATCGTGAAAATGTAATAGGCGTTAAAAAAAGCGGTTGCCACGGATTCTGCGAAATGGGTCCTCTAGTTAGAATTGAACCTAAAGGTTGGCTATATACTAAGGTAAAGTTCGAAGATTGTGCCGAAATAGTAGAAAAATCTCTAATTGGCGATGAGTTCATTGAAAGATTGGCTTACAAAAGTAATGGTGTCACTTTCGCTAAACAAGAAGAAATTCCATTCTATGCAAAACAGACTAGATTGGTTCTTGAACATTGTGGTCACATAGATGCAACTTCTATTAAAGAATATCTAGCTATTGGTGGATATAAAGCATTACAAAAATCTCTATTTGAAATGTCACCTAGTGACGTCGTAGATACCATATCAGATTCTAATTTGCGTGGTCGTGGAGGCGGTGGCTTTCCTACTGGTAGAAAGTGGTCGCAAGTTGCAAAGCAATCCGACCCTATTAAGTATGTGGTCTGTAACGGTGATGAGGGCGACCCTGGTGCTTTTATGGATAGAAGTATCATGGAAGGCGACCCCCATAGAATGATTGAAGGTATGATGATTGCTGGTTATGCTACTGGTGCTAAAAATGGTTATATATATGTTCGTGCAGAATATCCACTAGCCGTTGAAAGACTAAAGATGGCTATTAGTCAAGCTGAAGAATGTGGTCTATTAGGTGATAACATTCTAGGTACAGACTTCTCTTTTAGATTACATATCAACCGTGGTGCAGGAGCTTTCGTATGTGGTGAGGGTTCAGCATTAACGGCATCTATAGAGGGTAAACGTGGTATGCCTAGAGTTAAGCCTCCTAGAACCGTTGAACACGGTCTATTTGATAAACCTACAGTCTTAAACAACGTCGAAACTTTTGCCAACGTCCCTTTAATAATAAACAATGGTGCAGATTGGTATAAATCTATAGGTCCAGCAAATTCCCCTGGAACTAAGGCTTTTGCTCTAACTGGTAAGATTAATAATACTGGCTTGATTGAAATTCCTATGGGTAAGACTCTAAAAGAGGTCATCTATGATATAGGTGGTGGTATCCGTGATGGAAAAGAGTTCAAAGCCGTTCAAATTGGAGGACCATCTGGTGGTTGTCTAATCACTAAGGATTTATCTCTACCTTTAGATTTCGACTCTTTAAAGAAAGTCGGTGCTATGATAGGTTCTGGTGGTCTTGTAGTTATGGATAATGATACTTGTATGGTAGAAATTGCACGTTTCTTTATGAACTTTACTCAAAATGAATCTTGTGGAAAGTGCGTTCCATGTCGTGAGGGTACTAAACGTATGCTTGAAATCTTGGAAAGAATAGTGGCTGGTAATGGTAAAGATGGCGACATTGAACTACTTCTTGAATTAGCTGATACTATTTCTTCTACTGCACTTTGTGGATTGGGTAAGACTGCTCCTGCTCCAGTAATATCTACTATTAAGAGTTTCCGTGATGAGTATGAGGCTCATGTATATGATAAAAAATGTCCTGCTGGTAACTGCAAAAAGTTAGTTAGATATCAAATTCAACCTGAACTATGTAAAGGTTGTTCAGCGTGTTCTCGTAAGTGTCCAGTTGGGGCTATAAGTGGTCAAATAAAGAGTCCGTTCACCATAGATACTACTAAGTGTATAAAATGTGGTGCTTGTATTCAAACTTGTAAGTTCGGTGCAATAAAGGAGGTTTAACATTAATCATGAAGAACGAAAATTATATGCTTATAGATAACATTCCAGTACCTATTGAGAATGAAAAAAATATTCTTGAAATGGTTCGTAAAGCAGGTATTGAACTTCCTACATTCTGTTACTATTCCGAACTATCGGTGTACGGTGCTTGTAGAATGTGTATGGTGGAAAATAAACATGGTGGCATGGAGGCATCTTGTTCTACACCACCTAGGGCAGGTATGGAAATATATACTAATACTCCTAAACTTAGACAACATCGTAAGATGATTTTAGAACTTCTACTATCCAACCACTGTAGAGATTGCAATACTTGTGATAAAAATGGTAAGTGTAAACTTCAAGAACTTGCACATCGTTTTGATATCCATAGAGTACGTTTTGAAAATACATCACCTGAACCACTAGTAGATGACTCATCACCATGCATTACTAAAGATGCTAGTAAGTGTATTCTATGTGGCGATTGCGTTCGTGTATGTAATGAAGTTCAAAACGTTGGTGCTATAGATTTTGCACATCGTGGTTCTAAAATGACCGTAAGTTGTGCTTTTGAAACTCCAATTGGACAATCCAACTGTGTAGGTTGTGGACAGTGTGCATCGGTATGTCCTACTGGAGCGATAATCATAAAAGATGATAGTCACCTACTTTGGAAAGAACTTTGGAACGATAATACTAATGTAGTATGTCAAATAGCCCCAGCCGTTAGAGTCGCTGTAGCTAAAGAGTTCGGTTATAAGGGCGAAAACGTTATGGGAAAAATAGTCGCATCTTTAAAGCGTCTAGGATTTACCTACGTTTTCGATACCGCTACTGCTGCTGATATTACAGTTATAGAAGAAGCTAATGAGTTTATCGAAAGAATTAAAAAGGGCGAAAATATACCATTATTTACATCATGTTGTCCTGCATGGGTTAAATATTGTGAAAATAACTATCCTGAATTGATGCCTAATGTATCTAGTTGTCGTTCTCCAATGCAGATGTACGCATCGGTAATTAGAGAAAAGTTCAAAGATGATACAAAGCGTCTAGTAAGTGTCGCAGTAATGCCTTGCACTGCCAAAAAAGGTGAGGCTAAACGTGAAGAATTTATGGTTGATGGCAAGCCTATCGTTGACTATGTTATAACCACTCAAGAGTTAATAAAGATGATTAGAGAGGCTGGTATCTGCTTTAACGAAATAGAACCCGAAGCTATAGATATGCCTTTCGGTTCTAAATCTGGTGCAGGAGTTATATTCGGTGTCACTGGTGGCGTAACCGAGGCAGTAATTAGATACGTTTCTACTGATAAATCTAGTTCAGCTCTAAAAATGATTGCCTACAACGGCGTTAGAGGTCTTGAAGGTGTTAAAGAGTTTACTGTTCCATTTGGCGATACAGAGTTGAAAATCGCTTGTGTTAGTGGTCTTAAAAATGCTAATGATATCATTCAAAGAGTTAAAAACGGCGAACATTTCGACTTAATAGAAATCATGGCTTGTCCTAACGGTTGCATAAACGGAGCAGGTCAACCAGTCGCCAAGGCTAAAGAACGTAAAAAAAGAAGTGCTGAACTATATAACAATGATAGTATGTGTACTATCAAGAGTAGCGAAGAAAATCCACTTATAGAGTATATCTACAAGGAAATATTAAAGGATAAGGCTCACGAACTGTTACACGTTCATTATAATAGTAAATAATCTTTTACCATTGTTTTCCATAAATTAAAAGATGTCATATCATAATAGATATGGCATCTTTAATATTATATAATCTTAAACTACTACTTTGATAAAAATAGTTTATCTATAGTACTTTCAAGCTCATCTAGGAACATACTATCATAAGATGTGAAGTTATAGGTCTTTGGATATATAAACACATCTTTAATAGTGGATAGCTTATCACGGCAAGGAATTTGTACCAAATTGTATCTATTTAAAACCTGTTGTGGCAATGGAGATACCCACATATAAGTATTTTCCACGGAGGTTAAGATATCAAATTGACTACCTCTTTCGCAAACGTATATTCTATTTCTATCAGTAGAATGAGCATTTACATAGTTATCAGAAAGGTATGGAACAGAGTTGTCACCATGCACTATCTCAGTATATATTGAAAGTTCATCTGTAGATACTTTATAATTTTTTGCTAATGGGTGATTTTTGGATACTAATATCATATATTGAAATTCACAAAGAGTTCTATACTTTATCTTTTTTTCATTCAATAAGGATATAAAATATTCCTCATATAGTTCATCATAGCGAATTATTCCAAGATTATATTCACATTCAATAATGTTGTTAATAGCCTCCATGGAGTTGGTTTCTTTTAAATAGATATCCAACTTTTTAGAAGAATCTAACTTATTCAAAAATTGTGTAAATACATAGGTTATATAAGAGGCTCTTGGTATGGATATGCTAAAAGATACTGTTTCTGTACTAACAGTCTTGTATAACTTTTCCATCTTTTCAATTTGAACTAGTACTGCTTTAGCATACTCAAGAAATTCAGCACCCTTGACAGTAGGAACTACTCCTCTAGCTGAACGTTTAAATATAACTATACCCATTTCACTTTCAATTTCTTTAATAGCCTTACTTAAGTTAGGTTGTCCCATAAATAACGCCGATGCAGCTTTAGTAATAGAACCAATCCTTTCGACTTCTACCAAGTAACGAAGATGTTGCAAATTCAAAAAAACATCACTTCCTTTAACGAAATACTAGAGTAATATACAATTTGCGTAGTCCACAAATTAAGACTACGCAAATTTTTATTTATACTATTTAAGAATAAACTTTAATTATTCTTCAACAAAGCCTTCACCATAGTAAGCTAGTTTGTATAGATGCTTTAACTCGCCAACTCTAGGAAGTCTTGGGTTAGCAGTAGTACATTGGTCACCGAATGCCTTATATGCAAGTTCATCAAGAGCAGCATTGTAAGTGTTTTCATCGATAGCAGTCTTTGGCCATTGAACGTTTGCTTCCTTAATGGATAGTGGAACGTTAACCTTACCCATTAGTTCACGAACTGCATTAGCTAGAGCCTTAACGCCTTCTTGGTTAGTAGCAGTAGCTGGAACTAAACCTAACATAACAGCTATTTCCTTGAAACGCTCTGGAGCGATATAGTGGTCATACTTTGGCCAAGCAGCAAACTTAGTTGGAGTAGTTTCACCATTGTACTCAATAACGTGTGGTAGTAGGTAAGCGTTAGCTAGACCGTGTGGAATATGGAACTCACCACCTAGCTTATGTGCTAGTGAGTGGTTAACACCTAAGAATGCATTTGTAAATGCCATACCAGCGATACAAGAAGCATTGTGCATCTTCTCTCTTGCTAGAGGGTCAGCAGTAGCATATGATTCTGGTAGATACTTAAATACTAACTTAATAGCATGTAAAGCCATAGCATCTGTATAGTCATTTGCTAGAGTAGAAACGTAAGCCTCAATTGCGTGAGTTAATACGTCAAGACCTGTAAATGCAACAGAAGTTCTAGGTAGAGTCATTACGAATTGTGGGTCAATGATAGCAATATCTGGAGTTAGCTCGTAGTCAGCTAGAGGATACTTCATGTTGTTAGCCTTATCAGAGATAACTGCAAATGAAGTAACTTCAGAACCAGTACCAGAAGTAGTTGGAATAGCTACTAACTTAGCCTTCTTACCCATCTTAGGGAACTTGTAAACTCTCTTACGGATATCTAAGAACTTTTGAGCCATGCCGATAAAGTCAGCATCTGGATTTTCATAGAATAACCACATACCCTTTGCAGCGTCGATTGCAGAACCACCACCAAGTGCTACGATAGTATCAGGTTGGAAACGGTTCATAACCTCAACACCTTTTCTAAGTGTAGTTAGGTCTGGGTCTGGTTCAACTTCGCTGAATACTTCGATAACTGGTCTAGTAGCATTCTTATCTAGTTGATATAGAACCTTTTCAACGAAATGGAATTGTACCATACCAGGGTCAGCAACTATCATAACTCTGTGAATATCAGGCATCTTAGCTAGATATTGAACAGAACCTGGTTCAAAATAAATCTTTTCTGGAACTTTAAACCACTGCATATTTAATCTCCTCTTAGCTACTTTCTTCTTATTGATTAAGTTCTTAACAGTAACGTTCTCTGAAATAGAGTTCTTACCATATGAACCACAACCTAGTGTTAGTGATGGAGCCATAGAGTTATAAACGTCACCGATAGCACCAAATGATGCAGGTGAATTAACTACTATACGGCTAGCCTTCATAACTTCGCCATATTGTTCAATTATAGCTTCGTTAGAGGAATGAATTACTGCTGTATGACCAGCACCGTGCTTTAACATTTCTTCACAAAGTTCAAAAGCGTGTTCAGTAGTATCGGACTTAACTACTGCAAGTACAGGAGAAAGTTTCTCTAAAGCTAATGGACAGATATTAGCATCTGTAGTAGGTAATTCAACACAAAGAACCTTAGTTTCCTTAGGAATAGTAATACCAGCCTTTTCAGCAATTTGCCATGGATATTGACCAACTACCCAAGGTTGAACAGCCATCTTTTCAACGTTAATAACAACGTCTTGAATCTTCTTTACTTCATCTGGCTTAGCAAAGTAACAGCCTTGTTCCTTCATGAATGCTGTAGCCTCATCATAAACTTCAGTATCGATGATAGCAGCTTGTTCAGAAGCACAAATCATACCATTGTCGAAAGACTTAGAAAGTAGTAAGTCATTTACTGCTTGCTTAATCTTAGCAGTCTTTTCGATGTAGCATGGAGTGTTACCAGGACCAACGCCAAGTGCAGGTTTACCAGCAGAATAAGCAGCCTTAACCATTCCAGGACCACCAGTAGCTAAGATAGTAGCAACGTCTGGGTGATTCATTAAGAAACCTGTAGCATCAATAGATGGCTTTTCAATCCATTGGATACAGTTTTCAGGAGCACCAGCCTTAATAGCAGCATCTCTTACGATTTCAGCAGCTCTTACAGAACACTTTTGTGCATTTGGGTGGAAACCAAAGATGATTGGGTTTCTAGTCTTAACACAGCTTATAGCCTTGAACATTGTAGTAGATGTTGGGTTAGTTACAGGTGTAACACCAGCTACTATACCAATAGGTTCAGCTATTTCTAGATAGCTTTCATTTTCATTATCTTCAATAATACCAACTGTTTTCTCATACTTAATTGAGTGCCAGATGTATTCAGTAGAGAAGATATTCTTAGTAACCTTATCTTCAAAGATACCTCTACCAGTTTCTTCAACTGCTAGTTTAGCTAGTTCCATTTGAGCAGATAGACCAGCTAAAGCCATAGCCTTAGTAATCTTATTAATCTGTTCTTGGTCTAACTTCATGTACTCATCAAGAGCAACCTTAGCCTTAGCGACAAGGCTATCAACCATAGTTTTGATTTCTGCTTTCTTTTCTTCTTCAGTCATTTCAACAGTAGTAACTGCCTTTTCTTTTTTTTCACTCATTGGAAAAACTCCTCCTGATTTATTATTTTTAGATAAAAATAAACCTAATAAAATTACGTCAACACCTAAAATGAAAGAACTTATTCTGTCAAACCTTCTTCAAGATGCTTAGATAGAAATGCTAACGATACAGCCATATTCTCATTATGAACCAATATATTCTTTGGTACTTTAAGATGTGCAGGTGCAAAGTTCCAAATTGCTAATATACCACTTTGAACCAATCTATTGCAAACCATTTGAGCATTTTGCATTGGCACTGTAATTATACCTATTTTAACTCCCAGTTTACTGCATATCTTTTCAATATCATCCAAATGAAAGATGTGTTTGCCATTAATATCCAAAGAAACCACTTTAGGATTTATGTCAAAACCAGCGACTATATTAAGACCATACTCCTCAAAGCCTCTATAAGAAAGTAACGCACTTCCAAGTTGACCTACACCGACCAACACAGCGTTTTTCGGGTTATTGTAGCCTAAGAAGTCTTCAATATCGGCAATAAGGACATCAGTTTCATAACCCGTTTTAGGTCTGCCACCGAAGTTACTAACCGAAGCGAAATCCTTTCTAACTTGAACCTCATTAAAGCGAAGCTCATCAGCAATAACACGAGCGGAAATGTTTTTAATATTTTCCTGTTGCTTTGCTTTCAGGCAATTCAAATACATAGGAAGTCGTTGTATGGTTGCTTTGGATACTGCACTAGCAGATTTATCGGCCACCGTTCACACCTCCCACTATACAACAAATAACCATCATTTTTAATTGATAATTATTTATTGATTTCATTATAACAGATTATAATATGCTTGTCAATACTTTTTTATCAATATTTTTTTATTAATTAAAATTTCACAATTTCTTTAAAAAAACAAATTTTGGTTTAACTTTTTTGTGCGATTGTTTATTTTATATGCAATTATATTATTATCATAATATATATACTATATTCCAAATGTTAAGAATTTATATTCTCACGCAACATTTGGATTTCTTTTTTATATCCATCGGCATCGTTAGGAGTTTCTAAGCAGAATGGCAAACCTTGTAGTAATGGGTGATTAACAATCTTAAACATTGCAGATAGTCCTATGTTACCATTACCAATAGTTTCATGTCTATCCTTGTGACTGCCCATAGCATTTTTGCTATCGTTTAGATGTATAGCCTTTAATCTATCTAAACCTATAACGCTATTGAACTCCTTAAGAACGCCATCAAGATTGTTTACTATATCGTACCCAGCATCAAAGATATGACAAGTATCTAAACACACGCCTATTTTATTTTTTAGTTCAACCTTATCGATAATAGCTTGAAGTTCTTGAAATGAACGTCCTATTTCCGTGCCTTTACCTGCCATAGTTTCTAATAACACGATTGTACTTTGATTTTCTGTCAAACTTTTATTTAACATATCAGCAATTTGATTAATTCCAATATCTACACCTTGTCCAGTATGGCTTCCTGGGTGAAAGTTATAGTAGTTATTTGGAATGTATTCCATTCGTGATAGGTCATCTTTAAAGATTTTTAAAGCAAAGTTTCTAGTATTCTCATCGGCTGAGCATGGATTTAATGTGTATGGTGCATGAGCAATAATCTTACCAAAGTTATTCTGTTGCATTAGATTAACAAAGGCTTTTGTATCATTTTCATCTATTTTTTTAGCGTTTGCACCTCTAGGATTTCTAGTAAAGAACTGTAGAGTATCCGCACCCAACTTTAGAGCATCTTTGCCCATCTTTTCAAAGCCACCCGATACCGATAAGTGACAACCTAAATATATCATAAAAAAACTCCTTACATATTTAAATTAGTTAAAATCCATGAACATCTCTTGTGATTTCTCAACTACAATAGAACCATTAGATACATCTATTAACTTTTTATTAAGTTCTTCAAAACGTTCTACCTTTACTAATAGAGTTATAGTCACACAGTTAGAAAAGTTAGTATCTAAGATTTTTATATCAAAGTTAGGAAGTATATAGTTTACCTTGCCATACAAAGTATAATCCATGGAAAACTTTAGTTGATAGCAACTACACATATCCATAATAGATGCACTATCCACGGCTATAGACGTTGCATGAGAATATGCTCTAACTAGACCTCCACCACCTAATAAGATACCTCCAAAGTATCTAGTTACCACGCAACATATGTCGGTTAGACCTCTTTTTTTAAGAACGTCTAATACAGGAACTCCAGCAGTACCTTGAGGTTCGCCATCATCGGAATAACGAACAATGTTATCATCTCTTAAAATGTACGCATATACGTTATGAGTGGCTTTTCTATGTTTAGATTTAATCTCATTTATAAAAGCAACAGCCTCATCGTTAGTAGTAACTGGTGCAAGATATCCTATAAATTCGGAGTGTTTTTCTATAAAAGATGCCTCTGCTCTATCTTTTATGGTTAAATATCCCATTTTGGATTACTCCTTTCATATAAGATTATTTAAAAATCATGGTAACAGTAGTACCAACATCAACTGTAGATTGAATATCTATATAGTCTGAGTACTTTGCCATATTGGAAAGTCCTTGACCAGCACCGAAACCTTTTTTATGCATAGAACTATCTTTAGGTATAGTAGTATAGCCGTTCTGCATAGCCTCCTCGATATTTTCAATTCCATGACCAGTATCTTTAAGAATAACTGTTATAGTTTTAGCATCATCTACATACACTTCTACAGTTCCACCGTTAGCATGAATAATCATATTTATTTCGCCCTCGTATAGTGCAAGAGAACATCTTCTAATAGTTTCAGGATTGATATGCAACTTTTCTAAATGGTTGCTAACGTCCTCGGATACATCTCCAGCAGATATTAAATCCAAGGCATTTATATTATAGTTTAACTTTAACAATTCGTTCATAGGTATACATTCCTTTCGTAGTATATAGTTAATTATATCATAAGTTTGAGTTATAATCAACAAAATGTTATTAATTTGTATCAATAATATATATACTATGATTGCATATAGTTATAGTACAAAAACTTCCAAACTACTTCTTCTATTATTTGAAAAAAAATATATTTTAGTACTTGACTTTTTTTTCACTTTATGATATAATTTAATACTGTAATCAGTCTAAAGTACTACTGTCTAAAGAATTTGATGGGCTACTTGATTAACATACTTTACTATGAAATGAGGTGTAACATATGCAAAAGGGAATTCACCCAAATTTTGAAAAGACAACTATCACTTGTGCTTGTGGTAACGTAATCGAAACTCGTTCCACTAAGAAGGATATCAAGGTTGAAATCTGTTCAAAGTGCCACCCATTCTTCACAGGTAAGCAAAAACTTGTTGATACTGGTGGTCGTGTTGATAGATTTAAAAAGCGTTTCAACAGAGGTTAATCTGTTATGTTTAAGTGGATTTCTTTTTAAAGAAGTCCACTTTTGTTATACGTTGTATAAAATAACTTCCTTGATATCAAGGAAGTTACTTTTTTATATCTTTGAACTTTTTAATCTCTTTGATAAAAGTTTCACCATACTTTTCCATTTTCACTTCACCAACTCCAGATACCTTTAAAAATTCGCTTTTGGTAGTCGGAAGTTTTAAGCACATATCTTTTAGAGTGGCATCGGAAAATACTATATACGCTGGAATACTCTGCACACTGGCTATGTTCTGACGCACCGACTTTAATATATTAAACAGTTCCTTATTAACTTTGATATCCATATTTGCAGATTTATTCTTATCTTTACTTTTTAGAACTTTCATATATACTTTAATATCGCCTCGCAAAATCCCTACAGATTGCCTAGTTAGTTTTAAATACGCAGATTTTTCATCACTTTGATTTAAATACTTATGCAATACTAAATGGTTTGTAACATCACGAATATACATATCGGAACATTCTTTCATAATTCCATATGTAGATATCTTATCATAACCACTATCCAAAATCATTTTGGATTTACTTCCTTTTAGAATAGCACTCAAAACGGCTACGCTAACCTGTTGATTGGTTCTATATACACATGATAGTATCTTTTGACTATCTATAGTAATATCTTTATCCTCATAGTTAGATAGACAGTTACTACAGTTTAAACAAGATGTCATACCCTTATCGCCAAAATACTTTAAAATGTAAGACCTCAAGCAAGTGGTTATGGTACAATAGAACGTCATATATTTAAGTAATTCTCTTTCTTGATTTTTAATCTTAGCCATAACATCTGGAGGAATTTCGTCATTTTCAGACTGTTCTATTAAAAATCTATTTAGAGAAACATCGGAGGCACTATATAAAAGTATACATTCAGCAGGTTCGCCATCACGACCAGCCCTACCAGCCTCTTGATAGTAACTTTCTATATTTTTAGGCATATTGTAATGCACTACATATGATACATTAGATTTATCTATTCCCATGCCAAAAGCATTAGTAGCTACAATAATATCGCATTTATCGTATATAAAGCAATTTTGACTATATAATCTTTCTTGATTGGTCAACCCTGCATGATATCTTAAAGCATTAAAGCCCTCATCTTGTAACTTTTGACAAACTTCCTCAACATTTTTTCTAGTACCACAATAGACTATTCCACACTTTCCCTTGTTCCTTTGAACTATCTTCAATAGAGCTGAAAACTTATCTTTAGGGTGTTGAACCTCAAAGTACAAATTTTTTCTATCGAAACCAGTAGTAATAATGTACGGATTGTTCAACTTTAAAATGTTAGATATATCTTGTTTTACTTTACTAGTGGCAGTGGCAGTAAAACTAGATATTATTGGTCTGCTTTTGAACTTCGATACAAAATCTACTATTTTTAAGTAGCTTGGTCGGAAATCGTGTCCCCATTGCGATACACAATGAGCCTCATCTATAGTAATCATGCTGACTTCATTAAATGCGATTATATTCATAATATCATGAGTTTCTAACCTTTCAGGAGCGACATATATTATTTTAAAATATCCTTGCGAAGCTAATCTTAATGCCTTTTGATATTCACTAAAAGTCATGGAACTATTCAAATAGACGGCTTTTATACCACTATCATTTAAAGCATTGACTTGGTCTTTCATTAAAGAAATCAATGGTGATATTACTATAGTCATACCTTTTAACATCAAAGCGGGTACTTGATAACACAAAGATTTTCCAGCACCTGTTGGCATTATAGCTAAAATATCTCTACCTTTTAGAATATTATCAATTATTTCTTCTTGACCTTTTCTAAAAGTGGAATATCCAAAGTATTCTTTTAATACTTCATACTTATCCATAGTAAATCAAGCACCACCTTTAATAGTTTATACTTATAGTTAATCCTTTTTCATTCTTATAATGGAGTTCTTAGGAAATGGAGTATCACACTTAAATGAAAACTTCATCATGGAATGGTTTGCCATATCCACACTTTCACCATCTTCATTGATAATCTCATCTATAGTTAATGTAACTGGCTTTCCTAGAGGTGCTAATATCTCAACTTCTGCACCTTTTAAGAACTTATTTCTTTGAGTACAATATAGTGTACCATCTTTGTAATCTTCGACTACTGCAACTACATCATAAGAACGAATATATCCACCATTTTCGTAGTACTGACCATAATACTTACAGTTATTAGGGTGACCGTAGAAAAATCCAGTGCAGTATTGACGATGACTAACTTTAAAAACTTCATCTTGTAGCCATTGTGGAAGTTTATAATCATCTGGATTTTGTTTATATATATCCACGGCTTGTCTGTATGCGTTAGTAATAACCGATACATAATAGCTAGATTTCGCTCTACCTTCTATTTTTAAAGAGTTCACTCCAGCTTTTATAACGTCATCAAGATGGTTAATCATGCACATATCTTTAGCATTTAGAATGTATGAACCATTTTCGTCCTCTATAACTTGATGATATTCACCTTTACGTTTTTCTTCCATTAGATAGTAGTTCCATCTGCAAGGTTGAGCACATTCGCCACGGTTAGCATCTCTATTAGTAAAGTATGATGATAATAAACATCTACCTGAAAAGGACATACACATTGCTCCATGAACAAAAGCCTCAATATCCAATTCTTTAGGAGTTTTTGCTCTAATTTCGGCTATTTCATCAAGGGATAGTTCTCTAGCAAGAACTACTCTCTTACAACCCATATCGTATAGCTGATTTGCAGTAACATAGTTTACAATTCCAGTTTGAGTAGACATATGAATTTCCATATTTGGAGCAAACTTCTTAATTAATGAAAGCAATCCCAAATCGGCGACTATTAGAGCATCTACATTACAAGCAACTGCCTCCTCTACAAACTGCTGAAATTGTGGAATTTCATTATTTCTAGGCAGAGTGTTACAAGTAACGTATACTTTTACGCCTCTGCTATGACATAGTTCTATAGCTTTTTTTAAGGTATCCAAATCAAAGTTTTGAGGGTTTGCTCTCATACCGAAATTTTTTCTACCCAAATATACGGCATCTGCACCAAAATCTACAGCAGAGTTTAAACGTTCCCAATCGCCTACGGGAGCAAGTACTTCCAAATTCATTATATAAAAACCTCCAATAAAGTAGTCTAATTAATAGGGCGAATATTAAAAATTCGCCCTAAGTTATTAACAATAGATTAATTTTCTAATTGAATACCTGCCAATTCAAGATTAGCATTATGTTCTTCTAAAGTTTCAGCGTAGTAAGTTTCGCCAGTTTCAACGTTCGCACAGAAATAGAAGTAGTTAGTATCTTCAGGATATAAAACCGCCTCAATGGCTTCTATACCAGGATTACATATAGCTCCAGGAGGTAAACCAGCAGATTTATAAGTATTATAAGCATCTTCCATATTAGTATTTACTATATCAGAATGTGTATGGATAACATCTTGAGCGTATATTCTAGTAGGGTCAGATTGCAACATAGGGAAACTATCTGGATTGTTCAAACGGTTATGGAATACAGAAGATATTAACTTCATATCTTTAACGTTTCCAGCCTCTTTTTGAACTATAGATGCTAAAGTTATAACCTCATCTAAAGACATATTTATTTCTTGCATTCTGTTGTAGTAGTCGTCAGTGATTTTACTCTCAAAGTTATTGAATATCTTACGACATACTATTTCAGCATCTTCATCTTTATAGAACTCATAAGTATCTGGGAAAAGATATCCTTCCAACTTTAAAAATTTAAGAGTACTCTCTGTAGGTAGATAGTTTGCAAACTTATACTTATCTAGTGAGAAACCTCCATTGAAGTAGTGTACTAACGTACGAGCCTTACAAACGCCTTTTTGTTCCAATATGTCGGCAGCCTCATAGATATTTACACCCTCTGGTAGAGTAACTTTTACAATCTCTTTAGTTTCCTCGATATTGGTTTTAAGTTCGGTTAGAATATCTCCGTAGTCCATACTAGGACTGATTTCATGTTCACCAGCAACTATAGGTTTACCATCACGGTCATTAATTTTTAAAGATAGTTCAAATAACTGTTTAATCTTAATAATACCGTTATCATAGAGAATGTCTATAATTTCATCGGTACTAGCACCCTCTGGGATATCCACAATATAGGTAGTAACAGGTTTATCTATGCCCATATACTCTTTAGCAAGTAGTATAACCGTAACCGACAACAATGCCGATATTCCTAAAATTATGAATATCATAATTAAACCTAACGAAAACTTTAAACCTTTAATTCTTTTGCGTTTACGTTTTCTTTTACGAGGTTTTTCGTCTTCTTCATAATCTTCCTCATCATCATCGTCGTCATCTTCGTCATCGTCATCATCTATGTAATCATCATCTTGATTATCAATATCGTCATACTCATCAATTTCATTGTCTTCGTAATCATCTTCATAGATATCTTCGTTATCATCTAAAAGCTGATTATTTTCCTCTAAGTTCTTAACGCTCATTAGTACCTCCACATAATAATATATTCTTTTCTGAGATTACAAAATCTACTGAGATATCATAGTTATCTTTAGGAACGGCATCGGTAATACAAGAACTATACACCAAGCCAACTGTAGATACATTTCTATTTTTAGAAAGAAATCTATCATAGTAGCCACCACCCCAACCTAAACGATATCCATTAATATCGAAAGCCAACGCAGGAACTACACATAGACAGTTAGAAAAATCTAATAGTTCATTAGAAGTATCTTCAATAGGTTCTAAGATGCCCTTATATTCTCCACCAACTAAAGATTGCACTCCATTAATTTGGAAAAATCTCATAGAACTGTCTAACCTATAGCACTTTGGAGCATATACAGAAATTCCATTACTATTAAGATATTCTATTAAAGATAAAGTATCAATCTCAATGCCAAAAGATACATAACATAATACGGATTTATATTTTTTAAAATCCACATTGTTAATTAAATTTTCAAATATAGCCTTATCTAAAATAGATTTTCTACTTTGTAAATTTGGAGTAATCTCATTTAAAAGGGACTTTCTAATATCTTTATATTTTGCCCTTAAAAGATTTTTTTCATTATCTAAACTCATACTGTTGGATACATAATCTTATTTAGTAAGTCGGAAGCTACTTCTTTGGATTTTAATACTTCTACAAGTTTAACTCCAAAATCAAGAGCCACACCCATTCCCCTAGATGTTATAAACTTACCATCTACTGCAACTGCATCATAGATAACGTTAGCACCTATTAAATCTTTTTCAAAACCTTGATAGCAACAAGCAGTCTTACCATTTAATAAGCCTTTATGACCTAAGATTATAGGTCCAGCACATATACAAGCAACATATATATCATTTTGTACGCAAAAATCTATAGTATTTTGTACTGTTTCCGATTTTTCAAGATTTAAAGTTCCAGGCATACCACCAGGGCAGATTATCATTTGAATATCTTTTGAAAGTTCAACTTTATCTTCAGTGATATCTGCCTTAACAGTAATATTATGTGAACTAGTTATATACTCTCCACCAACGCCTACTGTAACTACTTTAATACCACATCTTCTAAGGCAATCTATAGGAGTTAAAGCCTCAACTTCCTCAAAGCCGTTAGCTAAAAAAACGTATACCATAAAAAACACCAATCCTTTCAAAAAACTAAGAGTTGAACTCTATAAGATACTTTTCTACTTGAAAGATTGGATTATATGACCTCTTAGCTTTTCTAAGACCATCTATGCCCAAATCTTCCTCACGATTAACATACTTAATATCATTAGAGTTACAAAACTTCTTTACAAATTGATTATTTATCAAAGCATATAGCCCATCATAAGATTTATCTGCTTTTTCAATATGCACAACCATAGTATTAGAGTTCAACCTTTCACCGATGGTAAAAGCTACAAGTTTACCATCTATTCTAATAGTTCCCCCCACTAGATTAAATTGATTATAATACTCAAAAAAAGTATTTATAGCATACTGTTCAACTATAGCAGAATGGTCTGTATAGGCATTATTTTTATTATACATATCAGCAGATAGCAAAATGCAATCATTAAAATCTTTTTCAGATAGAACGTCAAAAGACCAATTAAAACTATCCATCTTTTTTAAATGATTTCTCTTGCTATGATACTTCTTTCCTTTTAGATTAATTAAATCATCAGCTAAATATATATAGTCGCTACTATCTGATAGATACTTTACAGAATATTCACCTTTAAAATTATCCTCAAAAAACGATAGATATTCTTTAGTAACACCAAATATACTGCACTTTTTGTCGTGTATTTTAGAATACTCTCTAAGTTGAGAAATAACATCTACATAGTCACCCGAACCAGCTGGAAAAGTATACATAAAGGTATCATTTTCGGGCATTAGTACGGTGTAGAAGTCATTATACCTAGTAATTAGAGAGTTGCTAAGTCTATGCCAAGCCATATTATTAGCAAAGCTATACTCTGCCCCCATAAAGTTAGATTTCTTTAAAAGTTGACAAATCCAATCCTTATCAGATATACTAATCTTTTTAAAAGTAAGCATTAAAGCACTACCCTTTCCACAACTTCAAATATATCTTTAGAGATATCTTCAATAGAACGAACGTTCTCACCCACATTGCAAGGAATAACTTTCCAGCCATACTTTTCAGCTGAATACATTGCAGACTTCCTACAAGATTTTAAATATTCAATGTCAGCCTCATGGATATCTTTTTTACTTTCGTTACCATTATAGCGATTACTTAGCAACTTTTGAGATATCTCAATAGGCATATCAAGGAATATAGTCAAATCAGCATTAGGAAGTTCTAACTTATTGCACTCATAATCGTAGAGCCATTCGGCGAAGTTATCCCACTGTTCTTGTGGAAGTTTCGTCATTTGATGTATTAAATTCGAACTTATGTACCTTCCTGATACTATTAGAGTACCATTTTTATAATCTTGTTCCCAACCCAACTTGTAACTAGCATATCTATCCATAGCGTAAAAAGATGACGCTGTATAACAGTTTACACCATCAGCAGTTGGAGAAAATTCCCCTGCAAGATACTTTCTAACAAATATAGATGTAGGCTTATCATATTCGGGAAAACTAACCATTCTATGATGTACATTCAAACCATTTAAATGTTTACATAAAATTTCCAATTGTGTAGATTTCCCACAACCATCTAAACCATCGATAACTATTAACTTACTCATTACCTTTTAACTCCCGATAGAACTCCCTAACTTGAGAACACTTTCCACAAGACATCTTGCCCTCTGGACATACACCATGTACACAATTAGGTCCAGCCTCCTTGAACAGTGTAGGAGCGACCTCACAACAGAGTTTTAACATTTGGTCAGCAACATTTTTGATTTCCCATTGAGCTCTGTTGCAACATCTAAGAGAGAAAAAGTTCATTAAACTTCTAGCGTTCATAGATACGACCATCTTAGTTTCACAAGCGTTAGGAAGAACAAACCTTGCATCTTCGATAGCTTTCTTTTCTGCTTTAGATTTAGCTTGTTTCTCTGTTAAACCCTGTTCTAAAAATTGACTGTAATACTTACTTTCTAAGATATCAGCAAGAGAATTATAATCATCAAAGGCATTTTGCATGGATTTATTAAATATTTCAAGAGCCTTTTGGTCATCTGCAATTGCTGGAGGAGTTATATATACAAAGTTGGACTTTTTAACGTATCTTTGACTTTGCACCGAAAAAGATGCTATTCTATGACGAGTTATCTGGGCTAGTAGCGTACGAGATACACCTTCTATTCCAAACGTAAAGTAGGCGTGTTCAATTGGACTTTGATGACCTATATTAGATAACATTTCTAAAAAACTTTTAGTTTTTTCCTCAGTAAGACCGTCCATTAACTGTTGACAACCAGTATCGGAATAACACAACTTTGCCGATGCTGATATAACTTTTTCAGGTTGAGGAGTATAAGCAATCAAAGTAACTGTACTATTTATCATAAAAAACTCAAACCATTCTATAAAAATTTAATATTAGACATATAATGTCTTAATACATTGTACCATCTTTTTAGTTGCACGTCAATAGTGAACCACTACAAAAAAACTGGAATGATTATTACAATCATTCCAGTAAGAATATTCAATAATGTTTATTTATTCCAAGATACAATCTCTTTATAAAGACCGATATAATATTCTGATGCGTTATCCCAACTGAAATCCTGTTGCATATCGTGTTTAACTAATTTGTTCCAATCAGGAGTATCTTTGTATAGTTCTAAAGCACGTTTGCAAGATGCTAACATATCATGAGCATTATAAGATTTAAAAGTAAATCCATTACCACCAACGCCACCACAATCTATAACGGTATCACGAAGTCCGCCAGTTTCACGAACTATTGGAACTGTACCATAACGCATACAAATCATTTGAGCCAAACCACAAGGTTCGCTTTGAGATGGCATTAAGAATATATCTGCACCAGAATATATCTTTCTAGCAAGATTTTGATTGAACATAATATTAGTAGATACAACATCTGGATATTTACGTTGCATTTCAGTAAAGAAGTCCTCATACTCTTTATCGCCAGTACCTAAGATGATAAATTTACAACCTAAAGCTAATATATCTTCAAAGACGCATCTAACCAAATCCAAGCCCTTATGGGATACCAAACGTGTGATTATAGCAATTATAGGTTCATCACCCTCTTGAAGTCCCAACTCTTGAAGTAGGGCATCTTTACAGATTTTTTTACCACTAATATCTTCACTAGAGAAGTTTTTAGCAATAACGCTATCAGAAGATGGATTGTAATAAACTGTATCGATACCATTTAAAAAACCACATAGTTTATACTGTTTATTTATTAAAATTCTATCCAAACCATGAGAATACCAAGGGTCTAAGATTTCCCAAGCGTAACTAGGACTAACTGTAGTAATCTTATCAGCAGTTTCAATAGCACCTTTCATCATATTTATGCAACCGTCGTACATAAGTAAGTCGGAATGATATAAAGGTATACCCATCAATTCATTAACAACTTCTGTACCGTACTTACCTTGATACTGTATATTATGAATAGTAAAAGTATTTCTAATCTTCTCGTAGCCTTGCTGATACTTATAAAATACTTGATAGTATACAGGTATTAAAGCAGTCTGCCAATCGTGAGAGTTAATAACATCTGGTTTAAAATCTATATAACGGAGCATTTCCAAGACTGCTCTTGAAAAGAAGGTAAATCTTTCGCAATCGTCATAGAAGCCGTATAGACCGTTTCTACCGAAATAATACTCATTATCCAAGAAGTAGTAAGTAACGCCATTAACTTCGGATTTAAAAATTCCACAATACTGTTTACGCCAAGCGACATCTACGGTTAAATTGGTGATGTAAGTCATGGAAGTTCTGTACTTTTGAGGAATATCTTTATATAAAGGGATAACTACTCTGCAATCGTGACCTTTTTTGTTTATAGCTATAGGCAAAGAACCAGCTACATCGCCTAAACCACCAGATTTTATATATGGTGATGCCTCACTTACAGCAAATAGTATATTCATATAGATGTACACACCCTTTCAAAAAACTCCTATAAAAAGAGTTATATTAATACACTGGAACAACTCCACAAGATTAACACCTTGCAGAGAAATTCCAAATATATGTGTTAAGTATATATCTAAACGTTAGTTTTCTTTGCGATAAATAGTGGTGTGGATTTTGCAGAAGATAAAATCTTTCCATCGCTTACAGATACGTTCTTATCTAAAATCATGCAAGATAGGTTGCAATCATTACCTATAACACTGTTTTGCATAACTATACTATCTTTAACTACAGTATTTTTACCTATCTTAACGCCTCTAAAGATAACGGAGTTCTCAACAGTACCTTCGATAATACAACCATCAGCGATTAAAGAGTTTTTAACCTTGCTGTCCAAACCAAACTTAGTAGGACAAGTATCTTTAACTTTAGTATATATAGGCTTAGTTTTAACAAATAGAGCGTTTCTGTTATCTCTATTTAGAAGGTTCATATTAGCTTGATAGTAACTATCAAGGTCGTTAATTCTATTTACAAAACCGTCGAACTCATAGCCATAGATTTTAAAAGTATCTTTACCATCTTGAAGTACAGTTCTTTCAAAACTTACTGCACCATGACTAGACGCATCTTTTATAATTTGAAGTAAGAAAGATTTTTTAATAACATAAGTATTCAAACTGATGTTGCAATCGCCGTCTATTTCAGGATTAATCATAACATCTACGATTCTGCCGTCATCGTTCATAGAGAAGATAGTTCCAGTCTTATATAGATTGCCTACAGTATATACAGCAGTTATGTCGGCATCTTTTTCAATGTGAGCCTTAATGATAGGCTTATAGTCTATAGTCATAGGAGAATCGCAATCACTCATAACTACATACTCAGCAGAAGTATTTTCTATATAGCCAACTATACCCTTAAGAGCTTCAAGTCTGCCAGTATAAAGAACGCTTTCGTTTCTGCCATAAGGTGGAAATAGTTTTAAACCACTGTTCTTGCCGACTAAGTCCCATTCTTTACCAGAGCCTAAATGGTCCATCAATGATTGATAATTTCTTTTAGTTATAACGCCAATCTCATTAATACCAGAGTTGACCATATTTGAAAGTGGAAAATCTATAAGTCTGTATCTACCACCAAATAGAACCGAACCAGTAGTTCTAGTTTTAGTAAGAGCCTCTATAGTATCATCGTGCATATTAGCAAAGATTAAACCTAATACATTATTATTACTTGCCATGTGAAAATTGCCTCCCTAAATTACTTTTTTCTAATATCTGGAACCATTTGCTTAGGTGCAACCACTTGATTTTCTGCAATCACTTGATTGTGTCCTACTACGGCAATGCCCCAATCATCTCTATTATCCATAGTTTCTGGTTTAGCACCCACATGAGCATTACTTTCAACGATAGTATTTTCACCTACAATAGCATACTCAACAGTAGCACCACTTTTAACAACAGCACCAGGCATTACTATACTATAGTTTACAGTAGCACCAGTTTCAATAGTAACACCTGAAAAGATTACAGAGAAATCAACAGAACCATCGATATCGCTACCCTCAGATACTACAGAGTTCTCAACTTTAGCGTTTTCACCTTGATATTGTGGTGGCATAATTGGGTTTCTTGAATATATTTTCCAACTGTCATCATATAAATCAAGAGGAACATTAGGGTCAATAATATCCATATTAGCGTCCCAAAGAGAATCCAAAGTACCGACATCTTTCCAATAGCCCTCAAAATTGTAGGCAAATAGACGTTGATTATCTTCTCTCATCATAGGGATAATATCTTTACCAAAGTCTTTAGACCAAGTTTCACCAACATCACGTTTAGCGTTAGCCTCTGTTTCATTCTTAATTAGATACTTCTTTAACTTTTCCCAAGTAAATACATATATTCCCATAGATGCTAATGTGGAACGTGGGTGAGCAGGTTTTTCTTCAAAATCTATAATTCTGTTAGGGTCGTTAGGGTCGCAAATCATTATACCAAAACGAGTAGCCTCCTCCATAGATACGTTAAGTACGGCGATAGTACAATCTGCATTGTTTTCCTTGTGAAATTCTAACATTTTAGAGTAATCCATTTTGTAGATGTGGTCGCCACCAAGTACTACAACGTATTCAGGATTATATCTTTCAACAAAGTTTATATTTTGGTAGATTGCATTAGCAGTACCTTCAAACCAGGATTTTCCATTTGAAGTTTCATATGGAGGTAGAACGTGTACACCACCTCTAGCTTTGTCCAAACCCCAAGGTTGACCATTACCTATGTAATCATTTAGTACTAATGGTTGATATTGAGTTAGTACACCTACAGTATCTATACCAGAGTTAGTACAGTTAGATAGTGGGAAGTCAATAATTCTATATTTACCGCCATAAGGTACGGCTGGTTTAGCCATATCTTGAGTAAGTGCATATAATCTGCTACCTTGACCACCTGCAAGTAGCATTGCAACACATTCTTTTTTTATATACATATTCAAATTGACCGTCATCTATAGCATATTTTTTTAGATGTATTTAAAACGGTCTTCTCCTTTCGTAAAGTAGTTTTGAAATTGTGAACTGTCATATCTAAAGATATAACTTCCAACTCTAAGTTAGAGATGGCTTAAAATCCGATAGTTCTTATCGTACTGTTTATATAATAATGGGTTTAGCTGGAGTTAAAGCGTTAAAACCATTACTTGTCACTAGATTTGTCCTTTGAACTACTCTTGCTACTACTAGATTTACTCTTAACAGAAGTGCTACTCTTAGAAGTTTCAGTCTTAGTAGATTTACTCTTGCTAGTAGTGGATTTTTTAACTGTCTTAGTAGTAGTTTTTACAGTAGTCTTTTTAGGTTTAGGCTCTGCAGTTCCTTTTAGATACATCACTGACAATGGTGCTAAATCTAAAGATATACATTGGTCAAAACCGTGCATAGATGTTTCTGAAGTTTTGTAAGTAGTATCAGCAAGACCACTACCACCAAACTGTTTATCATCGGAATTGAATACAAGTTCATACTTGCCATATATAGGAACACCAATCTTATAGTCTTTGCGTTCAACTGGAACAAAGTTACATACGACTACTAACTCTTGACCCTTATCATCTATACGTCTAAAAGCGATTACACTTTGTTTAGAGTCATCATTAGCAATCCAAGAGAAACCGTCCCAAGAGTCATCATTAGCCCAAAGAGGTGAATTTTCTAAGTAGAATTTGTTCAACTTTTCTGAAAATTGAAGCATAGTTTTATTATCAGTATTTTCAAGTAAATCCCAATCAAGACCAGTTTTAAAGTTCCATTCATTAGCTTGAGCGAACTCTTGTCCCATAAATAGAAGTTTTTTACCAGGGTGAGCCATCATATAACATAGAAAAGCTCTATAAGATGCGTACTTCTGTTCTGGAGTAGTACCACTCATTTTAGTGTACATAGAACCTTTACCATACACAACCTCATCATGAGAGATAGGCAAAACATAGTTTTCAGAGAAACAGTAGAAGAATGAGAAAGTAACCTTATCATGATTAAATGCTCTGTAAATAGGGTCTAGCGACATATAAGATAGCATATCATTCATCCAACCCATGTTCCACTTAAAGTTAAAGCCAAGACCACCCATATCAGTAGGTTTAGTAACCAAAGGCCAAGCAGTAGATTCTTCAGCAATCATAAGAACGTCAGGATTTCTTGAAAATACCATTTCATTCAACTTTTTCAAGAAGTCGACTGCCTCAAGATTTTCTTTACCACCATATACATTAGCAATCCATTCACCGTCACGTCTATCGTAGTCAAGATACAACATAGATGCTACTGCATCTACACGAAGTCCATCAACATGATATTCTTCAATCCAGTTACAAGCACTAGAAATTAAAAAAGAACAAACTTCAGCTTTGCCATAATCAAAAACCCTAGTACCCCAAGAGGCGTGTTCACGTTTTTTAGGTTCGGTATACTCATAACAGCAAGAGCCATCAAATTCGTATAGACCGTAACCATCTTTAGGAAAGTGTGCAGGAACCCAATCCAAAATTACACCAATGTTAGCATTATGGAACTTATCTACCATAGCCTTAAAGTCATCTGGAGTACCATATCTAGAAGTAGGTGCAAAATAACCAGTAACTTGATATCCCCAAGATGCATCAAAAGGATATTCAGTTAAAGGCATAAACTCAACATGAGTATAAGACATCTTTTGTAAGTATGGAATAATCTCATCAGCGAAACTAGAATAGTTAGGAAAAGTTTCCTCCTCATACTTTTGCCAAGAACCTAAATGAACTTCATAGATGTTCATAGGACTTTTATAAATAATCTTTTTAGATTTAGAAGTTTGCCAACTGTCATCGTTCCACTTATAAGAACTTTCAAATATCTTAGAGGCGTTACTAGGACGAATTTCATAGTGTGAAGCGTAAGGGTCGGATTTTAAACGTTCAACACCATCTTTACCAGTAACACAATACTTGTAGATATCATACTGTTTAACGTTAGGAACAAAAGTTTCCCAAACACCATTAGCGACTAATTGCATAGTGTTAGCCTTATTATTCCAATTATTAAACTGACCTACAACGGATAAGGCTCTAGCATTAGGAGCCCAAACTCTAAATATAAAGCCACTTACACCATCATTATTTATATACTTATGAGCACCAAAAAACTTATGAGCTTCGCAACTTTTACCTTGGTAGAAATAGTACAATGGAACATCATACTCAGTATTTCTTTGAAATTCAAGTTCATTGGTAGCCGTAACATCAAATTTTTGTTTATTTGGTTGGTTCATTTTAATATATCACTGCTACTAAAAATATGGATATAATACCCATATCAAGAAATTTTATACACATAATATTTAACAATATATAGTTAAAAATTATGTAATTTTCTTCAGTAGTTTTTCCTTTCCTAAAATTATTTTTCTTATATTACCTTTATTTTGAGATATTTTAACACTTTGCAACGTTAATAAATTAATAGCAAAAATGCCTAAAACCATCTTCAATTCTATTTTAGCAGATGTTAGATAATAAATCAAGTATTTTTTGATACTTTTCACAAAATTCATACAAATTTAACTATTGCGATATTTATATATAGTGCAAATTGCACAAATATTCTTTTTGTTAGCTAGGATAAATTAATAATATTGCACTACACTTTCACCTTAAAATGTTCATTATTTTTTTACATATTATACTATTTTAATTGCTGTGACGGTTATATCATCAGATTGGTTAGCCGAATTTTCATATGCAGTAGTACATATATTCTGTGATAGTATTGATACATCAACTGAACTATCTAATAACAACACGGTCTTAATATATTGATATAAGCTTTCATCTACACCATCAGATATCATAATAATAACATCTCCTTTATTTACATTTAACTTATAGTTATATAATGAAACTTCTTTCATAATTCCTAGTGGATATGATACTCCTTCAATAAGTTTAACTTCATTCTTAACTTTAACTATAGTAGATGTAGCTCCAGCTTTAAAGATATCTGCCGTACCACTGTAGGTATCTAATTTAAGAACGTCTAAAGTAGCAAAACTTTCCTCTGAAGATTTAGTCATAATTAAAGAGTTAAGAGTATCTACAGTACTAGAAACGTCTAAACCCGACAGACTTAACTTTTTAAACAATCTTACTGCAAGTTGAGAGTCTATAGATGCACTATTTCCCCTACCCATACCATCGGATATAACTGCATATTGATTTCCATAGCAATCTATAAAGTTATCTGCCGTATCACCACATATTGAGTACGCTTTAGATACCTTTTGCGAAGTATATACTTCCATAGAAAACTCTTTAGTTTCGCAGAATATAACTCTGTAGAAGTCATCTATTAGAGTTAAGTTTAAGAACTCCATACTTCTTTCCGATATTTCAGAGATATCTTTTTCAAATTCTGCGAACTGTAAATTCTCATCTTTTATAAATATTTCTATAGTAAGTTTAGAGCTATCATTTAAAAACGCCGATACGTTTAAAAATGGTATATGTTTATCTCTTAAGTATGTGGATACATCATCTGAGATTTGAACTTTGGGTTTATATCTAACTAATATGTTATCCATAACCGAATTTATAACGCTTTCAGCCAGTTTTATTTGAGAGTATAACGTTTCTCTAGTTTCTTTAGTTTTAATATCGTTTTGAATTAAAAGTTCTTTGCGTTTAAGATTTCTAACAAAAGAATCAGCGATATCTGTACGTTTAAAACACCAGTTAAAGAACTCTGGCATAGATGTAGCCGTTATATCTTCGCACCTATAAGATTTTAATACGTTAAAATTTTCCAAAGTTTTAGCAGAATTTTTTTCCCAACAAAACTTTCTATTTCGGCACTTAACACATACTTGATTATATACCTCATCAGTTACATCTAAGGGCTTGAACTTCTTTTCTATAACAGATGCTATTCCTGAAGTACTTACTCTAACATCTTTTAAAGATTGCATAGAGTATTTTAATCTAGCCTCTATGGTATCTAAGAAAGATATATCTGGGGTAGTGTATGGTAGTATAGATTTATCTACTTCCAACTTAAAAACCTTAGAGGGTATGAACAAAAATATTAAAGTTCCGATTAAAATTCCACCCATAGATACTACAAATAGATTCATATCACCTATAAGCATTAAGCCTATAACGTTTATACATATAAATAGTATACTGAGCATACTTTTATGGCTCTGCGATAGAACTCCACAAGCTAGTCCACACATAGAAAAGAATATTGTAGAAAATCCTAAATTGGGACTAAATAACATCATGCCACAAGTTGAGAGTATTCCACATATTGCACTCCCCGATATGCCATATATCTTAGAACAACATAGTATAGATACCACTCCTAAGACTATTCCAACATTTACGTTCCAAATTTCAACCGAACAGAATGTGGATATCAAAAGAGCATACGCAACCGACAAAGATATAACACTATCAGTATTTATATGAAAACCATAATCATCTTCATAGAAAAGTTGTGATAAAAAATATTGAACTAATCCAGTAATAACACTTAAACATATATGTACAATAATAGTATTTAAATCCTGTTCAGTGGCTGTGAATATTACTATACCACCTCCTAGCATACATAAAATAGTTATCAATGAATTATATATATTACTTATCTTTTTGTTTATAAAGATTCTAACTCCTGCGACTAATAGCATTGCACAAATCATCACAGCAGATTTCAAAAAGTTATCTGCCGTAAAGTAAGCAATCAAACTTCCTGCCAAAACAGAACCCGCATATATAGGGGGTAACGCTCCCATTAGAGCTATATTCAATGACGATTGTACTCCCGATAGTGTTGAATTTGCTATTATAAATGATAAAAATATCATAGTTAATATTTCGGCAGTAGTACCCAGATACTTGTACTTACTACTATTAATAGTTTCAACTTTCATTTTTAAATTACACCTTTCCTAAAAAAAATATTCCTTATGATATTATACTATCACAAGGATATTAAAAAAGATGTAGAAATTGGGATTTATTTCTAATTAAATAAAAAATATTTTAAGACTAATCAGCAGATATAACACTATTTAAACATTTAGAAAAGTCTATAAACTGCTCCATAGATAAATTTTCTGCTCTGATGTTAAAAGGTATTCCAGACATATCCAATGCAGTGGATACGTCTGCTTTAGATATTCCCATACTAGAAGATATCGTGTTAGTTAAGGTTTTACGTCTTTGAGAGAATGCTCCTTTTACAACCTTAAAAAAGAACTTTTCCTCATTAGGATTTAACTTTCTATCATGGTTGATATCTAACCTAATTACGCAACTATCGACATTAGGCGATGGCATAAAACTTCCACGATTGACGTCGAAAAGTTTAGTTACAGACGCATAATAGTTGACTGCAACGGTAATAGCACCAGTATCACGAGTGCCAACCTTAGCACATAATCTTTGACCAGCCTCTTTTTGAACCATAACGGTAATACTTTCAATAGGTAGATTATTTTCAAGTAGCATCATAATTATAGGCGACGTTATATAGTATGGCAAGTTCGCACATACCGATACATTTAAGCCATTAAACTCCTCTTGAATAACTTTTTTTAAATCCACTTTCATGACATCATCATTTATAACTTTAATGTTGTCAAATTCGGCAAGAGTTTCTTGCAATATTGGAATTAATCTAGTATCTATTTCTATAGCGACGACCTTATCGGAACGCTTAGCCAATTCGCAAGTTAGAACTCCAAAGCCCGTGCCTATTTCCAAGATACCATAGCCTTTTTTAGCGTTTCCAAGTTCGGCGATTTTTGGACATACTGTAGGATTTATTAAAAAGTTCTGTCCTAGACCTTTAGAAAAGTTAAATCCGTGCCTAGATAAGATATCTTTTACTACAGATATATTAGTTAAGTTTTCCATATTCGTTTATACCCTCTAAACTTTCATCATTTAAAATCCAATCTTGAACGCTTATAGTTTTGAACTCCGTACTACTTTTGCGAATTACAACCTTATCGATACCCGCATTTATTATAAACCTTCTGCACATAGAACAAGGTTCTACGTTGCCATCGATTTTTTGAGTTAAAGCATCATGACAGGCTAGATATATGGTAGAACCTAACAACTCTTTTCTTGAGGCAGATATTATAGCATTCTGTTCAGCGTGTACCGAACGACACAATTCATAGCGTTCACCTCTAGGAATGTTCAACTTAGAACGTATACAAAAACCAATATCTGAACAGTTTTTTCTTCCTCTAGGAGAGCCATTGTAACCAGTAGATATAATTTCATCATTTTTAACTATAACCGCTCCAAACTGTCTACGAATACAAGTAGAACGCTTTAAAACAGTTTCAGCGATATCTAAATAGTAGTTTATTTTATCTATTCTTTCCATAAAAAATCTCCTTTTAAAATACTTATCGATATTATACCATAATGTGAAACACTTTTCAACCTATATTTAAAGATACTATCTTCATACAAAAAAATCAAAAAAAGACTTTTCAAATTAAAATTTATATGATATAATAAATTGTATGTAGAACTAACACATAACTACAATAACTTTTATTATAGGAGGATTATTTATATGAACGAAATTGAATTATATAATCTTTGGTGTGAAAACGCTACTGAAGATGCTGATATCATTAATGAACTAAACAGTATCAAAGGTGACGTTGATGCTATAAAAGAACGCTTTTATAAAAATCTTGAGTTCGGTACTGGTGGTTTAAGAGGCGTTATCGGTGCTGGTACTGCTAGATTAAATATCTATACTATTAGAAAGGCTACTCAAGGTCTTGCTGATTACGTTAATGAACACTTTGAAAATCCTAGTGTTGCAGTATCTTTTGATAGCAGAATAAAATCCACTACTTTTGCTAAAGCTGCTTGTGAGGTTCTAGCTGGTAACGGAATTAAAGCATATATCTATACTGAGTTAATGCCAACACCAATGCTATCCTTTGCAGTTAGAGAACTAAAGTGTAGTGCAGGTATAATGGTTACAGCCAGTCACAACCCAAGCAAGTACAACGGTTACAAGGCTTACGGTGAAGATGGTTGTCAACTTAACTTAGAAAACTCTGAAATCGTTATAAATAAAATCAACCAAGTAGATATCTTTAAGGGTGTTAAGCACATAAACTTTGAAGATGGTATTAAAGATGGTTCTATTGAATATATTTCCCAAGACGTTATTGAGGATTACTATAAAAACGTTCTTGCTCAAGGTATTCATACCGAATTAGTCAAGGATAGTGGTTTAAAGGTTGTATACACTCCATTAAACGGCACTGGTAACAAGCCAGTTAGAACTATCTTAGATAGAATTGGCATAAAGAACGTTACTGTAGTTAAAGAACAAGAAAATCCAGATGGTAACTTCCCAACTTGTCCATTCCCAAACCCAGAAATTAGAGAGGCTCTAAACTTAGGTTTACAACTTTGCGAAACTGTTAAACCTGATTTACTTCTTGCTACTGACCCAGATGCTGACCGTGTTGGTATCGCCGTTCCAGATGAAAACGGTAACTACGTTCTATTTAGTGGTAACGAAGTAGGTGCTATGTTACTTGAATACATCTGCAAAGAAAGAACTGCTCTTGGAACTATGCCTAAAAATCCTGTAGCCGTTAAGACTATCGTAACTACTGACATCTGCAAAAAGATTGCTGAAGAATACGGCGTTGAACTTAGAGAAGTTCTAACTGGATTTAAGTTCATTGGCGAACAGATTGGTCTACTAGAGGCTGACAATCAAACTGATAGATATATCTTTGGTTTTGAAGAAAGCTATGGATATCTTGCTGGTAGCTACGTTCGTGATAAGGACGCAGTAGTTGCATCTATGTTAATATGTGAAATGGCATCTTACTACAGAACTAAGGGAATTTCTATGCTACAAGCTAGAACTAATCTATATGAAAAGTATGGAGTATATCACCACTCACAAGAAAGTTTCCAATTTGAAGGAATTTCTGGTATGCAAAAGATGGCTGATATTATGAAACATCTTAGAGAAAACGTTCCTAGTGAAATAGGTGGACTAAAGGTTACTGTATTTGAAGATTATACTACTAGTCAATCTAAGAATACAGTTACTGGTGAAGTTACTGCAATAACTCTACCAAAATCCGACGTTTTAGTATTCAAGCTAACCGATGGTGCTAGTGTAGTAATTAGACCTTCTGGTACTGAACCTAAAATTAAGGCTTATTATACTACTATCGCAAATACTCAAGATGAGGCTTTAGCTTTAAAAGATACTATATCTGCTAGTTTTAAAAAGATTTTGGGTGTTTAATACAACTCGATAATATAATATAAATTATGGGTTGATTTTAACACAATCAACCCATATTTTTGTTATTGTAGAGTAGTAACTATAAAGCCATCTATATTATCACCCGATATTGAGTAATATCTATCTTTAGGCACTGGAATATCTGTACTATCGCCCGTAGCTTGAACATAGTATATTTCATAATTAATATCGCCTAAGGTAACGTATAGATGTTCTTTGTAGAAGTCATACTGTTTAAGAAATTCGACATAATCTTCAAGGCACAAATTTTTATCTTGCATTATATTAGAGTGTGGAACGCCAACGTATCTAAAGTGGTTAGGAGTATATTGAACTCCAGTAACTTCTGCACTAGCCTCTGAATATCTAAGGATAAAACCGTACTTATAACAATTGCTTTCAATCCAAGAGTAGTCGCCAGTACCATCGAAATCCAAAATTTGCGAACCTGTAACTAACTTGAAATCCAAAGCATATCCCGAACAGTTATCAGAAGTACCATCGGATTGGTCATTAGAACTATCAGTATAGCCGTTTACCACGGTGACGTAGTTTATACCATATTGAGCATAAAAGTCGTCCATCATGTTATTAAAAGGTTCCATAGCGTCCTCACATAGCTGAATTTCAAAAGTAGATACTTTATATCCCGAACCCATATCATAATAGAAGTTTGTCAACTTATCGGATATATCTGGAAAGTTAGTAGGGTGCGATGGGTTAATAACGGATAGACTTCCCTTAGAAATATCTGCTATACTTTTGCTTACTATATTATACATAGAAACGTCTATAGATTGTGTAGTTTCAGTTGAGCTATCATCTGTAGATGGCACATCAGTAGATGTAGTTTGTACAGTCTGTTGAGTAACAATAGCATTATTAGTAGCTTCCATATTATTACTTTTATTTAAAGTTCTTGAAACGAAATCCCAGACTAATATCATAACTATAACTGCTCCTAATAGTAAGCACCAGCCCTTAATACTAATCTTTCTACGAACATTTTTGCTGATATCTATTTTTTTCATTAATATCCATCAACCTCCTGCAATGATACATAATATTAGTTTACCAAAAAACCTTAAATATGTCAACATATTTCTATCAATTAGAAAATACATGAAAAAAACAATAAAAATAGAAAAAACACTTGAATTTTTTCGGATTTTATGCTAAAATAATGTTTTAAGGTATGTTTAATATGTTATATCAAAATATATAATCTTAGGAGGATTTTTTATGAAAAAGAAAATAATGCTTTTAACTGCTGTGCTATTAATGTGTTCTTCTATGATGTTTGGTTGTAGTAGTTCACAAACTGATAATAATACTAATGCTGACAATAGTTCCAATACAAATTCTAATTCCAACAATTCTAGCAAAAGTAACACTAAGTGGCAAAAAACTATAGATGCAGTTTCCAATTCTGCTTTAGATACTAAGACTTATCCATATGCCAACGATATATATATATCTGTAAGTGACGATAAAAAGTTGGTAGACTATACTGTAATAGTAGCCAATGATACTACTCCTGAACAGGCTGTCGAATATGCTACAGATTTAATAAAAATGTTCAATGATACTGCTAGTGAAAAAGATAGTTCTATTACTAAAAGTTCCGATAATAACTACGGAAGTCTTTTCGATGAGTACGATGTATTAATGACTATAGCTACTGAAGAAAGTGTTCTTAATGAAAAAGATTGGTTAGTTTGTCAAACTATAAAGGCTGGAGAACACACTCCAATACAAGCTGGTGGATTTTCTGGCAACTAGTTTACCATACTATCTTTAGAATTTTTTATCTATATTTGAGTAATAATAACTATATGTACAGTGTAACGAAGTTTACTTTATTTCATTAAGGAGTGGTTTGTTTGCCTATAAATGATGACTTTAAACATCAAGTAAAGTCAGCTAATCCATTAGAAAGCGTTATTGGTGAATATGTAACACTAAAACGAAGTGGAAGAAACTATGTCTGTTGTTGCCCGTTTCACTCAGAAAAAACGCCATCTTTTTACATTAATGTGGAAGATGGTTTCTATAAGTGTTTTGGTTGTGGTGAAAGTGGTGATGTTTTCTCTTTTATTATGAAAAGAGAAAATTTGGACTTTATAGATGCTCTAAAGTTTTTAGCCGAACGTGCAGGTATTCCAATGCCAAAATGGGATAAATCTCTTAAATCGGAAAAAAATTCTCAAGAGAGAAATATGATATTGAATATTAATCGTGAAGCCAGATTGTACTTTTATAAAAATTTATTAAGTTCTAAAATAGCCATACAACATATTAAGTTTAAAAGAAATCTTTCAGCAAATACTGCTTTAAGAGTATACAATATGGGTTTTGCCTCTGAAGGATATTTAACCTTAGTAGGCTATCTGCGTCAATTGGGATTTAACGATATGGATATTGCAAAATCTGGACTTGCCCATATGAACTCTGCTGGAGTAATATACGACTTCTTTAGAACTAGATTGATGATTCCTATTATAGATATTAGAGGTAACGTTATCGCTTTTGGTGGTCGTACTTTAGATAATTCAACTCCTAAGTACTTAAACTCTCCAGATACGCCAGTATTTAAAAAGAGTGAACAGTTATTCTCATTAAATATAGCCAAAAAGCACACCAGCCAAAACAGAAGTATAATATTAGCTGAAGGTTATATGGACGTTATTGCTCTATATGAGGCTGGTTTTAAAAATGCTGTTGCATCGTTAGGAACGTCTTTAACTCCCGAACAGGTTAGCATTATAAAACGTTACGCTGATGAGGTTATTATCTGTTATGATAACGACTCTGCTGGTATAAAAGCCACCGACAGAGCTATTTCCCTATTTCTAAACTCATCGGCAGATAAAGAGTTGAAAGTTAAAGTATTACAAGTAAAAGGTGCTAAAGACCCCGATGAGTACATTAGAGCCTTTGGTAAAGATAAGTTTCAACTTCTATTAGATGACTCCGTAGATGCTATAGACTTTCAACTAAATCAAGCTAGAACAGATTTAAACCTAAATACTAACTCTGGTAAGATTGAAATGCTAAAACGTAGTGCTAATATCTTGGCACAAATTCAAAATGTATCTTCTAGGGAAGTATATGTATCGTCAGTAGCTAGAGAGTGCAATATTGAAACTAATACCTTTTTGGAAACTGTAGACTCTGTAATAAATAAGAATAATAAAGTTCATGCTAAAAGAGTATATAATAACAACAGATTTTTTAACACTCCCATTAAAAATAGCACTAATAACAACGGCTACATAAACACTTTTGATACTACTTCTCAAGCAAAGATATTCAACTCGGAACGTGAAATAATTGCCTATATTTCAACATTCTACGATTTAATTCCATATGCTATGGAAAGTCTATCTGTAGATAACTTTAAATCTGATAGGCATAAACATATATTTAAAGCCATCTGCGACCACGCAGAAACTTTAATAGATTTAAATGACAAATCTATAATACACGGAGATTTAAATGAAGATGATTTTGAATACTTCTTAAATCTTTGTGAAAACTATAAAAATATTATTGTTGAGTATGATATGGCTCAAAAAGGTCTACAAGACTGCATTAAAAATTTGTTGGATAGTTCTATAACGTTCAATAATGATAGTGAAAACAAACTATTAGACCTCCATAAACTCAAGAATAAAAAATTGCAAGAACAAAAACACAAAACATTACCTAGGTAGGAGGAATTTTTATGTCAGATAAAAAAATGGCTTTCGAGAATCTAATGGAACATGGTAAGCTAACTGGTAAACTTACTACTAAGGAAATTACCGATGCCTTAGAAGAATCCGACTTCGATAGCGACCAAATGGACTCTTTCTATGAAAACTGTTCAAACCTTAATATTGAAATTATTGACGACTTTACTCCAGAAGATATGGACTTAAAGTTGGATATGTCAGACGATTTAGAAACTGCTCTTTCTACTGAGGGTATAGCTATTGACGACCCCGTTAAGATATACCTTAAAGAAATAGGTAGAGTTCCCCTCTTAACTCCAGAAGAAGAACACGAACTAGCTGAACGTATGGCTAAAGGTGACCCTGCTGCTAAAAAAAGACTCTCTGAGGCTAACCTTAGATTAGTAGTTAGTATTGCTAAACGTTATGGTGGCAGAGGTATGCAGTTCTTAGATTTAATTCAAGAGGGTAATCTAGGTCTTATAAAGGCTGTAGAAAAGTTTGACCATACTAAAGGTTTTAAATTCTCAACTTACGCTACTTGGTGGATTAGACAAGCTATAACTAGAGCTATTGCCGACCAAGCTAGAACTATTAGAATACCTGTCCATATGGTGGAAACTATTACTAAAGTTAAAAAGACATCTAGTCAACTACTACACGAAAACGGTCACGACCCTACTGCTGAAGAAATCGCTGAAAGACTAAACATTCAAGTGGATAAAGTTAGAGAGATTATGCGTATCGCTCAAGACCCAGTATCGCTTGAAACTCCTATAGGTGAAGAAGAAGATAGTCACCTCGGCGACTTTATCCCAGATGATGACGCTCCTGCTCCTGCTGAGGCAGCATCTTTAATACTTCTTAAAGAACAGCTAAATAAAATTTTAGGAACTCTTACTGAACGTGAGGCTAAAGTTCTAAAGTTGCGTTTTGGTCTTGAAGATGGTCGTTCTCGTACCCTTGAAGAAGTTGGCAAAGAGTTCGATGTAACTAGAGAACGTATTCGCCAAATAGAAGCTAAGGCTCTTAGAAAACTTCGTCACCCTAGCAGAAGTAAACAAGTTAAAGACTTCTTAGATTAATTTGGAGGTTTCTAACCATGCAAATGAACCTTGAATGCGACTACGCTATTAGAATCGTTGATGTTATCGCTAATGCTAACACTAGAATAGATGCTAAAACAATATCTGAACGTAGTTGTGTTAGTCTTAGATTTTCTTTGAAAATTCTGCATAAGTTAGTTACTAATGGAATAGTAGTATCTTTTATGGGTACTAATGGAGGTTATGAATTAGCTAAATCCCCTAGTGATATATCACTATATGATATAGTTTGTATTATAGATGGTGAGTATCATTTTAATCGTTGTATTGATGATAACTATATATGTTCACGTCATGGCAAAGATAAACAGTGTCAATTCCATAACATATACTGTCAAATAACTAACTATACTGTTGAAAAATTAAAGTCTTATACTTTTGATATGTTCTTAGATACTAAATAGTATCTAAAGCTACATAAAAAATCCACTCATACGTTGAGTGGATTTTTTTAATATGTATACTAATCGAATATAGTATGCGTTTGAATAACACCGTTTTGTTGTAGACTCAATAGTAGAGTAAATCTAGCCTCATCACGATATTCAGGTTTTGCCATGTAGTACATATAAGTTTCAACCAAATTTAACAGATGGAAAGAACGTCCTTCTATTTTAAAGTTTTCAAAGCCCATAGGAACGTATTTTTCTAATATATCTGTAGGAGATATATGCGTAGAAAAATCTTTTATTTCAAAAATGGTATGAGATGTATGCTCACATGGAAAAGGTTCGCTTTCAAAAGGCGTATTTGGATACTTATTCATATGATTTACATATTCAATTTGAGTTTTTCCTATAGTCTTATAGTGTTCGCCTCTGCGTGAACAGTTAGGTTGACAACATGCATTTACTAAAATTTCGCACTTATCTTTATGATTAAGTTTTTCTAACATTTCAAAGTTATTGTTCCAATTGTAGTCTAGCACTACAAGATTATAATCTTTTTCAAGTTCTTGTTGTAGTAGATTAAAGTCTTTAATTTCCTTACAAGTAGAACTGGTTATCTTGTACTTTGGATAGTTTGTGCGTATATACTTCTCTAATATTGGTGATACTACTATAACTTCATTTAAACCATTATTTGCTAACGCTAGACAAGTATTACAATGCTTATCGCTTAGATGTTTCTTTTCTAATACTGGATTTGTAAAAGTAAATCTGCAAGGAACTCCCAAATCGTTAAAAGTTTTAAGTATATGTTTTATATCTTTAGGATTGGTACAGACTCCCGAAGTGGTACGCCCACCGTTCCACATAGATGGTGGAAACTCTCCATATACTGATGCAATTTCTAAGCCATCATGAAAAAAGTGAGGATACTCTTTAATCATCTTTATAAGTAACAAGTTTACATGATAGTTATTGGTGAAACTTGGAATATGAAACCTTATCTTCATACAAAATCACCTACTATTGAGCATCATAATAGGCTTTTTCATCTAAAGCACCTATTTTTATTAGATATTTATCATATGCGAAAAGAACTTTATCCACAATATCCTTATCAAGACCAGTTTCATTAATAACGAACTTAGTAAGTTCTTCAGTATCTATTACAATCATGTCATCATTTTTATTATTATTTGCCATAAAAAAATCCTTTCAAAAAAACTAAAATTCAGCTTTGCATATATCCACAATAGCACGAGCGAACATCTTGCAGTTTAACATAAGACTATCCAACTTGATACTTTCGTCATCACCATGCATATTATTATCTTCATTAGGGAACTCAGCACCAAAAGCTACGCCACCGTCTATATTATGAACGTAAGTTCCTCCACCGATAGCTTGACAATATGGAGTGTTTCCAGTCTCCTCTTGATATATATTAAGCAAAGATTTTATAAATTCGCTATTCTCATCGGTATGATGTGGATTTTCTGCCATAGTAACCTCAAAACTATAAGAATATTCTTTCATAGCACTAGCAAGAGTATCAATAATATGTTCCTTAGAGGTACATATAGGAAAACGAATATCTTGTTTACATAAAAGGCGTCCATTGTGCATGGATATTATGCTAAGTACAGATGTAACATCACCAGATAGACTATCTTCAGCGAATATATTCAAAGCGTTGCCATTGCAATCGCCATGAGGGAACATCTTAGCTAGACCTTGTATAGCTAAAGAATTATCAAACTTACTTAGATATTCAATCAAACCAGTTATAGCATTAACTCCCAAATGTGGCGTAGATGCGTGTGCAGAAAGTCCAGTATACTTAACCTTGTAGCCATCTTGGAGTTTTTCAACCGTAATATTATCGGCTGATGGAACTTCCTTAGACACTATAGCATAGCATTCAGCAGGAACACCATTTATAACAGTTCCACCTTGAATATCTTTTATAAAGTCGCCTAGATATTCACTACTAAATGAAGTTCTTATCATACCCTTTTCAATGTTTATACATGGATAACTTCCATCTGGAGTAAATACATTAGGAGGCATACTTTCGCAAGTAGCATAGTATTCCAAATCACTAGAACCATTTTCCTCATCTGTACCCACTACAAAACGCACATTGCTAGAAAGTTTAATGCCCAAATCTTTAATAGATTTCATAGCATACAATACGGCAATAGCAGGACCTTTATCATCTATAGCACCACGACCGAACACTTTGCCATCTACAAGAGTAGCTCTAAAAGGTGGATAGTTCCAATTTTTTTCAATAACAGGAACTACATCTAAATGGCATAGAATACCTAACTTTTCGGTAGTATCATCAAACTTGATAGTTCCCACATAGTTTTGAAAGTTAGTAGTTTTAAATCCCATACTTTCAGCCATAGATAAAAATTCATTTAGAACTTTAGCACAATTTAAACCATAAGGCATACTTTCTAAGGCTTCGCCTTTAACACTTGGTATAGATATTATCTTATCTAAAGAGTTTAACATCTGTTCTTGTTGAGTATCTATGTAGTCGTATAATTTTTGATAGTTCATAAATAGCAACACCCCCATAACAATATCTATATTGTATCACAAATTTAGAATATATTCAAGTAGTACAAGAACATATAATAATTAATAGCAAAAAATAATATGTAATAATTGCTAATTATTACATATTATTATCCAATATTTCAAAAACTTAGCTGTTCCAAACCTCATTAAAGTAGTCGGTTCTATTTTGAATGTTTTCATTAGTAGATTTAACAAACTCACTATTATATTTAAGTGAATTTAAACATTTAGTTAAGATTTTAGCATCTGTATCGAAGGTGCTACTTGGAGCAGTTACAAAAGCCATATCATAGACCATATAGTAAGATGTATCTAGTGAACTAGGAAAAGAAGTTCCAAGTAAGTCGTTAACCCAAGTCATATCTTGAACATAGTCGCCAAAGTTGACGATAGTTCCAGAAAACATACCCTTGCAAGAGTTACCCTTACCATCATTAAAAGATGCTACTACTGTTTTGCAATCCATAACGCTACTAGAAGTGAAATAAGATGGTACAGTTTTATTATACTCTTGTATAGTCTTAAAGTTATTAATGCTCAAAAGATTTGCATTAGATAAATCTAAAGTATTAGACTTTGCCCAAGTTGAAAAATCGTTAAAGTTGGAATACAAAGTACTTACAGTAGAATTTTCTATATATGGAGCATCTGCAAACATTTGATACGCTGAACCACCATAACTTGCGTAAAACTGCCAATATTCTTTAGATGCTTTACTCTTTAAAACTGGTTCAGCTTTTAAACGTACAAATATTTGATATTCTGGATTATTCTCATCATATACCACCAAAGTGTGAGCCATTTCTAAGCCACCCTCTTGAACTTTCCAGCCCTTTGGAATTTGAATAGATAGATATGAACTAGTATAAGTTTCGGTTTCTGTTGGCATTTTTGATGTAGTAGTATCCATATACCTAATATCTTCAAAACCTAGGAGTATTCTTTTTAGAAGTAGTAAGTCTGCTGAGGAAAGTTTTCCATCGCCGTCTACATCTGCTTGAGGATTAGTATTCAAGATAGTATCAAAGTCGTAATCAGAGGACAAACCTAATAGACATTTTTTTACGTTTAATAAATCTAAAGTATTTAACTTACCATCTTGATTAATATCGCCTCTAATATTAGATGTATCTGCATTACACAACATAGTCGGTGATACACAACCTACTGAACACATAACAGTAGCTAATAAAGTAGTTACTAACTTTTTCATAAAAAATCCCTCCTAAATAATAGACAGTATATAATATCCATATTTATGAAATAATTATAACCTAAATTGATAAAAAAGTCAATATGAAAACTTGTTTTTTGTATATTTTCACAAAAAGTTGTATAAATATAGTGCATAATGTATAATATTTCCAATTAAAGATAAAGGCAACACTCTATTTAAGAATGTTGCCTTTAAAAGTATTACTCAAGGATATATTCTAACCAGCATTTAAACCATAGTTAGCACATAGAGCAGCAAGTCCACCTTGGAAACCACTTCCAATAGCTTGGAACTTCCATTCGCCATTATTACGATATAGTTCTGCAATAACTAGAGCAGTTTCTATAGAAAAATCTTCGCTAAGGTCGTAACGCATCAATTCGACATTATTAGCAACATCGACAATTCTAATAAAAGCGTTGCTTACTTGTCCGAAGTTTTGCTTTCTAGTTTCATAATCGTAGATGGTAACAGTAAAAGCTATTCTATCGATATTAGCAGGAACAAGACTTAAATCTATGTTAACCTGTTCATCGTCGCCATCACCCTCACCAGTACGATTATCACCCATATACTGTACAGAACCACTTGGGTGTGTTGGATTGTTATAGAATATAAAATCACTATCGGAAGTTGCTTTGCCAGTAGCATCTACAAGAAATATAGATGCATCAAGGTCGAAATCAGCACTACCATCATACTTATTAGTATCCCAGCCAAGACCTACTAATATTTTAGAAAGTCCTGGATTAGTTTTAGTCAAATCAATCTTCTGACCCTTTTTCAAACTTATAGCCATAATAAAAACTCCTTTAAAACAATTAATCTAAACCTAATAGATGTCTTTTTAGCATTAATAAATCCAAAGTATTAATTTTAGTATCTGCATTATAGTCGGAATTATTAAATACTATGCTACTTTCGTCTTCCAAGCCTAGAAGATACTTCTTTAATAGAAGTAAATCAGCAGTATTAACCTTGTTATCTCCGTTTACATCACCTAGTAGAATAGAACCTGTTGAAGATGATGTAAAATCTAAACTACGTGGATATGCATCATATGCATCATTATCAGTAACAGTTAGTATAGTAACGGTATCACCGATTTTTAACTTTTCAAATTCGGATAAGTTGTTTCCAGTACCATTTATTATAGTATTTGCATTTATATAGAAAACATATTCTTGATTATCATCAGTAGTGATACTAATGCTGTAAGTATCATCATCATTAGATTGGATATCTGTTACAGTACCAGTTAGTTTTATTGTAGTATCAACATCAAAACCATCAACTATTGAGTAGAAACAAGGTTTTGCAGTGTAATCCTCGTTGAATAGTACTGGAAGTCTTGAAGAACGCCAACTTTGGTCATCAGTAGTACCCCAGATTACTACAGCAGATATACTATCAGAATACTTAACAGCTAAATCCATAATATCACTGTAATACTTAGCTTGATTTTCAAGACCAGTTTCGGAAGTATCGGATGTAGTAATGTCAAGTTCAGTAATTTGGATATCAAGACCAGTTTCGGAGAACGCTTTTAAAGCCTTTTCATAAGCAGATATACTTGGGAAAGATACATCTAAGTGAGATTGCATACCAATACCATCAATTAGACCTTTTTCTTTAAGTCTAGTAGCCATTTCCACGATAGCTTTCGTCTTAGATGGCATATACTCATTAAAGTCATTATAGTATAGCTTACAACCCTCTGGAGCATACTTTCTAGCGTACTCAAAAGCGTAGTCTACAAAAGAATTATCACCAAAGATTTTAACCCATGCAGAATTATTAGAACCGTTAGAACCTTGTTCACCTGGTTGACGTGGATTACCATCATCTAACCAAATTTCATTAACAACGTCCCAAGCGTAGAAGTCAACGTCAGGATATTCAGTTGCAAGTAGTTCCATTAGATTTTTTATGTAGTTTTCCATACGTTGAAGCATAACTTCCTTAGATACAAATGCTCCATCGTTGGAATAACCCTCTTTAAAGAACCAGTCTGGAGTTTGACTATGCCATACTAAAACGTGTCCACGCACTGGAATATTATTCTCTTGACAGAAATCTAATAGACTTCTAGCACTATCGATACTAACTGCAACATCGCCTTCGTTACCAGCTTGTGCTAACTCTTGACACTTAGATTGCACTAATACAGAATCTGGTTTCAACTCGTTACCAAAAGTGATACTATTGTAGTGTTTTAGGACTAAATCCTTAGTAGCTTGCGAACCTAATTCAGATGCCATCATAGCACCACCAAACTTAAAGTAAGGTGAATATACATCTTTTAGTGATGAGATATCTTTTTGAATTTGATATTCTGGTGTAGAGTATATATTAAAGTCATCTATAGCAATATCCACCTTAGCATCAGAACATTCAAAGTATAGATATACTTCTGTACAATCCATAGGAATTTGAACCTTTGCATTAGATAACTCTGCCCAATCGCCTTGAGATACTACATTGGCTATGTTAGTATAATGTACTGTACCAGAACTATCGGTATACTGCATACTTAAAGTTACTGTAGAATACCATGGAGTCTTTACCCAAGCATCTACTACATACTTTTTGCCACCCTCTAGTATGCCATCAGTTAAGAATTGAGCTCCTTGCCATGATTTTTCTCTATTAGTACATAATAGATATCCATTACCACTATGAGCACCATCAGTAGCGACTTCCACCTTAACGTTTTGACCCTCATTCATTCTAGAGAAAAACCCATCTAAGCCGTCCTCAAAAGTAGCAGATACTACTACATCAGTAGTAGTACTATCTTCAGCAGATACCACTACGGCACTAGATGTCATTAACATGGTAATTGCAGACATTCCTGCAATAAACTTTTTTATATCCACTAGAAAAACCTCCTTAAATTTTCTAATATACAATTATAATATTAGCATAAAGTAGATAAAAAATCAAGAGTTTTAAGAAAATTTTTATACACTTTTTAGAAAAGTTTGTGTACTTAGCATCTAAATGGATAGCGTAGCATCTGCTACAGAGGTAAAAAAAAATAATGATAAAATAAAATTGACATTACTATGACGGTGTGGTATAATCTATAGTGTAATTTAATCTTTAATTGAAGGAGTTTTTATATATGAAAGCTGTAATAACAGTAGTAGGTAAGGATAAAACTGGTATACTAGCAGAGGTTAGTACTGTATGTAGTCAAGAAAAAGCAAACATAATAGAAGTTACTCAATCTGTACTACAAGATATGTTCTGCATGATTATGCTTGTAGATATATCCTCCTCAGAGTTTGATAGACTATCCAATAAGTTTAAGGAAGTTGAACAAAAACAAAATTTGAAAATTCATGTAATGCATGAGGATATTTTTAACTCTATGCATAGAATATAATCCTTTGGATAGTTGATAACAGTTAGAGAAAAGTTATTTAAACTTATAAATCCTTTATAATATAAAGGTCGATGCTTCAAATAGTAGTTCATAAGACGTCGCTCTGTCTGTTTGTAAGAACAGCTTGAACGGGAACTGCCATCGTTATAATGTAATGCGAAAACCAAGCAATTTTTAATTTGGCAAATAAGTAATGAAAGGAAATGTTACTGGTATTATAAATCAATTAATTAAAAGATATTTATAATATGTACCCATTCGTTAATGGGGAATTTACGCCTTTGGAGTATTATGCCAACATAAGTAGCGAGAGTGCGAAAATGGATACGTTGAATAAGGAATGAAACATAAAAGTTTAATATTTCAACTTTTTTGATTTATTATAACTTTTTATAAGTTTTCAGTAACGGAGCTTTAAATGATTAATACTAATGATATTTTGGAAACTATAACCATGATACAAGACGAATGCCTTGACATTCGTACTATTACTATGGGTATATCTCTATTGGATTGTTGCGACAGTGACATTGATAAGGCTTGTGAAAAGGTCTATAAAAAGATAACTACTAAGGCTAAAAATCTAGTAGCTGTAGGTGAACAGATAGAAAAAATGTATGGTATTCCAATAATAAACAAGAGAATATCCGTTACACCAATAGCTATGATTTGTGCTTGTTGTACTGAAAGAAATCCTATTAAGTTTGCACTAACACTTCAAAAGTGTGCCGATGAGTGCGGAGTAAACTTCATAGGTGGATACTCTGCACTAGTACATAAGGGCTTTTCTGCTGGTGATTTAGAGTTAATAAACTCTATTCCAGAGGCTCTAGCTAGAACTACTAACTTATGTTCATCAGTAAACGTAGGTTCAAGCCGTTCAGGAATAAACATGGACGCAGTAAAACTAATGGGTGAAATAGTAAAGAAATCTGCTGAACTAACTAAAGATGATAACTGTTTAGGTCCTGCAAAACTAGTAGTATTCTGTAACGCTCCAGAAGATAATCCATTTATGGCAGGAGCATTTCACGGTGTAGGCGAACCTGATTGTGTTATCAACGTAGGAGTATCTGGTCCAGGTGTAGTACGTTCTGCCGTAGCTAAGCACCCAGATGCAAGTATAGATGAAATCGCTGATGTAATCAAAAAGACTGCTTTCAAAGTAACTCGTATGGGACAGTTAGTAGGTTCTAAGGCATCGGAGATGCTTGGAGTTCCTTTTGGTATCGTAGATTTATCTTTAGCACCTACCCCAGCAGTTGGCGACAGTGTTGCTCACATACTAGAAGAAATCGGCCTTGAACAGTGTGGAACTCACGGAACTACTGCAACTTTAGCTCTACTAAACGATGCCGTTAAAAAAGGTGGCGTTATGGCATCTTCACACGTTGGAGGTCTTTCAGGAGCATTTATTCCAGTATCCGAGGACGCTGGTATGATTGATGCTGCTGTAGCAGGTACACTATCGCTTGAAAAGTTAGAAGCTATGACTGCAGTATGTTCAGTAGGTCTTGATATGATTGTCGTTCCTGGTGATATAAAACCAGAAACCATATCCGCTATTATTGCTGATGAGGCTTGTATAGGTATGGTTAATAATAAGACTACTGCCGTTAGAGTTATCCCAGCTATAGGAAAATCTGTTGGTGATACTCTTGAGTTTGGTGGCTTATTAGGAAGTGGTCCAGTTATGAAAATAAATGAAAAGTCCCCTGTTAAGTTTATATCAAGAGGTGGACGTATTCCTGCACCTATGCACTCTATTAAAAACTAAAGTTAAAATTAAAGTAGTATAGGCGACTACATTTAGTCGCCTTAAACTATCATAGAAGGAGGATATCTTTTGGCTAAGTATATAAATAGAATAAAAAATACGCTATCTTATACCATGGTTACATCTAAAAATCCCGACGAAATTAAGGATATGGATACCATAATCGATAGACTAAAAACTAGATGTAATGAGTACAATTTAGAATTTGTATCTTTAAAACATAACGAAAATTTAAACTGTAACATGGTGATAGTAAAGTATTTAAATAAAGAGTTTAAGATTAACTTATTTAAAGAAACTCTATATAAACAGAATATCGAACATTTACAAATATATCATAAGTTAAGTTATCCAGAAAAGGAAACCCTTGAACAAGAAGAAATTCAAGGTATAACCGTAGCTATGGATTTCTCACAAGCAAACTTCCACCCAGTAGTAGGACTACACATTCAATTAAAGTTTATGTGTTGCTTAGTTGAAGATATGTCTTTTTGTGTAGATTTCAATGCCGAAAGAATACTATCGGGGGTATGGTGTAACATTCAAGCTAAGAGTCAAACTCCACCAGCGTTGAAGTACTTGTATACCGTTCAAGGCGTAGGTTCGGATACAGATGATAACAAGGTATGGCTACACACTCACGGTCTAAACAGATGTGGCTTTATAGAGTTGGAAATTATGGACAGTAACACTGAACTCGCTAACGACCACGCTATTATATTAAGTAACTTTGCCGATTGGATTATATCTAATCCTAAACCTATTGAAGAGGGTACTCCTATCATAATAGGTAAAGATATCCATGAAAATAATATCATTCTAACTTGGATTAACTGGATGGAAGCTAACAAACAGTATGATAAAATGTTAATAGGTGGCAGAAACTATCGTGATATTGCCCATAGTGGCCCTATTGGAACTGTATACGCCGTGGAAGATAGAGAAAACTCTAAGATAGTTCCACTATCTGAAGTAGATACATCTAACTATAAGAGTATTCTTATGGTTCTACCTGAACAAGAAAACGTGCGTATATCGTCATTAGCTAAGGAAAGAATTAACTTTTTAAAGAACTGGTCAGCACTATCTAGTGCTAAAGCTAAGGTTAAGATAGCTTTTCAAATTAAAGATGATATCGCTGAAAAGTGTGGTTCTAACTTTGAGCATCTATGGTGCGACTTGCACAAAATAGACAAGGACAGCGTCTATTGTGAAGTGGAACAAGAACCTAGATACGTTTCCGACCATGTGGCTAAAGGCGAAAAAATTAAAATATCACTTGACAACCTAAGTGATTGGTATTTGGAAGTAGATGGTATGCAAGTAACTCCAGATAGTGTATACCAACTAGTTGAATAATGCCTACTTTAGATTATAAATTAACTTTAGGTATAGAAAGTATATCTAGGTTGTGTGAACTGCTAGGAAATCCACAAGATAAGTTTAAATCTATACACATTACGGGAACTAATGGTAAAGGTTCTACTGGAGCGTATATAGAAAGTATTCTTATACAGAGTGGTCTTACTATCGGAAGGTATACATCTCCTGCAGTAAAGGATATGCTAGAAACTATAACTATAAACAAAGTTCCAATAACTCAACAAGATTATGATGTATGTAAATCTAAAGTTTTAGAGGCATCTGCTAAGTTGGAAAGTCTAGGCGTTAGACAAGTATCTCAGTTTGAGTTGGAAACGGCTATAGCCTTTGAATACTTATCCACAAGGTGCGATGTCGCTATAATCGAAGTTGGCATGGGTGGAAGATTAGATGCTACTAATGTATTACATAATAAGATACTATCAGTAATTACATCTATAAGTTTAGACCACACTCAATATTTGGGAAGTACTCTAAAAGATATAACTACTGAAAAGTGTGGCATAGTTCAAAATGGAGTTCCTACTGTTACCATACTTCAAAATGATGAGGTAATTAGAACCATCAAAGATATATGTTTACAGAAAGGTTCTCCTTTGAGTATCGCTAATAGGTTAGATACATCTAACATATTTGTCGATAAAGACTATACCCTACACTTCGATTACTTAAACTACAAAGATTTAAAATCTAAAATGCTTGGCGATTTTCAAGTAGATAATGCTATACTATCCATAGTAGCGTGTGAAGTCTTAAAAATATCTAAAGATTGCATAGTAAAAGGCATATTCAACGCTACTTGGAAATATAGGTTTGAAATAGTTAAAAAAGGCAATCCAATAGTAATATTAGATGGCTGTCATAATGCTGATGCATCTTTGCGTTTAAGAAAGTCTTTAGATACATACTTTAAAGACAAATCCATATGCTACATAATGGGCATATTTAAAGATAAAGATTATAATACTATAGTTAAAAATTTATGCGATAAGCCTAACATAGTATATACTATATCTACCGATGGAAGTCGCTCATTAAGTGCCAAAAAGTTGGCAGATATAGTTAAACCATACAATAGCAACGTATTCGCTTGTGATACGGTAAAGCAATCCATAGAACTTGCAAAGGCATCTAAAACAGATGTAATAGTTATATTTGGTTCACTATCCAAGCTATCGCAATTCGATGATTTTTAGGAGGGTTTCATTTTTTACTATGATAGACTGTCATACACATACTACTAACTCCCCCGATGCCGAGAGTTCTCCGATTGAAATGGTTCAAAAAGGCATCGAACTAGGTCTTGACGTTATGGCTATTACTGACCACTGCGAAGTAAATATGTGGTATAATAAAGAACACTATAAAAAAACTTTCGATTATGATGACTATAACTATCAAAAAAGTTTTGAGCAATCTTTAGTGGATAGCTCTAAATTAAAGGATACTTTTAAAGATGATATTAAAATCTTGCGTGGCATAGAACTAGGTCAAGCGTTTATGGACTTTAGTCTTGCTGAAAAGATTGTATCCGATAGTAGATTGGACTTTATTTTAGGTTCTGTACATCAAATTGATGGCTTTCCAGACTTCTTTATTATAGACTACTCTAAAGTAAATCTTAAAACTTTAATAAAAGGATATCTTTTAACAGTGCTTAAACTCTGTAGATGGGGTAAGTTTGATGTCTTAGCCCACTTAACATATCCTCTTAGATACATATACGAAAATGGTTACTCCTTGGATATGAGTCAATTTAATGACGTTATATCGGATATATTTAAAACCATTATAAGTAAAAATATCGGCTTAGAGGTGAACTCCTCAGGATTACGTCAAAAGTGTGGATTTTCCTTCCCTACCATCGAATACGTTGAAATGTATAAAAGTTTAGGTGGTAGTATAATATCTGTAGGTAGCGATGCCCACTCTACAGACCAACTTGGAAAAAATATTCAAGATTGTATCGATATGATTAAATCTTGTGGTTTTGAATACTTAACTTACTTTGAAAATAGAAATCCAGTTAAGTATAATATTTAGTTAAACTTATTTAGGAGGTTTTTTTATGGACACTATTCTAAAACTTTTAAAACACAACGCTAGACTTTCAGCCGATGAATTGGCTAGTATGACTGGACTATCTGTTCCAGAAGTTGAACAGAAGATTAAAAGCTATGAAAAAAAAGGTATCATAATGGGTTACAGTGTAATATTAAACGATGAACTCATTGAAGATGATGACAACGTTACTGCCTATGTTGAAGTTAAAATAACTCCTGAAAAAAACGCTGGTTATGATGCTATTGCTAAAACCATCGCTAAGTATGATGAGGTTGAAAGTGTTACTTTAATGTCTGGTTCTTATGACCTAGCCGTTACTATAAGTGGTAGTAATGTAAGAAAGATATCTATGTTTATATCTCAAAGACTTTCTACTATAGATGGCGTTCTATCTACTGCTACGCACTTTATTCTAAAAAGATACAAGGACAAAGGCATCTGCATAGACCAAGATGCAACCGATGAAAGAGGTTTCGTTGCTCCTTAACAATCACACTTAGGGTAAAACTTAATATATTGAAAGGAGTATTTTTTCCAATGATTAACTATGAAAAAATTTTGACTAAAAAAGTTCAAAATATAAAACCCTCTGGAATTAGACGTTTCTTCGATTTGGCTGAAACTATGGAGGGCGTTATAAGTTTGGGTGTGGGTGAACCAGATTTCGCTACCCCTTGGAGTATTCGTAATGAGGCTATAAATAGCTTAAAAAAAGGTAGAACCTATTATACATCTAATTCGGGATTAATTAACCTTAGAAAAGCTATCTCAGATTACACTTTTAGAAAACATGGTATTGAATACAATCCAAATGATGAGATTATCGTAACTGTAGGTGGTTCGGAAGCCATTGATATCGCTATACGTTCCATGGTAGACGTTGGCGACGAAGTCTTAATAGTTGAACCTTGCTTTGTATGTTATGCTCCTTTGGTTCAAATGTGTGGAGGCGTTCCAGTTACCATTGAAACTAAAGTAGAAGATAACTTTAAGTTAAAGGCATCGGCACTAAAAGAAAAGATATCCGATAAGACTAAGCTACTAATACTACCATTTCCGAACAATCCAACTGGTGCTATAATGACCAGAGAAGATTTATCCAAAATTGTAGAAGTTCTAAAAGATACCAACATAGTAGTTCTAAGTGACGAAATTTACAGCGAATTGACTTACGGTAAAAAACATTGTTCTATTATAGAGTTCGAGGGAATGAAAGAACGTACTGTATATATCAATGGATTTTCTAAAGCCTTTGCTATGACTGGTTGGCGTTTAGGATATCTTTGTGCTCCTAAAGAACTATCTAAACAGATGTTAAAACTACATCAATATGGAATAATGTGTTCACCTACTATAAGTCAGTATTCAGCAGTAGAGGCACTAACTCATTGTGAGGACGAAGTCGCTAAAATGCGTGATGAGTACAACATTCGCAGACGCTTAGTAGTAGACGGCTTTAACAAGATGGGTTTAACTTGTTTCAATCCAGAGGGTGCATTTTATGTATTTCCATGTATAAGTAGCACTGGTCTTTCTAGTGAAGATTTTTGTGAAGAGTTACTATATCATAAAAAAGTCGCAGTAGTTCCAGGGGACGCATTTGGTGAATGTGGTAATGGTTTTATTAGAGTATCTTATGCGTATTCGCTAAAGCATCTACAAGAGGCTCTAAAGCGTATTCAAGAATTTTTGGACGAACTTAAAGAGGGTACTCACAATGATTAATCAAATGCTAGATTTAAAATCCTCAGCGAAAGTAAATCTAACTTTAGATATAACTGGCAAATTAGATAATGGGTATCATACTTTAGAAACTATATTCTATGAAGTTCCTATTTACGATACCTTAGCTATTATGATAGATAATACTCGTAATATAGACGTTCAATGTATAACTAAATCCAAATATGAGGTTATTCCTAGTAATGAGAATAATATAGCATACATATCGGCTAAGAAGTTCCTAGAGGCTATAGATGATACTTCCCATGGAGTTAGTATAGGAATATTAAAAAATATACCATCACAAGCAGGTTTAGGAGGTGGAAGTTCTAACTCTGCGTGTGTGCTAAAAAGTTTAAATAGAATGTTTGGCAATCCACTAAGTACCGACGATTTAATTAAACTAGGTGCAACCATAGGTGCAGATGTTCCATTTTTTATCATGGGTGGAACTGTCTACGCCACTGGTATAGGTGATATATTAACTCCATTAAGACCACTTCCAAGGTTAAATATGGTAATCGCTAAAAATTTAGATGGTGTGTCTACTCCACAAGCCTACAAGCAAATAGATGCCCTCGATACTATTCAACACTTAAATACTTCGTTAGCTTTGAAGTCTATAGAAAATCAAGATATACTTACTCTTAGTAAGTGTTGTGGCAACGTATTTGAACAGATTACTCTACCTAAATCCATTACAGATATTAAGAATACTATGTTAAATCATAATGCTATGTGTTCTGTAATGACGGGTAGTGGTTCGGCTGTATTTGGAATATTTGAAACGTCTGCACTTGCTAAACAGTGTTTTGATGTATTAAATGTACCATCTAAATTTTTGGTATAGAAAGGATTTTTATTTGGAACGTGTTAATAAAATACTATCCAATGCAGAGTTTAAGCACTGCTTACAGACTATTGAAACTCTTGAAAAAGATAGAATCTTCTGTAAGCATGGCATAACTCATCTATTGGATACTGCTAGAATTGGCTATATATTGAACTTAGAAAATAGTTTAAACATTCCAAAAGATATAATATATGCTACTGCACTTCTTCACGACATAGGCAGATATGACGAATATATATACAAAATATCACACCATAAGATATCCAAAAGAATTATAACTATCCTTAAAGATTGTAACTACTCTAACGATGAGATATCTACAATAGTTGAGGCTATTGGAAATCATGATAAACCTCCTACAGATATCAAAACTCTTTCAGACGTTCTATATAAGGCTGATAAACTATCCCGAATGTGTTTCAACTGCAACGCTCAAAATGAGTGCTATTGGAATACAAATAAAAAAAATAAAACTCTAATTGTATAACACATAGTGTATACACAGAAAGGATATATTATGATTATTGGTAATAAAAATTTTAATCAAGATAATACTTACATCATGGGAATTTTAAACGTTACCCCAGACAGTTTTTCCGATGGTGGCAAGTACAACTCTTTGGATAAGGCTCTTAAACAGTGTGAAAAAATGATTAATGATGGTGCAGACATTATAGACGTTGGTGGTGAAAGTACTAGACCTAACTACACTAAAATATCCGATGAAGAAGAAATCTCAAGAACCGTTCCAGTAATCGAAGCTATTAAAAAGAACTTTGACGTTCCAATATCCATAGATACTTATAAATCTCATGTAGCAGAAGAAACTTTCAAAGCTGGTGCAGACCTACTAAACGATATTTGGGGCTTAAAGTATGACGTTCTAATGGCTGATATCGTTAAAAAGTATGATGTTCCTTGTTGTCTAATGCACAATCGTGATAACACTAACTATTCCGAAAACTTTATTCAAGACGTTCTAAACGACCTTAAAGAAAGTATATCTATAGCAGAAAATCATGGTATATCTAAAGATAAGATTATCTTAGACCCAGGAGTTGGCTTTGCTAAGAGTTTAAATCAAAACTTGCTAGTTATGAAACATCTAAAAGAGTTCAACTTTTTAGGATTGCCTGTACTTTTAGGAACTTCCAGAAAATCTATGATAGGTCTAACCTTAAACGTTCCAGCAAATGAACGTGTTGAAGGTACTATAGTTACTTCTGTTATGGCAGTTCAGAGCGGTTGTATGTTCGTAAGAGTTCATGACGTTTTAGAAAATAAAAAGGCTATAACTATGACCAAAGCTATTTTAGAATGTAAGTAACATAAAAAACTATATATATATTATCTTTAGGCAATTATATTGACTTTATATCTAAAATGATGTAAAATATCTATGTAATATTTTTTAGAAAAGCGAGGAATTACAATGAAAAAACCTTTTGTTACAAAAGATTTGATAGAGAAAATTTCCAAGGAAATTCCTACACCCTTTCACATATACGATGAAAAGGGCATTAGAGAAAATGCTAGAGCTTTATTAAAGGCTTTCTCTTGGAATAAGGGTTTTAAAGAATATTTTGCAGTAAAAGCTACTCCTAACCCATTTATTTTGAAAATACTTCAAGAAGAAGGTTGTGGTACAGACTGTTCTTCTTACACTGAACTTCTTATGAGTGACGCTTGTGGTTTTCATGGTCACGATATTATGTTCTCATCTAACGTTACTCCTGCTCAAGATTTCGTTCTTGCCGATAAGTTAGGCGTTATTATCAACTTAGATGACTTTACTCATATCGATTTCTTAGAAAAGACTATAGGTCATATTCCTGAAACTATATGTTGTAGATACAATCCAGGTGGACTATTTAAGATTGAAAATCAAATTATGGATACTCCTGGTGAAGCTAAGTACGGTTTTACTCATGACCAACTTATTGAGGGTTATAAAATATTGATGCAAAAAGGTGCTAAAAACTTCGGTTTACACGCATTTTTGGCTAGTAATACTGTTGCTAATGAATACTATCCAGTACTAGCAAAGACTCTATTTGAAACTGCCGTTGAACTAAAACAAAAGACTGGTGCAAACATTAAGTTTATCAACCTATCTGGAGGAGTTGGCGTAAACTATCGTCCAGAACAAGCACCTAACGATATAGCAGTTATTGGCGAGGGCGTTAGAAAAGTCTTTGAAGAGATTATGGTTCCAAACGGTCTTGGCGATTGTGCTATATTTACCGAACTTGGTAGATTTATGTTAGCTCCTTATGGACATTTAATCTCTAAGGTAATACATCAAAAGCATACCTACAAGGAGTACATTGGCTTAGATGCTTGTGCTTGTAACTTAATGCGTCCTGCAATGTATGGAGCGTACCATCACATTACGGTACTTGGTAAGGAGGACGCTCCTTGTGACCACAAGTATGACGTTACTGGTGGTCTTTGCGAAAATAACGATAAGTTCGCTATAGACAGAATGTTGCCTAAAATAGATATCGGTGACTACGTTTGTATCCATGATACTGGTGCTCATGGTTTTGCTATGGGCTACAACTATAACGGAAAACTTCGTTCTGCTGAGGTTCTTTTAAAAGAGGACGGTTCTTACCAACTTATTAGACGTGCCGAAACTCCAGAAGACTACTTCGCAACTTTCGACTTCACTGACTTCTTTAAAAACAAATAATATTCTATAAATAGCATATAATAATGGGGTAGATTTCTTATCTACCCCATGTTTTTATTTATTTTTTAATAATATTAATGTCGTTGCAATTTTTTTCCAGAGGTTTAAAGCTTGTTTAGCTCCTTCTTTAAATAAATCCATATTAAAATTCATAATTATCCCTCCAATTAAAAACTTTGTTTATCTTTTCTACTTCCAATTATAGCACCTGTAACACCAATAATAACTCCACCTATTATAAAACCTGGAACAATAGTTGCCACACCGAGTCCCATAGCAAGTGCACTACCAAGTATTGAACCACCTATAGTTCCACTACCACCTTGTAATAAAGCATGTTTACATTTTTGCAACCCTTTTTTTTCGATTGCATCACTTTCAATATCTTTAAACACATTTATTACATCTTTAGTATCAGATATTATATTTATAGTTTCTTCATCAATAATATTACTCGATTGAACTCTTTCTACATTATCTTTCATAATCAAAGTCCTCCTTTATTTTATCAAGTATTCCATTTGATTTAATATTTATATTTAATACTGCAAAACCCCCAACAACAGCACCTGCAATAAAACTAATACCTAATAAATTTAAAATATGTAAAATTTTTTTCATTAATACTACCTCACATCTTACTAAAGTCATTAGCAACTGCCCAACCAATTGCTTCTGTTAATGCTGAAGCTGTAACACCTTTTATTACATTACCTGCAATAGGAACTTCACCAATTAACTGTCTAGTAGCTTGAACTCCTATTTGACTAGCCAACTGACTTTTTAATAAGCCTTGAATAACCCCTTTAGATAAAGAAACATCAAAAACTTTAGCCAACGAAGTAATCATAACAGTTTGTATACCACATAATGGTACTGAATCTGCCAATGGAATTTGTGCTAAACCAAAGCCTATTACACTTGATGCCAAACAAGCAGTATGAATTATAGCATGGCACTTGTGTTTTTCTTCCAATGTCATAAAAAAGACCTCCCTTATTGAACGCAAAAAATAACAACGAACTTATAAACTGTTTTTCATAGGCTTGTCCTCCAGTATACGATAACGTTCATAAACTAGCTAATGTGAAACGACATTTATATATATATCCATTCAGATATATCCTACTATTTATTATACCCATTTAGATATATTTGTCAATACCTTTTTTGGAATTATGATATAATTTATAGATAATAAATAAATTTATAGAGGCATTATTATGTATTATATACAAAGATTAAGGGACCTTAGAGAAGATAACGATTTAAAGCAATCGGATATTGCTAGTCTACTACAAACCACTCAGCCACAATATTCAAGGTACGAAAACGGAGATAGAGAGATACCAGTTAGACACTTGATAACACTTGCAGACTTTTATCAAGTGTCTATAGATTACATTCTAGGTCGAACCGATAGAAAAAATTAATAATCTTTTTGATATCTTTAAAAAAATTATATCATAAAGAAAAATATAAATGGTGTGCTGATAGCACAATTTTTAAATTTTTAAAGAAAATTAAGGATATTTTCATGTTTATTTTACAGTAACACGATTGACAATATAATGCAAATATGATAAAATTAAGTTATCCGTAAGTAATGGTATCTTTTATTGTGAAAGGAAGTATCTTTTTATATGAGAAAAACTAAAATTATAGCGACTATGGGCCCTGCTACCGATGACGACCAAGTATTAAGAGATTTAATGCTTGCTGGTATGAATGTAGCTAGATTTAACTTCTCCCATGGTGACTATTCAGACCATCAAAGAAGATTTGAACAAGTAGTGCGTATCCGTGAGGAGTTAGGACTACCTGTAGCTACTATGATGGATACTAAAGGCCCTGAAATACGTTTAGGAAAGTTTGAAAGTCCAGTAGAAATATTCGATGGTGACACTTTTACTCTAACTACTGATGATATTATTGGCGACAATACTAAAGCATCAATAAGTTTCAAAGGTTTACCTTTAGATTTAAATGTCGATGACATTATATACATCAACGATGGTCTTATTGAATTAAAAGTAGACTCAATATCTAAAAACGATATAATATGTACTATCATACATGGTGGCACACTATCTAACAATAAGGGAGTAAATGTACCAAATGTTAGTTTATCCATGCCATATCTAAGCGACAAGGATATGTCCGACCTTGAGTTTGGTGCTAAAATGGGTTACGATTTTATAGCTTGTTCATTCGTTCGTACTGGTGCAGATGTTGATTATCTTAAAAAGTTTACCAAGTCTATAGGTTGGACAACTCCTAGAATTATCGCTAAGATAGAAAACATGGAAGGCGTAAACAACATAGACGAAATTATACATACTGCTGATGGTATAATGGTCGCTCGTGGTGATATGGGTATTGAAATTCCTTTTGAACAGATACCTGCCATTCAAAAAGAGCTTATCCGTAAAGGATATATGGCTGGTAAACAAGTAGTTACAGCTACTCAAATGCTTGAAAGTATGATAACTAATCCACGTCCAACTAGAGCAGAAATCACTGACGTTGCTAATGCTATCTACGATGGCACTTCTGCAATAATGCTAAGTGGCGAAACTGCTGCAGGTAAGTTTCCAGTGGAATCTGTACAAACCATGTCAACTATAGCAAAGACTACAGAAAAAAATATCGACTATAAAAATCAACTTCACGAAAGAGAAAGTAGCTACGATGTAGATTTAAATATCACTAATGCTATATCTCATGCTACCGTAACTACTGCCCACGATATAAATGCAAAAGCTATAATTACAGTTACAAAGTCAGGAACTACTGCTAGAAGAATATCCAAATTTAGACCAAGTTGTCCTATATTAGGAGGTTCTACAAGTAAGACAGTATGCCGTCAAATGAACCTATCATGGGGAGTTACTCCAATGTTAATCGAGGAGAAGAATAACTCCGATGAACTTTTCAAACACGCCGTAGATATGGCTAAACAAAACGGTTACGTTACCGATGATGATGTTGTAGTTATAACTGCTGGTATCCCATTAGGAAAATCTGGTACTACTAATATGTTAAAGGTTCAAAGAGTTTCTGAAAATGACTAATACTAAAAATATCATAAAAAAAGGCGTTCTAAAATAGAACGTCTTTTATATATGTATTAAAATTATATCTAAGATTATTACATTCAAAAGTTTTAGAAGTTTCAACTAACTTCCAATTAGATGATTCATCTAAATTTAGTGGAAAGAAGGTATCTGCGATAGGAACATCAAAGACTTTAGTTATAAAAGCCACTGAGCAATCATCAATAAAAGATTTATATACGCTTTCTCCACCGATTATAAATATATCATCTGTAGGGATATCCATGATGTTTTCATGTACTTCATGGATATTTTTGCATACTAAAACATCTTTAAAGTTGCTACTTTTAGATAGTACAATATTGTTTCTATTTGGTAGAGGTTTAACTCTTAAAGATTTATAAGTATTACTACCCATAATGACCGTTTTATTCAAAGTTTTAGATTTAAAAAACTCCATATCGTTGGGAATGTTATACAATAAATGATTATTATATCCAATAGCCCAGTTGCTACTCACACAAGATATTATATTCATATTACTATTTTAATCGATTATAAAGTTCCAAAGCAGTACACTTATACACTGGGTGTACAACGTATGGAGCAATTTGAATTAAAGGTTCAAGTACGAACAATCTGTTAGCCATTTCGGCGTGTGGAATGGTTAAAATACCATCGGATAGTATTAAGTCATCAAATAGAATGATATCCAAATCCAAAGTGCGAGGACCCCACTTGATAGTACGTTTTCTACCAGCCTTATTTTCGATACTATGCAAGAAATCCAAAAATTCATGAGGAGAGTATAAAGTTTGTACGCATACGCAACCGTTCAAGAAGTCATCTTGAGGAACGTTTCCGACAGGTTTAGTATTTATAAAATCGGAAATAGCAATAACTCTACAAAGTGGATTTTCTGCCATAGTCTTTATAGCTCCATTTAGATAGTACTGTCTATCACCTATATTAGAACCTAACGATACATACACTATATGCCATGAACGTTCTACTTGCACACTTACATTTCCAAATGGGAGTGGTATCGGTGCAGATGGCTTTGATACTCTTACCTTAACGGATTTAATCTTGTAATATTCAAGAAGTATTCTTTCTGCAATGGTTTCTGCTAGAGTTTCAATAAGATTGAACTTATTACCAGTACTAACTTTCACTATTAGATTACATATATCCACATAACTTACCGATTTTTCAATATTATCATTATAAGATGTAGATGAGTTATTTAAAGTAATCTCTGTCGATATAAAAAACTTTTGCCCTAAAGCATTTTCTTCTTTCAACACACCATGATAAGCAAATACTTCCAAATTATCGATATTAATTTTATACATAAAAACAAATCCTTTTTTAAAAACTAATCTTCGGGTTTACACATTAGAGTCATAATAAACTGCTTAGCTGAACGAGGTGAACGTCCGTTTCTACTGATAACAAATCTTTCAGCGAGAATATCGAGTTCATTAATATCCATTTGAATATTGTTAGCCTTAGCGAGTTCATGTACAATATTAAGATAATCTTTTTTGCTTGGTTGCATAAACTTAATGGATATTCCAAAACGTTCAGAAAGAGAAGTCAACTCTTGAACGGTATCATTAAAGTGGATATCGTCGCCCTCACGGTCTGAGAAACTTTCCTTAACCAAATGACGTCTGTTGCTAGTTGCGTATATAACTACGTTATTTGCTCTTGAAGATACATTTCCCTCTAGGATTGCCTTTAAAGTAGAAAAATCGCTATCGTCACTACTAAAAGATAAGTCATCTATAAAGATTATAAACTTTAAAGGATTTTTATTAAGATTATCCATAATTTTAGGAATATCATGAATATTTTTCTTTTGCATTTGAATAATTCTCAAGCCCTTATCAGCGAACTTATTAACTACAGCCTTAACTGTAGATGATTTACCAGTACCAGCATCGCCATACAATAGTATATTAGATGCAGGTTTACCATCGATTAAAGCCTTAGTATTGTCTATTACAATCTTACGTTCTCTTTGGTATCCAATAAGTTGGTCAAGAGTGGTAGTATCTGGATATTTAATAGGAACTATCTCACCGTTTTCCACGATAAACATATTATACTTTGCGAATATACCATATCCAAAAGCAGATATATTTTTAACTCTTAAAAGATATTCTTCTTTAAAGTTATGAGAACTTATATCCCAATTTGGTAAGAACTTACTGTAATCTATGCTATTTTTAATATCTTGCGATTTTATTGTAGCAATACTATTAAGAATATCTAACTCATGACTAATGCAATCTTCTAATAGTAGATTGCTTTCTGTAGCCTTATTAGATTTACTTAAAACATAAACGTTTTCGTCCTCAAAGATTTTATTAAGAACATATTCAGTTAAGTTAGTATTATGTTTATACAATTCAGCAACGAAGTCGGCATACTTTTCAAGTTGAACTTCTGTAGCAGAACTATTTTCAACACATTCCAATAGTAGCATTAACTTTTCGATTACACTGTCTTTCAAAAGATTTCTAAATATAACCAAAGTTTTCAAATCGTAACTATATTTAGAACAGCACATACAATTATCCATAAAAAACACCTTACAAAAAAAATTTAACGTTTAAATAGCGTCAAGAACATTGTAACACAAAAAGAAAACAACGTCAAGGTAAATAATAACTAATAAATGATATATAATAATTATTAATTATTATTTATTATTTATTAAGTATTAATTAATAGTCTGCATCTATGCCAAAAGATTTACACATTTGTGGAAGGTTTCCAATATACTCTGAGATTATAGGATTAACTTTCCATAAGCCATTATATCTATACAATTCCAAGAGTACTAACGTAGAAGATTTACCAATATTATCTGCGAACATTTTAAAGAGTTCAAAGCCATCAACATAGATACTAAACTTGAAATTTTTAACCATAGCGAAAGTTTTAAAAGACTTATGTTTGGAATTATATACTGCATAACATACGCATATCTTTTGAACGTATTGTGGGACACGTTCTAAATTTACAGTTATAGTATTAAGTTTATCTATGGTTACGGCTTGATTACTTGAACTTGAATTTCCAAAGAAAATCATATCTTCATTATATATAGTTTGATTATTAACATCTGTTAAGAAGATATAAGGGTCTATATCCACATTATAGCCGTTATAAGATAGTTTCATAGTCAAGTTAGAATTTCTAAGGATACACCTTTCACCACGATTTAACACTCTAGTTTCCAACTTTTTAGGAGCGATATCCACTTTTTGCACCGATACCGCAAAGACTTCACTTGGAATATCTTTATTAACACCATCTACCGAATATACTAGAGTATCATTGTGTTTAGGAGCATCTTTTAAGGCGATACCATCTATAAAAATTCTTCTAATAAACTTAGATATCAATAGTATTTCGCCATACACCTTAGAGCCGTCATCTAAAGGATTTACTTTAAGTATTAAATCCACATAGCCCGTACCTACGGTACTTTGCGATACTTCAATATTGGAAGATTTCAAAACGACGTTACAAACTTCTGGTAGATACATACTAAGTTTAAAAGTATTATTCACATTGCACATAAAACTTCCCAAATGCACCGAACGTGGAATATAAAACTTTTTAGTATTAGCCACACCTCCGAATATTTCGACATTTTCTATAATGGTATCGGGTTGTAATTGAAGTATAGCGTAATCGCTTTCGTAACCAGAAATAGAAGTTAACTGTAGATTTAAATTTTTCAATATAACCCCCTTAGAACGAATTAACAATACTGGATTATTTTCATGCCATAGAGTAGTATCGTTACCAATGATAGAACATGGTCTATCTATAATAATACTCTCTTTAAATTCGCCTTTTGGAAGATTTATAATGCTACTTCCTAAATCCAACTCACTTTGTATAATACTTTCCAAAGATATCACCTCCTAAGAATATATATACACATCAATATAGGGAATAGTCAAGACCATTCCCTATATTAGATATATTAAATGTAAACATAGTATATACTAAACATTTACGCCATAATCTCTACAAAGAGCTTCTAAGCCACCTTGATATCCAGATGCAACAGCATTAAACTTCCAATCGTTATTATGACGATATATTTCACAAACTACGATAGCAGTTTCAATAGAAAAGTCTTCCATTAAATCAAAGCGTAGAACTTCTTCACCAGTCATATCTTCAGCGGAAGTCATTTTAGCCACTCTAACGTAGGCATTGGAAACTTGTCCGAAGTTTTGTTTTCTAGCAATGGCATCGTGGATAGTTACAGTTATAGCAATCTTTTGAACTTCATTAGGAACTTTAGGAAAATCTATAATAATAGTTTCGTCATCGCCATCACCATCACCAGTAAGATTGTCACCCATGTGAGTAACTGCATCGTTACGGCTAACTAGATTATTATAGAATATAAAATCCTCATCTCTAAGCACTTTACCATTTGCACCAAGCATAAAGGCACAAGCATCTAAATCGAAGTCATAGCCACCGTCATACTTATTAGTATCCCAACCCAAGCCTATGATAGCTTTAACAATGCCTTTATCCAAACTAACTCTTTGACCTTTTGAAAGATTTACAGCCATAAAAAATTACCTCCTAAAAATAGACTATCTATAATTTTGATTTACTATGTTAGATATTCCAACAGAATAAAGACCTTCACCGATAGCGTTGAACTTCCATTCACCATTATGACGATATAGTTCGCCAAACAACATAGAAGTTTTATCATTATAGTTTATATCATCGGATAGATTAAACTTACAGAGTTCTTTATTACCATTAGATGTATCTACAATTCTAATATAAGCATTTTGTATCATACCAAAGTTTTGATTTCTTTCATCTGCTTTATATATAGTAACCACAAATGCAATCTTGCAATACTTACTAGGTAGATTAGCTAAATCGACTAATATTTGTTCATCATCGCCATCACCCTCACCAGTAAGATTATCTCCTTGATGTTTTACAGTGCCACTCTTATGAGTAAGATTTCCAAAGTAAATTACATCGGAATTGTCTATACATTTGCCATTTTCGTCCAATAGTATTGCTGATGTGTCACAATCTATGTTATGTTGTTTAGGTTTTCTTGAAAATAAAGAGAACTTAACGGGTTGAATTTTAGCCTCGTCCCAACCTAAAGCAACCATCACATTTTTTAAACCAGAGCTCTCTTTAGTTAGAGATATTTTTTGCCCTTTTGTAAGATTTACCATATTAATAAAAATCCTTTCAATTACATAAATCTATTAGCCATTTGAACTATGCCACTATCGTTAGTAGGTTCACCGATAGCACCGAACTTCCATTCACCATTATGACAATATAGTTCGCCAAAAATCATAGCGGTTTTATTGTTATAGTTCACATCATCAGATAGATTATACTTACAAAGTTCCTTGTTAGTATCGGCATCGACAATTCTAATAAAAGCGTTTTTAATCAATCCAAAGTGTTGATGTCTTTCGTGTGCTTGATATATAGTAACTACAAAGATAATCTTTTGATAGCTACTAGGAACATCTTTTAAAGATACTTTAATCTGTTCATCATCACCATCACCAGCACCAGTAAGATTATCCCCTTGATGCACTACGCTACCACTACTATGTTGAAGATTATTATAAAAAACTACATCTTTACTATTTATACACTTTCCATTTTCAGAAATTAATATTGCTGATGCGTCGCAATCTATATCTTGTGGAGCGTTACCTAATAAAGATGCTAAAAAACCTCCTGATTTTTTTTCAACTTCGTCCCAACCTAAACCTACGATAACTCTTTTAAGTGATGAGTTACCCTTGGTTAAATCCACTTTTTGTCCTTTTTTCAAATTAACAGCCATAATTTGCCTCCAAAACACGCATAATATCATTATTTTTAATAATATAAAATATATTTTTCTTTAAATTCTATATACATTATACAATTTTATTCAATAAAAGTCAAGATACTTTCACAAAAAGATAACAGCTTGAAAATACATCAAGCTGTTATACAAACATTCATTAAAAGTTACTAATTATTTTTTTTACCAACTATGAGTTTTCTAATCAAATCAACTGGAATTATAGAGATAGACATAACTAATATAACTATCCATTCAACTAAATCCAAGCCGTGACATCTCATAACGCTACCACCGACGTAGGTCATAATCAATTGAACTACTACTATAGCAGCCAATATTTTTAAGAAACCTTTATTTCCCTTAATGTTATCAAATAGGTTAAGTTCTGTAGTTCTAGCATTGAAAGCGTTAAATACTGCTGAGAATATGAAAAATGCAAAGTAAGCAGTACCAAGTTCAAGGAACTCAGGAGAGTTTAAATCTGGAATGTTAAAGAATGAACTTCCGAACTCATAATTTTCAACGAAAATTTTCTGTAATGGAGCAACTGTCAATATTGCAATACCTAATATAAATACCCATACTGAACCAGTTATTATAGAACTCCACATATACTTACTAACAATAGCCTCATTACGACTTTTAGGTTTTTCTTTCATATATCTGTCAATAGCAGGTTCGCCACCGAATGCTAACGCTGCAAGAGTATCCATTACTAGATTTACCCACAAGATTTGTATTACTGTTAAAGGACTATCCATACCAAGTAGAGGGCATACAAATGATATCAATACAGCGGCAACGTTAATAGTCAACTGGAAGATTATAAACTTTCTAATACTATTGAATATGGTTCTACCATATAAGATTGCCTTTTCTATAGAGTTAAAGTTATCATCAAGGATAACAATATCGGAGGCTTCTTTGGCTACTTCAGTACCACCACCCATAGCGAAACCTACATCGGCTTTCTTTAAGGCAGGTGAGTCGTTTACGCCATCACCAGTCATACCAACTACTAAATCCTTTTCTTGAGCCAAACGCACTAGACGGCTTTTATCTGTAGGTAATGCTCTAGCGATAACTCTAATATCGGATAGAACTGCTTTAATATCATCATCAGACATCTTTTGAAGTTCATCGGAAGTGAAAACTTTTTCCTTATCGGAAGTAAGTAGACCAGCATCACGGGCGATAGCTACAGCAGTTTCTTTTCTGTCGCCAGTAATCATAACTACTTGAACTCCTGCCTCTTTAACCTTTTTGATTGCAGTTACAGACTCTGGTCTAACCTCATCACGAATACCTAGAACGCCTAATAGTATCCAATTGTTACCTTCTGGAAGTGCATCTTCACCAAGAGCATCTTCGGATACTGCTAATGCTAACATTCTAATAGCACGTTCAGCAAATTGATTAATCTTATCGTCTAACTGTTTAGCAGTAGAAAATTCAACTTTGTTGCCATTTTCGTCCATGTAGTATTTACATCTTTGAAGAATTTTTTCAGGAGCACCCTTAATTAGAGTGTAATTGTAATCGCCTTTAACTTGAGTAGCTGAATATTTATTAGTACTATTAAATGGTATAGATGTTACTTTAGTTAAATTTACATCTGGATTGCTGTCTACAGCAAAACCAAGAACGGCTTTTTCAGTAGCGTTACCACCTACAACCTTAACAGAGTTACCATCATGAGTAACTACTGCATCGGTATTGTGATGTATTGCCACTGCAGTAAGTTTACCAAGTTCGCCATTTACGTCTTTAAGTTTAGAAGTTTCTTTTAAAGAACCATCTATAAAAGTGACTACTTCCAACTTACCCTTAGTTATAGTACCAGTTTTATCGCTAAATAAGATGTTCAAAGAACCTGCAGTTTCTATACCAGTAACTTTTCTAACTAATACGTTATCTTTTAGCATTTTGCTCATATTCATAGCAGATACTAAAGCTATCATAAGAGGTAAGCCCTCTGGAACTGCCATTACTATTATAATTACTGCCAATATAACGGCGTGTAGAATACTAGTTATAACTACTATAGGGTCAGCAAAGAATTGCGAAAATCCTCCAGCAGATACTATTGCTTGTATTAAAGATGCTACTGCTATAGCTCCACCACCGATATATCCAAACTTACTTATACCGTTAGCTAATCCAGCAAGTTTAACCTTTAAAGGACTATCACGTTCGTCATCTTGTTGGAGTTCCTTAGCTATTTGACCATATACAGACTTATCGCCTACTACGGTAACTTGCATAACTGCGTTACCTGAACATACTACAGAACCTCTAAAGACTTTGTATTCATTTAAGAAATCCATAGCATCTTCAGTATCTTGCCAACCGTCTGGGATAGCAATTTTTTTAGCCTCTTTAGCTTCACCATTAAGCACCGATTGGTCTACTTTGATAGTACCATCTATCAATATACCATCTGCTGGGATTTTATCACCAGATTGTAACATAACGGCATCACCGACTACAATGTCATCGATAGGAATTTCTTTTACATCGCCATTACGATATACTTTACAAGTAATCTTAGATGCTTCCTCTTGTAACTTTTGGAAAGCATTTTCGTTTCTGTACTCAGAAAATGTAGATACTAACGTTGCTAACGCAATAGCTACAGCGATACCTATAGGTTCATACCATTCAACATTCTGTTCAATTACGCCAACTGCACCCAAAATATAGATAACTATATTTACTAGCAAAGCGACACATAGAATTTTAATCATAGGGTCGCCAAAGTTACCTTTCAGTTTATCCCAAAAGGTTTCAGATGCCAATTCGCTAAGTTTGTTCGTGCCATACTTAGCTTTGGATTGTTCAACTTGTTTGTCATCAAGTCCGAACTTTTTCATTAAACATTCCTTCTTTCTTTCTGTAAACATGATTTTTTTGTGATACACAATCTCAATGATTACATTATAGTATACTAAAATTAAAATAACATTAAATTTTCTATAACTTAACAAAATAATAAGGAACGTCTTATAATTTAGACGTTCCAATATATTAAGATATCTAAAATACTTCAAAGTTCATGATAACATTATAGGAAGTTATTCTAACGTTTATACCATCATAGATATTAATAGCATAATCTTTAGGAATTAAGCTACCATTATTAGAGTACATACCATCACATGAGTTATTTATAAGTAACCACTTTCCATGATAGTATCTAACATAAGCCATAATAGTACGGTCGGCACGTTCATCTGGGAATATCTTACTTACCATATGCCATAGCATAATTGGAGTACAATCTTCAGCGATTAACTTAGATATACATATCCAAGAGTTTTTATCCGTCTGTTTTGGAGTTAAAAAGTTTATTCTAATAATATTTTCTCTAACTCTGTAGTGGCAGAACGGACATATTGGATTATGTACATCTTTTAATATGAACCATCTTTTATTGCAGTTAGGATTTTTACAAGAATGTAAACTATCCCAAGCCTTAGCAAGACCCTTTTCCCATTCAAGAGCCGTAGGTCTTAAATTGGGATTGTGTAGTCCATCTACAAAAGATTTTAAAAATAGACTTTCTAAGTCTTCACCCATATCGGCGATGGTATAAGGTAAATCGTTTGGACGGTTAGAAGTATCTACAGGATTTTCAATAAAGGTAGCCTTAGAACCTAATGCTAAGAAGTCATCATTTTCAGCAGATGAACAATCGTATATTTTAGGGCCATCGATAAGAGGGTGTCTGCATAGTAGATACTCATATATAAGTACAGCTAAAGAGTGTAAATCGGTGTATATAGATGGTAATATTCTACTACTATCGTCTAATACCGACGTTTCTAAAACTTCAGGAGCGATATAACCTCTAGTACCCATTACTTCTGGTGGATATACATTAGGAATAACTAATGAATCTACATCTATGACTACGCAATCGGCAGTTTTAGGGTCTATAAGAATGTTCTTACATGATAAATCGGAGTGTGCTAAACCAGCTTGATGCAACCTTCTAATACTTCGTGATAGTAATATACATATCTGTAACATAGCACGAAAGTCACCTAGTTCTGATAGCTTTAAAAATCGGCGTGATTTACCAGTAAACCATTTACTATTTTTATCCTTACCTTTTAAGTTCATGCCTTCCACTTGAGATGAATTTTCATCAAAAAAGAATTTACTAGGATATGCAGGTGAAACTATACCAAATCCGAACTTACTATGATATACAGTATCTAAAGGCCAACAGAAACGTTTACGAAAGTAATCTGCAGTCTGTTTAGTATTACCTTTAGCACCGCCTAACTCCTCCGATACGGTAGGATTATATCTATTAATAATCTTATCCAAGCGTTCGGCGACCTTGTTGTTATCCAATTGAGAGGTATCCAAGAAAAATTGCACTACCTTAGATTTATCTGGAGTAAAATAAGTATACTTCATACACCCTTTAGGAGGGTCATCTTTAACCACGAAATCTATATAGTTACCATTTGAAATCAATCTAGCTCTTTCCACATATTCCATAAAAATAAAATTCTCCTCAAAAAGATACTACTTAGTAGGTTGGTATAAAAATAGAGTTCTATCATCAAAAGAGCCACGTTTGGTGTAGTTATCTAGCCAACTTTCCAAATTTTTACTTTGGTCATTGCTGAAACACTGCGAATATACAGATACTGCATTTTGGATAAAAGTCTTATCATTCCAAAGGGTTTCATCGGATACGTTAAAGAACTCTTGAATATCTTCGCAGTAGGCAACGCAAACATCTTTAGGAGTTTCCTCGATAGTTTTTTGTTCTCTTATAGGAGGAACTATCTTAATAGAGTTATCTTGTTCAACGTTTATGGATATAACACCATTTAGAATTAAATCGTTATATAGGTTACAAGATTTACTTTCATTAGGAAAATAATCATCAGCAACGCCATCGGTAGCCAGAATAATAGCTGACGTCTTAGATTTCATTACTTTAATTCTACGCATCAAATTAGATTGCTCTACCATACCATTAGCCGTAATGAACTCAGTTTCACCACTAAAGTTACCACTATCGGAAGCACCTAATATTTTAACGGCAGTATTAAAAGGCTCAAGAGAGTTTATGGAACACATTAAACCATCGCCAATCTGTAGAGTTGCTACAAAAGTTTCTGTTCCGTTTGATGTTTCAATAGGAATTATTACAGCACTCAAGAGTGTACAAGATAAATCATTTATAGAGAGTTCTCTGCCTAGAGGTTCAGTATAGCGAGTATCTTTAGAAATCTCATCAAACTTACACGATAACGAACTATATGCACATTTTACAGCATTTTGAAGTTCAAAAGCTATCTTACTGCAAGATTTATTAAACATAGCATCGGTTACAGGATAACTTAAACCTTCCAAAAAAGAGCCATCTTTTAACAAAGTTCCCAAAGCTGAACCCATTGCCCTAACGTAAGATGTGGTTACTTCTTTAGCACCAATCCTAGAATACACCTTAGAACCTGCTCCATCGGATACACCTACTACACAACAGTTTCCGACTAATGAAAACTTAAAATAGTCATCACAATTGGTAGCATTATGTTTATGTTTTTTGCCCCTAACTCTTGAAGATATAATCTTAGCGTATGGAGTAGCACCAGTTTCGGTAATGTATTCGGGATAGTTTTCCAAAGTATCACCAATTGGATTATACTTCCACATGGAAGATGTCTTATCTATAACTTCCCTATCGGTAAGAGGTTGACTATTTTCTTCAACGTTTGAAAATGGGTCTATAGGAGTGCATTTTTCAACCTTTGGAGTTTTCTCCGTACTTGAACCTTTAGTAACCTCTGGAGTTTCTTCTAAAGATGAAAACGGGTCTATGTTATTTGAACTATTCATAGTATTATCCTCCTTAGATATACTTGTATCATTAGATGGTGTATCTTTAGTATCAGCTTTAAAGTTAAATATATCTTCCATTGGAAAGACTTCATTGCGTTTAGGAAAAGGACACTCATAAGTATCACTTGAGGTATCTTGTTTAGGTGTAACATCTTGATTAGTAGTTGAAATACATTCTTTTAGAGCGTTTAAATTTCTTTCACTTTCTCTAGCTATAGAGGAAAATAGTTTAATAGTATCATTTTGAATTTTTTTTACGTTCAAATTTGGAAATATGACGTTTAATGGGCTAAAATCATCATTCATAGTAATACGCACTGCTACTCAAAATTACGAATTTTCTATTGTAGCTTACTCCTTTCATATTTTATTTTGCTTATCAAATGATTTTCATTCTGTCTATTAAGGTTGTTAATATTAAATGGATAACATTATTTGTGTTATTAACATTTAACCATTTCAGTGTGAAAACGTATAAAATCAGAAATGCTAAAAGATGGTATCTCATTATACAAATCAAGCATAAGATGTATTATCGCTACTGATTTAGCTTGAGTGTTAATACTTTTTTTCGGATTAAATTCAATATCTGTAAAATGTGTATAGTTTGTAATCTGTTTGATTTCATTGGAGGAAAGTATATCCTTTACACTATTAATATAAATATAGTCGTAGAATAAAGTTTTAGGTTCAAGTGGAAAATCAATATTATTATAATTGAATCCAACAAGTTTTCCCGAATTAATAAGTTTTTCATTTCTTTTAGCATCTTTAGGACTTACATTCAACAAATCACGATATGGTCCTCCGTTTGAAAAAACTTTTGAACTTTGAAAAATATTTTCTAATGTATATCCGTTCAATTTAAGATTAAAAGCACTTAGCTTTATTCCAAGGTCAATTGTTCCTTTTGTACTAATTTCAAGAGGGTTTGCTTCTTTGTTAATGAATACTATTGCATTATGCAACGCATCAATAGACCTTTGCTTTTGAGCTAAAGAAAAACCCGAAAACCATTGAAATTCATAATCATCTTTAATAATTTTTCCATTTTTAATTGAAAAAGCAGGTCTTATAGCCATTTTACCACTCCTTTGTTATGGAATTATAGTAAAAGTTGGAGGTGGTGCAGGTAAATCTATAGGTTGGTCTGGTTTAGTATCTAGTGAGTTAGACGATAACTTAATAGAATCTGAAACCCATTTAAAGAACTGCGATAAATCTCCAGCAGATAGATTATTTAATAGTATAACATTTTCAGTAATCTTTTTAAGAACTTCGGTACTAGCTTCAGCACCAGCACCACAAGCTATTATGTTAGCAGGTTTTTCGGATTTCAACTTATTAGCTTGTTCTTCCCAAGTATCAGTAGGAACGCCATCAGTAAGAATAAATACTAAAGGTCGCCAATCGCCTTTTACTGTAGGGGAATTTTTAACCACTTCATTTTCAATACATTGAGATAGCAATTCAAGTCCAGCACCCAAAGATGTCAAACCACCTGCGTCAAGTTGAGGTTCTTTAAAAGATATCAATTCTGTTAATGGACACTGTTGTATTGCAGTACTACTAAAAGTAATAACCGAAAGATATGCTGTTTCTAATGCTTGAGGGTCTGTTCTAAGTTCCATCAATAGAGCTTTTATACCTTGTCGTACTGCCTCGATAGGTTCGCCATACATAGAACCAGATGTATCTATTAATAGATATACTGGTAATCTTCTTGAAAAGTTTGCCATAGTGAAAATCTCCTTTATAAATATATTATAATAATTATATACCAACTTAGAATATAAGTCAACTTTTTGATAAATGTACTAGTTGCACAAAAAAAAGAAGTTTAAATCTCCAATAAGTCCATTTACTTTTTGTGGAATGTATGATATAATTTCATTATATAGTTATAAATTATCCGTTAATATGTACGGAAATTTTTTGAAAGGATATATATTTTATGGATATAAACAACATATCTTATCATAAAAACAGTAGCCGATTACACGCAAAACCTAACTCTGATGATGGTATTACTGTAATACATTGTAGTGATATCCACTTGGGTGCAGAAATACCTTTCCTAAAACATAATGACGCTAAAAAAAGACGTGCCGAAATTATGAACACTTTTAAAAAAATTACTGAAATGTGTAACGAAAAAGCTGTAGATTTATTGATAATCTCTGGAGATTTATTTGAAAATCATGGGGTGGATTTAAAAATTATAAATTCAGCTAAAAGATGCTTGGCTGACATTCCAAATACTATAGTGGCAATATGTGGGGGAAATCATGACTATTTAAGTGCAGACTGTCCACTATCTGATGGAGATTGGTCGGAAAACGTATTCATATTTGGAAAAGAACTTCAATACGTTGAATTTCCTAATATGAAACTTCGTCTATGGGGAACATCTTTTACTAGTACATATATGGATACTCCCGCTTTTGATAGCGTTCAAGTACCTTTTGATAGCTATACTAATATATTAGTCATGCATGGAGATTTAATTCTAAAAGAAAATCAAATTAGTAGGTACAATCCTATAACACTTGAACAACTTGGTAAATCTAAAATGGATTATGTCGCTTTGGGACACATTCACATGACTACACCTATACAAAAGGTTGAAAATACATACTATGCTTATTCTGGTTGTCCCGAAGGTCACGGATTTGACGAACAAGGAAAAAAAGGAATCTATTTTGGAAACATCTCTAAAGGTAAAGTGGATTTAACCTTCATACCTATGTCCCAAAGAATGTTAATCGAAACTACCATAGATATTACTAACTGTTTTTCGGATAATGAAGCTAATTCTAAAATAATAGATTTTTTACATAAAAACTTTGGCGAAACTTTTGCAGAAAATCTATATAGCATAACTCTAACGGGATTTACTAACGAAAAATATCGACCTAATGTTACTTACATACAATCTATATTAAGTGAACTAGTGTTCTACATAGATATAAAAAACAGTTCACTTCCTAATATAGACTTTGAAACTCTTTCTAAAGATTTCTCTCTTAAAGGAATTTTCGTCAAAAATATGCTGAACAAAATAGATAAGTGTAATGATGCCTTTGAAATAGAAGATTTGAAAAACGCCCTATACATAGGCTTAAACGCTTTCGATAAGGAGGTGGCTCTACTTGATAATTAATAACATAGATATAGTAGCTTTCGGTCAATTAAAAGACTTCCATTTGGATTTAAATAAAGGTCTAAATGTCATCTATGGTGATGTTGAAAATGGTCAAGATACTATTATCAACTTTATTAAGATGCTATTTTATGGTGCTACATCTATTAGAGAAAATAATGACGCATCTACTAATGAAAGATTAAAGTATCGTCCATCTAATGCCACCGATAGCACATCGATGGGAGGCTCTATAGATTTTATGTTTAATGATAAAATCTATAAACTGGTTAGAACTTTTAAGGACTGCAACACTAATGATGATGTTACTCTATACAACATAACAGATAACTCTCAAATAGATACTGGCTTAGAACATCAAATAGGTAAACTTTTGTTAGGAGTAAATTCTCAATCATTTGAAAGGTCTATATTTATAAACAACATAAACTTTAGTGCTACTGATGAAAAATCTATACAGAAACTTATGAACATAATATCATCTTATGACGAAAATATATCAGCTGATACAGTAAAAACTAGACTATGTAATGCTAAAGAAAGTTATCTATCTAAAAGTGGTAAAATAGGTATTTTAGATAAAAACAAAGCTACCCTTACATCTTTATATGAGGATATAAACTCCGCACAAGCTGAAGAAAGTCAAAAGTTTAGAATGCAGATGGAATATCAAGCTGTAAAAGAAAACAGAGATGAAATAATTGCACGTTATGATGAACTTAGAAAAACTTTAGCTATTCAAGAAACTATGACTGAAGTAAATTCTTTAAAAAATACCGTGGCTAAATTGGACGATATAAAAAAATTACAACTACAATTGAATACTAAAAAACAAGCTCTTACTAATGAAAATGTTACTATTAATGATGACTTTATTAAAACTGCTCAACAAAAGTTCAATACTATTCAACAGATTGGTGAAATGAAAAATCAATACCAATCGAATGTTCATAAGGTAAAAACAGATTTGGAAACTATGACAGAAAATCTTAACAACTCATTTACACAAGAAAAAGAACTATTCAACGAAGCTGTAGAACAGATTGAATTTACTAATGGTCACATTAAAAATCTTGATAAAGCTATCGCCGATAAAAAGACTGAATTAGAAAATCTATCTGAAAATATAAAAGATGCTGACATAAACTTCCGTGTAATAGATGAACAAGTCAAATCCAAAAAGGCTCTTGACCAGCAACGCTTAGATATTGCAAATCAACAGTTGACAGACGCTAGACAACCTGTAACATATTCCAATCCAACCTCTAGTAAGACGTTCATAACGTGGGGAGTAATAATAATAATATTAGGACTTCTTTTAACATTAACGGTAAATATATGGTGTTCGCTAGTAATAGGCATAGGAATAGTAATGGCTATAATAAATCTATTTGATAAACATAACACTAGTAAAAAAGGTTCTGCAAAGTATCAGCGTGTAGATGAGGTTGCAATCACAAAAGCTAATGAGAACATTCAAAAAGTTCGCCACGATATAGAAATAGAACAGTATAGCATAAATAAAAAACAACGTGAAGCTCAAAAGCAATTAAATCTGTTGAAGTTAAATAAAGAACAACTTCTTGCCGATTGCGATAAGTACAGAGAACAGAAAAACACTCTACTTAAAAATTTGGACTATTGGAAAAATCAAAAGACTGATGCTGAAGCAGTATTCTCCAAAGAACAAGCTAACGTGAATAAAAAACAGAATGAACTTTCTACTCTTATGGATAACATATCCACATCAGAAGAAAACTTCTACAATGCTCAAAATGATATCATTCAATATATGAGTGCTTTTAAACCATGTTCTACTATTAATGATGTTAGCGAATTAATATCCACTTTAATTGTAGAACTACAAAGTATTAAAACTCTTGAAAATAAGATTGAATATCAATCGGAGTTATTAAAATCGGAAACTAATGGGCAATCTTATGACGAATTGAAAGAAAAGTTAATGGATATAACTGCTGATTTCATTGAAATGTGTGGTAAAGAAAATCCTGAACCTATGAGCGTCGCTGAACTTTCTAAATTAAAATCAGAGATAGATGACTATCAATTCTCATTAAATATGCAAAATGCTGACTTATCGCATATCAATTCCGATATGAGAGCAAAATTTAGAAACAGAACTTGCGTAACTGCCATAGAACATACTATAAACCATCTTGAAAGAGAGATTTTAAAACAAGAAAAATTCTGTCATAGTTTGGATTTAGCTTATGAAGTATTAAACCAATCCATAGATGAACTAAATGAACATATGCCAGAATTTAATCAAAAGACAGCCAATGTATTTAATCAACTTTCCGATGGTTCATATCAAAGTTTAGCACTAACCACCACTTTAGATACTGCTATTCAACATGATGCATCTTTAACAGATTGGAAATATTTAGGCAATGGAACTATTGAACAGTCTTATATATCATTAAGATTAGGTGTATCACAAATGATATCACAAAGTTCATTTGCTACATCGTTGCCAATAGTTCTAAACGATGAGTTTATCCAATATGATAATGAAGATGTACTAAAAGGCATCAACTTCCTAGCAGATTACTCCAACACATCACAAACGATAATGTTCACTTGCCATAAAAACATTTTCGATATCATTAAACAGAACGATATTCAATCTAAGTTAATATCATTAGTATAAATATTAAAAAATCACGCTTATTATTAAGCGTGACTTTTTTGCTTTAAAATTCAACTAATAATGTGAATATTAGGAACAATCTACTATTTAACGTCCACCTTATCGGCAGAACTTTTATCTTTTTTAAGGATATCATTAACATTTACGCCATCATGTTCAGCGTTAGCCTTCATGACCTCAAGAATTTGAGTTAGTAGCACTTCTTCCTTAGAAGGTTCTGGAGGTGGTGCAGGTTTTTCTTCTTTTTTTCTTAAAAGTTTGTTTACAATTTTAACTATCATGAAAACACATATAGCAGTCAAAAGGAAGGTAATCACATTTTGTATAAAGTTACCATAAGTAAGAGTAGCACCATCAGTAAATATAGGAGTTATTCCATCATCTTCAAACTCTCCTGTTGGGATTGGAACTACATACTTTAAACCAGCAAAGTTTATACCACCTGTAATCATTCCAATAATTGGAGTGAATATATCTTCTACTAACGATGTAACTATTGCCGTAAAAGCAGAACCCATAATTACACCGACTGCCATATCAAGGACGTTACCTCTAGCAATGAACTCCTTAAACTCTTTAATAAAACCTTTTTTTTCACTAGCCATAATCAAAACCTCTTTATGTAGAATAAAATTCGATATTACTATTATATCACATAGCGATAAATTTTTCATTATCAAAAAGCACCAAACTTTTTTTAACATAATCGTATACAATATACAATAAATGTGGATTTTATACCAATATAATAGATGGAACATCAATGCAGATATTCCATCTTAAAGAGTTAATATTAACTTACATAAGGGAAAAGTTTCAACAACATTTGTGAAATCCAAATTGCCAAACCAATACAGATACACATACCAAGACTAACTAAGATTATCTTAACTACCATAGATGTAATTCGCATACTTTTTTTATACTGCATATTTTTTTGTATAGCAGATATTCTATCTATAGTATAAGTTTCGTTGGTAAGTTGTTCATATACATACTTAAAACATTCTTCCGATTTATCAGGAAAGTTGTCCTTCATGTTAGAAGATACTATCACTTCAAAAGTATCATGCTTATAGATATCACTATTAACGTTGTTATTTAGTATCTGTTCAATGTCTGACATATCAACATCGATATTTTTGTTGTAACGTTTGCGTTTCTTTTTAGCCTTGTCATTTTGGATAAGCCTATCTAAATCGTCGCCACTTGAGTTCAACAATCTGTCGAGGAAGTCATCATCATTCATACTAAGCACCCCTTACAGATATCTTTTTTATAACTAACTTTGAATACTATTTATAGTATCAGTTTTAGCCAAGAATAGTGTACCTACAGGTTTATCATCGAAAAGGTCATAAAGATTGTTAGGATTATCACCATTCATGATAACCATATCTATGCCATTTTCGGTAGCTATTTTACCAGCATTAATCTTAGTGGCCATGCCACCAGTTCCCAAGGAAGAACCTGCTCCCCCAGCAATATTTTCAATATAGGCACTAATTTCAGTAACTACTGGAATTAATCTAGCGTTATCACTTTTGTGAGGGTCTGAACTGTACAAACCATCAATATCCGATAGAATAACCAATAAATCTGCACCACAAAACTTAGCAACTAAAGCAGATAAGCTATCATTTTCACCAATTTCAAGTTCCAACTCATCAATAGCAACGGTATCATTTTCGTTTACTATAGGAATGACGTTCAACTCTAAAAGACGTTTAAAAGTATTTTCAACATTCTTTTGACGTTCATTTTCTATAGTAGCTTTAGTTAGGAGTATCTGTGAAACGGTTATACCGTAGTTATCGAATAGTTTATCGTACATATACATAAGTTCGCACTGACCAACAGATGCACACGCTTGTTTAGATGGTGTATCAGTTGGACGTTCTTTAAAGCCTAACTTTCCAACGCCCAAGGCAATAGAACCAGAAGATACCATTATTATCTCTTTACCTGAATTATGCAAATCTGCAATAACCTTAATTAGATTATCCATCTTTCTAAGATTTAATCTACCAGTCTTATGAGTAAGTGTAGAACTTCCCAACTTTATGACTATTCTTTTTTTATCCGAAATACTAGACATTATAATATAAGTCCTTTCTAAGAGTTAATTTACTTTGTTTATAACGTTACCGTTCAAAAAGCCGTTAAGATTGTTTGCAACTATATCCAACAATCTTGAGCGTGTTTCCAACGGCGACCACGCTATATGTGGAGTTATAACTACATTTGGAGTATCTATCAAAGGAGTATCTTTAGACATAGGTTCTACATTAAGAACGTCTAAGTAAGCCTTTGTGATAGTTCCATTTTTTAAAGCATTAGATAAATCTAATTCATTAACAGTGCCACCTCTTGAGGTATTTATCAATATAGCACTAGATTTCATTAGTGATAGTGTATCTTTACAAACTAACTCTTTAGTCTGTTCAGTAAGAGGACAATGTAGTGTAAGAATATCTGCACGACTAAAAGCCTCCTCTTTAGATACACATTCAAAAGGACAACCTTTAGGTTGAGTTCTAGTGTGTACTAATACGTTCATACCAAAGGCATCTGCTATTTTAGATACTTTTCTACCTATGCTACCGTATCCAATTACAGATATGGTTTTATTAGCCAACTCATAAGTAGAATACGGAAAGTACGAAAAAGTTTTAGAAGATATCCATTTACCATTAGCGACATCTAAGTTATAAGGTTCTATTTTGCTATAGTGATGTAATATCATAGCAAAGACGTGTTGTGCTACAGCATTAGTAGAATATTCACCTGCATTGCAAACGGTTATGCCAAACTCTTTAGATGCCATTATATCTATATTATTAAATCCAGTAGCAAAAAGACCTATATACTTTAGATTTTTACAACGTTCCATGACGTTTCTAGTAATAGGAGTTTTATTGCATAGCAACACTTCAGCGTTGCCAATTCTCTCCACGATTATATTTTCATCATAAGGAGTTAAATCGTAGACGGTTAAAGAATCACAAAGTTTTTCAATGCTACTATAAGATACATCACCAACCATAGACATAGTAGACCAATCGGTAATTACTGCATTAAGTTTAGTCATAAATTAATCCTCTTTCTTAGCTGAAGTAACCTTTTTATCTTCTTTTTTGCCACTAGAGAACAACATAAAACCTATGATTAAAATCATAATTAGCTCTACAAAACCTATGATATTAAACAAAATCTTAGATGAGTTTAGATATAGTATCAAAGGTATTGGAATGGCTATAGCACTCAACAATTGATACAAGTGACGTTGTCTTTTAAATTGATATAAAAAGAATATCACGGATATTATAGTAAACACTATATGTGCATTAAATGAAATAGGAAACAAACCTGCATTTATGGTATCCATATATAAAAACCTCCTAAAGTTTGCAGATAGCTTATATCTGCTAAAACCAATTTTACATACTTATAGCATGATTATTATAACACAATATAATTAAAATTGCAATATTATTAAAATACTTTTCGATATAATATTTTGTATATTACTGAACTACCCCACCTAAGCTTTGCTAAAAGATGGGGGCTTCTTGATTATAGTTCATTACTAATTTTTTAATATTTAGTCTTACATGAAATCTATAGACTTAAATTTCGATAGTTCCTACCGTATTGTTATTTAAACATTTAATATGTTTATACTTGCGTTGATATCTCTATCGTGAGTTTGATTGCATTTTGGACGCATTTGAATTGATGGATAGTAAGTATCTACTTTTAGACTTAAACTTAGGATATCCAAACTTTTTTTGAAACATTCTCTCTTATTCTTTAGTCGGATATATTCTAAACTTATATGCTTTTTTCACAGTATCGCTTCGCTTAGAAGTGGGGTGTTCTTGATGATTTCCTTTATAAAAAAGTAAGGAACGTCTTTTTTTTAGACGTTCCAATATATATCATATAAAAAATACTATTCCCACTCCTCAAATCGCCCTCCAAATTAAACAATTTTGTTTAGGAGATTTGAGCTGTGGTATCTCAATTATACATTTTGTTCTGTATTGTAATTGGCTGCTGATGCTCCGTTATCATTTTGTTAGCGCCATGATAACCAAAACCAGCGACTTATAGGAGAATATGTGCTCGGTGGCTTGCTCCTTATTTGGTATTATAGCGCAGATTGGGGCGGTTGTCAAGAGGGGATGATACCTCTTGCCTTTAATATTTCTAAGTTTACTGCATCCTCAATATCATTTCTTAGCATACGCATATTAGGATAACTTCCTTCTCTTATTGCTTTTTCAAAAAACAGAAGCACTCCATTGCTTTCAATTAAAGCCTTATCTTCATCATCCAAATTATCAATTACTTCTGCATAGCGGTTACTTGCGATAGTAAGTTTATCCTCTATGCTAATAGGCTTAAAAATCACTACTTTAGAAAAACGGGAATAAATAGGAGTACCAAGGTTCTTTTCGGCTTCTTCTACAGTTCTATAATTTGTTGTGCATATTATAATACACTGTGATACATCCACAGAATAATTTGAATCAACAAATACGCCTTCATCAAACATCTGATAAAATGCATTGTAAAACGACGGTACTACTTTGTCAAATTCATCGAGAAGGATAACATTTGAACTACGTCTTATTAATTCTCTTGCTAGACTATCTTCACCATGTTCAGCACCAAAAATATATTGATATGCACTATTAGTTTGTTGCATAGAAAATTGTATTCTAACCATATTCGATCCTAGGCACTCGCTTATATATTTAGCTGTTTCAGTCTTGCCAATGCCTGAATCGCCTAGAAACAATAACGTGACAGGACGTTTGCGTTTTATACTTTTTAATGTATAAATAGATGAGAGAGCTTGCTTAATTACATGAGGCTGCCCTATAACAGCTTTATTAAATCCTTCTGCAATTCTTTTCATGTCTTCTATAGTAATTGCTTTATATTCGTGTTTGTGCTCATGAATAATAGCGCTTTCAAATGTCCTTATGATATCCTTGTATATCTTATCTGGCGGATTACACAACCAAATGTTTTTTATATTCACTTTCAAATGAAGCAAAACATTATTTGAGAATCCAAGCACTGCCCATTCTTTGATACCGCCGTAGTCATCAGTATGTATTATTAGATTCTCAACTTCCATAGGGTTTTCTTGTGAAGAAGGTATTCCACTGATCTGTATATCTGTTTTATTTATATGGGCAATCACATCAGTTAGAAAATATGCATTTTCTAATGATTCTGTAGCTGATTCAAAATCCCTATCAGCTCCCCAATAAATTTCTATTTTTTCAATCATTCAACTACCCCAGCCAATACAATGTCATAAACATCGAGCTTTGATGAAGTATCATTTGTTTCACCATCAGCATAATTTGCTCGTGATGATACTGTAGAGGTACCAAATTCAAATTCTTTCTGAACCTGTAAATCTGACTTATCTATTTGACCTACATGAATACCATAGTAAGTCAACTGCATTTTGGGGAGATCGGACATTGTATAACTGTTTCTGAAAGCAGTTCTGTTAAATCTAAGTACTATTTCTTTTCCGTTGTGGTCTGCAATAAAATCATAATATCCTCGGCCTTTTTCAATAGCTTCTTCTATTTTTGTAACATCAATTTGCATAGCTTGTCCATCGTTTGTTGTTAATGGTAGCTGCCCATTGATCATACTCATATATGGAGCGATTAACATCATATATGCAAAAGAGTTCTTTTCAGGTCGAACTTTAATATTTGAGAATTTTTTGATACCTTCACATCTCTTATTCTTGGTTCGACGTTTATCTGATTCAAGTAAAGCAATAAAATCAGCTAATAAGGTGTTTTCAAGGATATTCTTAGCTAAACGCTCTGACTTTCTCATAGCATTAGCATCCGCTCCAACCTCAATGTTGATTTTACCACCACTTAAAAAACTAAAAATCTTAGATAATCCGCTCTGCTCTGTACCGATTCCAGCGTCCATAGAAGCATTTCCTTCTATTTCCGAATTAACCTCTGATATAAATTCTGTTGTCTTCTTCAACTCTCCACCTGCAATAACTTGCATAAAGTCAGAAACAAACATCTCATCAAAATATATGATCTTCAAAAAAACATTTGATGTACTACTCATGCGAACCTCCATTCAAAAAGAAGATAAAAATCCCCCTGAAACAACACTGTTATCCAGTATATCTACATTATACCACGATAACCGTGTTATTTCAAGGGAATTCGCCTATATATTCTATTATTCCTGCCCCGACTTCTTCAAATTACAATCCCTGCAAAGCATCTGCAAGTTTTCCGGAACTGTTTTCCCGCCTGCGTGCCAGGGCGTGATGTGATCGGCATGCATTCTGTCGAGTTCAAAATGTTTCTGACAAATCGGACAGATTCCATTTTGTTTGGCATAAGCAGTAGCTTTCTGACTATCGGTAAATGCTCTGATGCTGAGAACTTTTTCTTTTCCGCTTAAAAGATACTCATAAATCCCTTTTTTAGAGGTTACATCATCATCTGCCATAAGTTCGGTTATTCTTTTCTCTAACATATCTGGGTTATAGGAATTATTTCCAAACATATTATAAAACAATCCCCATTCAAGCCCTTTCATTTCCTTTCGATATTTCGGGAAGAGTGTGTTCACCCATGAAATAACGTTCTGGAAATAAAGCCATAATGCAGTGCCGTCTGAATCATGCTGATGTTCTGACATATATTCTTCAATGCTCTTATTTTCTTTTGAAGCGATCCACTTGATTGCCTTTTCAAGATAATCCTGACGGATCATTTCACCGCTGAGATATTTATTTCCGATCTTATATGCAGGACAACCATTCTTGGAAAAATATTTTTTGACATCTGTTAGCCATGGACCGGTATAAATCGCATTTCTCAGTTCCTGATCAGCAAGTTTTACACCTGCAATATTTATCGTCTTGAACCACTCCAGCTTTTCAAGATCATTTCCTTTGCATATGTAGATCATAAGCTTGTAATCCAGAATACGTTCTCTTTCAGTATTGGTGAGGTTATGAAAAGTTCTGTTATTGATTGAAAAATCTCCGCTGCAATACTGACAAATGCTGATCGTTCTTTGCTGTCCGTCAAGCAGTTCATAGTTTCCATTATCATCTTCGCACCAATACATCACATTCAAAGGAAAGCCTTTTGTCACAGTATCGATAACGGCATTGCGTTCTTTTTCCTTATAAACAAACTCTCGCTGAAAGGCTGGTCTGACGTTAAGTTTTCCACCAAATGCAATAACTCCGTTATCTGCACTATCTTTGTACCCATCGAATATTTCTCTGATCGTATGTTCTTCAAGTTTGATTTCCATTATTTCTCCTTCTTTCTAATCAAAATTCTTGCATAGCGAGGCTTACCATTAATCGCCACTCTTCCACCAACAAGGAACTCTTTTGGAACCGTATATCTGTCAAGACCGATAATTTCAAATTGTTCTGGATTGTATTTGTCAAGAAATGTAATAGGCACTCCCATTATCCCATAATAATCACATGGAATCTCTGAAACTTTGCTTACTTCAATCGCATTATAATTATCATAAGAAGGATATTCCTCTTCTGAATAGCTTTTATAAAGGATTAAATCCTCATGTCTTTTGCTGTGGTCAAGATTTGTATACCAACAAATATTTCCAAAACTTCTCCATTTTTGTCCACTCTCATCAACCCAAAACCGTGTTTCTCTCGCTTCATATGACTCTGGAACTGTAAATGCCATATCTCCGCACTTAAAGCCTAACCACAACCTATTTTCTTTGATTAGTGGGAAAACCTCCTTATATGTAATTGCGTTCTGATTTCCAATAATAATAAATTTTTTATCATGCTCCATAAGCTGTGCAACGTATTCTCTGAAAAGGGAAAATGGGGGATTTGTCACAACAATATCAGCTTCTTTCAAATATTCAATACATTCAGCAGAACGAAAATCGCCGTCCCCCTTTAATATTTTCGGCTTATTCTTCTTTAAAATCAACTTAAAATCAGTCAGATCAACCGCACCATCGCCATTTTCATCTGTAACTTCAGAAATTTCAATGACATACGGTTTCTTTCCACTGTAAGCAACGGAAATTACTTCTTCCTCGCCAAAAAATGTAAGCTGCGTATACATCACGGGAGAAGTCGTATAACAAGTTGCAATAAGCTTTTTCAATCCGAGAGCATTAAAATTCATTGCAAAATACTTCACGAAATTGCTCTCATAAGGGTCATCACAATTGCAGAAAATAATCTTATCCTTGAAATGTTCCTTATAATGCCTTAATTCGTTCTCTATATCGACTAACTGAGTATAAAACTCATCTTTCTTTGCATTTTTCGCAGCAGAAAGATTTTCATTTTTGTTTGCCATTTTACTATGCCTTTCGATTTGATTATATATCATGTTTTTTATTTCAAACTTGATTATATATCAATTAGTATACCATAAAATTGCATATTTATCAAGTGGTTTGGGGTATAATTTGAGTATACTACAAATTCTTGAGGTGCAAAATGGATGAAGTGTACGATTTCGGAGTAATTCTTCAAAAATTACGAAAAGAAAAGGGGTTTACGCAAGAGCAGCTTGCCCGTCTGATTCATAAAGAAAGTTCAATCATAAGCCGATATGAAAAAGGGTTGCAAAATCCAACCTTTGAAACGGTAAAAGAATTCGCCGCTATTTTTAACGTTTCAATGGATTATCTTGCAGGAATGGAAAAGCATTCAAATATTTCCACTTTTGGTATGAACCCGGAACAGATCGCTATTACTAAAAATCTTATTGAAGTTTTCAGAAAAAAGAACATATCAACGTTCCAAAAAATGGGTGTAGAACATTACCAGATTATAGGAAAGATTGCGATAGAGTTATCAAAGGACAAATAAAATATCCCGACAAATCAGCATTACAGCTTCGATTTGTCGGGATTTATTTTTTGAGTAATTTTTTTACTGTTTCACACTCTTACTTTCCTCACACATACACCATATCCGCATACACCGCCTCTCTCGCACACAACCTAAACATATTCTCCAAACCTTGAGCTTTGCAGAGATCACCAACAGCAAGTGACTGCTGATATTCCTTATCGTCAGCTTTCCACTTTTCAACCTGTCTTTCCATAGCATTTTCCACTGCCTTATCAAGTTCAGTCAGATAACCCAGAATTTCGCCGTTATTTACAAGTTTTCTCAGTCTGTTCTTGCGGTACTCTGCCGAATAATGCAGGTGATACTTGATCTGCTCGGAACGGAATGCTGTTACTGTTGGCTCAGTATCAACTGTATTGTGTGTAACGGTAAGTGCATTGGTATCCAACACCCAGACCGACTTGTTTTTGCCGATCACCTGAACTTTGTCTTTGCTTCTGATAATCATAAAATTTTTCTCCTCATTCCAAATTCTTGCTTTTTATTGTGCTGTTGTATCTGAACTGCTGATAGTCGGAACTCAATCCACAAGCAGAGATAAAAGCCTTGATTTTTTTCAGTTCACGGGAAAGTTCTTCCTCACGGCTAATACGCTTTGATTCCGCTTTTAATTTATCACGGGAAAAATGACGCCTATCTTCTTCTTTCTTTTTGTAATCAGCCAGTTCCGAAGATACCACATCAAGCCTTGCTTTCAACGCATTACGCTCCTGTATGGCTTCATCTCGTTCTCTGCAAAGCTTTTTCGTCTGTTTTTGTGAAATCACTTCTTTTTTGGCAATTGCAGTTACATTTTCCCAATCTTCCTTGGAAACTGTGATTTTTCCACCGAAAACCGTTTTGCCTGTTACAACGCTGTCGATTTCTTTCAGCTTGACGTGCTTTTTGGCTGCCTTTTCAAGTGCTGCGTTGATTTCTTCTTTTTCAGTAATGATCTGAGCTTTTTCTTCTTCAAGCTGCCGGATTCTATCCTGATGCTCGCCGTATTCCTCAACCGTATAGCTGTACCCTCTGGACTTCTTCGGCTCTGCAATTTCAACACCGTGAGCCTTGCAAATCTGGTGCAGGACTTCCCACTCTGTTAAACGCCAGCGGTTGATCGCATTTGCACCCTTGCCGTGTCCCATTTCTTCGAGCGCCTTTGCCATTGCATTTCGGGTATCAAGCCCTCTGTCGAAATGCCCGACGGGAATATAGTCGATGTGCAGATGGGGAGTTGCTTCATCAAGGTGCATCACAGCATTGAACACATAGAAATTCGGATTTCTTTCTGAAAAGCCCTCCATGTACTCCCGTAAACAGGCAACAGCAATCTCCGAATCGGGAGTACCGACACCTGTATCATCTTTTGTCCCGATCTGGACTAAGTCTTCATAGAAACTCTTTTGCTTATTTGTCCCAGTGACAACACTTACACTCGGTTCACGGCTGAACAGGTGCTGAAAGTAGTCAGGGATACGGCGGTCATTTCGTTTCTGACGGACATTGTATCTTTCTACTGCATCGCTGAAAAGAATATCATAAGCATCACGCAAATTCTGATGCACAAATGTAATGTTGTCCGCTGTTCGGGAACTGTCGATATTTTTGGCAGCAAATGCACGGTTGTTGTGGGACAAGCTGCCCTTGCCCTGACACATTGAGATCGTCTTTTGACACATAGAAACACCTCCCTTCCTTTTTAAATTGACCCTCTGACGAGGGAATGCCCTATGGGCAAAACGGTTTGCAACGATACGGAGATCGGCAAACCAAACGGCTCGGAGAGCCGGGTTACCTGCGGAATGCCGCCGGTAACCCCATAGCACTTTCGACAGCCTTACGGACTATCAAAAATGCTATCGGGGCTCTGCGAGGCTTGAACGGCGGATAAACCGCCAACGCCGTGACGATGTGTGACGATGGTGACGATGATTACAGCGCTCACAAAACATCGTCACGACCGTCACGGACTGACACGCCAACCACTTGAAATTTACTCTTTTGATAACAAAGAAAAGAAAATCATGCGTCCGCTGTGGTTACGCTTATTCGTGTATCGAATGCTATAATCATTCATCAATCTGCCTGCATTGACATTCAGTTTCAGCGAAACCACATTCGGCTTCATATCAAGTCCAAGCTTTTCTATCAGTTCAGTCGCTGTACCCTGCCAAGTCGGATTTTCTTCTGTTACAAGATTGGCGATACATTCCAGCAACGGTTCGGGAGGTTCTTTCCAAAGCTCTGTTTCTGCTTTTTCAAAATTCCAGCAGAGTTTTTCTTCATCACGAATAAGATGGATTTTCTGATCTTGCTGATCACGGCCTGAAATTTCAAGTGTTGCCTTATTGGAAGTCCTGGTTTCCTTGTAAAGCATAAATGCTCCGTCTGCACAGCCAAGTAACCCATTTGTTCCTGAGATCATGTCGAAGTTATCAGATGACTTTTGCTTTCTCGTATGATGAACTAACAGCAGACATATTCCCCAACTGTCAGAGAACTGTTTCAGCTGATTGATGATCTCGTAATCTTTAGCATAGCTGTAAGAATCACTGTCCACCTCACGGATTTTTTGAAGTGTATCAATAATCACAAGCGTTGTGTCAGGGTGTTCTCGGATAAAACCGCTCAGCTGATCGGTCAGACCATTTCCAAGCGGTTTGGACGATACGGAAAAGTACAAGTTTTCCGTACTGTCCGTTCCGAACATTCGGTACATTCGTTCCTGCAATCGTCTGTAATCATCTTCCAGTGCAAGGTAGAGAACCGTACCCTTTTTCACAGGATAGTCCCAAAGCGGAGTACCTGTGCTGACATGATAGGCAAGCTGTGCCATAAAGAAGCTTTTGCCGATCTTAGGTGAACCGACAAACAGATAAGTACCTTGATAGAGCAAGCCCTCAATAACAGGCGGTTTCTTGCTGTAAATATCCTGATACAGTTCCTGCATCGTGACTGTTTTCATGTATGACGGATCAATTTTCTTGAAAAATTCGTCAAAGGGGTTGAAATTTACATCACGATTTGATATACTATTAGTAGTTTGTTTTATGTATGACTGCTCCGTATCTACGCCAATAGATACGTTCGGAGCGGTCATTTCTTTTTCTTCTGACATCAGGATTCTCCTTTCGTTCCATTTAATGTGGTGTTGATGAGTCGTATCGTTTCAAGAAGTTCATCACTTACAGAACTATTTTCTATTCTCTGCAATTCTGAAAGCACTTCCGCAAGCTGATTTTTCAGAGCTTTGTATACTCTCGGATTGCCCTGCACTACCACATCACGGCAGAGAAGCCTTTTTACGATGTAGTCCTGTTTGGTCAGTCCTGAAAGTGCCACTGCTGAATTTATCAGCTTTTCTTCTTCGGGAGATACCCGAAATCCGATGGTTCTGGAACGAAATCTGCCTTTGCTGTCAAGGTTTTTCGCTGACATTTGCGTTATCTCCTTTCTTCAACTCACTGAGTTTATTCGCCATTTCCGCCTGTTTCGACGGAAACAGATGTGCATAGCGGTATGTGATCTCAATGCTCTCATGTCCCACACGATCTGCAATAGCAACAGCTGAAAACCCAAGTTCGATTAGAAGCGAAACATGGCTGTGACGCAGATCATGGATACGGATACGCTTCAAACCCGTTTCTTTTACCCCTCTGTCCATCTCGTGATGCAAATAACTCTTGGATATTGTGAAAATACGCTCATCTGATTTCTGATCGTAAAGCATACGGAGATAGTCCTGCATCTCCTCACAAAGAAAATCAGGCATTTCAATGGTACGGCTGCTTTTCTTGGTTTTCGGCTCTGTAATAACGTCCTGCCCCTTGATACGCTGATAGGACTTGTTAATGCGGAGCTTTCGATTCTGGAAATCAAAGTCCTCTGGTGTGAGAGCCAACAGTTCGCCAAGACGGATACCGCACCAATACAGCATTTCAAAGGCATAAAACGAAACTGGTTTGTCCATCATGACCTCAGAAAACTGCATATATTCGTCTTTTGTCCAGAAGTTCATCTCTTTGGCATTCTTTACGCCAATACTTCCAGCTTTGGCAGCTGGGTTTACGCCAAGATCATAGTAGCGAACCGCATGGTTAAAGATACAGGAAAGCTGATTGTGCAGATTCTTCAAATACGTTTCCGAATAGGGCTTTCCGTTTTTGTCACGGTGACGAAGCAGTTCATTCTGCCACGAAAGCACATCTCTTGCCTGAATATCCTTCATCGGTTTATCCCCGAAATAAGGGAGGATTTTCGACTGAATGACGTGTGCCTTATGTTCCCATGTATTCTGTTTCAAGCGAGATCTCATATCCTGTTCATACAGCTTGTAGAAGTCCTTAAACAGCATATCAAGGTCACTGTTTGCCTGAAGCAGAAATCTTCGCTCCCAGTTCTGTGCCTCACGTTTGGTAACAAAACCACGCTTGCACTTTTGTTTTCGCTCCCCCTGCCAGTCCTCATAACGAACCATAGCATACCAAGTGCCGTTTTTATCCTTATATATGGGCATTATTCCTCACCAGCTTTCTTTTTGGGAGGGTTCACCGAGTACACTCGTTCGTTAAAGTACTCACGGTTCACTCTGCCTGTTACTGTGATAAACCCTTTGTCGGAAAGTTCCTGATTGAGTTTACGAATGATTTTGTACGCATAGGCAACAGAGATCTCCATAACCTCAGCAACTTCCTCTGCACGAATAAATTTTTCTGACATATACATTTGTTCCTTTCTGTGTTCTGTATTCGCAAAATCTGTTCTAAACATTTTTGCTTAATTACATTATACTAAACAAATTTGCTTTTGTCAAGACACTTTTGCGTATTTTCTAAATTTTTTTGTTTAGTATCTCTTGACTGACTTAAACATATATGTTATAATGATTCTACTAACAGAACGATATTATAAGGAGTAAACCACCATGAGTATAATGGGAGATAAAATACACCGTATCCGTGATTTCCGTGGAATGACACAGAAGCAGCTCGGTAAGGCTGTCGGATTTGATGAGAAATCCGCCGATGTCCGCATCGCACAGTACGAATCAGGCACTCGTACACCAAAACAAGCACTTGTGGAACGGCTTGCCGAGGTGCTTGATATAAACCCTCGTTTCCTTGCTGATGATGAAATTCTCGGAGCGGAGGGCGTTATGATGATGCTCTTTGAACTGGACGAACATTACCCGATCAGCGTTGAGGACTGTACAGATGAGGACGGAAACAAACGTAAGGGCATTATTTTCGGCTCTATTCTTCTGAACGACTTCTTTGCGGAGTGGCAGAGACGAAAAAAAGACCTTGCTGACGGTAAGATCAGCAAGGCCGAATATACAGAATGGAAGCTTAACTGGCCGAAAACGACCGATGACTGCGGTAAACATGAACCCTCGAAAGAGTGGCGTGACCTGTAAACCGCCTGAAATGCAGAACATTTCAGTTTTACTTCCTGTTATCAAATTGTTATCACTGAGATTTTAAGGCTTTAAAAATGGCGTAAATTCGGCATTTTTGAAGTCTTGTTTTTTATTCCCACTCTATAGTTGCAGGAGGTTTAGTAGTAACATCGTAGACTACTCTGTTTACATTTTTAACTTCGTTTACAATTCTAGCAGATACCTTTTCTAACACTTCATAAGGAATTTTAGCAAAGTCAGCAGTCATGAAATCGGTAGTAGTAACACCTCTAAGAGCAAGAGTATAATCGTAAGTACGACCATCGCCCATAACACCAACAGAACGCATATTAGTTAGCACTGCAAAGTATTGATGTATTTTCTTATCCAAACCAGCCTTAGCGATTTCTTCACGGAAAATCCAATCGGCATCTTGAAGGGTTTCGAGTTTTTCGTCGGTAATTTCACCGATAATTCTAATTGCTAAACCAGGACCTGGGAATGGTTGACGCCACACTAATATTGGTGATAGACCTAACTCAATACCAAGTTGTCTAACCTCATCTTTGAATAGCATTCTAAGAGGTTCAATGATTTCTTTGAAGTCTACATAATCTGGAAGTCCTCCAACGTTATGATGTGACTTAATAACAGCAGAATCGCCTAAACCACTTTCAATAACGTCTGGATAGATAGTTCCTTGTACCAAGAAATCTACAGCACCTATTTTTTTAGCTTCCTGTTCAAATACTCTAATGAACTCCTCACCTATTATTTTACGTTTAGTTTCAGGGTCAGATACGCCGTTCATTTTAGCCATAAATTGAGGTTTTGCATTAACTCTAACAAAGTTTATATTCCAATTAGCGAAAGCCTGTTCTACTTCATCGCCCTCATTTTTACGCATAAAGCCGTGGTCTACGAATATACAAGTTAGTTGATTTCCTATAGCCTTCGATAACAATGCTGCTGCCACTGAACTATCTACTCCACCAGATAAACCTAATAATACTTTACCATCACCGACTTTGTCTTTAATCTGTTGGATAGCAGTTTTAGCATAATCGCTCATAGTCCAATCGCCCTTGAAGTTGCAAACGTTGTATAAGAAGTTGTGTAGCATCTTAGAGCCATCTACTGTATGATTAACTTCTGGGTGATACTGTATACCATATAGTTTCTTTTCCACATTTTCCATAGCACCTACTGGACAGTTATCTGTATGTGCAACAGATTTAAAACCTTCTGGAAGTTTTGAAATATAGTCAGTATGGCTCATCCAAGTGATGTTCTTATTGGATAAATCTTTAAATAGTAAAGAGTTAGTATCGAAATACGTTTCAGTTTTACCATATTCGCTAACTGGTGCAGATGAAACTTCACCACCTAGAGTGTAAGCCATCAATTGACAGCCGTAGCATATGCCTAATATTGGCAAACCTAATTCAAAGATTTCTTTGCTAATATGTGGAGATTTTTCATCATACACACTATTAGGTCCACCCGTAAAGATTAACGCTTTAGGGTTTAATTCTTTAATCTTATCAATAGAAGTTTTGTAACTATGCACTTCGCAGTAAACACCACATTCACGGACACGTCTAGCAATCAATTGATTATATTGTCCACCAAAGTCCAAAACTATACAAAGTTCATGTTTCATAAAAAGGCAATCCTCCAAATAAAAATGTCACGAAGTTTCGCAACAAAAGTATGATATACTTACTATTATACAATCAAATTGAAACGTTGTCAACTGAAATAATCAATAAAAATAAAAGGTGACTAACAAGTCACCTTTTTATCTAACAATAGGAAAAATCTATTGAACATTATCAAATAAATTTTCTGTTTCTTTTACTGCATTAGTCATATAAGTTCTAAATTCGTCCAAAGTCATGGATTTATACATATCTACAGATTGTTCAGCGTCTTCAAAAGTAGATAGTTCAAAGTCGAAACTATAGTCAGTTCCTAACTCTTGATTGATTTCATCTAACACTTTAGAATAATCTTCCAATTGATTTAAATAATATTCTGCATACTTTTCGCCAACTAAAAGAGTAACATTTCCATCACTTTGAAGTCTAACTAGATTATTATTTTTATCTAAATATTCAATATACTCTATAATTTCGCCATTTTTAAGGCGTAATCCTCTTTCGCCATAATACTTTGCATCGGAGGATATTTGATAACTAACACTACCATCATCATTAACTACTTTGTCAGTAATAGAACTCAAATACTCATTAGATGTTAAATAATTGTATAAGTCAATTCTTTCTTGTAAAGTACCAATGTTAGCAAGAGCATCATATTTAGGAATGTTACTAGAAGATACATCATTATCTTCCAAAGTATCAGTAATGACATCTTTAGGAATGTTACTAGAAGATACATCATTATCTTCCAAAGTTTCAACTTCTTCAATAGCACTTATGCCATCAACACCAAGATAAGCATACGAAGTAATTATAACACCTACTGATAAAAAACCTAATATAGTATTTAATTTAATATTCATAATAAATCACTCCTAATACATTTGTAGACTTATTCATTTATTTTATAATAACATATTATTAGAGTGTTGTCAATACATACCACATAAAATTTTATATAAAATTATATATATCAAAGTGTACAATATGCAAAAAGGAGTATCTATTGCAGATACTCCTTAATAACAAATATAAATCTTAGTGTAAATAACTATTTTGCATTACTTCGCTACTGTTTTCGTTCTTAACGACTTGAACATTATTATAGATATCCATACCAGTACCAGCAGGTATAAGTTTACCAATAATAACATTTTCTTTAAGGCCTTGTAATCTATCAGTTTTACCTCTAATAGCGGCATCGGTAAGAGCCTTGGTAGTTTCTTGGAACGATGCAGCAGATAAGAAACTCTCAGAAGTAGACGCAGCCTTTGTGATACCTTGTAGTACTGGAATAGTAGTAACTAACTTAACATCATATTCACCAGCATCAATTCTAGCTTGAAGTTCTTCATTTACTGACATAATTTCAGTAGTTTCAACCAAAGTACCAGGAAGTAAGAAACTACTACCACTATCATCGATTTTAACCTTACGAAGCATTTGACGTACTATAACTTCGATATGCTTATCGTTGATATCAACACCCTGTAGACGATATACCTTTTGTACTTCATTAATGATGTAATTTTGAACAGCATCTACACCCAAAATAGTTAAGATATCAGGTGGATAACAGTTACCCTCAGTAAGTCTAGTACCCTTAGTAATCTTTTCGCCCTCACGGACTTTAATCTTGTAGCTATAAGGTATTGGATAGTTTTCTACTACAGTGTTGCCATCTTCGGAGTTAGTAACCACGATATTTTTAGTAGTCTTAACTTCTTCAATGTGAATGTAACCGTCAATCTTAGATAGTATAGCAGCATTCTTAGGACGACGACCTTCAAATAGTTCTTCAACACGAGGTAGACCCTGCGTGATATCTTCTGCCGATGCAATACCACCAGTGTGGAAAGTTCTCATAGTAAGTTGAGTACCAGGTTCACCTATGGATTGTGCAGCAATAATACCAACAGCCTCACCAACTGCTACTAAGTTACCATTAGCCAAGTTAGCACCATAGCACTTAGCACAAACGCCGTTTTTAGCTCTACAGTGTAGCACGGAACGAATTTTAATCTTTTCGATACCAGTATCTACAACCTTTTGAGCATCTTCTTCGGTCATAAGTTTATTTTTAGAAACTATAACTTCGCCATTTTCACCGAGTAGGTCATCTACTAGATATCTACCAAGTAGACGTTCTTTAAATGGTTCAATCATTTCCTTGCCGTTTTTAATTTCAAATACTTCAATACCGTCTTTAGCACCGCAATCGTGCATTCTAATGATAACTTCTTGAGAAACGTCTACAAGTCTACGAGTTAGATAACCAGAGTCAGCAGTTCTTAAAGCGGTATCAGCCAAGCCCTTTCTAGCTCCACGGGCAGATATAAAGTATTCCAAGATATTTAAGCCTTCACGATAGTTAGCCTTAATAGGCATTTCGATAGTCGCACCAGAAGTATTTGCGATAAGTCCACGCATACCAGCAAGTTGACGCATTTGGTTCATACTACCTCTCGCACCAGAGTCAGCCATCATGTTAATAGGATTGTAAGCATCAAGACCGTTTTTAAGTGCAGAAGTAACATCTTCAGTAGCCTTATTCCAAATAGCTATAAATCTCTTAGACTTTTCAGTAGCAGATATATAACCATACTCATACTGTTGATTAATAACTGCAATATCAGCATCAGCCTTAGCAAGAATATCTTTCTTTTCCTTAGGAATTACGGCATCGCAAACGGCAACGGTAATTGCAGAACGAGTAGAATATTTAAATCCAAGAGCCTTAATTCTATCCAAAACTTCAGAAGTGGTAGTAGTACCATGGATTTTAATACATCTTTCAATGATATCGGAAAGTTGTTTCTTCTTAACTAGGAAAGAAATTTCCAAATCGAACTGTTTATCGGAATTAGTTCTGTCGACATAACCTAGGTTTTGAGGAATATTCTCATTGAATATCAACCTACCTACAGTACAGTCTATTATCTTAGATACTTTCTTACCACCGATATCCTTAGTAATTCTAACCTTAATCTTAGAGTGTAAAGATACTGCACCTTCATTATAAGCCATAAGAGCCTCATTAACATCACGGAATACTTTACCCTCACCGATTTCGCCATCTTTTACAATGGTTAGATAGTAAGAACCTAATATCATATCTTGAGTAGGAACTGCAACAGGTCTACCATCAGATGGTTTTAATAGGTTGTTAGCAGCCAACATTAAAAATCTAGCCTCAGCTTGAGCCTCCGCAGATAATGGAAGGTGTACAGCCATTTGGTCGCCATCGAAGTCGGCATTATAAGCAGTACATACTAGTGGGTGAAGTTTTAACGCTCTACCCTCAACTAGAACAGGCTCGAACGCTTGAATACCTAGACGGTGTAAAGTAGGAGCACGGTTCAAAAGTACTGGGTGACCTTTAATAACTTCTTCAAGAGCGTCCCAAACTTCAGTAGATGCTCTATCCACTTTCTTTCTAGCACTCTTAATGTTAGTTATGTTGTTATTTTTATTATCGACCAATCTTTTTAGAACGAACGGTTTAAATAGTTCAAGAGCCATCTCCTTAGGCAAACCACATTGATACATCTTCAATTCAGGGCCAACTACGATAACTGAACGTCCAGAGTAGTCAACACGCTTACCAAGTAAGTTTTGTCTAAAACGACCTTGCTTACCCTTTAGCATATCGGATAGAGATTTTAAAGCTCTGTTGTTAGGGCCAGTTACTGGTTTACCGTGTCTGCCGTTATCTATTAGAGCGTCAACAGCTTCTTGGAGCATTCTCTTTTCGTTTCTAATGATGATATCAGGAGCATCAAGTTGTAGCATCTTTCTAAGACGGTTATTTCTATTGATAACTCTACGATATAGGTCGTTAAGGTCAGAAGTAGCATATCTACCACCATCTAACATAACCATAGGTCTAATATCTGGAGGAATAACTGGAATAGCATCTAAAGTCATCCAAGATGGTTTATTAACTTGACGCATATTAGCACCAGATAGTCTAAAAGCCTCAATAATTTCCAATCTCTTTAGAAGTTTAACTTTCTTTTGACCAGATGGTAAGTCTTTCAACTCACTTTTCAAATCATTAGAAGTCCAAGTAAGGTCATCTGTCCAATACTTTACTACATACTTAGAAAATTGAACATCATTTTCAGGAACTTTATCAGTTAATATAGAATATAGATATTCATAGCCATTAGCATATTCAACCAAGTTTTTCTTAGAACTCTTAGCCTCTTGATTAAACTCTTCAACATCAGAAGTCTTAACCACTTTATTTTCCTTAAAGCTAGAATCTCCCTTATTAGTAACCATGCATAAAGATTTATCTAAAAGACCATTAAACTCATCTAAAGGCATTTCGCCGAAAATGTTAGCAAACTTCTCATAATTTTCAGCAATATATTGACATAATTTCTCTTTAAATAGAGATACTATATAATCCGAACCAGTAGCTAACTTTATAGTTGGGAACTTATGTTCTTCAGCATCAAGATTATAACGCATAATAGAAGTTCTAACTTCTGTTCTAGTAACCTTTTGACCGTTTTCATACTTAGAAGTAACGCCATCTACTATTACAGAAAATCTTTCGTTGATAAAGTCTTCAATTTCCTCTGGAGATAGTCCAGTAATACTAGCTACAAGATTTAACTCCTTCATAATATAGTGATTATATCTAGTAGGGTCGTAATCGTTAAGAAGTTTTTGGATAGCCTCAGCACCCATATCAGCATAGAAGTTATCGCCAAACTTTTGTAGATAGTTGTTATATTCTGTTTCGGTTAATATCTGTTTTTTTAGAAGTTCTCCGTTGTTGCCTGGGTCTACAACGATATATCTAGTAAAGTATAGAATTTCCTCAAGTCTTTTTTGAGAAATATCTAAAACTTGACCAATTCTAGATGGAGTACCCTTAAAATACCAAATATGAGAAACAGGTGTAGCAAGTTCAATGTGACCCATTCTTTCACGTCTAACCTTAGCACGAGTAACTTCAACGCCACACTTATCGCAGATAGTACCCTTAAAGCGAATTTTTTTATACTTACCACAGTGACATTCCCAGTCTTTAGTAGGTCCAAAGATTCTTTCACAGAAAAGACCATCTTTTTCTGGTTTAGTAGTTCTGTAGTTAATAGTTTCAGGTCTTTCTACAACGCCGTTCGACCATTTTCTAATCTGTTCTGGAGAAGCAAGACCTATATTTATGGATTCAAATACGTTAAATTCCAAATTATTATCCTCCCATATTTCAATATAATGGCTATGGCACTCTTAACACAAGTTAAGAGTAAGCCAACAAGAGCCATCAAGCGAGTAACATTTATAAGCGTTCAAACATAAGATTACATTAATCATCGTAGTTAAAGCCTTTAAAATCCTCATCACTATCAATATCGATAGCATTTAAATTATCGGCATCATTTTCATCTACAGCGAAGTAACCATCACTATCGGTCAAATCATTAACGATGTCAGTCTTTTCAAGTAGTTCGTCATCGTCATCATTTGAACCTTGATAGTTCTTGTTATCATTTTCATCACTAGGAATGTAATCACTTCTAGATGGAATATCGTCATCAATATTCTGTTTAAGGTCGATTTCGTTATTATTCTTATCAAGGACTCTAACATCAAGACATAATGATTGAAGTTCCTTAATAAGAACCTTAAAGGATTCTGGTATACCAGACTTTGGAACGTTTTGACCTTTAACTATAGCTTCATAAGTATTTACACGTCCAATAGTATCATCAGATTTTACTGTTAATATTTCTTGTAATGTATAAGCAGCACCATAAGCCTCTAAAGCCCAAACTTCCATTTCACCGAATCTTTGACCACCAAACTGAGCCTTACCACCTAAAGGTTGTTGTGTAACTAGTGAGTAAGGACCTACAGAACGAGCATGAATCTTATCATCTACAAGGTGGTGAAGTTTTAGATAGTACATATAACCAACAGTAACCTTATTATCGAAAGGTTGACCAGTACGACCATCATATAGAGTAAACTTACCATCTTCGTTGAAGTCAACACCATTGAAAAGCATATTTGGGTCATCAACAGAGTGAATTTTTTCGTTAGCCTCACGGAAACAAGCACGAATATCTTCTTCGTGAGCACCATCAAATACTGGAGTCATAATCTTCCAACCTAGAGCCTTACAAGCCATACCTAGATGTACTTCAAGTACTTGTCCTATGTTCATACGAGAAGGTACACCCAATGGGTTAAGTACTATATCAAGTGGAGTACCATCTGCAAGGAATGGCATATCTTCAGGAGGTAGTATGCGTGAAACGACACCCTTATTACCATGACGACCAGCCATCTTGTCACCTACAGAGATTTTTCTCTTTTGGGCAATATAGCATCTAACTAACTTGTTAACACCTGGAGAAAGTTCGTCACAGTTTTTACGAGTAAATACCTTTACATCTACAATGACACCACTCTCACCATGAGGTACTTTAAGTGAATTATCTCTAACTTCACGAGCCTTTTCACCGAATATGGCTCTTAGAAGTCTTTCTTCAGCAGTAAGTTCAGTTTCGCCCTTAGGAGTAACCTTACCTACTAATATATCACCAGCATGAACTTCAGCACCTATACGAATAATACCATTTTCGTCCAAATCCTTAATAGCATCGTCACCAACGTTAGGGATATCTCTAGTAATTTCTTCTGGACCAAGTTTAGTATCTCTAGCCTCTATTTCATACTCCTCAATATGCACTGAAGTATACATATCTTCACGAACTAATCTTTCATTTAATAGAACAGCGTCCTCATAGTTGTAACCTTCCCAAGTCATAAAGCCTATTAGAGCATTTTTACCTAGGGAAATTTCACCATCGCAAGTAGCAGGACCATCGGCAAGAACTTGACCAACCTTAACGTGTTCACCAACACTTACGATAGGTCTTTGATTTACACAAGTACCTTGGTTGGAACGCTTAAACTTAGTAAGTTTATAATTGTGGTCTTGATAGTTTGCATCTTTTACTACTATGTGGTCAGCATCTAAAGATACTACAACGCCATCATGTTTAGATATTATACAAACTCCAGAGTCTACAGCAGCTTTATATTCCATACCAGTACCAACTATAGGACTCTCTGTCTTTAATAGTGGAACGGCTTGACGTTGCATGTTAGAACCCATTAAAGCACGGTTAGCGTCATCATTTTCAAGGAAAGGTATCATAGCAGTAGCTACAGATACTACCATCTTAGGAGATACGTCCATAAAGTCTACAGTATCTCTGTCGGCTTCAAGGATTTTATCTCTATAACGAACGTTTACTCTAGGACGTTCAAACTTACCATCTTCAGTAAGAGGTTCATTAGCTTGAGCAACTACAAAGTTATCTTCAACGTCTGCGGTCATGTAGACTACTTCATTAGTAACTACGCCAGTAGCTTTATCTATTTTACGATATGGAGCTTCAATAAATCCATACTCATTAATTCTAGCAAAGGTTGCTAAATAAGATATAAGTCCGATGTTTGGACCTTCAGGAGTTTCAATAGGACACATTCTACCATAGTGGCTATAGTGGACATCTCTAACTTCAAATCCTGCTCTATCTCTAGAAAGACCACCTGGACCTAATGCAGAGAGTCTTCTCTTGTGAGTAAGTTCTGCAAGAGGGTTAGTCTGGTCCATAAATTGAGATAGTGGAGAAGAACCAAAGAACTCTTTAATAGCAGCAGTAATAGGTCTAATGTTTACTACGCTCTGTGCAGATAGTGAATCAGAATCTTGACTAGCAGTGTTCATCTTTTCACGAACGTTTCTTTCCATTCTAGCAAAGCCAATTCTAATTTGATTTTGTAGAAGTTCACCAACTGAACGGATACGTCTATTTCCTAGATGGTCTATATCATCGATAGTACCAACGCCATCACATAGGTTTAAGAAGTAACTAATAGTAGCAAAGATATCATCTAATATAATATGCTTTGGAACTAATTCGTCCACACGTCTTTTAACGTTTTCTTCAATTTTCTCAGCGTCAGCAGAGTTTTCTAATATATCTTTTAGAACCTTAAAGGAAACCTTTTCATTTATGTTGTATTCAGCAGGGTCAAAATCAACGTAACCAGAGATATCGACCATACCGTTACCAATAATTTTAACTTCTTTATCAATCATACGAGTCTTATACTCGCCGATTTCATTTTGATAGTACTCTTTAGTTTCAACTTGAACGAAAGCCTCATATACACCAGCTTGTTCAATTTCAAGAGCCTTTTCTTTGTTTATACGTTCACCAGCTTCGGCTAAAAGTTCACCAGTAAGAGTATTAATAACAGGTCTAGATAGAGTATGACCTTCAAGTCTAGACGCAATGCCTAACTTTTTATTATACTTATATCTACCAAAACGGCAGAGGTCGTATCTTCTAGCATCAAAGAATAGGTTATTTATATGAGTCATAGAACTTTCGACGGTAGGTGGTTCACCTGGACGAAGTTTTCTGTAGACATCTATTAAAGCGTCATTAGTATTCTTAGTGCTATCCTTATCCAAGATAGTCTTATTAAGTCTTTCATCTGGACCAAATAGTTCAAATATTTGCTCATCAGTACCAACACCCAATGCTCTAATGAAGGTAGTAATGGCAATCTTTCTATTTTTATCTATACGCACGTACACGATATCGTTAGAGTCCATTTCGTACTCAAGCCATGCACCACGGTTTGGAATAACTGTAGATTTAAATAAATCTTTACCAGCCTTGTCCTTTTCACAAGCATAGTAAACACCAGGAGAACGCACTAATTGAGATACAATAACACGTTCAGCACCATTAATAACAAAAGTACCACTATCAGTCATTAAAGGGAAATCACCCATGTAAATTTCAGAAGATTTAGCTTCGTTTTTCTCTTTATTCCATAACTTAGCAGTAACATATAATGGAGCAGCATAAGTAGCATCTCTTTCCTTACATTCAGCGATAGAGTATTTAGGCTTATCATCTATCCTGTAATCTACGAAGTTTAGAACTAGGTTGCCGTTATAGTCTGTAATAGCAGACATATCACGGAAGACTTCTTTTAGTCCTTCTTCCTTAAACCATTTGTAAGAATTTTTTTGCACCTCGATAAGATTAGGCATTTCAAGAGCCTCAGTAATCTTTCCAAAGCTCATTCTGGTATTCTTTCCGAGTTGTTTAGGTTCAACATTCACCATAAGTTCGGGACTACCTCCTTTTTGTAGTTAGAGCCATTCGGCATAAAATACAGCACTGCACGGATTAGTTAAATTTGGATTTAAGTTATCGGTGCAGAAAATAAAAAAATACTTGCTTTTTTCTATGGATATGTTATAATTTTTTTAGTAAATACAATTATCCATGCTAGAAATATTCATTATGATACATTGTATTATTATACTATAACTTTTAAAAAAAGTCAAGAGTTTTTTTAAAAAAGTCTAAACATTGCACAAGACATACATCAATAAAATTCTAAAAAGGTGAGTGATTTATATATTATGTTCGCTAAAGTAAATAGTATAGGTCTATTCGGCTTGATGGCTTACACCGTAGATGTGGAAATAGTTATAAACAGAGGTCAACCTATGTTCGATTTAATAGGTCTACCAGATGCTTCTATTAAAGAAAGTCGTGAACGTATTAAGTCGGCTTTGCGTTCTGTAGATATTGTATTTCCTGTAGCTAGTATCACTGTAAATCTAGCTCCTGCTAACACTAAAAAGAGTGGTTCTGCTCACGATTTAGCCATACTAGTATCCTTACTAAAAGCCATGAACTACATAGATACAAACCTAGATAACTCTATATTTATTGGAGAAGTGTCGTTAAGTGGTAACATTAGAGCCATCAACGGAGTGTTATCTATGGTTATACACGCCAAAGAACACGGATTTACTTCTATATACGTTCCAAAAGATAACGTTATTGAAGCATCGGTGATTAAAGGCATAGATGTATACGGTGTAGATAGTGTATCTCAACTATTAAATCACTTTAATGGAAGTTCTCCTATAGAAAAATCGTATATTAGTACACCAACTTCTATAGGAAAAGATTATATTTTAGACTTCTCTGACGTTCGTGGACAGCAATCTGTAAAGTACGCCTTAGAGGTTTCTGCTTGTGGTGGTCACAACGTACTATTGATAGGTTCTCCTGGAAGTGGTAAGAGTATGTTGGCTAAACGAATGCCTTCTATACTGCCTCCTATGACTTTCAATGAAAGTATTGAAACCACTAAAATTCACTCTATAGCAGGTAAACTAGATGCCTCTCACCCTATAGTTACAGAACGTCCATTCCGTTCACCACACCATACAATATCTGCATCGGGATTGGTAGGTGGTGGAACTATTCCACAACCTGGGGAGATATCTTTGGCACACAACGGACTTCTCTTCTTGGACGAATTGGCTGAGTTCGATAAACACACCTTGGAAATACTTCGTCAACCTCTTGAAGAACAAAAGATTACTATTTCCAGAGTTTCTGGAACGGTTACATATCCTAGTCAATTCATGCTAATAGGTGCTATGAACCCTTGCCCTTGTGGATATTTTAATCACCCTACTAGAAGATGTACTTGTTCTAATAAGACAGTACACAAGTATTTATCTAAGATTTCAGGACCTCTATTAGATAGGTTTGATATCCATGTTGAAGTCGCTCCTGTAGAGTTTGAAGATTTAGTATCTAAAACTAAAGAAGAAAGTTCTAGTTCTATTAGACAACGAGTTATTAAAGTAAGAGATATCCAAAATGAAAGATTTAAAGGTACGGATATATCTTGCAATGCTAGAATAACTCCTGCTAAACTTAGCGAATTTTGTCCTATAACTTACGATGCCGAAACTTTTCTAAAAAATATCTTTGAAAAGACAGGACTATCTGCTAGAGCCTATAGCAAAATTTTGAAGATTGCTCGTACTATCGCAGATATGGACGGCTTGGAAGTTATACAAAAATCGCATATTGCCAAGGCATCTAGATTTAGAAGTTTAGACCAAAAATATTGGCAGGTTTAAACTTAATTCTTTATAAATATATCTTAGATTGGAGTTTTTTTATACTATGATTAAACTAATCGCCTCCGATATGGACGGTACTCTTTTAGATGATAATAAAAATCTTCCAAAAGATTTTTTTAAACTGTTAGATATCCTTAATAAGATGGGTATAATCTTTATAATAGCTAGTGGACGCTCCTTTTTGGCTTTAAAGGATATGTTCGGAGAACGTTGCAACTCTATGAGTTTTATCTGCGATAACGGTGCTAATGTAATGGTAAATGGTAAAAGTATCTATAGTAGCGTTATAGATGATACTATAGTTAAAAATATTATCCACGATTGCAGAACTCTAGGCGATGTTAGTCCCGTACTATGTTGTAGAAATGATATCTACTATAATAAATCTGTTAAAGAACAGTTTAAACGTGAAATTAACAACTTCTATGTAAAATATTCCGATGTAGACGACGTTTTGAATGTCACTGATGACGTTTTTAAAATAGCTATCTGCGATTTACAAAATCCTATAGAACATAGTTATCCAATATTTAAAAAAAAGTATGGTGAGGATTTTTGTGTACAAGTATCTGGTGAGTATTGGCAAGATATTATGAACAAAGATGTAAACAAGGGTTTGGCTTTAAAAACTGTTCAAGATAGTCTAAACATATCTATTAACGATACTTTGGCTTTTGGCGATTTCTACAACGATATCCCCCTATTAGACAGAGCTTTCTACAGTTACGTCATGGAAAATGCTAACGAAGATATGAAAACTCATGGGAAATATATTGCACCTAAAAATTCCGAAAATGGTGTGATTAAAACTATATGTTCACTTTTGGAGATAAAATTATGATTTCTAACTTTAATAAATCTGAGGAGGAAAACCATTCTTTTCTTGGATATCTAAAAAATTTGGATAAAACTCTGTTATTAGCTGTATCCATATGTGCAACTTTGAGTATATTATGTATATACTCTATATATAAAAGTGGTGTAGTGGAAGTTACAGAAAATCAATGTTTTATGCAAACCATATCCGCACTAATTGGAATTATAGCCTGTTTTGTAATCACGGCGATAGATTATCATAAGATTGCAAAACTATGGTTTTTATACGTTCCGATATCGTATGCACTAGTAATACTAACGTTTACAAGTCTTGGATACGGTCGTGGTGAGGCTGATGACGTTGCTTGGTTAGATTTAGGTTTTATAAGTATCCAACCTGCCGAATTTTTAAAGATAGCTTTTTTACTATCATTTTCATTACACTTACATAAAGTGGGAACTAATATAAATAACTTTGGTCATTTTGTACTATTGTGTATCCATGGATTAATTCCAGTAGGATTAGTCGCACTTCAAGGTGACTACGGAACTTCCATAGTATTTGGTTTAATGTTCGCCTTTATGATGCTATTTGCTGGATTATCCATAAAATATATACTACCTATACTAGCAAGTATACCTATAATATTGTATCTACTTTGGAACTACGTTCTAGGTTCGGTACATAAGAACAGAATTGAAGTACTATTAAATCCCGGTTCAGACCCTCTAGGCGTGGAATATCAACAGAACCTAGGAAAAGCCTCACTTGCTGAAGGTGGACTATTTGGAAAAGGTCTTTTTAAAGATGAGTATACGTTCGTTCCAGAAATTCACAACGACTTTATATTTTCGTTTGTAGGTCAAGCAATAGGATTTGTCGGTTGTATAGTATTACTTATAATATTCACATTTATATGTATAAAAATATTAGTAGATGCTATGACATCTAAAGATGCTTTAGGCAAAAATATATGTGTCGGAACGTTCTCCATGATATTCGTTCACTGCATAATGAACATTGGAATGGTTCTAGGAGTAATGCCAGTTATAGGTATTCCGTTGCCTTTTATGAGTGCAGGTGGTACTGCAATGTTATCGATGTTCGTTTCTATTGGATTGGTTTTAAGTACGCACTCCCATAGAAAAAAACAGAAACGTATGTTCTACGATATAGAAGATATGTAGGTATAATCTGTCCCCATTATGAATAGACTTATTAGTATATAAGACTATCTAATGGGGGGGAATATCTTGAAAGCACATAAAAGAAAGAAAAGGGCATCTATGCTAAGCTACTACAGATATAATATAATTCTATCGACAATGCTAGGATTCGTTATAATACTATTAAGTGCTTCCATATGTGCATTGATACTAACCTTTATAGACGTTCCTATTAAGATAGTATCTATATTTAGTTGTATATGCTTAGGTATAGGCAGTTACTTTTCAGGATATTTTTCTACTATAAAAAGACAGAAGTCTGGAATACTATCGGGGAGTATATGCGGATTTATAATATTTCTAACTATTACAGTATTAGGAATTATATTAAATATCCATACAGATATTATATATAAGTTAAGCAAATTTATACTATGTATAGTATGTGGTCAAATAGGAGGAATAAAATCTGCTAACTGTCATAACGCCTAAATATTTCGGCAAGTTGCATAATTAAAATACTTATAATATTATATATACTACAATATTTTAATGAATGAGAATTTTTAATAAAAAACATCTTGAAATATTTAAGCTAGTATGTTATAATTATCTTATTATTATATTGATTATTCGGACGAGAGGTGATTTTTAATGAAACACATTAAGACTATTAACAAGGCTAATCTTAAGGAAACTGCAAAGACTGGTGGTTGTGGTAAGTGTCAAGCTTCATGTCAATCAGCTTGTAAGACTTCTTGTACAGTAGCTAACCAAAAGTGCGAAAGATAGTTTTAAACTATTTTATCCGTTACGGCACATAAGGACAGCCTATTTTGAACTGTCCTTTTTTGCCGTGTTTTTTTATTTGAATAGGAGTTTTTTGTTATGATACATAAGTATAAATTAAATGGCTATAACATAGTGTTAGACGTAAACAGTGGCGGTGTACATCTAGTCGATGACTTGACTTACGATATATTAGATAATGTTGAACCTCCATTAACTGAAGTATGTCCACAAAATGTTATAGACAAGCTATCAAGTGTGTATGGTAAAGATGAGGTTATATCTTGTTATAATGAAATATATCAACTATACGTTGATAAGATTTTATTCTCAGAAGATGATTATGAAAAGTATGCTAAATATTCTGTACCATCACCTATAAAAGCTATGTGCTTGAATATTTCCCATGACTGTAATCTTAGATGTGAATACTGTTTCGCATCTACTGGTGACTTCGGAACTGGCAGAAAGTTGATGTCTTTTGAAACTGGTAAAAAAGCTATCGATTTCTTGCTTGAACAGTCTAAAGACCGTCAAAATCTTGAATTGGACTTCTTTGGTGGCGAACCTCTAATGAACTTCAAAGTCGTTAAACAGATTGTAGAGTATGCTCGTTCTAAAGAAAAAGAGTACAATAAACACTTTAGATTTACCATCACTACTAATGGTATGCTCTTAGATGATGACAAAATCGACTTTATTAACAAAGAAATGCACAACGTAGTACTATCCATAGACGGCAGAAAAGAAGTAAATGACAGAGTTAGAAAACGTGTAGATGGTTCAGGTTGCTACGATAAGATTATTCCTAACTATAAAAAGTTAGTAGATGCCCGTGGTGATAAGGAATACTACGTTCGTGGTACTTTTACTAAGTATAATCTTGATTTCTCCAACGATGTATTCGCTCTATACGATGCTGGTTTCGACCAAATATCCGTTGAACCCGTAGTCTGCGAACCTGAAAAGCCTTACGCTCTTACTTTTGGTGACTTAGCAGATGTATTTACTGAGTATGAAAAGCTATCTGCTATGCTCTTAGATAGCTACAACAAGGGCAATAGATTTAACTTCTTCCACTTTATGATTGACTTAGACCAAGGTCCTTGTGCTATAAAACGTCTTAGAGGTTGTGGTTGTGGTAATGAATACGTTGCTATTACTCCAGATGGCGACATATACCCTTGTCACCAGTTCGTTGGAATTGAAGAGTATAAGATGGGTAACATCGATGAGGGTACTTTTAACTGGGATATGAAAAAAGACTTCTCACAAACTCATGTATACAACAAACCAGATTGCCGTGAATGTTGGGCAAAATTCTATTGTAGTGGTGGTTGTAACGCTAATAACTATCAATATATGGGCGATGTATTAAAGTCGCATAAACTCTCTTGTGAGATGGAAAAGAAACGTCTTGAATGTGCTATCATGATTAAAGCCGTTAAAATGCTCCAAGAAGAAGAACAAAAAGAAAAAGCTAATGCTTAATAGATATCGGAACGCCTTAATTAAAGCGTTCCGATTTTTTTATAATGTTACGGTAAACGTTACTACATGGTCTTTAGTAGATGTAACAGATATACTTCCATTATGATTTTTAACTATGGATTGTGCTATATTTAAGCCTAAGCCATGACTTCCACTACTACGATTTCTAGCTTTATCTACACGGAAAAATCTTTCAAATAGACGTTCTTCGCAACCCTTTGGGATATCTTCGCCGTTAGTATTACTAACCGATAGTTTAATCTTATCTTTATTATCACGTTTTAAAGACACCATTATGTTAGCATTACCATTGGAATGCACTATGGCATTATCCACTAATATAGTGATTAACTGCTTAATTCTATCCTCATCACCCTTGTATGATATGTTTTCCTCAATATCAGTATCAAGGATTTTGCCATTTTCAAAAGCTACAGTTTCAAAGACTAAACAAACTCCCAATGTCGTATGACTTAGATTAAACTCATTCATAACCATAGCGACTTCGTTTACATCAGATTTAGCTATATATAGCAAATCGCTTACCAATTTGGACATTCTAGCCGTTTCGGATTTTATGTATGTAAGCCACTTGGATTGATTTTGTACAGTATCTTCAGCATTAGCAAGAACGACATCGGTATTAGTAGCTATTACGGTTAGTGGAGTTTTTAACTCATGAGAGGCATCTGCGATAAACTGTTTTTGTTTATCCCAAGCTTCAGCAATTGGAGTTATCGCCCATGAGGCTAATAGCCAACTGACACCAAACAATATCAATAAGCCTAAACCACCTATAGATATAAATATTATAAGCAATCTATTTAGGGTAGATATTTCAATTGCTCTATCCAAAAAGATAACATCATAACCAGATGAGTCCCCTTTGTTGAATACAGCATATCTAAATTTAATGTCATCTATTTCCACTTTTCCCTCCATAGAACCACTCTTGATAATCTCACCTACAGTCTGTTCCAAAGATATATTATCTCCAGATTCAAAATATTGGTAAGATATCCTTTGAATGTCACCATCTTTATTAACCCTAACATAGATGGTATTTCTAGCTAGATTACCCTCATACTCAGTATAATCCGATGGTTTATCTTGAGGTTTATCATCAAAATGATTTTTGGGAGGAGCTTCTGTAGTTGTAGTTCTACTTGTAATAGTAGTATCTGTAGTAGTATCGGTTGATGTACTTTCTTGAGTAGTATCAATAGTAGTATCTGTAGTGGTACTTGTAGTAGTGGTATCGGAATTACTAGTTACAGGAATTTTTTCTTCAGATGGTACTAAAGTTCCTTGAGTATCACTATCGACTGGAGCGTTTGTAATAGTAACTATAACTTGTTCAGGAATAGAAGTTAATCTTTTATTAGTGATTATAGTATCCAAATAAGAAGTATCAGTAGTAGTAACAGTAGTATCTTCAACAGATGTATTCTCCATAGGTGGTGGAGGTGGTGGAGGATTATCCCAATCGTGAGGATAGTCATTATCAAAATCATTTGGAGGGAAATGGTCATATTGATGGTCGTCATCATCATCATGGTGATAGAAGTCATCAAAGTCAAAATCATTTTGACCATCATTACCGAAAATATCTTCAAAGTTGCCATATCTTCCATAATAGATATTTTCATTACATGAATTAAAGTTTGAAAAATCTTCTGGAGGATATTCAGTATATGTACTTTGAGAAGTATCTTGAATAGAATTATCTTCACCAGCAGTAGTAACGGAAATACTTTCATTATCAAAATTGATAATCTTTTTAGGTGGACTACTATTCATGCCATCTAGACGAGTATTGTTTCTAACTGCCATTTCCATAATCTGTTGGGAGTGCGTAACTTCGGAATGATATACTATAAAGTATATTCCAGTTAGAATAGTTATCAAAAAGCAGGATAATATTGCCATATATATAATAAAAAATCTGCGTCTTAACTTTTTTATCATCAAAAACCCCCCTAAAAGATACTATTCCAACCTATATCCAACGCCACGAACGGTCTTTATTGATACACTAGAATCTATATGTATCAACTTTTTTCTAAGAAAAGATATGTATACTTCTACATTGTTATACTCAGCATCGGATTCATAACCCCAAATCTTTTCAATTAAATTTTCTTTGCTAATAACTCTGCCCTTATTTTTTAGAAAAACTTCCATGATGCTGTACTCTTTTAAACCAAGTTTGACGGTATTCTGTCCACAAATAAGTTCATAAGTAGATAGGTTAAGGCTAACATCATCATAAGATAGAATATTTTCACATATAGTATTTTCTTTACGTCTATAAACAGACCTAACTCTAGCAAGAAGTTCTTCAGTAGCGAAAGGTTTGGTCAAATAGTCATCAGCACCATAGTCAAGACCTTTAACCTTGTCGGAAATTTCATCTTTAGCAGTTAAGAGTATAACGGGAGTAGTAATCTTATTTAAACGGATATTTTTTAACACTTCAAGACCGTCCATCTTAGGAAGCATTATATCCAAGATAATAACATCATATATATCAGTAAGAGCATTATCCAGACCACTAACGCCATCGTAACAAGCATCAGCGATATACTTATTTTTACCAAATATTTGAACTAAAGCCTCAGCCAAAGCCACTTCATCTTCTACTATTAATAATCTCATAAAAAGCACCTCTGTAAAATGGAATATTATCGACCAAGTTTATTATAGAGTAAAAATCTTAAAACAATCTTAAAGATAAAAACACGGAACGATAAAAAATCGTTCCGTAAATAGATATGTATTAAATTAGTCTACCATATCGTCAGACTTTTTATTTTTATCTTTCTTTTTCTTTTCAGTTGAAACTTCAGGAGCAACTTGCTCATGTTGAGTTAAGTTTTCTTGAATAGCCCACTTTTTAATTCTTAATTTATTTCTTTCGCCACCAGTTTCGATAACTACAGTATCTTCAGTTTGTCTAACAACTATACCTACAATACCACCTATAGTACAAATTTCGTCACCTATTTGAATGTTATCTCTCATCTGTTTAGTTTCTTTTTCCTTTTTGCTTTGAGGTCTTAAAAGCACAAAGTAAAAGATTACTAATATAATAATCATAGGTAAAAAAGATGCCAATAAAGTACCTGTACTATTAGCAGTCGTATCGGTTGCCGTTAAGGTAATAAGACTAGTTAAATTCATTAAAATTCCTCCATACACATTTTTTAAATAATAATGATATTATATCATAAATAGATTTTAATTACAAGTACTAAAAAAAATATTTTTATATACAAATCACGAATATATGTATATTTTAAAACTAAGATAGATTTTTTATAATAACTATTGACATTCATTTCTATTTGTGATATCATTATGATATCAAAAAAATATCATCAAGCCGATATTTTAAAGTATTTTTATAAAAATGTAATATATACTTGACATTTTGCAATTTCAATGATATAATCTCTTTAAGAGGTGATTTAATGGCAAAAAATTTGAAATTAAAATCTGCTAGAGCTTTGCTAGATATGACTCAACTTGACTTAGCTAATGCTGTAGGCGTTACTAGACAGACTATAAGTGGTATTGAAAAGGGTGAATATAATCCATCTATTAAGTTGTGTATAGCTATTTGTAAGGTTCTAGGAAAAACTCTAAACGAACTTTTTTGGGAGGATTGATTTTCTATGAAATTAGATAATAAAGAATGTCAAATGTACGATGAAAGACAAATCCGTGAAAGAGGTATGATTTTTAAACTATCATTCTTTATATTAGTATTTTATAATGTGATTACTGCTTTTCTTAGTGAATATACTCCATTTTGGTCAAAAAATTTCAGTCTTTTTCAAAGTAACTTTATTGGAATAATCTTTGCTACTACTATAGGTTCTATATTAATGATTACCAATAATGCATACATATCACCTATAAAGCCAACTATTTCGCATATTTCGATAGGTATAATGACTATCTCTAGCATTGTAGCTTTGACTGGAAACGTTAAACATTTTGATTGGTTTAACATAATAATATCTATATGTATATTAATGATATGTTGTACTTACTTCATAAAACTTTCTATGGATAAGAAAAATATCAATATTGATGAAGATTAAAAAGGAGGCTATTTTATGCCTAATATAGCATTTTTTAGTATATACGCATACGGACACATAAATCCAACTTTGCCAGTAGTTAAGGAGTTAATCAATAGAGGCAATAAAGTCTGGTACTACTCTTTTAAAGAGTTCAAAAAAAAGATTGAAAGCACTGGTGCTATATTCATAGAGTGTGATAAATATCTTCCACCACTAAACGATAAGGATACTAAAAAAATCGGTAAGGATTTTACTTTGCTAATAGATATGTCTATAGATACTACTATAAATATGGAAAAAGACAATATATCTAAACAGTTGCAAGAGTTACATATTGATTGTATAGTATCGGATAGCATTTGTACTTGGGGAAAACTATTTGCCCAAAAGTTAAATATATCTTATGTGTGTTCCACTACTACTTTTGCGTTTAATCAACACACGGTAAAACTAATGAAACAAAGTTTTTCTGAAATGTTCTATATGTTCAAAGGTATGCCAAAAATGATTAAAAAACTTCAAGAGTTAAAACCTCTAGGTTATAATGTGGATAAACCTCAAGAAATATTTTCAAATAATAACAACACTAACACTATAGTATATACTTCTAAAGAGTTTCAACCTATGGCAGATACCTTTTCTGATAAGTATGCTTTCATTGGAACTTCTATATTTAAACCTATTGAACATCTTAAAAAAAATGACAAGAAAGTTGTTTATATATCTTTAGGAACTGTTCTAAATGATAACCTTGATTTCTATAAAAAATGTATCCTAGCTTTTAAAAATAGTAATCTAAAAGTTATTATATCCGTTGGTAAGAATACTGATATTTCTAAATTGGGAGATATTCCTGACAATTTTATAGTAAAAAATAGTGTAAATCAAGTTGCCGTGCTAGAAATCGCTGATTGCTTTATATCTCATAGTGGTATGAATAGTGTTAATGAAAGTCTATACTATGGTGTCCCTATAATATTATATCCACAACATAGCGAAGAATTAGCAGTAACTAACAGAGTTATTGAGCTAGGTGCAGGTATACGATTAAAAAGACAATCTACTAATTCAATCTACGATACAGTTATGGAAGTATTAAATAATACATCTTATAAAAATAATGCTCAAAAAATATCACAAGGATTAAAAAGTTCTGGTGGTGCAAAATCTGGAGCAGATTTCATTGAATCAATCATTAACAGATAACAATTGATAGTTATCTAAAAGGAGGCTATTTCATGGCAATCTTAGAAGTAAAACATTTAAAGAAGCAGTATGGAAAATCCAAAATTTTTGCAGTAGATGATGTATCTTTTAGCATCAATGAGGGCGAAATATTTGCCTTAATAGGTTCTAATGGTGCAGGAAAGACTACTACTTTAAGAATGATATCCACACTGTTACAAGTATCCGATGGTGACGCAATAGTAAATGGATACAGTGTGATAACTCAACCCGATAAGGTTAGAGAATGTATTACATATCTTCCCGATGAGGCTGGTGCTTATAAAAATATGACTGGCTTAGGATATCTAAAATTTATGGCTGGAATGTTCTCTACAGATACCAAAGTTATAAATGATTACGTTCAAACAGCTATTAAAACTTCCACACTAGGCGAACGCATTAATGATAAAATTTCTACATATAGTCGTGGTATGATTAGAAAACTCTTACTATCTAGGGCAGTTATGACTAAACCAAAGCTATCCATATTAGATGAGGCTACTAGTGGTTTAGACGTTATCAATGCTTTGGAAATTCGCAAAATGATTAAGGATTTAGCTCATAATGAAAATATGTCATTCTTGTTGAGTTCTCACAATATGCTAGAGATTGAATATGTATCCGATAAGGTCGGAATTATGGCTCATGGCAAGTTGATGGTAATAGGAACTCCTAACGAACTAAAAGAACGTTATAACGCTCCTAACCTTGAAGAAGTCTTTGAAAGAGTGGTGAAAAATAATGAAATTCTTTAATCTGTTCAAAAAAGAACTAAAAGAAATGTTCAATACTAATATGATACTCAGTTTAGTGATTTCTTTTACACTATTGATGGTTATTGGTCAGTTTATGCAATCCAGTATGGATAGTATGGAAGAAAATAATACATCTATAACTATATGCGATATTGATAATACTGAATTTACATCTAAAATAATTAAAAACCTAGAGGACATAGGCTACAAGATAAAAGAAGTATCTATTACAGACTATTCCGATGATATATACATATCGCAACAGACCAGTAGTAAGAATATATTAGTAATTCCTAAAGGATTTACTAATAATATCGAAAATGGTGAAATGGCTACTATAAAAAATATCGGTAAAGTTGAAGGAAATTCCATAATGGCTCAACTAGAAAATAGTTCTTATAGTACGGCTATAAGTGATATATCTAATATTATTAAAGATATACTTATAGAACAAAAGACAGATTTCTCCTCTAGTGATTTGGAACTTTTAAACAATCCAGTAACTTTAGATGAGGTTACTGTAGTAGGTAATAAATCGGAAGATATAAGTGCTTCTATGGTAAGTAGTGTAATATCATCACAAGGAACTTTTGTACCTATAATAATATTTGTAATAATAGTGTTTGCATCACAAATGATAGTAACTGCTATATCCACTGAAAAGATTGATAAAACTTTAGAAACGTTACTATCCACACCAATATCAAGAGTATCCATATTAAGTGCCAAGATGCTATCTGCTGGATTAGTTTCTCTTATAAGTGCCATGGTATATATGTTAGGATTTAGTATGTCGATGGGTTCAGTAATAAGCGAAAACACTCAAGATATAACTAGTTCAGTGATGCCCACTACTATGGCTATGATATCTTTAGGTTTGACTTTAACCCCTTTTGATTACGTTATAATAGGTCTAAACATATTTCTAAGCATTATGATTGCTCTTTCAATATCCATGATGCTAGGCGTTATGGTAAACGATATAAAATCTACGCAGATAGTTCTAATGCCTGTAATGTTCATGACTATGATACCTTACTTTATATCTTACTTTGCCGATATAAATACAATATCACCTATACTAAAAGCAATATTAAATTTAATACCATTTACACATACGTTTAATATTACTAATAATATAATGTTCAATCATGTATCTAACGTGTGGTTAGGAACTGCATATCAATTGATATTCTTAGTAGTATGTATGTTCTTTGCAGTAAAGCTATTCAAATCCGATAAGATTTTAACTGCTAGTATAAACTTCAGCAGAAAGAAAAAATCTAATGGATAGATTTAAGACTATTTTAAGTATCAAGGGGTATAATATAATCATAGATTAAACTTATGCCCCCTATTAATAATAATATATAATCATAAGTGCCATTGATAACTAGTAGATATCAATGGCATTTGTGTTGTAAGTGTGAATTTGTTACGGTTATATGAAAGTTTATTGAAATATTAAATATCTGTAAAATTGATATTAAACTTTAAGATTATTTTAAGACTACTCGATTATACTATAATCAAAGAAAACGTTATACATACTTTTTAGAAAGGTGCTGATATTATGGCAATTAGAACTTTTAAACGTAAAGAAATAAAGTTTCTACTAACCGATGAACAGTATAAGGCTTTAATTCCAGTATTAGAACAGTATATGCGTCCAGATGAGTATTGCATAGATGGTAAAGAATATGGAATATATAATATATACTACGATACTGACGACAACTACTTGATTAGACAAAGTCTTGCTAAACCTTATTACAAGGAAAAACTTCGCCTTAGAAGTTACTACTCCCCCGCTAAACCTAGCGACAAAGTCTTTCTTGAGATTAAAAAGAAAGTCGGTGGCATAGTAGTAAAAAGACGTGTTACTATGACTTTGGAACAAGCTACTAAGTATATCGAAACTTGTGAAAAACCAATATCGAATAAGTATATACAAAATCAAGTTTTTGCTGAGTTAGATGCTTTTCTAAATAAGTATAAAGTAACTCCAAAGCAGTACATTAGCTACAAGCGTCAAGCATACTTCGGAAAAGATGACAATAACTTCAGGGTTACCTTCGATAGAAACATAACTACTAGAAGAAATGATTTAAGATTAAGTTCTAATAGTTATGGTTGGCAGATAATAAATACTACTCAACATTTAATGGAAGTAAAAATATCGCAAGGCATTCCACTATGGTTAGCTAATGCTATGGCAGAATTAGGCATATTTAGAACTAGCTTTTCTAAATATGGTACTGGATATATGCAATATGTATACTATCAACTACATAACGCCAAAGAAGATACTAATGAAAGAAAGGTGATTTCAATTGCTTAACTTAAATGCAATTACTCTAAGTGTAAGTGATATCTTAACACAAACTAGTGAAAGTTCGTCTGTAGATGTTAAAAGTTTTTTAATATCCACAATATGTTCTATAGTAATAGGTTTTATAATAAGTGGAATATATATGTTTACTCACAAAAAAACTGGCTTTGAACAGAGCAATGTAATAACTATAGTAGCTCTTCCAGTGGTAGTAGGAACTATTATAATGTTAGTAGGAAATACTGCTCAAGCGTTCAGCCTTGCTGGAGTTTTCTCCTTAGTAAGATTTAGGTCTGGTTCTATAGATACTAGCGATATATGTTATATATTCTTTAGTGTTGCTACTGGCCTAGCTTGTGGTACTGGATACGTTCAATATGCTTTCCTATTTTTGATACTATTAGGTATAGTTCTACTAGTTATGAACAAGCTAAACTTTGGAAAACCTATTAGTTCACATATGACTTTAAAAATTTCTATCCCAGAAGATTTAAACTATCTAGGCTTATTTGATAGCGTATTAGATAAATATTGTACATCTTGGAATTTACAACGTGTTAAAACTACTGAATTTGGTAGTCTATTCGATTTAGTATTCAATGTAGAAGTTAGCAATCTAGCCGACCAAAAGAAGTTCTTAGATGAGTTAAGAACTTTAAACGGTAACTTAAATATCACTTTGGTACTAAATCGCAAAGATGATAAAATTTACGCTTAAACCTCTTAAAAAGATTTCATATATTCACACTCTCGAAAAAACTAGGTGGAGCTATCCACCTTGTTTGTTATATAAGCTATTAGATAATTGTTTTTCATAATATTTTCCTTTCGATATCCAAAGTGGAACTAACCTTTCACTTTGGATATTTTAATCTTTTGAGTTAGCATAGACTAACTGAAATAACATTTCTGTTGACATTTATCTTTTTTTAGAGTATAATGTACTTGTTGACATATCAAGAGAGGCTGAGAAAACAGGTTCTATGATGCCCAGCAACCTAACTAATACCACTTAGTATTAGGAAAGGTGCTAACTCCTGCGGATATATCCGAAAGATATGTATACTTTCATTTAGAAATTATGCGTTTCGGAAAAATTATCTCCGAAACGCTTTTATTTACTCTATAATCAGAAAGGATTGTTTTTATAATATGGAAAGAAGATTGTTTACTTCTGAATCTGTTACTGAAGGTCACCCAGACAAAATATGCGACCAAATTTCAGATGCTATCTTAGATGCTATTCTAGAAAAGGATAACCTTGCTCGTGTAGCTTGTGAAACTTGTACCACTACTGGTATAGTTATGTGTATGGGTGAAATATCCACTAAGGCTTATGTAGATATACCATCTATAGTTAGAAACGTTATCACTGATATAGGTTACGACAGAGCTAAGTACGGCTTTGATGGTCATACTTGTTCAGTACTAACTGCTATAGATGAACAATCAAGAGATATCGCCATGGGCGTAAATGAGTCTCAAGAACACAAAGACGGTAACTGCACCGACGAAAATATGACTGGTGCTGGTGACCAAGGTATTATGTTCGGTTTTGCTTGTAATGAAACTCCTGAACTAATGCCAATGCCAATATCATTGGCTCATAAGTTAGCTAGAAAGTTAACTGAAGTTAGAAAGAATGGTACTCTTAAATACCTTCGTCCAGATGGTAAGACTCAAGTTACTATCGAATATGATGAAAATAACAAGCCTGTTCGTGTAGATACTATCGTAATATCTTCTCAACACTCCCCTGAAATTTCTACCGAACAGATTAGAAAAGATATCATTGAATACGTTATAAAGCCTGTTATCTCTGCTGACCTAATGGACGATAATACTATTATATATGTAAATCCAACTGGCAGATTTGTCGTTGGTGGTCCTCAAGGCGATAGTGGTCTTACTGGTAGAAAGATTATCGTTGATACTTATGGTGGTTATTCACGTCATGGTGGCGGTGCTTTTTCTGGTAAAGACCCTACTAAAGTTGACCGTTCAGCTACATATATGGCTAGATATGTTGCTAAAAATATCGTAGCTAGTGGCATTGCTGAAAAGTGTGAAGTTCAACTTGCATATGCCATTGGCGTTGCTAAACCCGTATCCGTATTAGTAGATACTTTTGGTACTGGTAAAGTTTCCGATGACGAAATTTCAAAGGTAGTTAAAAAGTTATTCGATTTAAGACCTGCATCTATTATTAAGACTCTTGACTTGAGAAAACCTCAATACAGAAAGTTAGCTAGTTACGGTCACATGGGCAGAGAAGACCTCGGCGTAGCTTGGGAAAAAACTGATATGGCTGACACTATCAAGAAAGAACTTGGTCTTTAATTATTAATTTAAATATGCTAATCGGGACGGCTTTTTTTGTCGTTCCGATTTATTAACTTTTGATGTTCTAAAGTGTTAAATAACCTCATAAGATGTATTAAAGATACTATGTAATCAAAGAAAGGACAATCAAAGATGAAAAGATATATTATACTATTAGTGGTCTGTGTGTCGATATTCTGCCTGATATTCGCAATTAAAGATAAACTCTCTAAAAGCGAACCTTCTAGCAGTTCAGCACAAGAAAGCACTTCTACAGATGATAACTTACTCTTATTTAATACCCAAACCTCTACTGAAGATATCCCCTTGCCTACTAATGATACTACATCACAAGTTACAGACGCTCAAGTAAATACTACAGACTATGTTGCCTTAAATTTTGATATTCAAAAGTCTATGTGGTTCGCATTTATGGATTACAGTTCCATACTATTAGACAAATCCGAAAGTGAGTTTAAACAATCTATTGAACAACGTTTTGAAAATGCTAAAACTTTGGGAATAAATACTGTATACGTTCATGTACGTTCTCATGGTGATAGTTACTATAAATCTAGTATCTTTCCTAAAGGAAAGTATTATAACTCCGACTTTGACCCCCTACAAGTTATGGTAGATGTGGCTCATGAAAAAGGACTATCTATACACGCTTGGATAAATCCAATGCGTTGCATGGATACTCAACTTATGGAAAGTCAATCCGATGACTATATCTTAAAAAAGTGGTCTTTAGAGTACAATGGAACTTATATCAATGAGTGTGATGGATATTGGTATTTAAATCCATATTATGATGAAGTTCGTAAGTTAATCTGCGATGGCATCGCCGAAATAGTAAACAACTACAATGTAGATGGCGTTAATATAGATGACTATTTCTATCCAACTACTGACGAAACTTTCGACCGTCCTTGCTTTGCAGATAGTAACCAATCCGACCTATTACAGTTTAGACGTGACAACGTATCTAAGATGGTAAAAGATATGTATAATACTATAAAAAGTATCAACTCTACAGTAGAGTTCGGAATTAGTCCACAAGGTAACATAGACAAAAACTACGACGAACAGTGTGCCGATGTATCTCTTTGGACTTCAACTGAGGGTTATTGTGATTATATCGCTCCACAAATATACTACGGATTTAACAACTCTACTTGTCCATACATAGATACTCTTAACACTTGGGCTGATTTGAATAAAAATTCTAAAGTTAAACTTATAATAGGTCTTGGAACGTACAAAATAGGTCTTGAAGATACTTGGGCTGGCAGTGGTTCTAATGAGTGGATTGATGACGATAATATAATAGGCTGTCAAATAGATTATGCTTTTAACAATCCAGATGTAGACGGCATTGCTATATACAGTTACTCATCTACATTTGAACCTACTGGCGATACCTCTGTTATAGATAAGGTATCTAAAGAACGCTCTTACATTGAACAAGCTATTAAAAAACATTAGATAAAAAATCCGTCTATAATAGACGGACTTTTTATATATTAGCAAGAACATCATTTAAACTAGCATTAGATATAATCATACCAGCATTATTTTTAATATGCTTATACTTTCCAAAAGCAAGATTATATCTCATAATTCTTACAGCGTCGGCATATTGTGGAGATGGTTTTACTATATCTTGAATATTAGTAGTGATATCTTTATTAAGAATATCAATAGCAATATCGCCAATATTACGACTATTTTTAATACATTCGTTATTGTTAGAACCTATTATTTGAACAATATCATTATCGATTAACTGCAAAGATTTCTTTCTAGTAGCTCTATTTACTATAGAACTACAACTTATCTGCGTAAGAATACCCATCTTTGAAAACTTTTTTAACTCATCTAACTTAATATCTTCTAAATAGCTTTCAAGATGGGCTATTATTGGGTGAATGTTATGTGCGATTATAAACTTATCAAAAAGTTCCAAAAGTTGAGGTGAATAATCTTTAGGATTAAAGTTTACCATCATATAGTTAGTATCTCCTATGCAGAGTTTATTTATATCTTTTAATTTCAATAATTTTTCAGAAAAACAAACCTCAGCACTTAGAATAATCTTAGGTAGAGCCATTCCCTCAGTCATACTTTTAAGCAATTCCAAAGATTTTTCTCTTAAAACCAAAAATTCATCTATATTGTCAAAATCTGGGTTAAATATAGATGTAGTTACTACAGTTTTTATTTTTGCCATATTCAAAGATGTAATTACATCTCTAAGCACTTTTTCATCTGAGCAACCACCTTTAAAGTTTGGTAATAGCAAAGTATGAAAATCTATATATCCGTTCATATGTAACACAATCCTTTTTAAATAGAAGTCAAATAAATATCTTATTTATAATTTTAACCTATAAAATGAAATTTGTCAACCAAAAAAACACTTTCATAACTGTTGCGTCTATGTTACAACTGGCATTCATGTATTAGCATAGTTTCCAACCTTTTAGATGCTACATTTAAGTATGTATTTGAACTCTTTAAAAGACAGATATATCTTTTAGGAATGGGTTCTTGTAGTTTAAGTTGACATATATCCTCATGTTGAAGTGGTTTTTCTGCAAACTGTTGAGGTACAAAACCAATCCCTAAGCCATTAACCACCATTGGAAGTATTTGGTCGGAAGATGCAACTTCTATATCCAACTTAAACTCCAAGCCGTTTTTTAAGAAAAAGTTTCTATACAGTTGATACGTCGCAGATTGCTTATTACAACATATCATAGGATATCTACATAAATCATTTAGAGTTAAGGTTCTGTTTTGTAACTCTGCAAAAGATTGTCCACAAACTAATATCTCACGAAAACTCTTTAACTTAATTTGAGTTATTTGATTAGTAATATCAAATGGTGTGGTAACTAGAGCGAAATCCACTAAACCTCTAGTTAAATCTTGAATGGTTTCGGGAGTAGAATGGCTTATTAACTTTATTACAATATTAGGATAGAGTTTTCTAAACTTATTTAAAATGCTCAACAACATAACATGCAAAGATGTTTCAGTTACTCCGATAGTAATTTGACCACTCTGCAAAGTTTGATTACTAACTAATTCTTTTTCACCTTGTTCTATCTGCTGAATTGCTACCGATATATATTTATACAACTTTTCGCCCTCAGGAGTTAATGAAACCATTCTATTATTTCTAATAAACAGAGTGCAATTTAAATCACGTTCCAGATTTTTTATCGACCTTGTAATGTTAGGCTGATTATTATACAATACATTCGCTGCTTGAGTAAAACTCTTATACTTTGCTACATAGTAGAATATTTTATAGTAATCATAATTTATAATCATAAAACCACTCCAAAATGATAATATAGTCTTTTTTAGAGTATACTCTATAATCGGTAGCTTGTCAATAGATACAAAAGTTTCCATCTTATACGCCATTTATCAAGTGCTAAAAAAATATTTAGTGATAACTTTAAAAAATTTCAAAAAAATATTATTTTTACAAATAATTAACATCTACAAAAAAAGTGTTGTAGATGGAATATACTACCACGATTTTTTTAGATAAAATATCCTATAATTATTTAACCAAAATATTTAATATTATGCATTATAACATTACATTTTTAACCATACAAAATTGATATAAATTATATTCAAATAATATATTTGACAAATAGCCAAAATGTGAGTATACTAATTTTATAATAAATATTTGGTACATTCGTACAAAAAAATGTGGTGTTATTTATGCATTATGTTTTGAAAGTTTTTCCAAATGTATATTATTGTTATATTTATATCTTAATAATATTTTTGGAGGTGATGTATAATGCTTGATAGAATATCCGAAGGTCTTGTGGAAGCCATGAACAATGAAACGGCTTTTACCATACACATCTTTGTGGATATTCCAATATCTGTATCTTGTGTTGTAACTTGGATTATTATGGCTATTCTAGTACTTGTATCTATAATGTTTACTAGAAACTTAAAACTAATCCCAGATAGAAAACAAGTTATCATTGAAACGGCTGTAGGATTTCTTAGAAACTTCTTTAAAGAACAGCTTGGCGAAAAGGGTATGTGTTACTTTCCGTATCTGGCTACCGTCATGATTTACATAGGTTTTTCAAATATAATTGGTATCTTTGGATTTACTCCACCTACCAAAGATTTGAACGTAACCGTAGCTTTATCGCTTATGAGCATTGTACTGGTGGAAATTGCAGGTATTAGAGCCAAAAGTACAAAAGGTTGGCTAAAAAGTTTTACTCAACCTATTGCAATAATTACCCCATTAAATATTATGGAAGTAGTTATTAAACCTTTGTCATTGTGTATGCGTCTATTTGGTAACGTATTAGCTGCACACATAATAATGGAACTCGTAAAGATAGTCTGCCCAGTAGTAATACCTTTGGTATTCTCGGCATACTTCGATATCTTTGATGGTTTCATTCAAGCGTATGTGTTTGTGTTCTTAACTTCGCTATACATAGACGAGGCTATGGAAGAAGAAGATTGATATTTTAATTTATTGATTGGAGGAAAATGTTATGTTAGTAGCAATCGGAGCTGCAGTAGCAGTATTAACAGGTGTAGGTGCTGGTGTAGGAATTGGTATAGCAACAGGTAAGGCAACTGAATCTATTGCTAGACAACCAGAGGCTAAAAAGGATATTAGAAATGCTCTTATTCTTGGTTGTGCTCTTGCAGAGGCAACAGCTATTTATGGTCTTATTATTGCACTTTTAATTATACTTTTCCTTAAATAATTTTAATCTAAAACATCATGAAAGGGGATAGTTTTTATGCTCAAATTGGATTGGAATTTATTATGGACTATAATAAATGTGTTAGTATTGTTCTTACTACTTAGAAAGTTCTTATTTAATCCCGTTTGCAAGATTATGGACGAACGTGCAGAAAAGATTCAACAAGATATGGACTCTGCATCTAAAACCAAGTTGGAAGCCGAACAGATTAAGTTAAACTATGAAAAAGAAATAGCTAATGCTCACAATGAGGCTATTGAAATCACTAAAAAAGCTAAAGTTCAAGCTAACCATGAATGTGATTTAATGTTGGAAAATGCTAAACAAGAATCTAATAAGATTATTCTTGAGGCAGAAAAAACTATCGCTTATGAAAAGGCTAAGGCTATCGATGATGCTAAGTCTGAAATCGCTAACTTAGTTATTCTTACTACTTCTAAAGTCGTTAATAAGAATGTTCAAAATGAAATAGATGAAAATGAAGTTAATTGCTTTCTTGCTGAGGTAGGTGCTTCTAAATGATTATGTACTCTGCCGAAGTATGTGGAAAGGTTCTATATGAACTAAATATTCCACATAAAGATATCTTAAAAGCTAAAAATACTTTTTTGGAAACTCCACTATTAATTGATATCTTATCAAATCCGACTATAACCAAAGAAGAAAAATGTTCCGTTATAGATAAGGTTTTTCCAGATAGTATTAAATCTTTTATTAAGGGTATGTGTAGTTTTGGTCATATTAAGGAAATAAATAGCATATTTGAGGCTTACGAAGATTATGCTTTAAAGCTATCCAATACGCTAAAAGCTGAACTTATATACGTCAATAAGCCTACAGATATCCAAATTGAAAAGTTCCGTGAAACTTTAAAGAAAAAGTATAATGTATCGAACGTTAATATTAATCTTAAACAAGATACTTCACTTATTGGTGGATATATCTTAAAAGTTGGAGATGTTGAGTTCAATAAGAGTATACAAGGTACTCTAAATATGCTACAACATCAATTAGTTAGGAGGTGACCTCGTTGAGTAGTTCAAACGATATTATTTCTATATTAAAAAGCGAAATAAACAACTTCGATGCCAAAACACAAGTTAATGAAACTGGTACTATAATATCTATTAACGATGGTATTGTAAACATCTACGGACTTAACAACGTTATGTACAACGAGTTAGTAGAGTTTGAAACTGGTGTTAAAGGTATCATTCAAAATATAGAAAGAAAGACTGTAAGTTGTGTTCTATTAGGTTCGGATTACGGTCTAACTGAGGGTTCAAAGGTAGTTAGAACTAAAAAGCGTGCTGGTGTTGGTGTTGGTGATAATCTAATTGGTAGAGTCGTCGATGCTTTAGGTGCTCCTATTGATGGTCTTGGCGAAATAGAATACGATGACTACTATCCTATAGAACGTGAGGCCGCAGGTGTATGCGATAGAAAATCGGTTACTGTTCCACTAGAAACTGGTATCCTTGCAATAGATTCCATGTTTCCAATAGGTAGAGGTCAACGTGAATTGATAATCGGCGACCGACAGACTGGTAAGACATCTATTGCACTAGATACTATTATAAATCAAAAAGGCAAGAACATAACTTGTATATATGTAGCTATAGGACAAAAAGCATCTACAGTAGCAAAGTTCTACAACGATTTGAAAAAACATGGTGCTATGGAATATTCGATAATAGTATCTGCTATGGCTAGTGACCTTGCTCCGTTACAGTATATTGCTCCCTACTCTGGAACTGCAATGGCTGAGTATTTTATGGATAAAGGTGATGACGTCCTTATAATATATGATGACTTATCTAAACACGCCGTTGCTTATCGTGCTATGAGTCTATTGCTAAAACGTTCCCCAGGTCGTGAGGCCTACCCAGGTGATGTATTCTACTTACACTCAAGATTGCTAGAGCGTTCTTGCAGACTAGATGAGGAACATGGTGGAGGTTCTATAACTGCACTTCCAATAATTGAAACTCAAGCGGGTGACGTTTCAGCGTATATACCTACTAACGTTATTTCTATTACAGATGGTCAAATCTTTTTGGAATCTGAGTTATTCTTTTCGGGTATAAGACCTGCCGTAAACGTTGGACTTTCTGTATCAAGAGTTGGTGGTGCTGCTCAAACTAAGATAGTTAAAAAAGTATCTGGTAACTTAAGAATAGATTTGGCTCAATTTAGAGAGATGGAAGTATTTACTCAATTTAGTTCCGAACTTGATAAATCTACTAAGGATTTACTTGAACATGGTCACCGATTGGTAGAACTTCTTAAACAACCTCTATACAGACCGTTTTCTATGCCAGATGAAGTTATAATGTTGTGTGTCGCTCAACATAAACTAATGATGGACGTTCCAGTTAAAGATATCAGCAAGTTTAGATACGATTTATTGGACTATTTTCATGCTAACTATTCCAATCTAATCCAAAAGATAGATGCCGAAAGAATACTGTCCAATGAAATAGAAAACGAAATATTAAAGGCTACTAAAGAGTTCAAAGCAGGTAGATAATTATGGCTAGTATGAAAGAAATTAGAGAAAGAATTAGCAGTGTTCAACAGATTATGAAAATAACTAATGCTATGTACCTAATATCTTCATCGAACTTAAAAAGGGCTAAAAAAAATCTTGAAAATACAGTCCCTTATTTTGAGAAGTTGCAATCTACTATAAATCACATTTTGCTACACGCTCCAGAGTTCAACTGTAAGTACTTCGATAAACGTGAAGATATTAAACCTGAAGATAAAACTATAGGCTACATAGTAATAACTGCTGATAAGGGCTTGGCTGGAGCATATAATCATAATGTGCTTAAAATGGTAGAAGTAGAACTCGCTAAACATAAAAATACCTGTCTTTTTCTCGTCGGACAGATGGGCAGACACTACTTCAAAAGAAAAAACGTAACCGTAGATGGTGAGTTTCTTTATACGGCTCAAGACCCTACACTATACAAGGCAAGGTCGATTGCTGAAGCTGTTACTAAACTATATGTTGAAAAACATCTTGATGAGGTTTACATAGTATATACTAAAATGATATCTCCTATGAAGATGGAACCTCAAATGATTAAAATATTCCCATTAGAAGTAGATGACTTTTATAACTCTAAAAAGCAATCGCATAATATTGCAGAGTTTAAGCCATCTCCCGAAGAAGTTATGAACTATTTAGTTCCTAACTATGTAAAGGGTTTAATATACGGTGTATTAGTAGAATCTTTTTCTTGTGAACAAAACTCCCGAATGACTGCCATGAACGGTGCTACTGAAAGTGCTAAAGAAATAATACAAACTTTATCACTGGAATATAATCGTGCAAGACAATCTAGTATTACACAAGAAATTACTGAAATAGTGGGTGGTGCAAACTCACAAAAAGATAACAGAGGTGATATAGATGGAAATTGGTAGAATAGTTCAAGTGCTTGGACCTGTAGTAGATGTAGAGTTCAATAATGGTAGACTTCCTATGATTAAAGATGCTCTTACTGTTCAAGTAGATGGTAAAACTAAAGTTCTTGAAGTTGCTCAACAGTTGGGTAATAGTACCGTCCGTGCCATTATGCTTGCCTCTAGTGATGGACTTCAAAAAGATATGCCTGTAACTGCAACGGGTTCATGTATAAAAGTTCCAGTAGGCGAATGTACTCTTGGTAGAATGTTTAACGTATTAGGTGAAACTATCGACAATGGCGAACCTATTACATCATGTGAAAAGTGGGAAATTCATAGAAAACCACCTAAGTTTGAAAATCAAAAGCCAGTTGTAGAAATTTTAGAAACTGGCATAAAGGTTATAGATTTATTAGCTCCTTACGCTAAGGGTGGTAAGATTGGTCTATTCGGCGGTGCAGGTGTCGGAAAAACCGTTCTTATTCAAGAGTTGATAACTAACGTAGCTACCGAACATGGTGGATACTCTATATTTACTGGTGTAGGCGAACGTTCAAGAGAAGGTAACGACCTTTGGCACGAAATGACAGACTCTGGAGTTATTAACAAGACTGCCTTAGTATTCGGTCAAATGAATGAACCCCCTGGTTCAAGAATGAGAGTCGCTCAAACTGGACTTACTATGGCTGAATACTTCCGTGATAAAGAACATCAAGACGTACTTCTATTTATAGATAATATCTTTAGATTTGTCCAAGCAGGTTCAGAGGTTTCTGCACTTATGGGTAGAATGCCATCTGCGGTAGGATATCAACCTACACTAGCAAACGAAGTGGGTGAACTTCAAGAAAGAATAACTTCTACTGACCAAGGTTCTATTACATCGGTACAAGCGGTATACGTTCCAGCAGATGACCTTACAGACCCTGCTCCTGCTATAACGTTCTCTCACTTAGATGCTACTACTGTACTATCAAGAAAGATTGTCGAACAAGGTATATATCCTGCTGTTGACCCTCTAGAGTCATCTTCAAGAATACTTGAACCAGATATAGTAGGCGAAGAACACTATCAAATAGCTAGAAAAATTCAAGAAGTACTTCAAAAGTACAAAGAGTTACAAGATATCATATCCATACTGGGCATGGAAGAACTAGACGAAGAAGATAAAATTACCGTCTACAGAGCTAGAAAGATACAAAAGTTTCTATCACAACCTTTTAGAGTAGCTGAAAACTTCACTGGTATGCAAGGTAAGTATGTTCCTCTTAAAGAAACTCTAAGAGGATTTAAGGCTATCTTAGATGGCGAAATGGACGAATATCCAGAGGCAGCATTTCTAATGGTCGGCACTATAGACGATGTTAAGGAAAAAGCTAAACAACTAGAAAGCGAGGAATAGCTTATGGTTGAACAGTTCCAATTAGATATCATGGCTAGTGACCATGTATTCTATCATGGTTTATGCAACGAATTGGTTTTTCTTGGTCAAGATGGTTCTTTTGGAATTTTGCCAAACCATCAACCTATGATAACCTGTCTTAATGCTGGTGAACTAAAATATCGTGTAGACGATACTTGGTACTATGCTATAGTTACCGAAGGTTTCGTTGAAATAATGCCATCTTATGTAAACATTCTAGCCGATACCGTAGAACGTCCAGAAGAAATAGACTTCAAACGTGCCGAGGCTGCTAAACAAAGAGCTGAAGAACGTTTGCGTCAAAAGTTGAGTATTCAGCAATACTATCATACTCAAGCGGCGTTAAGACGTGCTATGGCTAGATTGCAAATTAAAGATAAGTTTAATAACTTCAAATAGTAAAAACCCTCACATTAGTGAGGGTTTTTAAGTTATAAGTGAGTTATGTATCAAGGGAATTGAAAAGTTTCAATTCCCTTATATAATTACACTACAGTTAGATAGCTATTATTGTTGTTGATTTTTATAAGCCTCAACCATCTTTTTAACCATTTGACCACCTACAGAACCTGCTTGACGAGATGTTAAATCACCATTGTAACCTTGCTTTAGATTAACGCCTACTTCACTAGCGGATTCCATTTTAAAACGTTCCATAGCTTCCTTAGCTTGTGCATTCATATTATTCTTGTTATTCATAATAAAAAACTCCTTTAATTAAGTGATTAATTTTGTTTGCGTATCTTGTTATTATTATGGCTATAAGCAAAAAAATTATTACATGAAATTTTTGGTATTGTAAAAGAAATATTTTTGTGATACAATAGTATAGTATAAACTTACATTCTATTAAAAATCGAGGTGCTTTTTTATGTATGAAAGTTTTATAGAAACTCTAAAAGAACACTTAAAAAATATCGACTTTGAAAGTTTTAAAGAGTTCTTTATGGAATTTGCTCAAAAGTTACATTCTTCCAATAACTTGGCTTGTTTGATTGCTCTTTTATTTATAGACCTCTTAACTATAGCTTTTCTACTAAAAACTAACAAGGAAAGGTTATTCGTATCGGCTAACAAAAAGAACATACTTCCTCCATACGAACTTAATATAGGTGACAGACACATTCGCTTAGATGCCGATGAGATACTCATTGGTAGACACTCATCTTGTGATGTGGTAAGTCAAAATATGACAGTTTCAAGATACCATGCTATAGTATGTCTGCATGATGGTCAATGGTGCATTAAAGATATAAATTCTACTCAAGGAACTTTTGTAAATGGCAATAGAATAGACGATTTAACTCCTATAAGATGTGGCGATAACATTCGATTAGGTGAAATAAACTTCACTGTTGGCGACTATATAGCTAGGTTACAACAAGAAAATCAACAGACTAAACAAAATAAACAAGGGGCGTGATTAGTTTAATGGCTATACAATCCAAATTTAAAGTACACTACTTTTTCTTGACCATCTTAATACTGATATCACACATAGCTATGTTAGGAGTAGTATTCTTTAAAGGTAATTATGATACTTTAAAGTATCCTGTAATACTATCAGCGTTTATAGTACTCTCCGATATAGTATACAGCGGAATTATAAAGGCACGAAAGCAATCTGTATACATAATAGACTATATGATGCTATTTATATTAAATATGACAGTAATATTTCAATCGTGTTTTGGTGAAATAGGATTTTCATATAAACAAGTCATACTTTCCGTACTGGCTCTAATATGTTGCGAGATTGGTTGTAAAATATCTTTGCACTACGAAAAGTTGGAAAGTAAAAAAAATTTGATATATGTAATAGCAGGTATTATAATACTATCGATAGTATTTCTAACTGGAAGTAGAAGTATGTGGATAGATTTAGGTTTTATTACCATTCAACCATCTGAATTTTTAAAACCAGTATATGTAATATTGTGTGCAACAACCATATCCATGCAACAGAATAGAAAGACATTGTTTAAAAGGTTCAAATACGTTCCTGATAACGTTGTTCTACTAATATTGACTATAATAATATTTGCTCTACAGTGGTGGTGTCGTGATTTAGGAAGTCTACCAACCTTTATGGCAGTTGCATTTTGTGGTTTAATATGTAGAATATGTTATCCAGAAACTAAGATTTCAAAAAAGGCTATCATAATATTAGGCATCATTGGAATTATCGGAATAGTATGTGCATTTATATTTGCTCCTAGTTACGTTCAAGAAAGACTTCATGTAGATATTTGGGCTGACCAATCAGGTTCAGGATATCAACAGTGTAAGGCACTAATAGCTATCGCTGAAGGTGGTTGGTTCGGAAAGGGTGCTGGACATGGAACTCTACACAACATAGCAGCCTATAATACCGATATAGTATTCTCATCAATATGCGAAGAATGGGGATTTTTTATAGGTATCATGGCGATACTATCGATAATAGTCATGTTGTGTACAAGTTTGATAAATACTCCACGTTCATACTATCATAGTACGCTAGTTACTGGAGCAGTCGCAGTATTTATAGCTCAAATGAGTCTAAATATATTTGGTTCATGTAATTTAATTCCATTTACTGGTGTTACTATACCATTTATATCTATGGGAGGTAGTTCCATGCTATCTAGTGGATTGCTTATAGGATTTATTAAAGCATCGCAGATATACGAAAAATAGTCTTTGAAAGGAGTTTTTTAAGTTTGAAAAATCTTAAAAGATGTCAAATATTGATTTGGCTAATGCTGATAGTATTCCTAATAGGTATGATTATCCTATTTATAAAGATACAGTTTGAAGCATCTTACTATATAGTAAATTCAAACTCCAAAAGTTTGGGATACGTCTACGATAGATACAACGATATCATCTTTGATAACGACGCTGATTACAATACTTACGAATGGGGTCACTTTGAAGATGTCGGCAACTTAATAGGTGATGCCTCTGGACAGACTAGTAATACTCTAGTAGCTAGAAATTCCGAAAAGTTGAATAACTATAGTTTTACTCAAGGAACTAATCTATCTAATGGAAAGGCTGCTATATATACAACTCTTGACCACGATGCTAACCAAAAAGTATACAACTCATTCGGTTCTAAAGATGGTTGTGCTATAGCATATAACTATCTAACGGGAGAAATTTTGGTATGTGTGAGTAAGCCATCAGTAGACCCAGTTCTTGGATATAACAACCTTGCTGAAGGAAGTCTATTATGTAAGGCTTTTATAAAGACAGTTCCAGGTTCTACGCAAAAGGTATCCACGTTGATATCTGCTATTGAACACTATGGCGTTAATAATATCGATACTATAGAGTATACTTGTGATGGTATATATACCAATAAATCTGGTAAAGATATAAAATGTCATAATCTTGATGGTCATGGTACAGAAAATATCACAGAGGCTTTTGCTAATAGTTGTAATACTTACTTTGCTCAATTGGTAGAAAATCCATCTTTTGGATTGAATAACATAATTAAATCCTATAAAAGATTGGGCTACACCATAAACAGTGATGACAACCCTACTTTTTCTATAGATGGAATTAAAGTTCAAACTGCATCTACAACCTTAACAGATGCTAATGATTTTAATACTCAATGGGGTTGCATAGGTCAAGGTGAAACTATGATAAGTCCTTGCCAATTAATGATGTGGCAAAGTGCTATAGCTAATAAGAATGGTAAATCGACATATCCATACTTAATAGACCACGTTGTAAATGTAAATGGTAAAGAATATAACCAAGCTATCACTGAATATACTGAAACTTTATTCTCTCCAGCGACTGCCGAAAAGGTATATGAAATTATGGTATCTAATGGAGTTAATAACTATTCAAGTTCTATACCAAACTACACTATAGGTGTTAAAAGTGGTACGGCTCAAGTTGAAAACGGTGACAAAGAAAATTCACTATTAGTAGGCTTCGATACCAATACAGACCACCCTATAGCCTTCTGTATTCTAATTGAAGATAAAAATAATGGAAATCTTACTACTGAAAGTATCGCAAATGTGATACTAAACAGTTTAGATTAAAATAATCGGAATGTTTTAAACATTCCGATTAAATTTTTATATACTTTCTTTTAGATATTATATCCTTAGCGAACAAGATATATCCACTAGCCTTAGTAAGATTATCTTCAATACATCTTAGATTAAAATAGTTACTACTATTAAGATACTCAAATAGATATCTTGAAGATAATTCTATCGATATTGCCACAATACTATCTATTAATGTAGAACGTTCTTCAATACTAATTGGATATCTTAAAAAACCTTTGGAATAAGCATCAAACTTTTCCAAATTGACGGTATTATCAAGATTATGACATATAGAACGCACTCCATCGGCGAAATCGTATGGAAGATATCCTAACATGATGGTATCTAAATCTATGACGCACTTAGCAGATTTATTAAACTTATCAAAAAGTATGTTACTAAACTTGATATCATTGTGAGTTACTCTCTTATGGATACCATTCATTACATTAGAATAATCTTTTAAGTGGTATATATCATTAAGTAGATTTTCACACTTAGATATCTTAGATTTATTAAGTATTATATCTGTAAGGTTAAATAATCTGTTGATATAGTAATTTGTATCATGGAAGTTTGAAATAACTTCAGCAATATTTTCAGTAGGAACATCTATTAAAGAGTAGCAAAACTCTCCAAATCCTAAACCAGCGTTATATATGTAATTCAAATCGTTGCTAAACTCCATAGATATAGCATCGATATACTTACATATACGAACGTACTCCCCTTTTGATGTTATATCATAGTTATAGCCATCGCAAGTGGTAAGATACTCTAATGTAGGAACTCCTTTAGATTTCAAATGGTCAGTAACTACAGATATATTTCTCATAACTTCTGGAATACTTTTAAATATCTTAGAATTTATAACTTGAAGTATATATTCACTATTAGAGTATTTTAATCTAAAAGTTTTATTAATATGACCTACTTCTATGGGTTCACAAGATACATAATCATAACTTAGATTAAACTTTGAAAGTTCAAAACTATTAACAATCATTTGAATTGTACCTATCATACATTTTAGATATAGTTTCTTTTAATTTTTCTCTCAAATCTACTGGAGATACTATCTCAGCATACTGACCGTATTGCAAAGCCCAATAATACATAGCGTTAGTATTTACATCTACAGATATAATATAGTTGTCATCTTCTTTTTTGCGAATTTTAAACTCAGTACCGAACCAATCCACAACGTCATCTAAGCGTGATTTAGCTATCTTAAACACTACCTTTTCAGATTTACCACTGAACATATATATATGTTCTGCCATGTGTCTTGGAAGATTTAAACCATTTTCCAAACCATCGACCTTATTCATGGGTTTAACTGAAGTGTTAAGAATTACAATATCGCTAATCTTATCAAGGCGATAGTATGACGCTTGAGAATACTTATCCACATTACCAATAACGTAATACTTTCCATTAGATGCCACCATCTGATATGGATTAAATAAAGTCTTATCTTTTTTTCTAGGGTGGAGTTTTTTATCTTCGCCATACTTATTGTACATAAACTCTACTTGATTACCATTTTCAATAGCCTCATCAAGAAGTTCGATATTATAAAAGAACTGTTTATTGCTAGTATGTTCCATAGCGTTCAAATTAGAAACGTGTTTAACTTTTAAAGAAAAGTATTTACTAGATAGTCCTTGTAACTTTTCAATTAAATCCTTAGCCTGATTTATAGGAATATTTTTAGAAAACAACACACTATCGATTAATAGTCTAAGTTCGCTATCATCAAAATCACGTTCTCTAAGGTAGTATCCATTTTGATGCACTATATCATAACCGAACTCCATAAGGCGACTAATATTAATAGATATTGCTTTTCTTTCGGCAATAACGTCATAATCTTTTTTAATATAGTCAATAATATCCTGTTGTTTCAAGTGATGTTCACAATCCGAATACTTTTTAAGAACTTCCAAAATATATATATTAAGCATCTTTTTCGGATTTTTTACTGCATAAGATTTATTTTCCATATATATATCTCCTTACCATGCAAAATACAAACTATCAATTAATATACAATACACTCATTTTTATACATTATACCACATATTTCGATAAAGTTCAAGTACATATTTAGATGGCTAAAGCCCTAAACATACAATGCTTAGGGCTAAAATAGATATTATAATATAAAGATATAAAGAACTCAGTCAATTAGTCATTAGATGTATCTAAGTCATCAAGGTCATCTATAACGCTGTCATCGTCAAGGTCATCTTCCAAGTTTTCAAAATCGAACTCAAGACTTTGACCACAAGAACACTCAACGCCACCTTCTTCGAGCATACTTTCATCTAATATGATAGTTCTGCCACAAGTTGGACAAGTAGTTTCATATAGTTGATTATCTTCTTCAAAACCCTCATTAAGGTCATCATCATAATCGTCCAAATCGTCATCATCAAGACCATCAGTAGAGAATAGTTCTTGTTCAACTTCTCCTAAGTCCTCATCAAGATTTTCGCAGAGTTCACTAAGCTCATCTACTTGATTTTGTAAATCCTCGATATACACGACCATTTCGTCCATAACTGAAGTCATCTGTTCAATAACTTTCCATTCTTTAGTATCCTTTTGGATATCAAGGGCATCAATAAACCCTTTAAGATAAGACATTTTTTCAGTAAGCTTCATATCGCAAACTCCTTTCAAGAATAAATATCTGCTTAATATATATTAAGCTCTAGCCATATACTCACCAGTTCTAGTATCGATTTGAATTTTTTCGCCTTCATCGATAAATAGAGGAACTCTAACTTCTGCACCAGTTTCAACTGTAGCAGGTTTAGTAGCATTAGTAGCAGTATCGCCCTTGAAACCTGGGTCAGTTTGAGTAACTACTAGTTCTACAAAGTTAGGAGGTTCAACACCAAATACCTTGCCCTTATAAGATAGTATCTTACATACCATTTCTTCCTTAACGAACTTAAAGCTATCACTAAGAACAGAAGCGTTTACAGGTAAATCCTCATAAGTTTCCATATCCATAAAGTGATATAAGTCACCATCATAGTAACTATATTGCATATCTTTTCTTTCAACGTAAGCAGTAGGGAACTTAGCAGTAGGGTTAAAAGAAGTTTCTACTACTGAACCAGTCATAACATTTTTAATCTTAGTTCTAACGAAAGCTGCACCCTTACCTGGCTTAACGTGTTGAAATTCGATAACTTGAACTACGTTACCGTCCATTTCAAAAGTAACGCCATTTCTGAAATCTCCTGCTGAAATCATAAATTAATACCTCCATAAAATTAAACATTGATGACGCTCTGTGTCGTCAGCTATAATTATCCTAAAAACAAAACCATTTAAGATAAACACTACTTAATATTTTACACTAAAAAAACATATTTTGCAATAGTAAAAGCAAAATTTTTATATACATATCAAATTTTTTGGACTTTTAGTAAGATTTTCAAGACCAGTATCTTGTAGATATATAAAGTCCTCAATTCTAACACCGAACTCATTAGGAATATATATTCCAGGTTCTACAGTAACTACAGATTTATCTAATAGCACTTCATCGTTGTTTGGCGACATAACTGGATATTCATGGATTTCTACACCTACGCCATGACCTAAAGAATGTCCAAAATATTCGCCATAACCAGCCTCTTGGATAACCTTTCTAGCAAAGGAATCACCTACCGAACCTAATATACCAGTTTTCACGTTATCTAAGGCACACTGCTGAGCCTTTAAAACTATATTATATACTTCTTTCATCTTATCGGAAGGAGTTCCAACACATATAGTTCTAGTCATGTCGCTATGATATCCATCTACTACAGCACCATAATCCATAAGGACGAAATCTCCACTTTGAACAGCATAACTAGATGGCACTCCATGAGGCATTGAAGTATTCTTACCTGCTAGAGCAATGGTATCAAAAGATAAGGCTTCTGCACCATGTTTAAGCATATAGTAATCTAATTCGAGTGCTATATCTTTTTCAGTAACTCCGACCTTTATATAGTTTAGAATGTGTTGAAAAGCATCATCAGCAATCTTTTGAGCAGATTTTATCTTTTCGACTTCCTCAGCAGATTTTTTAGTTCTAATAGCAAAGATGTTCTTACTTAAAGCGTTAGAGTAGTCTATTTCTATATCCAAGAGTTTACTCTTATAGCTAGATAGAACATCTATAGTCATACAATGAGCCTCAACAGATACTTTCTTAACATTGTGTTCTTTTAGTATGTTGTAAATCTGTTGAATACTATTACTCTCTTGTAGAACTACTTGACAATCGGTGACGGTTTTTCTAGCCTTTTCGATGTATCTAAAGTCTATTACTAGATAGGCTACATCTTTAAAGCAGAGTACCACCCCCGCAGATGATTTCATACCACTAAAATATCTTCTATTAATATCCGATGTAATTATAGCACAATCCGAACCATCTGGGATACTTTGCATTAACTTTTGAATATTAGTCATTAGTAGCACCTTCTAACATTCTAACTAGACCAGTTACGGCTAATATATAACTATCTCTGCCAAAACCTGCTATAGTTCCCTTGCACACTGGAGCAATAACAGAAGTCTTTCTAAACTCATCACGAGCGTGAACGTTACTAATATGAACTTCTATCACTGGAACTTTTATAGTAGCAATGGCATCACGGATAGCATAACTGTAATGAGTATATGCTCCTGCATTTAATACTACACCCACGCTATCTAGTCTAGCTTGATGTAATCTATCTATAATAGCACCCTCATGGTTAGATTGAAACACTTCACATTCATAGCCCAAACTTTCAACATGAGAAGTTATCATATCGTTTAAAGCATTATAAGATTGATTTCCATATACATTAGGTTCACGTTCGCCTAACAGATTTAGGTTAGGACCATGTATTATTAAGATTTTTTTACTCACAATCGACACTCCTTTAACTTTTATATAACCTTTTAGGTAATAGAGGTTTTTCTAAAGTTCTTTTAATTTTAAAGAAGGTAGTAGTTTCGTACTCCATAGGAAAGACAAAAATACTTTTTAAACCTTTTAAGTTAGCACCTAAAATATCGGTAAATATTTGGTCGCCCACTGCACATATATTTTTTTTAGGAACGTTCAAGCGTTTGCAAGCCTCAGAAAAGCCTTTAGGCAGAGGTTTCTGTCCACGAGATACATATTCTAACGATAGCATATCTGCAAAGGGTTTAACCCTTTCGGGATAGTTATTGGAAACTATAATCAACTTTATACCATTAGATTTCATAAGTTCCAACCAACTTAAAATTTCGGGTTTAACCTCTGGATTGTTATGAGTAGTTAGAGTGTTATCCACATCTAAGATTAACGCTTGTATGTTAAAATCTTTTAGAACTTGCAAAGAAATATCGCAAACAGATTTTAAAGCAATAGTAGGTTTAAAAAACATATTAAAGAATATCCTTTCTACAAAACGAAAAAGCAGACAAAGTATGTCTGCTTTTACTTGCTAAATATCAAGCTGATTAATATTTACGCTCACATTTCAACTTACATACCATGTGGTATGAAAATATTAATATTTACGCTTACGAGCAGCTTCAGACTTCTTTTTACGCTTTACTGAAGGCTTTTCGTAATGTTCTCTTTTACGAACTTCAGCGATAACACCATCTTTAGCACAAGACCTCTTAAATCTCTTAAGAGCAGTGTCTAATGATTCGTTTTTACCTACACGAACTTCTGCCATTTTATTCCCTCCCTTTGCCACTAAGACAGAGGTTTATAATATTTAATCATTCGCAGAAACGTCAACCTAGATGTTCTGCAAATGTTAATTATCAAAAAAGTAACTAAAAACAAATTTCCATTGATATCTACTTATCATAAAATATCAATAACATATTTGTATTATACCATACTTATAAGTAGACTGTCAAGTACAAATTTAAATTAATTAAAAAATTCGTTATTTTGCCACAAAATTTACTAACTTATTTGGTACATATATCTGTTTTAATAGATTTTTGCCCTCAATGGAAGTAGCTACCTTATCATCTTTTTTAGCCAATTCAAGAACAGTATCCTTCTCGGCGTCTACTGGGATAGTTAATTTAGTCTTAATCTTGCCATTAACCTGAACTACTATCTCAACAGATTTGTCTACACATAGAGCCTCATCGTATTCAACCCACTTTTGTTGATTTAATACTCCATCAAAGCCAACTATTTGATATAGTTCCTCAGTGATATGTGGTGCAAATGGATTTAATAGTATCAATAGAGTTTTAAACTCTGCCTTGTTAATCTTACCAGTTGCAGTGATATCGTTAAGTAGAGCCATCATACTAGCAATAGCAGTGTTGAACTTCAAGTTTTCGATATCTTCTGAAACTTTCTTGATAGTCTTATGGAAGTTAGACTTTAACTCATCTCTGTAGTCATCGCCATCTATAACGTTATCTTGTAAAGCCCAAATTCTATCTAAGAAACGCTTACAACCCTTGATACTATTCTTACTCCATGGAACAGTCTTTTCAAAGTCGCCAATGAACATCTCATATAGACGCATAGTATCAGCACCAAATTCGGCGATAACATCATCTGGATTTACTACGTTTCCACGAGATTTAGACATCTTTTCACCATTTTCACCTAAAATCATACCATGACTAGTACGTTTCATGTATGGCTCTTTTACGGATACTATTCCTAAATCGTATAGGAACTTATGCCAAAAACGTGAGTACAATAGATGTAATGTAGTATGTTCCATACCACCATTATACCAATCTACAGGTAGCCAGTAGTTAAGAGCCTCTTTAGATGCTAACATATCATTATTATGAGGGTCACAATAACGCATAAAGTACCATGATGAACCTGCCCATTGAGGCATAGTATCAGTTTCACGTTTAGCGTAGCCACCACAATGTGGACAAGTAGTATTTATAAAGCTATCTAAGGTAGCTAATGGACTTTCACCAGTATCAGTAGGCATATAGCTTTCAACTTCTGGAAGTGTCAAAGGTAGTTCACTTTCTGGAATAGGTACATATCCACACTTTTCGCAATATACTATTGGAATAGGTTCGCCCCAATATCTTTGACGTGAGAAAACCCAGTCACGAAGTTTATAGTTTACCTTCTTTTTACCGATTTTCTTTTCTTCAAGATAGTTTTTCATAAGTTCCTTAGCTTCATCAACAGTGTGACCATCTAAGAAACCACTATTAACCATAATACCAGTAGCACAATCGGTGAAAGCCTCTTTAGAAACATCTCCACCCTTAACGACCTCAATAATAGGTAGATTGAACACCTTGGCGAAGTCGTAGTCACGAGTATCGTGAGCAGGTACGGCCATTATTGCACCAGTACCATAACTCATAAGAACGTAATCGGATATGAATATTGGAATTTCAGTGTTATTTACTGGATTTATTGCATTAACTCCTTGTAGTTTAACACCAGTCTTTTCCTTAGCCATTTCAGTACGTTCAAAGTCGGATTTTCTTGCAGACTTCTCTTGATATTCATGAATTTCATCGTTGTTAGTAAGAATGTTTTCCCACTTCTTTAGAATAGGGTGTTCTGGAGATATTACCATATAAGTAGCACCAAATAGAGTATCTGGTCTAGTAGTGTATATAGTTAAAGTATCACCCGATGTAGTTTTGAAGTCAACTTCTGCACCAGTAGAACGACCAATCCAGTTAGTTTGAGTAGCCTTAATCTTATCCAAGTAGTTTACTTCGGAAAGGTCATCTAATAGTCTTTGGGCGTACTCAGTGATTTTTAACATCCATTGAGATTTAACCTTATGGATAACTTCACCACCACAACGTTCACACACACCACCAACAACTTCCTCGTTAGCTAGAACGACTTTACATGATGTACACCAGTTTACAGACATCTCTTTTTTATACGCTAGACCTTTTTTGAACATTTGAATAAAAATCCATTGGGTCCATTTAAAGTAATCCTTATCAGTAGTATTAATTTCTCTGTCCCAATCGAATGAGAAACCTAAAGACTTCAATTGACCTTTAAATCTAGCGACATTATTCTTAGTAACTATTGCGGGGTGAATTTTATTCTTAATTGCGAAGTTTTCAGTAGGTAGACCAAAAGCGTCCCAACCCATTGGAAATAGTACATTATAGCCTTGTAATCTACGTTTACGGGATACTATATCCATAGCAGTATAAGGTCTAGGGTGACCAACGTGCAAACCATTACCAGATGGATATGGGAACTCTACTAAAGCATAATACTTAGGCTTAGAATAATCGTTAGTAGCCTTGAAAGTTTTATGTTCGTCCCAATAGTTTTGCCATTTTTTCTCAATGGCTAAGAAGTCATAATTTTGCATTGAATATCAATCCTTTACTTTACAATATATATGTTATTAAATAGATTAAACTTGTTTAGATGCGTCAAAGTATGCTTTAATGCTACCATTCACGCATAGAGCCACTGCACTCAAGATATCTATAATTCCCTCTATGACGTACAATAGATATCTATTAAAACCTAAGTTAGATAGGTTAGTCCCAATATGAGCAATTGCTATAACTATCAATACACAAGCAACTCCGTAGTTGGAGTATTTTATTCCCATAAATAGCAATACTGCCATAACTACAGGCAATATTAAAGATGTAAACCTTGCACCTAATACCAAGTTTACAATCTGCTTAACTACTAGATATATTCCAATAGCTATAGAAAATTTTTTACCAGTTTCAACACTATCCATGGCGATTAATCCTCAGTAACATAGTTAGATATGTCTATTTCTTCGCCATCAGCCCAAAGGCGTTCAAGTTGATAGTAATCTCTACTTTCTTTATTAAAGATATGCACAATAATATCGGAATAGTCTAGGACTATCCAATCAGCAGAGGAATAGCCCTCAGTTCTAGTAGGATTTACACCCTCTTGAGATAGTTTAAAATCAACTTCACCAGCAATAGCCTTAGTTTGAGTATTACTATTACCATTAGCAATAATAAAGTAATCAGCTAATATAGTCAAGTTAGTAACCTTTAGAACTTTAATATCTTGAGCTTTTTTCAAATCCAAGATTTTAACAATCTTTTCAACCATTTCAATCTGTGTCATAAGAAGCCACCTTTCTTAATTTCTCGGGATTTCTGGGGTATTACCATTAATAATATCATCAAAATTATCGACTACATCATCGTAATACTGTTCAGTATTTTTAAGTTCAATAACGTCTAAGTCGTCAACGTCCACATCTTTTTGATATGGTCTAAAATATTCATTTAGTATATCAGCCAACTCTTGAGCGTGAATAGACCAAACATAGTAACCATTATAATCTTCAGGATTAATACTTTCTCCTGGTAACATTCTAACAGTAACTTTTTTCATAGATACGCCTTCAGCAAAGTCGGCAATACTAGCAATCTCACCAAGTGACATATCGGACATTATATACTTTTGAACCGTTGGAAATATCTTTAAAAATTGAACAGAACCCATATCTTTAAGTTTACTCATAGCCGCAGCCATAAATATTCTTTGAGCCTTAACTCTACCGATATCTCCCTCAGTGTAATCATGACGGAAACGCACAAACCATTCCGATTGTTCACCTGTTAGAATCTGTTCACCAGCATCTATAACTCTTGTTTTAGAGTAGACTATCTTTTCTGGAATGTTAATTGGAATGCCTCCCATAGCGTCCACTACTGGTGGAATATCATTACAATTTATAGCGATGTACCTATCTATAGGTATTTGAGTTATATCACGAACCTTTTGAACTACCCTATTAATAGGAGTTAAATCTTTATCACCATAAGAGTACACACCATTTATCTTACCAGTAGTACTACAACCAACGTAAGTATCTCTAGGAATTTGCAAGATATTTATCTCTTTATGCTTAATATCGAACATAAATAACATCATAACGTCGGTATTTTGACCTTCCTCATCGAAACCAAGAGCCAAAACAGTAAATTGACCTTCAATAAGTTGGTCTAAGTCCAAACCATCATCTACAAGAGTATTTTCTTCCTTAAGTTCATAGGTATTAACATCTTTTTCAAGAACGCCTTCGCTATCGGCAAGAGGTACCCACTGTCTTAGATAAAATTTTCCAATGTAACCAAAGAAAACCACTCCAATTAAAATAACTATAGTTAAGATTATCTTTTCTTTGGCATTCATTTTTACACGTTTAACTTTTACTTTTGAATTAGCCATTACTTAGCAAACCTCACTTTGCAACTTTATTCTTATAAATATAAGCATATTGATTATACGCCTCTATAGTATAGTGTGGCACTAGACTATTTTTGCTAACCACATCTGTTATAGAAAATTTAAGTGCTTCAAACATAGCCATATCCAAATCAGAGTAAGCCAACTTACGCATTTTTTTAACATCTTTGTAATCTCTATCCACTGAGATTAAGTCTGCCAAGTAAACTATTTCTTCAATCTTAGTCATGCCCGAACGTGCTACTGTATGAAAGCGTACAGCATTTATAATATCCTTATCGTTTACGTTTAGTTGATTGTGTATAAACCATGCTCCAGCAATGGCATGCCACAAAGGTTTAGAACATAGTTCTTCTTGACTAATAGGAAAATTAGTATCTATAAGCATTTTTTCCATATCTTGATTAGGTACTTCCTTACAAATATCATGAAGTAAACCCGCATAGATACATTTTTCAACATCTTCGCCATTCAAATCAGCTAATATTCTGCACTGTTCTGAAACGTTTAAGGAATGAACATATCTTTTTTTAGACAATCTTTTTTCTAATAACCGTTTAGTTCCTTCAATGTTATACATATCATACCACCCAACATAATAGTATAAAAATCAAACTTACGAATAAAGACCATTTGACTTTATATATTGTACTACTTTTTTATTCAAATTGCAAGAATAATCTTTGTTAAATCTAATATTTTTTCTAATATCGGTAGAAGAAACCTCAATAGGTTGAACAGAGGCAATCAAGATTTTACCATATTTAGATAGTTTATTAGCCTTTTCTTGCAACGCAGACATATCGCCATTTTCCCTAGATACTACTGCTAAAGTTACATTTTGCATAATCTCCTTGAAGTTTTTCCAAGTATCAAAAGATAGTAACATATCACTACCAATTAGCAGATATAGTTCATCATTAGGATAGATACTTTTAAAATATCTAACTGTATATATGGTATAACTTATGGTATCCCTAGATATTTCAAAGTTACTAACCTCAAAGTTAGGAATATCTTGTATAGCAAGTCTACACATATTAAGTCTATGTTCGTTAGATACATATTCTTCATTGCTTTTGTGTGGTGACCTCTTAGATGGTATAAATATTATCTTATTAAGATTAAACGTATCTTTAATAGACTTTGCTAAGTGAATATGCCCGTTATGTATGGGATTAAAACTTCCTCCAAATAGACCAATCTTCATAAGATTACTTTTTAAACTCTATAACTGGGTCTTTAGGATTTCTCTTGAATAATACAAACTTTGAACCTATAACCTGTACAACTTCCGATTTGGTAGCCTCTGCTAATAGAGTACTAGCCTCCCTAGATGAATATTCACAATTGTCAAGAACTCTTAACTTTATTAACTCTCTAGCCCTAAGAGCGTCGCTAACTTGAGTTACTAAGTTTTCGGATATTCCACCTTTACCTACTTGAAATATAGTATCATAAGTACTTGCGATACCTCTTAAATATGCTCTTTGTTTACTTGTCAACATAAAAAAACCTCCTAAAATATTAAGTACCAATGAATAACTATCTAGTGTATATTTAGATAGCTATTCATTTAATCTACACTAACTATAAAATTTCGATTAACTTTTTAAGTGCATCACTTCTATGACTAACGCTATTCTTTTCATCTGCCGAAAGTTCTGCAAAAGATTTAGTTCCGTACATAAATATAGGGTCATAGCCGAAACCATTGTTTCCTTTTTCTTCAAAGCCAATATATCCCTCACAGATACCACGAACAGTCTTTGCTTCACCTTGAGCGTTTATATAACACATAGCACAAACAAATCTAGCCTCACGGAGTTCAATCGGAACGTTTTCTAACTTAGATAGTATTAAGTTACATCTATCATGGTCGTTAGCGTCTTCACCTGCGTACCTATGAGAGTATACCCCTGGTTCACGATTTAAATAGGCAACTTCAAGACCACTATCATCTGCGATACATGGAAGTTTAGTTAAATTAAATATCGTCTTTGCTTTAATAGATGCGTTTTCCTCAAAAGTTGAACCATTTTCCTCAATATCGATATTTATATTACAATCATTTAAAGATAGCACTTCAAAACCTCTAGGTTCTAAAATCTCTCTAATTTCACACAACTTATTCTTATTATTAGATGCTAAGATTATCTTCATACAAAAAAATCCTTTCAAAATAGAATATATATTATTATTTATCTTTTTTATTCTTCTTATTCTTTTTATCTTTTTTACCAAATAGACGGCTAAAGAAACCTTGTTTCTTTTTAGGTTGTTCCTCTACTTCCTCAATAGGTTCGGAAGTTTCGTCATCTTCAACATTTGGAACTTCTTCTTGAGTACTAGAAGTATCCATACTATCATCTTCAAAGTGTTCAATCTCTGTTACATTAGGATATCCCTCATTTACAGAAGTACTTTCAATAACAGATGGTTCTTCCACCTCTGAAACGTCTTCAACTGGATTAACTTCCTCTTGTGGAGTTTCTTCTATGAAATCTTCTGTATCTGTAGTAGTTTCAACTGGAGTTTCTTCAATCTCTGGACTTTCTGGAACGATTGAAAAATCTTCTTTAGTAGTAACGACAGTATCATCTTCAAAAATTCTATCGTAGTTGGATTTTTCAACATTTTCAAAATCCATATCAAATAGAGCCTTAACGAAATCACTGCTATTAAAAGGCTGTAAATCTTCGATTTTTTCTCCAATACCAACCAACTTAACTGGAATGTTTAACTCATTCTTTATGGATATAACTATACCACCTTTAGCAGTACCATCTAACTTAGTAAGAACTATACCAGTTATATTGGCAGTTTCGCTAAACATCTTAGCTTGATTAACAGCATTCTGTCCAGTAGTAGCATCTAGTACCAATAGAGTTTCTCTAGCACAACCCTCAGCTTGTTGGGATACTATTCTGTTAATCTTAGAAAGTTCATTCATAAGATTTTTTTTGTTATGCAATCTACCAGCAGTATCGCAGATAATAATATCAGCACCACGAGCCTTACCAGCAGTAATAGCATCGAATATTACTGCAGCAGGGTCAGAACCCTCACTATGTTTAACGATATCCACACCAGCACGTTTAGTCCAAATTTCCAATTGGTCTATAGCAGCAGCACGGAAGGTATCAGCAGCAGCGACTATTACTTTTTTACCTTGCTGTCTATACTGATAGCATAGCTTACCTATAGTAGTAGTTTTACCTACGCCGTTTACTCCTATTACCATAATTATAGATGGTTTAGTAGAAGTATCTATTTGAGTATCTTCTCCCATCATTTCAGAGATAATTTCTTGTATCAAACCCATAATTTCATTAGGGTCGGTGATACCTCTTTCTTTGACTTTTTTTCTAAGCTGTTCACAAATTTGTACAGAAGTATCTACACCTATATCGCACATAATCATAGTTTCTTCCAATTCTTCAAAGAGGTCTTCATCTATTTTAGTAAAGGAGTTAATAACCCTTTGGAAACTTGATATCATGGCTTGTTTAGTCTTCAGTAAGCCCATCTTGATTTTTTGAAAAAAGTTCATACAAAAATCTCTCCTTTTGATAGTTTAAAAGTTTTCATTTGGAATATTGTTCTGCTCCATTTTGAGCAGTTTAGAAACACCATCTTTTTGCATAGTAACGCCATATAGAACGTTAGCACTCTCCATAGTGCCACGCCTATGAGTTACTACTATAAATTGAGTTTTATCTATAAAATGGTTAAGATATACTGCATACTTTCGTACATTAACCTCATCAAGAGGTGCATCTATTTCGTCCAGTATGCAAAATGGCGATGGCTTTACCTTTAAAATTGAAAAGTATATAGCAATAGCCACAAAGGCTTGTTCTCCACCTGAAAGAGATATCAAATTTTTTATAACCTTTCCTGGAGGTGCTACCACTATTTCTATTCCAGAGTTTAAAACATCTTGAGTATTAGTCAATACTAATTCGGCACTACCTCCACCAAAGAGTTCTATGAATATCTGTTTAAAGTTTTCGTTAATCTTGTAGAAGTTTTCAGTAAATATAGTTTGCATATCGTTGGTAAGGTCGCAGATAAGTTTTTCAAGTTCAACTTTAGACTTTTTAGTATCGTTTAGTTGTTCGTCCATAAACTTATACCTTTCCGATACCTCTCTATACTCATCTATAGCAGATACATTTACATGACCTAAAGACTTTATCTTACTTTTAAGTTCTGCAAGTTCTCTTTGTGCAGATTGAATATCTTCAACAGGAGTTGCAAACTTTTCAGCTTCAGAGAAAGTCATTTCATAGGTATCGAATAGTTGGGATATTATATCATCATAATCACGTTGGAACGTATTTTTACGTTCTTCAAGCCTAATTAATTCCCTTGATAGATTTTCTTTACTATCGTTAAGAGTTCTTAAAGAAAGTCTAATCTTGCTGACGTTTTCCTCATACTGCCTATGTAAGTTTTGCCACTTAGATATATCTATCTTTAAACTATCGCACTTTTTGGATAGTTCTTCCTCTAAAGAGTTACTATCCAAAATAGACTTTTCTCTATCTTGGATAACCTTTTCTTGATTAGATATGTCTGTATCTATTTGACTATAAGTACTATCTAAGTTAGATATTCTTATAGAAGTATCGTCTATAGCGTTCTTATGCGACTGGATATCCTTAGAACGTTCTGCTTGGAATATCTTTAATTGTGAAATATCTTCCAATAGATTAGTACGTTCTTGAATAAAGTTATCTCTACTACTAACTATGGATTTCTCTTTGGATTTAAGTTCTTCTAATTGAATGCTTAAAATTTCAATAATCTTTTCACAAGCAGACTTTTCTTCTTTTGACTTAGATATCTTACTTAAAAGATTAGCATTAAGTGTATCGTTAGAGTTTAAACGGCTTTCACATTGTGAAATGCTATCCGATAGACGTTTTAACTCCGATTGAAACTTCACTTCACTTGAACTATTTTCAAAGATATCTTTTCGTAAAGTTTCAATACTAAGTTGAATGTTTTCAACTTCGGATTTTAACTCACTACACTTAACTTTTAGATTATTCTCTTGCGATATCATGGTATTTAAATCCAATTCAAGAGTATCTATTTCGGTCTTGCGTGATAACACTCCATTAGAATGGACTGCTGAACCTCCAGTAAATGAGCCTCCAGCATTGATAACTTGACCATCTAAAGTAACTATTTTGAACCTATACCCAAACTTCTTAGATGTAACAGTAGCACAATCCAAAGTTTCCATGACTACTATTCTACCTAAAAGATTACTCTTAATACTATTAAACTGTTCGTTACAAGATACCAAATCACTGGCAATACCAATAAATCCGAACTCATTTTGAATACCATCTATATTAAGTTCTTTATCCTTAATAGATGTTATTGGTAAAAATGTAGCACGTCCACCATTTACATCTTTTAGATACCTTATGCAACGTTTAGCAATATCCTCACTTTGAACCACTATATTTTGAGTTGCTCCACCTAAAGCCGTTTCTATTGCTAGAGTATACTCTTTTTTAGTATCGAATAGTTGAGCAACAGTTCCAAATACTCCAGTGAGTTTTCCTCTTTCTACAGATTTCATTACTAACTTTACACTTTTAGAAAATCCTTCCATAGAACTTTCTAAATCTTTTAAGAGTTTAATTCTATGTTGTTTGTCTTTAACTTCCAAAGATATACTTTCATAATCTGTTTTGGTGGAGGTCATCTTAGATACTTTACTAGATAACAACTTTTCAAATCCAGATAGTCTATTGTTAAGTTCAACCTTAGAAGTTTCAACGTCATTTAAATTCAATTTGACTTGCTGTAGTTCCTCTAGGTAAGATTTTTTTAAAGTTTCAACCTCTTTGATAGTAACGCTCATGCCATCTAACTGCGATTGCGTTTCTTTAATAATAGTATTTGCAGATATTACTTTCATACTATTAGTATTGATATTTTCGTTCAAAGATGCTATATCTGTAGAAATACTTTTTAAATCCACATCTAAGCTACTAATAGAGTTATCAAGTTTAGATATGTTTTCATTAACCACGTCCATACTATTGGATAGTTCTTTTAAAGAACTCTCACTTTTAAGAAGTTCTGCTTTAAGAAGCTCAAGTTTATTGGATAGTTCAAGTCTTATACTGCTATTATCATTTTTAGATGCGTTTAAATCGATAATTTTAAGTTTAGCGTGTTCAATATCGTTTTTATACACTGCTATACTAGAGTTTATTTCCGACTTTTTCTGCTGAGAACGTAAAACTTCTGTTTGTAAACTTTCTGCCTTGGAAGAACTTTCTTGCATCTTAATATAGCCATCTTGGATATCCAACTCATGTTGTTCAACTTGAGTTTCTAAAGTTTCATATTGAGAGTTAGCAATTTTAATACGTTCTCTAAGACCATCTAAGCTATAGTGTAAATCATTAATTTTGAATAGCCATACAGATACTTCAATACTCTTTCTATGCTCCGATAGTTCTACGAACTGCTTAGCCTTTTCCGATTGCTCTTTTAAAGGTTGCAATCTATTTTTTAATTCGCTAACTATATCATTAAGACGCAACATATTTTCTTCAGCAAGTGAGAGTTTCTTTTCAGCCTCAGATTTTTTATATCTAAACTTAGATATTCCAGATGCCTCCTCAAAAATTTCTCTACGTTCCGAACTCTTAGCCGATACTATTTCTGCAATTCTACCTTGACCAATTATGGAATAGCCATCTTTACCAAGACCAGTATCCATAAAAAGTTCGCTTATATCTTTTAGGCGTGATGATTTTCCATTTATTAAGTATTCACTTTCGCCACTACGATATAACTTTCTAGTAATAGCTACAATATCATTATCAACATTTAGAGTTCTGTCGGCATTATCAATAGTAAGAGTAACCAAAGCAAATCCACTAGGATTTCTGCTTTTAGTTCCTGCGAATATAACGTCCTCCATTTTATTGCCACGCAAGTTTTTACTGGATTGTTCACCTAAAACCCAACGAACAGCATCACCGATATTACTTTTACCACTACCATTAGGCCCTACTACTGCAGTAAGACCAGTATCAAAAGATAGTTCAACCTTATCGGGAAAAGACTTAAATCCCTGTATTTTTAATGATTTCAAACGCATATATACTAACTAATCCTTATAATTTATTTTATCAATAGGCACTCATACTTATTTAGATTATCTGCACCCAATATTGATAATAATATACCTCTATCTTTAAAGTACTTAATATTAGATTTCTTTTGTCCTGTAGCCATACTAATATATCTACTAGATACAAATATACTATAGGCATTATTAACCCTATTAGGATTTTCTTTAACTATACTTTCTATAATATTTCTATATATTCTGCTTTCGCAGAGTTCTCTAAAAGCAGGGTGATAGTATCCACCAGTCATTTCAGCTTCAACCAACTCCGATGAGTGCAATCCACACTTTATTACATTTATACCACTGTTGTTAAATTGAGTTAAAAAATCTGCACATATATCAACCATGGTATCTAAACTATATAGCTTGTACTTCCCCGATTGCATTAGTTCATCAAGATGAGTTCCTTTTAAAACTACTGTAGGATATATTCTAACAGTTTTAGGGTTAAGTTTGATAATCTCATTCATAGTATAATACTCATCTTGGATAGTACTAGTATACAGACCTACCATCATTTGAAGTCCTAACTCAAAACCATAAGATTTTATTAGTTCACAAGCATTATAGACATCTTGAGCAGTATGACCACGCCTATTAGCAGTAAGTACGCTATCTTTCATAGATTGACAACCTAACTCTATAGCTGTAACGTTGTACTTTTTCAAGATATCTAAAATTTTGGAAGTAATACAATCAGGGCGTGTAGAAATTCTAATGCCTATGAACTTATCTTTACCAATGAAATCTTGAACGCACTCTAAAAGAGCCACCATATAAGATTTTTCAATTGCAGTAAAACTTCCACCAAAGAAAGCAATCTCGGTATTGGATTTATCTTCAATTTGATTAAAAGCCATCTCACAAGTTGAACGAACCTCATCTATGGTAGGTGCAGATTGACTTCCACTAATAGTATGCTGATTACAAAAACTACATATATTAGGACACCCTATATGTGCTACAAATATAGATACATTATTATGAGCCATATCCCATTAACTCCAAGGCTTCTTTAGCAGCCATCTGTTCAGCCTCTTTCTTACTTTTGCCGATTCCCTTGCCTATAACGTTAGAGTTTAAACATACATTTACTACAAAGGCTTTATCATGGTCAGGACCTTTTTCGTCCACTAATATATACTCAACCTTTTCTTCTGGATTTTTTTGTATAACTTCTTGTAGTACGGTCTTGAAATCGTTGAAAACTGGTTGATTATGGATAATATCTTTAGGAAGAAATCCCAATATATACTTTTCAACAGGTTCAAAACCGCCATCTAGGTATATAGATGCAATAACAGCCTCAAAAGCATCTGCTAATATAGATGGTCTTTCTCTACCACCAGTATGTTCCTCGCCTTTACCTAAAAGTATATACTCTCCTAGATGTATCTTTTTAGAGAACTCATACAAAGCCTTTTCGCATACCAAAGATGCTCTTAACTTAGTCAATTCGCCCTCTGGAAGATGTTTATAATCGTTAAATATGTGCTTAGATACTACTATCGATAGTACACTATCACCTAAAAACTCTAAGCGTTCGTTACTTCTAGGGACTTTTTTATTCTCATTAGCATATGAAGAATGTGACAAAGCCTCTAGTAGAAGTTTTTCATTATTAAACTTATAACCAATAATTTCCTGAAACTTTTTAATATCAGGTGTCATAAAAACAACTCCTTTTAAATATTAGATTTTATAGTATCTATAATATTGCCTTCAACGCACTGTTTAGCTTGTCTAATAGCGTTGTAGAAGGCTCTAGCATCAGAACTACCATGAGCCTTTATAACTGGCTTAGATATTCCTAACAATACTGCTCCACCGACTTCTTTATAGTCAACTTTATTCTTAAAAGATTTAACCTTATCCATCAATAGAACTGCTCCAAGTTTGGATTTAAAACCACTAGTCAACATGGATTTCAACTCATTACCGAAAAATTTAGCCATACCCTCATATAGTTTTAGAGTAACGTTGCCAGTAAAACCATCAGATACTACTACATCGAACTTACCACTAGGAATATCTCTAGCTTCGCAGTTACCACAAAAGTTAATAGGTGCTTTCTGTAAAAGTTGATACGCTTCTTTTTCAATCTCTCTGCCCTTAGTATCTTCTGCACCAACGTTTATAAGTCCAACTTTAGGATTACTAATCCCCATGACTTTATTCATGTAAGTACTTCCCATGATGGCAAATTGAACTATCATTTCTGGACGACAATCCACATTAGCACCAGCGTCTAATAGGATAAAATATCCAGTTTCATTAGGCATTATAGGAGCAAGTGCAGGTCTTTTAATGCCTTTAATTCTTTTAGCAATAAATGTAGAACCTACTACTAAAGCTCCAGTACTACCAGCACATACGAAAGCATCGCCTAAGTTATCGGCTAGAGCCTGTAGACCTACAGCCATAGAACAATCTTTTCTTTCTTTTATGACCTTGGTAGGTTCTTCATGGATATCCATAACGGTATCGGCATGAATTATATCTATTCCGTCCAAAGATATATTATTATCTTTTGCTACTTGCTTGATTTTATTTTCATCACCCGATAGTACTACGTTTACACCTAAACTTTTAACGGCGTCGGCACTACCTTGAATTACTGCTAATGGTGAGTTATCGCCACCAAAAGCATCTACGATAATTTTCATAACCAAAAAACCTCCATACTTAAGGGTTAATAATTAGAAATCTATACTTTTAAGAGTTTCTTCCAAAGAGTTCAATGCACGTTTAGAATACTCTGCATACTTCAACTTTTTATCTTTAATTCTAGTTGGAAGTTCTGGAAGTATACCCATATTGCAACCCATAGGTTGAAAATCTGATATAAACTCATCACTTATATAGTTGCACATAGCACCACACATAGTATACTTAGATAGTTCAATTTGTGGTTTATCTAATAACGTTCTAGCCAAACTATGTCCAGCAATTATACCACTCATAGCACTTTCAATGTAACCCTCTACGCCCGTCATTTGACCTGCAAAGTATATCTTTGGATTTTTCTTCAAAGAGAAATCTTTGTTTAAAAGTCTTGGACTATCTATAAATGAGTTTCTATGCATTACTCCATAGCGAATAAATTCAGCATTTTGTAGACCAGTAATCTTAGAAAATACTCTTTTTTGTTCGCCGAACTTCAAGTTGGTTTGAAATCCTACTAGATTGTACAATGTACCCTCTCTATTTTCCTTTCTAAGCTGAACTACGGCATATGGACGCTTATCTGTACGGGGGTCTTTTAAACCGACTGGTTTTAATGGACCAAAACGCATAGTATCTTCGCCACGTTTAGCAAGAACCTCAATAGGCATACAACCTTCATAGACTTTAAAAGCTACAGTTTCGAAATCTTTTAGCTGAACGGTTTCGGCATCTATAAGAGCGTTATAAAACTCAAGATATTCTTCCTTATTCATAGGACAGTTTATATAGTCAGCCTCGCCCCTATCGTAACGTGATGCCGAAAATACTAAGTTTTTATCTAAGCTATCGAAAGTAACTATTGGCGACGCTGCATCGTAAAAACTTAGATAGTCGCCACAAACCTCTTGAATGGATTTCGCTAAGCTATCGGAAGTTAATGGACCAGTAGCTATAATGGTATACTCATCTGTAGGAATTTCAGTGACTTCTTGCTCGATAACGTTAATCAATGGATTGGATTTTATCTTGGAAGTTACTAAATCGGAAAACTTTTCACGGTCTACGGCTAAAGCACCACCAGCCTCTACAGAGGTTTCTTTTGCACATGGAACTATCAACGAACCTAAACGTTCCATTTCTGCCTTTAGCAGACCTGCCGAACTTTCCACTCTGGACGCTTTAAGAGAGTTTGAACACACTAACTCACATAGATTTTTATAGTGATGTGCAGGTGTGAATTTTTTGGGTTTCATCTCATAAAGATTAACTTCTATACCATAACTGGCAATCTGCCAAGATGCCTCACAACCTGCAAGACCTCCACCTATTACGTTTACTATCATAGATTATAAATTCCTTTCATAGCCACAATTTTCTTTTAAACAGAGCAGTTTACCATTCTTGCCACCCTTTTTAAATAAAGAACTATTACACTTTGGACACTTATCCTCAACAGGAGCATACCAAGTCATAAATGTGCAGTCAGGATATCCCTCACAACCGTAGAAGTATCTACCCTTTTTGGATTTTTTAACTACTATCCTCTTGCCACACATAGGACATATTCCCTTAGTAGCCTCGATTATCTTCTTAGTATTAGTACATTCTGGAAATCCCGAACAAGCTAAGAACTTGCCAAATCTACCTATCTTTATAACCATAGGTTTGCCACAAACGTCGCAGATTACGTCTGTAGTTTCATCTGGAATTTTAACACGTTTACCTTCCATAGCTTTTTCGGCAGTAGTAAGAGTCTTATCGAAATCCTTATAGAACACATCTAAAGTAGATATCCAATCTTTTTTGCCGTGTTCAACTTCATCTAAATCGGTTTCCATTTTAGCAGTGAACTTAACGTCTACTATATTTTTAAAATGGTCTTTCATTAAATCGGTGATAACTTCACCTAAAGCAGTTGGTTTCAACTGTTTGCCATCACGTTCAACGTAGTACTTAGATAGTATTGTAGTAATGGTTGGAGCATAAGTACTAGGTCTACCGATACCATTTTCTTCTAAAGCCTTAATTAGTGTAGCCTCAGTATATCTTGATGGTGGTTGCGTAAAGTGTTGATTTCCTAATAAAGTCTTAACTTTCAAAACTTGACCTACTTCTAAAGGTGGAAGTACTTTGTTAGTTTCTTCGGAAGTATCCTTACTTTCCTCATAAAGAGCCGTAAAGCCATCAAACTTTATAGAGTATCCCGAGGCTCTAAATAGACAATCTTTAGCAGTAATATCAGCCGATACGGTATCCAATTGAGCGTTAGCCATCTGACTAGCTATAAAGCGTTCCCAAATTAGTTTATATAGCTTAAACTGGTCGGAAGATAGACTATCCTTAACCTGTATAGGCGACAACTTTGGCATAGATGGTCTAATAGCCTCGTGGGCATCTTGAGCATTAGACTTAGTTTTAAATACTCTAGGCTTATCTGGAAGATACTTTTCTCCATAAGCATCTAGGATATACTCCTTTGCAGATTGCTTAGCCTCATCGGATATTCTTAAACTATCAGTTCTCATGTAAGTTATCAAACCTACTAAGCCCATTCCTTCGATTTCTATACCCTCATACAACTCTTGAGCAGTCTTCATGGTTCTTCTGGATTGAAAACCCATTCTTCTTGATGCCTCTTGTTGCAATGTGGAAGTAGTAAACGGTGGAGCAGGATTCTTCTTAGTAACTCTTTTCTTAACAGCCGATACTACAAACTCTGCACCATCTAAGTGAGATAGTATCTCGTTAGCTTGTCGTTCATTTTTAATATCCTGTTTTTTACCATCTACAGATACTAACTTTGCAGGGAAAACTTTTCTGCTAGGTGGAGCAGTAAAAGTACCATCAATAGACCAGTATTCTTTAGGCTTGAAAGCTCTAATTTCATTCTCTCTATCCACTACTATTCTAACGGCAACAGATTGCACTCTACCCGCTGATAGTCCACACTTAACCTTTTTCCAAAGAAATGGACTTAGTTTATAACCTACAATTCTATCTAAAATTCTTCTAGTCTGTTGAGCGTTTACTAAATCCAAGTCTATACTGCGTGGATTACTCATTCCAAACTTAACACCACTCTTAGTAATTTCATTAAAAGTAACTCTATTTTTATCGTGTAGATTTAAGTTTAACATATTGGCAATATGCCAAGATATAGCTTCACCCTCTCTATCTGGGTCGGTAGCTAGATATATGTTATCACACTTTTTAGCTTCTTTTTTTAATTGCTTGATAACATCTTCTTTGCCTTTCATTTCCACATATACTGGTGTGAAGTTATTTTCAATATCCACACTTAACTTGGACTTTGGTAAGTCTATAATATGCCCCATAGATGCTATTACCTTATAATCTTTACCCAAATATTTTTCGATAGTTTTAGCTTTTGCAGGGGATTCCACTATAACTAACGTTGCCATAAACATCTCTCCTTTGTACCACAAATTAATTGTAACTTCTGCCAAAAAGCATTAATATATTCTTACACATTATATCATATAATTTTAAGTTTGACAATTAAAATTAAATTTTATAATAAAAATTCTGTAGATAATGGTCTATATATGTACTATAAATCTATACTATGATAGTATATAAGCATTGCCAAAACTAGATTTAACTATACCTTCTATTTCCAAATCGGTAATTAGTTCAAATAGTTCAGCTATGTCTATACTGGTATCATTAGCGATATCGTCCAAGTAGGTAAGACCTTTCTTTAAAGATTGAATTATTAACAAATTCTTATCATTTTCAGAAATTTTTTCAAGTTTGTCATCGGCTAACTTAGATGGTTCTTTAATATCGTTAGACTTTTCTGTTTCTGTTATGGAAGTATCTACATTAGATGCCTTTTTAGATACTGCTTTCTTACTCTTACTAATAGTTTCCTCTTTAAATATAGGCGACTCTGATACTTTTTCAGCATTATTTAAATCTATAATGTTAGTCTGTCTAACTTTAATCGGATAAGAACCAAAATACTCATATAGAATATCATTACAACTAAAAACGCATATAGCACCATCTCTAATATACTTAACCACACCAAGATATCTATTATTAAAAATATCTGTAGGTGGAACACAAAATATATTTTTACCCATCTTATAAGAGTAGTTTGCAGTTATTAAAGCACCACTTCCTAAAGATGCCTCTGTAATAAGAGTACCTTTTCCTAACCCTGCCAAAATTCTATTACGCTTTGGAAAGTTACCTCTATAGGGTTTATCATCTGGAAGTTGTTCTGTTAAGATTAAACCTCCATACTTTAAGATATCTTGTTTTAAATGAGCATTTTCCTTTGGATAATCATAATCTATACCACAAGCAACCACTGCTATTGTAGGCTTTTGAACTTGCACTGAGCATATATTAGCTAAACTATCCACACCAACAGCAAGACCACTTATCAATATGAAGTTATTTTTTAATAAATCGGAACAAATCCAATTAGTGACGTTTACGGTGTAATCAGATGGATTTCTAGTACCTACTACAGTCAAAAGTCTATCATAAGATAAAAGTTTTAAATTACCTCTATAGAACAGTACGCATGGTGGATTATGAATATCCCTTAAAGATTGTGGATACTCCTCATCGGAATAACACACTACTTTGATACCTTTTCTAAGACAATCAACTAACAACTGTTTAGCAGATTGCACATCTACTATCTTCTTCTTTATATCGTTACGGGATTGAACGTATCTACAAGTTTCTTCAACGGTATCATGTTTATTAACGAAATCCCAAATAATAGGATTTGCAACACCTAATGACATAATTAGCCATATCCAACACACTTGACGATTATACTTAGCATTCATAACTACTACTCATCTTCCACATAATAATTCCAGATGCCATAGCTACATTTAATGAATTTATGTTACCACTCATTTCGATAGTAATAGGTTTATCACAAAAGTTAGCTACATCGCTAGGAAGTCCATTACCCTCATTGCCGACTACAACGGCTGAACCACCTAAGAACTTCTCATCTTTAACGTAGTTAGAACTATCTATAATAGCTGAATAGGTAGTTATTTTATTAAGTTTAAAGTCATTTAAGAGTTTAAATATATCATCGCATATCCAGTGATTAACTCTAAACGCTGAACCCATTGTAGAACGTATTACCTTTGGACTATAAAAATCACACGATTGTGATAGTATAACACCATCTAAGCCGAAAGCATCAGCAGTTCTAACTATCATGCCAACGTTTCCAGGGTCTTGCACTTGATACAGTACTATATACTTTCCATTAGGTTTTAAAGTAATGTCATCATTTTTAGGAATTTCGCATATAGCAAACACCCCTTGAGTACTTTCTGTAGAAGATATCTTACAAGCAAGTTCATTTGAAATAATAAGTAATTTTGTTATGTTCAAATCAACCAACTTTTTATAGTACTTATCGTAAGCACTTTCGGATATCAACACTTGAACTATAGGAGCATTTTCAGAGATAGCATCTAATACTATTCTAACACCCTCAAGCACAAACTGATTGTACTTTTTTCTATCTTTACGATTATTAGCAAGTTTAGAATATAGTTTTATAGTAGCATTATCTTTAGACTTTATAACTTCCACCAAAACACTTCCTTTACATATAGATATTAAACGAAAACACGCTCCGATGTTTAGAAAAGAGCGTGTTTTTATCCAAGAAATTCATTAAAATTAAAGAGCAGCCTTAGCCTTTTCAACGATAGCAGTAAAACCTGCAGGGTCATTAATAGCGATTTCGGATAACATCTTTCTATTTAAAGTGATACCAGCCTTTTTAACGCCATTCATGAAAGTAGAATAGTTCATGCCGTTTAGCTTAGTAGCAGCAGAAATTCTAGTAATCCAAAGTTGTCTAAAGTTTCTTTTCTTTTGTTTTCTACCGATGTAAGCGTAGTTACCAGACTTCATAACAGCTTGTTTAGCCATTTTAAAGTGTTTACTCTTAGAACCCCAATAACCTTTAGCAAGTTTTAGAGTCTTATTTCTTCTTTTGCGAGTCATCATCGCACCTTTTATACGTGCCATATATATTCAAGCCTCCGTTAATTTTATAGTTTAAATAATCGAGCCACTGCCCGACAGCGAATAAAAAAGTAACCTAACTGCCTAGGATTTACTTGTAAGGAACTAACTCTCTAATAACTGGTGCATTAGCAGAACTAGCAACACCCATGTTACGAGCAATTCTCTTACGCTTGTGGTCCTTTTGAGTTAATCTATGTCTTTTGTTAGTGTGTTGATATTTAACTATACCATTCTTAGTAACTTTAAAACGCTTTTTAGCACCTGAATGAGTTTTAACCTTAACCTTTGCCATTGTCTTAATATCCTCCTTCTATTTTGATGCCTTAGGAGAAACGAACATTACAAGCGAACGTCCTTCCATTTTGGCAGGCTTTTCAACTGAGCCGAATTCCGAACAAGCCTCTTTAAAGCGTTCCAAAAGCTCCATACCTAATTCTGGGTGAGCAATGGCACGTTTACGAAACCTTACTGATACCTTTAGTTTATCTCCAGATTTTAAGAACTTTGAAGCCTGATTAACTTTAGTATTAAAATCGTTAGTATCTATAGTAGAGAACATTCTAATCTCTTTAACCTCAACGACCTTTTGATTTTTCTTAGCTTCCTTTTCACGTTTAGTCTGTTCAAAACAATACTTGCCATAGTCTAAAATACGGCATACAGGTGGAGTCGCTTGTGGAGCAATCTTGACTAAATCAAGATTATTATCATAAGCAATCTTCATTGCATCTCTAGCAGACATTACACCTAGTTTAGTTCCGTCAACGCCGATAACGAGAATTTCTCTATCTCTTATCTCTTCGTTGATTTGAAGTTCCTTGTTAGCTATAGTTCAGCACCTCCAATAAAAAAGCCTAAAATAAATTTACTTAAAAAATTTTTGAGTGCAGTAACACACAGTTCTGCACTCAAAATATCCACGCATAATATACGAAAAATATTCCAAATAAAGTGACCGTTTTGGATATCTAACCTTACGGTGAGAACTGGGTTCTGCTTAATTACCTAGAATATTATAATTCAAAAATTAATATTTGTCAAGATGTTTTCACAAAGTTCACAATTTGTTAATATCTACTCAAATATTAACTTTCTTTTTAAACCAAATAAATCTACTGAATTGATATCTCCATCAGAATTTATATCACTATTAACAACAGATATCTCATCATCTTCAACCCAACCAAGAATGTATCTTTTTAGGCATAGTAAATCCATGGAGTTGATAGAACCATCGAAGTTTACGTCGCCTATTAGAACACTATTTATGTTGTTAGAGTTAGAACTTTGTTCATTATATATAAGTCTATCCCAATATGGATACTTTTGTTGATATTGTGCTAAAGTAGTCCTATTGACACCATTGTTATTAGCGGGGTCACATATAGAAAAATCATCAGCAGAAAAGTTTACTCCATCACCAGAGTAGCCATTTACTACTATCCAGTGGTTAGTGGAGGAACGACCATTATATGTAGAATATCCACCAAATATTACGGGGCCGTTCTGTAGCTTTTCGTATAGAGTTCTAAGTAGAGTCTGTGTGTTCTTTTGATTAGAACCTATCTCACCATTGCCACCGTAAGCCCAAGTACTTCCGTAGATTGACCAATTATAGTTATCAGCACTCTTAGGAACGGACATGGCTGCATTATATGACGCAGAATATACTACTCCAACGTTAGTAGCGTTAGAATATGTATTCATCATTTCATAAGGATATATACTATATCCAACCTCATAAGAACGAACCATTGAGAAACAACATATCAAACAACCAACCCAACCCATAGTTTCGGAACTGTTATTAACTCTTAAAGATGACCACTCTACAGCTGATGGGCCACTCTGTTTAAACAATGGAACATCATAACCAATATTTACATCATTATTATAAGATGATTTACTGTTATCAAAGTTAAACATAGAACTAGTTACAAAAGCCTCTTGTAAGAAGGTACTAGTTCCATCGCAATAGAAAGCGTATTCAGTATCTGTAGATATACTAGTGCCATCATAATTAGTCTGTAATACTGCTACATAGTTGCCCTCTTCTAAGTTTTGAAAGTTACCAACGCCATCACTGTCGCATACAAAAGAGCCTACTAAAGTATCTTCAAAGTCATCATAGATGTAATTTTTATTAACGTCAACATATACAGAATATTCTGCCCCACTAGGAGCATTTATTATTTGAAACGTTCCATTAGCATCAATATTTTGAGCAGATACACTTACACTTAAACTAGATGCCATTAATAATATGCTCAATACCGATGCTATTCTTTTTTTAATACCCATAACACATCAAAATCCTTCCGATAAATTATAATATAATTATATCACGAAACCATGAATACTGTACATTGTCGGAAAGATATAAATTTGTGCATAGTTTTTGTATGTTTTGTTAGTTATTGTATTTTTATAATCAAAGTTCTAATGTATATGAGAAATCTTTTTAACATGATACTACTATATACCATACAAAATCAAAATTTTTCTTGACTGTTATTCTCTTTTGGGGTATAATTTAGATTGAATTAACATATATAAAGGAGATTTTTTACTATGGGTAAAGATAATTCTAAAGCTAATGAATACGCTGAAAAAAAATATAATGAACGTCCAGAGTTCCCTAAAAAAGCCGTGATTACTGGTGGTATGCCTTACGGTAATAAACAACTTCATTTTGGACACATCGGCGGAGTTTTCGTGTTCGCTGATGTTTTCGCTAGATTTCTAAGAGATAGAATTGGTAAAGATAATGTAATATTTGTATCTGGTACAGATTGCTATGGCTCTCCTATTGCTGAAAGCTACAGAAAGTTATGCGAAAATGAGGGATTTACTGGTACTATTCAAGATTTTGTAAAATCCAATCATGATGCTCAAAAGAAAACCCTTGATGACTATAACATAAGTTTAAATCTGTTTGGAGCTTCTGGCTTAGGTAGAACTTCCGAAATCCACCATCAAGTTACCGATAAACTAATTAGACAACTCTACAATGATGGTCACTTGAAAAAGATTACTACTAAACAGTTCTTTGATAAAAAAGCTGGTGTGTTCCTAAACGGTAGACAAGTTATAGGTAAATGTCCTATTGAAAACTGTCAATCGGAAAAGGGTTATGCTGATGAGTGTGACTTAGGACATCAATATATGCCTGAACAACTTCTTGAACCTAAAAGTACTCTAACTGGTGAAACTCCTATTATGAAAGATGTCGTAAACTGGTACTTCGACTTACCTAAGTATAACAATCTACTAAAAGAGTATACTGCTAGAATTAAACGTCAAAAGAATGTACGTCCATTAGTATCTAAAACTATTGACGAATTTTTGAAAAAACCTGAAATATACATCAAAAAAGAGTTTAAAGATATATACGAAAGCGTTAAAGACCAATTTGCTCCACATGAACTAATCCCAGAGGGTAAAAAGCCATCGTTTACTATAGTTTTCGATAAACTAGAAGATAGCGACAAGGCTACTGAAATACTATCCGCAAATGGCGTAAGATATCGTACTGGTAAGACTTTAGTTCCATTTAGATTGACTGGTAACATAGAATGGGGCGTACCTGCTCCAAGTTTAGAGGGCGAACAAGGTCTAACGGTTTGGGTTTGGCCAGAAAGTCTATGGGCACCTATTTCATTTACAGTTGCATATCTTGAGAGTATCGGTAAAGATGTAAACGAATGGAAAGACTATTGGTGTTCTAAAGATGCACAAGTATATCAATTTATAGGTCAAGATAATATATACTTCTATGGTGTTGCCGAAATGGGCTTATTTATGGCTCTACAAGGTAAAGATGATATCGTAAAATCTGAACCAGATGATAACCAACTACAACTTCCTATATTGATGGCAAACAATCACATACTATTTTTAGATAAAAAAGCTAGTTCTAGTGGTAGTATTAAACCTCCAATGGCTAGTGACCTACTAAACTATTATACTGCTGAACAGTTAAGAATGCACTATCTAGGATTAGGTTTAGGTCAAAGAAGTGTTAGTTTCCAACCAAAGCCATTAAATCCTAATGCAAATCCAAACGATAGCGACCCTGTAGTTAAAGATGGTTTCTTACTATCCAACGTATTCAATAGAATTATTAGAACTTGTATATATACAGTTCAAGAACATTACGATGGCAATATGCCTCTAGGTGAAGTATCTGCTGATATTCTTGAAATGTCAAGAAAAGCTATCTTAGATTTTGAAAGGTTTATGTATCGTTTTGAGTTCCATCAAACAACCTATGTACTAGATACTTATATCCGTAAGGCTAGTAAGTACATGGTTAAAAATCTAAACGATGCCGACAAACAGGACAATGACGAACTTAGAAAACAAACTTTAATAAGTATGTTCCATATTATCAAGACAGCTACTATTCTATTGCACTCCATGACTCCTAATGGTGCTGAAAAGGTTCTTGAATATCTAAACCTATCTAGTGATGCGACAGAAAAGTTCTGGTCTTGGGATAACATTTTCGATACCCTACAAACTTTCTGCCCTAATGAAGATAGTCACAAGTTGAAGTTCTTGCCTCCTAGAACAGACTTCTTTACTAGACACCCATCACAATTTGAAACTAATGAAGATTAATTCTTAAATAAAGAACTCACCTTTTTAGGTGAGTTCTTTTTATACATTTTTTAAACGTTTAAGTTGACATCTTGTAATTAATGCCATTGAATTTTTGGATTATATTTGTACATATACACAAATTGGAATATATTAATTCATTTTTTTTAACAAATTGATAAAAAATATCTTGACTTATGCACTAATTTGGTATATAATATTCTTAGAATATTTTTATACATTATTCTAAACTATAATATAGATGATATTTTAATCTTCATGATTTTTATAAACTCGGAACGTTTGGGGGAACTTCCGAGTTTTTTGTGTTCTAATGAACTATCTTGATAGATTTTCTAACCATTCAACACATTTAAACTTAAGTTCATACTTTTCATGATTTTCTAATACATCAGTAGTAGTATCGTTAAAGTAGTCGTCTACGGTTTGGTGGATATCTTCAGTTACAGCAGATACGCACATCGCTGGATACATAACACACCACCAATTATGTCCCATGGCATCACCGATAGTTATTCTAATAGCATCATAATAGCCACTAGGCATTACTATATCGTTGTAGGTACGGTCATCGAACTGCATATTAGTTATTTCGGCTCTTACTGGATAGTCATAACCATTCTCAACGATTACTTCCTCTGCAATCTGTTGAATTAGTTCCAACTTTTTAGATACTGTTTCTTCTGCTTCAACTATACTATTACAATCCCCAAAGATTTCTTTAGAACTATCAAGTAGAGCGTCACGAACCTTTAACTTTAGTTCTTGGTCTTGAGGACTATCGGAATTTGCTAATATGTGCATTCTTAGGACGTTTTCTTGTAAGTCATCATAGGTAGATTTGAACTCTACTAAACATGATACCATTACTGTAAGTAATATTCCAATAACCATAGATATTTCTACTAACTTTGCTTTCATATTAATCACCTCTGATTTTATTATTGGATATAAAATCCAAAATATGCAATCATAAAATATTTTAATATTTATGAATTTATTTCATTATTTGGATAATAATATATTTGAAAATTTATAATCGAAAGGATTTAATAACTATGAATGAAATGTTTTGTTTTCAATGTCAACAGACTGCTCATAACTCTGGTTGTGAGGGTAAAGTAGGTGTTTGTGGTAAAAAATCGGATACTTCTAACTATCAAGATGAAGTTGTAGGTGCTTTAATAGGTCTTGCTAGAGCATCTAAAGATGGAAACCCCACTAGAAAAACTACCGATTTAATAACTAAAGGTCTATTTACAACTCTAACCAACGTAAACTTTAACAATGAAACTATTAAAAAACTCAAAACCGAAATAGAGTTGGAAAAGGACAGAGTTAATAGTCAAAAGTTCGATGACTATGACGTTAAAAATATCTGGAATGATAATGAAGATATTCGTTCTTTAAAATCTTTGATACTATTCGGTTTAAAAGGAATGTCTGCATATGCTTATCACTCAGCAATATTAGGAAAGTTCAACTCCGAAGTGGATAACTTTTTCTATGAGGCTCTATATACACTCGGTGAAAACGTTAGTAGTGATACCTTACTATCATTGGTTTTAAAGACTGGTGAAGTAAATTTCAAATGCCTAGAACTTCTTGACTCTGCTAATACTGAAACATATGGAAATCCTGTACCAACTGAAGTTCCACTTACTATAGAAAAAGGTCCATTCATAGTAGTAAGCGGTCACGATTTACACGACTTAAAACTTCTACTAGAACAGACCAAAGACAAAGGCATAAACATATATACTCATAGTGAGATGCTCCCAGCCCATGGATATCCTGAATTAAAGAAGTATCCACACTTAAAAGGAAACTTTGGTACTGGTTGGCAAAATCAACAATCGGAATTTCATAATATTCCTGCACCAATACTATTCACTACAAACTGCATAATGCCCGTTAGACAAAGTTACTCCGATAGAGTATTTACAACGTCTATAGTATCCTATCCCGATTTGGTTCACATTGGAGAAGATAAAGATTTTACTCCAGTAATAGAGAAATCCATTGAATGTGGTGGCTATAGTGAAGATAAGTTCATGACTGGTATGAATAATGGTCATGTAGTAACCACTGGTTTTGGACATCATGCAGTGTTATCTAATGCAGATAAAATAATAGACCTAATAAAACAAGGTAAGATTAAACACATATTCTTAATTGGTGGTTGTGATGGTGCATCTCCTAGCAGAAGTTACTATACCGATTTTGCTAAACTTACTCCTAAAGATACTCTAATACTAACTCTAGCTTGTGGAAAATATCGTCTAAACGATTTGGATTTGGGTACTATTGATGGTATTCCTCGTATTTTAGATATGGGACAATGTAATGACTCATATAGTGCTATAAAAGTCGCTCTAGCTTTAGCAGATGCCTTTGGTTGTTCTGTAAATGATTTACCTTTAACATTAATACTATCTTGGTATGAACAGAAAGCCGTATGTATTCTATTGACGTTGTTATCATTAGGAATTAAGAATATATTCTTAGGGCCAACACTACCTGCATTTTTATCGCCAAACGTTTTGAACGTATTAGTAGAAAAGTTTAATATAACTCCTACAGATACTCCAGAAAATGATTTAAAGAAAGCATTATCTAAATAGAAAAAAACTCCCTTACTTAGTAAGGGAGTTAATTATATTTAAATTTCTATTATAGATTTGAACTATTATCATTTGGAACAGAAGTTTCAGTATCATCAACTACAACTTCTTCAGGAGCTACAGTAGGTTGTTCTTCGGCAGTTGTGGTAGCCACTGCGATAGCACTTCCACAATTTGGACAATAACTAGCATTTTTAGCAACTTTTGTACCACATGAACATATTACAAAATCTTCTAGGGCAACTAGTTGAGCATTTAACTTATTAATATTTTCCTTAGAAGTTTCTATAGCTTGAACATACTCAGCAAACTCTGATGAATATTGATTTGCAAATAGTTCGATATACTTTTTACCAATCAAAGCATATTGCTTTTCAATATTAGCATCTTCCTTGCGAATTTCGCCTTTAAGTTTTTGTTTTTCAATAGCAGTTTTAGAAGCATTACCAATATCCGAACCTGCTTTTTTAGCCTTATCAGCTACTACAGATGCTGTATCTTTAACTTTATCAAAAAATCCCATAAAAAGACCTCCTTAAAACATTCAATATAAAATATTTATGAACTATATAATATGTTCATGTTTTTAAATAGTATACCATTTTATATTAAAAAAGTCAAGTATTTTTTGTAGAATTTTACCTAAAAAGAACGGTCTTATAACTACTTAACTCTGTAGCAACCCTCATAGATATCCTCACCATCACGAACCATTCTAGCTAAGACTACAAATCTATCGTGATTTGTAGAACTTCCAGTATTGCAAGTAGATAGTGCTAATAGTTTATCACCATATTGAACATCTACGCCAGTTATTATAAGAGATTTATCGAAAGCCCTATTTACATAGTAATAGAAATCGTTAGGGTCGGAAAGGTCGGAATACTTCCAAAATTCAAAATCTGAGCCTTCAAGACCGTTGCAAATCATGTAGGCGTATATTTTATAGTACTTATATCCGTTTACACTAGATATAGTTATTATAGGATTAGCCTCATAAAAATCCGAATTATCTCTATACTTTTTCAACGTAGAAAACATTGAACCATTTGCCATATTATGTCCATACAGTGTCAATACATCGGATTGCTGACCGTTATCATCAAAAGAGTTTCTAAAGTCCATGAATACCCAACCAGAATGGTCTTCATTTCCGTAGAAATCGTGGTCTAAGTAGAAGTAATTATCTTCCGATTGAGTAAAAGCATAGTTTATATTAGTATTAGTAATAGTAATCCAACCTCTAGTATCGGGATTGTCATATTTAAGATTATATACTTTATTACAGTAATCACTAGGCAAAGATGCTCTTGCGATACTGGAATAGTCTCTACTAAATTCAACAAGAGATTCTAAAGTAGTAGTAATAGTAGTAGTAGTACTAATAGTATCTAAAGTAGTGGTCAACTTAGTTGACGTATCTATAGTAGTAGTCGTTGTAGAACTATTTCCAATGGTGGTAGAATATCCTATAGATTTAATTCTAGCTACCGATTGAGAATTAGAACTATCTTTAAATGATAAAAATATCATTACTATAACCAATATAACTATAAATATTAAGGAATCTATTATCAATTTTTTATTACTTTGCAATGATATCACCTCATAAGTTAGAACTAATTTTAATATATTACAGATATAGGCGAACATTGTTCGCCTATATAAACTATTTTGATTTACTTATTAAATGGCTCAAATGAAGAACCATCATAGCTACCACCATTCAATCTATACCATAATGATGGCATTAGTGGGTCTGGATTGAATGTAGCACCTTCAGTACCAGCAAAGACATCTTCATTAGCACGAACACGTCTAGCAACTACTACCAATCTACCATCACCATTACTACCAAAAACATAGTTAGATGTACAAGTAGATAGTGTAATCAACTTATCACCATAAGCAACATCTACATTATTAGATATTAGGCTTCTTTTTTTACACTCATTAGCATAGTCATAGAACTCATCTTCGGAGTTAAAACCAATCTTATTATAGTATTGGAACTGTTCGTCATTATCTGGGTCGACGTTTTCAATAAATACTGAGAATATTTTATACAAAGATGTTTCATATCTAGAACTTATCTGTACTATAGGGTGTTCTTCGTAGTAACCTTCTTTATCCTTGTAGTATTTAAGCTGACCGAACATAGACTCATCTTGCATATTATGACCATATATGACCATATTAGTACTTTGAGTATCTCCACCCATAATACATCTATAGTCTAAGAATATAGAACCAGCTTTAGCATCTTGACCCAAAAAGTTATGTGTTAAATAGAACTCTTTTTGTGGTTCAGTAGTCTTTTGTACTATAGGATAGTTTACTCTAGTACCATCGATATAGATATAACCAACGTAATCAGAATTTTGAGCAATCCAATAGTCAGCTTCTGGGGAGTTTACATATACGGTTCTAGTTTCGCCATCGACCACTTCGGTTTCGGTAACTGGAGCTTGAACGTAACCTTCGACATCGGGAGTAGTAGTAACATCGGTATCGGTAGACGATACATAAGGTTGTAAACCTGCATATAGTTGCTCATACATTTGGTCGTTTTTGTAGTTTTGATAGAAATAATCAAATACTAAGTATACACACACTCCAAATATTATTACAGATATTAAGAATACAATCTTTCTTAAACCCTCAGCAAAAGAGTCCTCAGCACATGGGAATAACTCTCTTAAAATATCACCTACTGAAGATTTTTTTTTCTTCTTTCGTTTTTTACTTTTACCTTTAGCAGTAGCGGAAGCCATTATTCAAAAATCCTCCTATTAGTATAATCTTTTATATTTTCTAGTATAGATATAACCATTTCAAAGACACAAACGGTAGTTTTACGTCTAATAGTATCTCTGTTGTAGCCCATGCCCCAAAGTCTGAGAAGTCTAACGAAAGTTCTATCCTTAAAGAACACACCAACGTAGACAGTACCTACAGGAGTATCAATAGTATCGGAAGTAGGTCCAGCAAATCCAGTAACAGATATGCACATATCAGCACCTGAACGAATCTTTAAGCCATTAACCATAGCTTCAGCAGTTTCATAGCTAACTGCACCTAGAGTATCCAAAATTACTGGGGATACGTTTAAAAATTCAGTTTTCATTCTGTTAGAGTAGGTACAGACTCCGAACTCATACACAGAAGATGCCCCTGGGATTGAGGTTATAGCTTGAGATATCATACCACCAGTACAACTTTCGGCAACAGATATAGTAAAGTTGCCATCTTTAAGTAGGTTTACAGCCTTTTTAGCTAATAGTGATATATCATCTATCGTACTTATGGGCGAATATGATATTTTTAAAATGTTATTATCCATTTGTACACCACCATGTTAAGATATAACGATTGTATATTTAAAAGCAGATATCTGCTATTAATATCACCCTGCTAAGCAGGGGTAGAAAAAATTTATTGAAGAAGAGATAACATCTTAAATAAGTTAATTTTTTTAAGATACTTGCATAACAAAACTATATGTAATCTGTTATGCAAGTATTAAAAAGAGTTTATTATGAAGATTAAAAAAATCTAATTAGCATATTTTACGATTAAAGTAGTATTTTCAACGGCTTTATTTACCAGTTCAGTAAAATCGAACTTATTTTGAGCCTTTTCAACTTCCTCTATAGAGGGCTTTGTCTTAGGGTGTTTTGGAGTAAATACAGTGCAACAATCCTCATAAGGAAGTGTAGAAGTTTCAAAAGTATCAATCTTTCTAGCGATATTTATAATTTCCAACTTGTCCATACCTATTACAGGTCTAAACACTGGAATTTTACACACTGCATCGGTGCAAGCGATTGCTTTCAATGTTTGACTTGCAACTTGTCCAACGCTTTCGCCAGTGATTAAAGCCTCACAAAACTGTTGCTTAGCAATCTTTTGAGCAATTTCCATCATAAGTCTACGCATTATTAGAGTAAAATACTCCTCTGGACAGTTATTCTTAATAGCCTCTTGAATTTCTGTAAATGGAACACAAAAGAATGCTATAGTTCCGCAATAGTCAGTCAACTTTTCGCAAAGAGTTTCTACTTTAAGTCTAGCTCTTTCGGAAGTATATGGTGGACTTACATAGTGTATAGCAGATATTTGTAAGCCACGTTTAGCCATCATGTAACAAGCTACAGGACTATCTATACCACCCGATAGTAATGCTAAGGCTCTACCAGAACTTGCTACTGGAAGTCCTCCAGCACCCTCCATATTACCAGTATGGATATAAGCGTTAGTATCACGAATTTCAACAGTTACCAAAACTTGTGGATTTTTAACATCTACAGATAGGTTTGGATACTTTTCAAGTATTTCATGACCTAACTCCATACATATTTCAGGGGATTTCATAGGAAATCTTTTATCGGCACGTTTACACTCAACCTTAAAGGTTTTGGCATAAGGTAGAACGTCTTGAAGATATTCTAAAGTAGTACTAACAATATCGTCAAAATTTTTTTCACAGAAGGCACATCTGCAAAGTGCCGATATTCCAAATACTTGTTTTAACTTTTCAATGAATAAATCTATATTTTCTGATGAAGTATCTTCTGGGAGTATATACAATGTGGATTGCATCTTTTTTATGCTAAACTCACCAGTTGATTTTAACTTCTTCTTTATGTTTTGAATTAATAGCTTTTCAAATGATGTCTTATTGTTACCTTTTAGAACAATCTCACCATACTTAGCTAATATAATTTCATTTATCATACTTTAAACCCTTTCGTAACCATTTAGATTTTTTAATTTTTGTGGAACATCTTATATAGATGTTCCACAAAGTATATATATAGGCTATTCTCATAATCTAATTTAATGGGGCGAGGGTAAACATATAAGGAGGAATCTACCCTCGCATACTATTTTATTTAAAGACGTTTATTGTAGTAATAAGTAAAATATCTAGCCATAACGCTATCTATTATTACGGCAATAGATACAAATACAGAAGCATTAAACTGTCCTATAAAAGCCAACACTATTATGGTAGCCAAGCACAGATATATCATAACTAAATTAGTTTTAGATTGTGCTTTATCTCTAATAATAATATTTCTTTCGTCATGAAGTTCAATCTGTTCCAATTTTTTTTCTTGAACAGTCTTTTTATGGACTTTACCCAATAGCATCAAAATAACGGCTATAGGGAAACCAATAAAGATAATAATATCTTTTCTAAATATAGCATATATGAAAACAGTAACTATTTCTAAAATAGTACCAATATTGAATATTAACTTTTTTAATTCTTTTTTAGTCATACAACATTACTCCTCGTATATGAATATATCTTCAATTTTCAATTCAAAGTATCTAGCTATTTTAAAAGCCAATATAATCGAGGGGTTATATCTTCCGTTTTCAAGAGAGCCAATCGTTTGCCTTGAAACTTCTAAGGCTTCGGCGAGTTCTTCTTGCTTAATGCCTTTGCTCTTACGGATTTCCTCCAATCTATTTTTCAACGATTTTGACCTCCGTTTTCTGCGTGAGATGTTTATATTTTATGGAAAGTCCGCTTTACATACTTAATGTTATCACATTGCAATAGAAATGTCAAGTATGTTTTCCATTTTCGTGACAAGTTTATTTTACATTTCGTTAGATATCCACAAAATCAACCCGTTTTAAAGCTCTATATTTGGTGATGTTGTACACTTAAGATTTCATATTTTTGGATTGATTTTTTATCCAAAATGTTATATAATACTACTGATTGACTAGCTCTATTTTGAAAGGATTTTTATATCATGAAATTACAATTAAATGGTAATTGCTTGAAAATTATAGCTATGATATCCATGTTTATAGACCATCTTGGTTTTTTTATATTCCCTGATATTATTATCCTTAGAATTGTGGGAAGAATTTCGTTTCCAATATACGCATACTTGATATCTGAAGGTTGCAAGTATACCAAAAATAGAACTAATTACTTCTTACGAACCTTTATACTAGGTCTAATATGTAGCATTGCGTATATAATTGCAACTCATGAAGTATTTTTATGTATACTATTAACATTTTCGGTATCTATGTTGATAATATATCTTATAGACTACGTTAAAAAATCCCCTACAAATAGATTTCCTTTATTAATTATAGCTTTAATAATAACGCTCTACATATGCAACGTCATAGAGTTCGATTATGGTTTCTTTGGAATATTAGTTCCAGTGATAACCTATCTAAGTGATAATAAACTATTTAAGATATCTTTATTTGGAATATCTTTATTAATTCTAACTTTCAATCTTGAAAGCATTTTAGAACTCTATAGTTTAATATCCATACCAATTGTAGCCATCTACGATGAAACTAAAGGAAAATTAAATCTAAAGTTGATATCATATCTATTTTACCCAGTACACTTTTTGGTTATATATGCCATTAAAATAGTACTCTTTTAGTTAATAGTAATAACTATGGGGATAGTTTTATGGATAGTTTCAACAAAAATTATGAAATAATATGAAATAACCTTGATTTATCGTTATTTATTGTGTATAATAATCTCAATGAATGAATTTGTAACTTTATTGTAACTATTGTGTTACTATTTAGAACGCTTTTATAAATCTTCTAAAAGCGTATTTTTTGGATTTTTTTACTTATACGTTTTCGTAAATTTTGGAAAATCTCATGGACGTGCTTTTATTTTTTTGAGATTTTTTATGAATATTTTTTGAGAGAGATTTGAACGGAGGAATTTTAAAATGGTTAGGAAAATTTTAAGTCTAGTATGTTGTATCGCTATGTGTGCTCCTGTAATCACTGGTGTGGTTAGTAAAGATGCTCAAACTACTAACGTTGTAGCTTATGCAGATAACTATAATATGAAATCTAGTAGTAAGGCAGTCGGTCTTATTAAGGAGTGCGAGGGATTTGCATCTAAGGCTTATTGGGACTACAAACAATGGACTATAGGCTATGGTACATATGTTGAAAGTAATACAAAATATCCAAATGGCATAAGCGAGGCTGAGGCTGAACAACTATTATACAACGCTCTTGTATACTACGAGGATTGCGTAAATGGTTTCTTAAAGAGAAATCAAATTACAGTCAATCAAGACCAATTCGATGCTCTAGTATGTTTCACTTACGCTATACCTGCATGGTCTTATAAGGGTAATGAGGATTACTCTCTTGCTCAAATGATGATTAACGGTTGGGAAAACTATTCCGAACAACAAATTTATGACATCTTTGGTCTATACGTTAAGGCTGGTTCTGGTGAAAATAAAGTTACTCTACCAGGTCTTGTAAGAAGAAGATTAATGGAGGCATCTCTATTTCTATATGGAGATACTACTAATACAGTTCCTAAGAACGCATCATCTACAGGTACTACTACAACTACTCAAACTCCAGATGTATCTACTAGTACGGATGTTGCTATCAACACTTCTAATACTTCTAGCGACGTTCAATACACTAGTTATAAAGTATTCTCCGATAACGGCATTAGACTCCGTAGCGATTACGGTTTAGATGGCGACAAGTTGATAGTAATTCCACAAGGTGCAGTAATATCCACTAACGAAGTAGTTACTGCTGACGGACATCAATGGGGTAAGGTTGACTACGATGGCATAACTGGTTGGTGCGTATTAGATTATTGTGATAAGATGGAAAATAACAAAGTAATCGGTGATGTTAATGGCGATGGTAAGCTATCTGTACAAGATGCTAGTCTAATTAAACGTTACGTTTATAATGCTATATCTCTTACAGATGAACAACTAAAAATGGCTGACCTCAACAACGATGGCAACGTGACTATAGACGATTATGATAAATTCTTTGATATCTACTTAAACTAGTATACGTATTATTATTTTGACTATGATTTTTTTATAAAAATCATAGTCATTTTTTGTTGCAATAAGTCGATTTTTAGTATATAATTAAGAATATCATTATATACAAGGTGGTTTTTATATACTATGCAAGGAAAGACTCATATTGCTGGAGCAGTTGCTCTTACTACGTTGATAACTCAACCTAAAACTATTGGAGAGTTCTTACTATGTGTGGGAATATCGGCAGTAGGTGGAGCTATCTGCGATATAGATGTAGACGGCTCTATTGGTAGTAAGCAACTCAAAAAGGTGAGTGGCTTTGGAATAATAGTCTTATTACTATTAATAGTCGCCCTACTTACTGGTAGAGCAGAATTTTCATCGATTATAACTAAAGAAAACTCTATCGCTCGAACGTGTTTCGGAGTAGTTGCAATGTTTATTCTATGTTGGTTCGGAAGAAAACAACCTCATAGAACTTTTATGCACTCAATATTAGGAGTGGCTTTAATAACGTTGGCATCTTACTTGATATTTACTGAAATTTGGATATATATGCTATTAGGAATGTTATCTCATATAGTTTTGGATTTACTCAACAAAAAAAAGATACCTCTACTATATCCATTAAAAAAGCCCAAGTTTGCATTAGGTCTATGTCACGCCGATAGTGTCGTCAATACTGCACTATTCTATATCTTTTCGGTTATGTGCGTGTTCGAGTTTGGATACTTTATCTACACTTTAATAGTCAACAGATAGTCTAAAAAATTTTTAAAAATATTGTATCAAAAAACTTGACATTTAAAAAATCTGGTGATATAATATAGTAAATCTATGACGAGGACGACCGTAATTAAGGTTTGCTATCAACAGAGAGTAAGTGTCATCGGCTGAAAACCTTACGCAGTACAATCTAATTACAATGGTACACTCCCTCTGAGAGCGTCCAATACACGACGTTTTGCCAACGTTACAGGGCTACTAAAGGCAGATTTTTAATCTGTAAATCTTGGGTGGAACAGCGATTTTATTAGTTATATATATCGCCCCTTGAACCTTTATGGTTTAAGGGGTTTTTTATTTATCTAAATATCTATTAGGAGGTTTTACTTATGAATTTAATCTACAGAAGATTAACTATTAATGATTTAGATACTTTTATCAATATGCGAATTAATCAACTTCAAGAAGAAGGTGCTAAACCTATCTTTGATTTAAAACCTCAACTTTTAGAGTACTACACAAAACATCTACAAGATGGTACTTTTGTATCTTGGATAGCTACTGACAATAACAAAATAGTTGCTACTAGTGGAATGTCTTTTGTAGAAAAACCACCCTATTATAGTAATCCAACTGGTAAAATAGGCTTGTTATCAAGTATGTATACTCTAAAAGAGTACAGAAGATTAGGTATAGCCAAAGAACTTTTAACCAAAGTGGTTAAAGATGCTAAAGATTATGGTTGTGGTACTGTTCACATAACGGCATCTAATATGGGAGTTTTATTGTATGCAAACTTTGGTTTTAAAAAGAATGGAAACTTTATGCAATATGATTTTTATTAATATAAAAGGAGATGAATATATGTCCATAGTAGACCAAAATATGATTGATGGTTTAGCTCAAGTAGAAAAGACTGGTGACTTAATAGTCTTAATAATAGACCATCTTTCATGGGATACTCCACAACATAAAAAACTACTTGAAAATAAAATAGATACAGCTTTATCATTTGTGCAATCTGGAGAGATTTTTAAAAAATATCCCGATGCTAAACAAAAGTTTGAAGATAAACAGATTAAAATAATCTTTCAAGTAGTGTTAAAGTATCCACCTACCAGCGAGGCTGATAAAAACTTTAAACTTATCTATAGACTTCTACAGTCTGTAGGAATTACACTTGAATGTATTCTAAAAAATTAATCAAAGAAAGGATAATTATTATGATTAAACTAACTTTAAAAGATGGCTCTATCCGTGAAGTTGAAAACGGTATTCAAGCTAGTGAGGTAATTAAATCTATTGGTATGGGATTGTATAAATCCTCATGTTGTGTAAAAATCGATGGCGAGGTTAAAGACCTTAGAACTCCTTTAACTAAAGACTGCAACTTCGAGGTTATGACTTTCGATAATATTGAGGGTAAAAAAACTTTTTGGCATACTGCATCACATATACTTGCACAAGCCGTTAAAAGATTATATCCACAAGTTAAACTTGCAATAGGCCCTGCTATAGATAACGGTTTCTACTACGATTTCGATGTGGAAAAGCCTTTCACTGCTGAAGACCTATCTAAGATTGAAACTGAAATGAAAAAAATCGTTAAAGAGGGTCTACCTCTTGAACAGTTTGAAATGTCCCCTCAAGATGCTATAAAATATCTTGAAGACGCTCAAGAACCTTACAAGGTCGAACTCTGCAAGGAACACGCTGACAAAAATGAACCTATATCTTTCTACAGACAAGGCGATTTCACTGACTTATGTGCAGGCCCTCACCTAATGACTACTGCTCCAGTAAAGGCTTTTAAGTTGATATCTAGTACTGGTGCTTACTGGAGAGGTTCTGAAAAGAATAAGATGCTATGTAGAATATATGCTACTGCATATCCAAAGGCATCTCAACTAGAAGAAGAACTAAAACGCCGTGAAGATGCTAAACTTCGTGACCACAACAAACTTGGCAGAGAACTCGAACTTTTCACTACTGTAGATGTTATCGGTCAAGGTTTACCAATAATGCTACCAAAGGGTGCTAGAGTTATTCAACTACTACAACGTTTTGTTGAGGACGAAGAAGAAAAGAGAGGATATCTATTAACTAAGACTCCATTCATGGCAAAATCCGATTTATATAAAATCTCTGGACACTGGGGACACTATAAAGAAGGTATGTTCGTTCTTGGCGATGAAGAAAAAGATAAGGAAGTTTTTGCATTACGTCCAATGACATGTCCATTCCAATACCAAGTATTCCTAAATAGACAACGTTCTTATAGAGATTTACCTATGCGTCTAAATGAAACTTCCACACTATTTAGAAATGAAGATAGTGGCGAAATGCACGGTTTAATTCGTGTTAGACAGTTTACTCTATCCGAGGGACACATAATTTTAAGACGTGAACAACTTGAAGAAGAATTTAAACAATGTCTTGAATTGGCTAAGTATATGCTAGAAACTCTTGGACTTGAAGAAGATGTAACTTATCGTTTCTCACAATGGGACCCTAACAACAAAGATAAATACGAAGGTACTGTTGAACAATGGAATGAAGCTCAAGATATCATGGGTAAAATTCTTGACCATCTTGGCTTAGATTATCAAATAGGTATCGGTGAGGCTGCATTCTATGGTCCAAAGCTAGATATTCAAATTAAGAACGTTCATGGTAAAGAAGATACTCTAATTACAATCCAAATAGACCCTCTACTTGCCGAACGCTTTGGCATGGAATACGTCGACATAGATGGTACTAAGAAACGTCCATATATCATTCATAGGTCATCAATAGGTTGTTACGAAAGAACTCTTGCACTATTGATTGAAAAGTATGCAGGTGCATTCCCACTATGGCTATCCCCTGAACAAGTTAGAATACTTCCTATAGCCGATAGACACGTTGAATATGCTGACAAACTATTCAATCAACTTAAAAATCTAGGCTTTAGATGTTCCGTTGATGACAGAGCCGAAAACGTTAAGAAGAAAATCCGTGATGCTCAACTTGAAAAACTTCCATATATGCTAGTTCTTGGCGATAAGGAAGTAGAAACTAATACAGTATCACTAAGATACAGAAGCGCTAAGACTGAAACTCTATCTGTAGAAGATTTAATATCTAAACTAGTATACGAACGTGACAACAAAGTTAGATAATCTTAAAAGTTAATAATATGCAAAATAGGAAGAAGTTTAACTTCTTCCTATTTTTATTGATATATTATTGTCTAATATATATGCCTTGTTCTTCAATCCAAGTTTCGAGGTCTTCTTTAGCCTCTTCAGCCCAGCTTTGAGGTTCATCATATTGGCTGTCATAACGTGTAGAACCTTTATCTTCTGAGTTAATCTTGATATCTTTTTTCTTATCTTCCATATAAAAAACCTCGCTTTCTAGTGTATACTAATATTATATAGCAATAGTTTAATCAAGTCAAGTTTAAAAAATTAGATTATTACTTAACTATTTTAAGTATACGATTACCTATTAATAGCCGTGTAGAGTTCGCTCTTAGAAAATTTTGAAACTTTAGCAATCTGTTTACAAGCGTCAGCAGTACGAGTTCCGTTGCTAATAAGTTCTTGAACCTTTTCAAGAGCAGATTCAAAAGTAAGTTCTTCTTCTGGTGCAGATTGCTTACCCTCAACTACTAGAACAAACTCTCCTTTTGGATTGTTAATATTATAATACTCAATAGCTTGTGATAGCGTCATCTGTAGAACTTCTTCATATATCTTAGTAATTTCACGGCATAAAGATATCTTTCTATCTGCTCCAAAGTACTTAAGCATATCGGCAAGTGTAGATTTCAACTTATGAGGTGCTTCGTAGAAAATCATAGTACGAGGTTCATCTACAAGCATGGCAAGATGGTCATACCTTTGCTTTTTAGTAACCGATAGAAAACCCTCAAAAGTAAATCGTGAGGTGTTCAATCCAGAAATAGCCAACGCAGATACTACTGCACTTGGCCCTGGAACTACTTTCACTGGAATACCTCTTTCATGGCACATTCTAACCAATATTTCCCCTGGGTCGGATATACATGGCATACCTGCATCGGTGACTATTGCACAATTTTGACCATTTGCTATATGGTCTATAATATTTTCGGTAACTTGCTGAGTGCTATGGTCATGATAGCTTATCAACTTATTTTTGATATCAAACTTATTAAGAAGTTTTAAAGTAACTCTAGTATCTTCAGCAGTTATAAAGTCCACTTCTTGAAGTGTTTTTATAGCTCGATAGGTCATATCCTCCAAGTTTCCTATAGGAGTTCCAACAACGTATAAAGTTCCACTCATAAAAAAAATCCTTTCAAAGATATAGTATAAATAAATTATACCATAATGATAAAAAAAATCAATAAAAATGCAACTATTTCTCTTTCTGAACTGTATATATATTAGAAACAAAAAAATATTGAAAGGAAGTTTTTCAATGACAGATACTATATATCCTAGATTAAATATACTATCAATGATAAAATATTTCGCTGATAGTTTAAAGTTTTCAATTAAGCATACTATTTCTAAAGATACCTCTAAAGAGGAAGTTAATCAACAAGCCGTTAGAATTATCGATACTTACGGAAATAATATCTTGCAACTAGCATACTCATACTTGCACAATATGAGCGATGCCGAAGAAATATTACAAGATACTCTAATTAAATACTTAGAAAAAACTCCACAGTTTGAAAATAGTACTCACGAAAAGGCTTGGTTATTAAAAGTTGCATCTAACTTGAGTAAAAATAGATTAGATTACAATTCTATTCGCAATACTGACGAACTTAATGATAATCTAATTGCTAAAAATAAAGAAGATTTATCATTTATATGGGAGGCAGTTAAAACATTGCCTAGTATGTATAGAGAAGTAATTCATTTATACTATCAAGAAGAATATAGTACAGTTGAAATTGCAAAAATATTAAATCGCAAAGAGTCCTCTGTACGCTCAGATTTACACCGTGGACGCAAAAAGTTAAAAGAAATTCTAAAGGAGGTGTATGATTTTGAATAAATCATATAATTTGATAATGGAAAAAGTGCAAGTTACTCCCGAAATGCGTAAAAGAATATTGAAAAATATTCAAACTATGAATAAAAAATCCAAAAAGATAAAAATATTTAAATACTTATCTATGGTAGCTTGTTTTACTCTAGTAGTGGGAGTAGGTACTTATGTGTACTCTAAATTTAATGACGAAAAACATCCAATTGATAACACTCAAATAGCAAACGGCATAGAAGAAGTATCCACATTAGAAGAACTTTCGCAAAAAGTAGGCTTTGAAGTTACTGAACTTCCAAACATTCCATTTGAAGTTATTGAAGTAACATACTTATCATATTGGAATGAAATGTCAGATATTAGATATACTGGAGAAAATCAAGAGATATCATTTAGAAAATCACAAGGAAATGAAGATATATCTAGTGACTACAATGAGTATGAAAATATCATTGAAGAAACTATCAACGATACCATATTCACACTAAAAGGTAATAACGATACTTTCAATTGCATAACTTGGTGCAAAGGTGATTTTTCTTATGCTATATATACAGAAAATGGTCTATCTCTAAATGATATAAATAGCATTCTTGAAAGTATTTAAACTAAGAAATCCTACTAGCAATAGTAGGATTTTTTTTAATACATAAATCTGTTAGGCAAAATTTTCAAAGATGGCTTAGCACCTTTTTTACCCTCAATCAAGAATAGCCATGGTGGAGTATCTGCATTTTTAGATACTAATTGTAACGTTTTAGGTTCAATATTATTAGATTTCATAGCAGTAATTACATCGGATAGACGGTCTGGACGGTTACACATACACAATCTGCCACCAAATTTTAACAATCTACTAGCCGATTTGCACACATCATCTATATTACAAAGAACCTCATGACGTGCTATTATTTGAGAATCTAAAGCACTTTTAAATCCCGAATTAATAGTAAAGTATGGTGGATTACAAGTGACTAATGAAAACTTTCCAACATCTTGGCAATCAAAAGATTTCAAATCTGCACATACTGGAACTATCCTATCTATTTGACTTTTTTCAATACCCAACCTAACTTGCAAAATGGCATCTTCTTGGATATCTACGGCATATATCTTTTTAGGTGGATTTTTTATACACATAGCCAACGGAATAATTCCGCAACCTGTTCCGAAGTCGCAAACCAAATCAGAAGATTTATAGTTGGAAAATTCAGTCAATAGAACTGCATCTGTACCAAACCTATGATTTTTAGACTTACATACAAATATACTTTCCGATATCTTTTCATAGCTTAAATCTTGCATAAAATTCTCCTTTAAATATTGACTTTTAGTCACCTCTATGATATAATATAATCAATGTGCCTCCATAGTTAAAATGGATATAACGGTCCCCTCCTAAGGGATTGTTGTGAGTTCAATTCTCGCTGGGGGTGTCTTTATATGTTAAAGGGCGAACTTTTCGCCCTTATTTTTTTAGTTATTCAACATTAAATCTTTAAGATTAAGAACATCATTTATATTTACTAGACTATCGCCATTTAAATCAGCGACCTTAGTGGATACCTTACTAACTCCTAGAATATGTTTCTTTAATAGAAGTAAATCAAGATAGTTTACTTTTCCATCACTGTTTAAATCTCCAGTAGTAACGGTTGGATTGTCTACATCTGGAGTAGTACCATCGGGTTCAGTACCAAAGATTAACTTTCCATTTTGATATACTGTAATCTTATCAGTAACTACACCCTTTGTGCTATCGCCACTTGGAGTGTAATCTAATAAATCTTGATTAGAGTAATCATTAGATGCGTCCCAACCAGTTTGATAGTTAGGAAATACCAATGCTAACATGGTTTCACATTGATTTCTACCCTCAGATACTGGCATCGCTACCCTACCATCTGGATATGTTATCTCAATATAGTAAATGTTATCCTTATATTGAGTAATTTCCGATACTTGTGCAGGAGTAACACCATCATACATTGTAGCTTGGTCACGGTCTACACGAACTACTATATCACTAGGTTTAAAACCTGCATCGATAACTTCCGATACATCAAAATAGTAACGATACGACATATTATCTTCAATTCTTGCAGGAGTTGTAGAACGATTTGTAAACTTCAAACTTAAAGATACTCCACTACTAGAATTTTGTTTAATCATAGCTTCAACGTAAAATTCAGGCGATACTTCTTCAGGTTCTGGGAAAGATGTATCTATAGTACCACCATAAGCGTCCACCATCTTACATAGTAGAGCAGTAAAACCAGCATTATAGTCGGTAGCTACCTCATTATTGATATAGTTTCCTCTGCTATCCTCATACTCTCCAGTTTGAGTAGGTCCACCTACTAAAGCTCCGTATAGTATGTGAGCGTTAGTTTCTGGATATTCTAAATCATTCTTATAGCTACTATGTGCAGTTCTATGGTGTGGATTCTTTGGAGAGTCTTTTCCATAGCCTACCACATAACTTCTATTATTTGGATTATCACCAAGAGCGTAGTTAATTTGAGTTTCATAGAAATCCACATACTTAGACTTATTACTATCATCTTTTAAGATAGTATCACAAGCTACTGCTGAGATAAATCCAGTAGTTTGAGCATATCTAAGGCAACCCCAACTATCTAGCCATCTAAGACCGCCATCTAACTTAGTAACGCTATCGCACCAGTAATCAAGATGCTTTTTAACTCTGCTGATATATGTACTATCTTGAGTATTTATAGCATATAGAAGCATTCCACCTTGCATAACATCGTCCCAACACTGTCCCCATGAGTATTTTAATTCATCACTACCCAGTTCCTTGCCCAAGTTTGGAATGTATGACTTAGCCTTATCAAGATAGAAAGTATCACCAGTAGCCATATACAACCAGTTAGCAGAATAGAATAAATCATCGTAGAAACTTCTTGAACGATAAAATCCACTAGCATCGGAGGAGTTATAGCCATCATCACTTTTTTGAGCGTCAGCAAGTTCAAAGAAGTGTTTAGCGTGTTCAATGTAGGTATCCACCTTGTCGGATTTTCCTTTCAATGCGACTGCTCCAGAGGCTAACGCCGATGCCATTTCACCAAGAACGGCAGTATAACCAGTATCATCTATGGTGTAGTAAGGGCGTACATATGAACCATCTTCTTTCATACCATAGGCTAGAAGTTCTACAGGACCCCACCAAGTATGGTCCTCTTGACCGTTTCCAACTTGATATACTACCTCATCGGACTTATCGCAGTTTACAAAGTAGTCAAGAACGAACTCCAAATTGTTTTGATAAGTTTCCCATTGACCTATTTTTTCAATACCATCACCATATTGATACAATCCCCAAGCCAACATACTAGCAGAATATCCCATAGGTAGATTGAACTTAACATGGTCACCAGCATCATACCAACCACCAAGGACGTAATCGTCCATAGTGGAATTTGCTCTCCATTCGACCCTGTTCCATTCTGGAAGTGGTCCAGCTTGTTGACATTCATAAAAGTACAAGGATTTCTGTAAAGCCTCTGCGTAGTTTTGAGTACTCTCAGCAGATACACTCATGTTAGGTACAACACTAAAAGACATCATAGCTGTTAAAGATATAGCCATAATTTTTGATACTATCTTTTTCACAAAAAAACACCCTCCTAAAGTTTAGATATTAATTATTCTGTCCCGATTTACTCTTAGACGTATCTATAGAACCATCTTGAATACCCTCTAGGGTAAAGTATATGCCATCTGCGATAGCTTTTCCGTAGTCATCAAGATGGGTAGAATATAGTTCTCTATCTTGAGCATTAGAGATAAATCCAGTTTCTACAAGACAACTAGGCATAGTAGTAAGTTTATTTATTCGATAGTTTTCGTTACTATCTCCACGATATCCAAATTCCACACCTCTATTTTCTTGAATACCAACGCTTTCTAGTGCTTGTATAATATTATCAGCAAGAGCGATATCTACAGTAGGTTGCGAATTATGTACCCAAACTTCCACGCCACTAGCTGATGTATTTTCAGCACTATTTCTATGTAACGATACAAATAAATCCACATTATTAGTATTAGCTATTTTGCAACGTTCGTTGAGGTCAATATAAGTATCATCTGTTCTAGTCATTATCACGTTCAAGTTCATACTTTCAAGATATTCTTTAACTTTCAAGGCAAGTTTAAGATTATCATCTTTTTCGTACAAAGAGCCATCTTGAGAGATTGCACCAGTATCTGAACCACCATGACCAGCATCGATACAAACTGTTCCAGTCACCTCTATTGGAGTTTGTACAACCACATCAGAGGTATTATTATTTTGAATACATCTAACAACTATAAGCAGTATGGATATAACTATTATAGCAGACAATCCTATAATTGCAGATATATTCTTATTTTGAACTATATACTGTTTAATACTTTTAAAATCTTTCATAAATAAAAATCCCGATAAAGTTATTTTTTTAATTCTTTAAATCTAATAGATAGCACTGCTACTATAGTCAACACTATTCCTAGTAAGAGCGTCCAAAAAGTTATAGAGTTTCGCAGATTATATATCTCACTAGTTGGAACTACACCCACTAATATGTCCTCATCATCGTAGATAGAATATCTTATATAGGACTTTTTACCACCTACTGAACAGAAAAAACCTCCATTTTTTTTATTCAAGTCAAACTTATCTTGAGGTAATTGCGACGGCGTTCCTACTAAAGACGTTTCTGTATGACTAAGATATGTATAACTTAAAGTATCAATAATAGCAGTAAAACCATTTTCAAATAGTGGATATTCCGAAGTTACTCTTGAAATGTCAGTAGATTTTAACATCTTACGCATACTATCAGAGGAGAATGTTAATTGAATAATACCCACATCATCAAGACGGGTAGTACCTGTTATTATTCTACCAGAACTATCTATAATACTTTCGGTGTAGCCGTTGTTATTTATATAAGATATAAATTCTTTATTCACGGTATCGCCCACTTGATATGTAGATGTACTATATTCAATTACACCAAAATTATCGCTAATTACAACCTCATCGGCATTAGATATAACTCTAATCTCCTCAAGACTTAGTTCATAAGAGAGTTGGTCAGAATTTTGAGCTATCAACATAGCGACCATTCTAGCTTTTTCCTCACAGTCGGAGAAAATCTCAGTCGTCAATAGATTTTTTTCGTCAGTATCCTCATTTAAGCGAGTTTCTATCTTTTGAAGTCTAATATCTATGATATTTTTATAAGAATTAAACTCTATAACGCCCGAACAGTAGTACGCTAACAAGGATATTATTATAGTAACTATCAACATAGGTATGATAATTAATCTATACTTTATAAGTTCATTTTTCATAAAAAGCACCTTTTTGGATATACTTAATCTTTAATTTTAATATCCACTTCCAAAGGAAAGCTAATATTATCATGATTTTCCATCTGTTGAAGTTCTAAATTACAAATTTTGCTATACAATAGGTATAGTTTTTGTGTATGATTTTCTAAATAATAGTAGTATGCAATGTATGGAACTAGTAATCCCAAGATTAATATTACTAATATTAAAACTCCTATATTAGACGTTACTAAGAATATTCCAAGACAGATAAACTCTATAATAGCGAACATCATAGTTACTAAAAAATGAATTAATCTTTCATGTTGAACGAATTGTATCTGTTTAATATGTTCCGATTTTATGTAATCAAAGTTAGATATTTTTCCCTCTTGCAAGAACTTTTCCAACATAGCTATATACTGTTCAAGATATTTTTTCAATAAAATCACCTCTTAAAAAGATTTTTAAGTGTAATATCTTAATTATACCATTAGTAAAAATAATATTCAATAGATTTTTTTAAAACTTCTCAAAATTTATATTACAAAATATGGTATATTAAAATAATCATAAAAAATTCGGAAAATTTTTTTACCATAAGTAAATAACTTCCTTGACTTTGAAAATTTTACATAGTATAATTAAATTGGACAAAAATTTCAACAAAGGATGTGTAATAATGGTAACTTTGCTATATTGTGAAGTCAATGCATTTGCAATATTTGTATTGGCTATACTACTATACAACGTAGTAACTGGTATAGACAAACAAAATCATCAATACTTATTCGTAAACGTTTTAGCCAGTCAAATACTGTTTTATATATTAGATATCTTGTGGGCTTGTGCTCAAAGTGGCTACTTTAATATATCTAAAGATTTAAACTTTATAATAAGTGCATTATATTTCATAGCATCGGGATTGTGTGGATATAGTTGGTTTGTATACTCCGAAAACTTACAGAAATCCAAATTAGTAAATGAAAATAGGTTTAAAATTTTCAATCTTATTCCTTTTATAGCACTGACTATACTAACAGTTACATCATATAAAACACATTGGCTTATATATATTGATGACAATAATATATATCACAGAGGAAAATTATATGTACTACAGATAATCTTAAGTTTTGGATATGTCATATTTACTACTATAAAAGCATTTTTAAAATCTTTAGATAAGAAAAATTATATATATAAACATCAATACTTAAGTATATCATCGTTTGTTATTATACCACTTATATTTTGCATACTACAAGCGTTTATAAAAGACATACCATTATTATGTGTAGGAATTACTCTAGCTATGATAAACGTATATATAAGGTCGCAATCACAACTTATATCAATAGACCCTCTAACTCAATTGAACAATAGAAATCAGTTGATAAAGTATCTATCCAATAAGATAAAGTACTCCGAAAAGTCACTGTATCTGCTAATTATGGACTTAGATTACTTTAAAAAAATAAACGATAAGTTTGGTCATATCGAAGGTGATAAGGCTTTAGTATGTGTTTCCAATACCTTAAAATTCGTATTCAATAAAAAGAATATGTTCATTGCTCGTTATGGTGGTGATGAGTTCATTGTAATCTGCGAAGATTTAGAAGCCTATGAAATAGACAATCTATGCGTAACCGTAAACAAACAACTAGCTAAAGCGAATGCTAACAAGGACTACGTTCTAAAGTTAAGTATAGGTTATGCTAAGTATAATGATGCTGATTTGACTATCCAAGATTTTATCAACCTAGCAGATGAGCAACTTTACATGGTCAAAAAATCCAGAAAAAATTATTAAACATCAAATAGGGAAAAAATCAAGGGTACAGTTATTAAACTGTACCCTTTAATATTTATCACATAATATAGTTAGCCAGTCAAACCACTACGTTCAATACCTTCAACGAACTGTTTTTGTAAGAAACAATATAACACTAGTATAGGTGTTATAGATATTAAACAACCTGCTTCCATCCAAACAATCTTTTCACGAACGGATACTTGTGCAGTAGCACTATTAAATAGAGTAGTATTAAGAGTAGTATCTAAGTTTTTAAGCATTAGAGCAATAGTCTTGTTCTCAGTAAAGAATGATGTACTTACATAGTAATCGTTCCAGTACCAAACTACGCTAAATAGAAATACTATCAAAAAGCTAGATTTTGCATTAGGTACCATAATTTGAATGAAAGTTCTAAATGGAGCACAACCATCTAAATAAGCAGCGTCCTCCAACTCTTTAGGAAGTCCTTTAAAGAACTGTCTAAATATTAAAATCATCAAACCAGCACGGATACCGTTAGCCATCAAAGCTGGTAGATACATCGTCAATGGATTGTTAATTAAATTGATATCAGTACCCATAAAATATCTAAACTGGGTATATTGTGGAATTAATATAATCTGTTGAGGAACTAATATCATTAAGATAACTATTCCAAATAGAATATTTTTTCCTTTGAACTTAAATCTAGCGAAACCGTATCCAGTTATGGCACAAGTTACCACTTGAACTAGTGAACAACCAATATTTAGTAGCAAAGTATTAGTTAAAGTTTCACCGAACTTCATAGCTGAAGCAGTTTCCTTAATTACTGATAGTGTTAAATTTCTAGGTATCCACATTACAGTAGGGTCGTTCATATCAGATTGTAACCTAAATGCACATGATACCATAAATATCAACGGATACAATATTACAAAGCACAAACCAAATAAGATTAAAAATCTAAATACAGGCCAAACCTTTTCCATTATAGATTTATTTCTTAAATAAGTACGTTCTTCTTTGGTCATATACGCCTTATGAACCTTATCACTAACTTTAGCCTCAAACTTTTTATCACCCAAGGAATTTGAGCCAGGTATTGCCATTTAAAAACCCCTCCTTAATCTACTTCGTAGTAGATAAACTTATTAACGATAACAGTAATAATACCTACTGCAACCATTACTATAGCAAAATATGACCAAGCCATTGCAGCAGCCTCACCATACTTCCAGTCGGATTGAACTTCTAAAATTCTGTTCATAACAGAGTTAGAAGTATCAGTAAAGCTATCGATAATAGTAAATATCAAGTTTGCTAAAATCATAGGGGAAACGTAAGGGAAAGTAATCTTCCAGAAGTATTCCCAAGCAGTAGCACCTTCCATTTGAGCAGCCTCTTTAGCTGATACTGGAATGTTCTGTAATGCTGCTAAGAATATCAAAATTTGAATACCAGAGTTCCAAACCAAGCTAAAAATATTGGTAGTTATACTTTGAATAGTTTCAGTCACGGCATCGCTGATACCATATATACCAATAAACTCCATTAGTTCGCCTACTAAGTCTGTTTCAAACATGGTTGAAAATTGTGAAGCATCGCTACTACCACTAGAACTCATATCACCAGATATTATTGCGTATACTGGACCTGTTGCTATAATTACTGGTAGAAAGAATACTGCTCTAGCAAAGCCTCTACCCTTAAACTTTTGATTTAACATTACTGCTACAAACAATGAAAATATTATTATTAATGGAGTTTTAATAGCAGTATCTTTTAACACAGATACTAAGTACTTAGAATAGTTAGGGTCTACACCAAAAGCATATACATAGTTTTGAAATCCAACCCAAGACTCTTGAACACCTCCAGTTGCAGGAGTAACAGTTTCAAATGAATACTTTAAAGATGTAATAAGTGGTATTAAAAACCATTTAATAGTACCCACTAACCATAAAGCTATAAATCCATAACCATAGAGGCTTTTTCTTTTTTCATAAGGCATTTGAATACCTTTACTCTTCTTCATTACTTTGACCTCCTTCGATGGTTACATAGTCGGAGTATTTATACTCAGTGCCATTAAGTTTAATTGACATATCAGTAAGATTTACTTCTGTTTTAGTGCCGTTTGCATACTCAGTAAGAATAGTATCATCTACTTGCTTATAAGATGTTATATAAGAACCACTAACAGCATTTAAGATATTCTTTGCAAAAGCATACTGTTGAGATGCAGTATCTACCCAATGTTGATAGTTTGCATAGTAAAGATTATCATACTCAGTATCTTTTAGAGTGCTAGTTTCTTCATAAATCATATCGTAGCGAGGATTCATACCAGTTGCAATAGCCTGTAATAGTAGAGTATCACTATCAGCACTAGCATTTATAGGAGTAGTCGCCAATGGCATAATTCCGTGCATCACTAGTTGATAGAATGGAATATCTGCATCAAAGATATCGTAGCCACTAGAAGATAGTGGTATATCTGTAATGTGGTCTAAGTAAGGTAGAGTGTACTCATTAGCACCTATTCCCAAAACTGAACCTACTGAAGATTGTATGTTACTTAAACTTTCTGTCATAATGTTTTGAGTATCTTCTCTAGATAGTAGTTGTTTTCCGTAGTCACCATATAGCAAAGATGTCATACTTCCAATGGATACGCCCTCTAGTTTTGCTGATGAGTAGTTTTTAGCAAGTTTAGAATATATCTCACTAAACGAACTTGGTGATAGTAATGAATAAGAATCTTTATTCTTATCTTGTTCACCGAAAGCTAAATCGTAGGAAAGAACTCTTGAATATGAACCAGAAACTCTAATGTTAGTATTTTGGAAAGTATAGTAACCTTGTCCAGATATAAAAGTATCGTTTTGTACTACTGGATATAGTTCTATATTGTTATCGCTTAGATACTTCTTTAAAGATTTAAAATCTCCACTACCACCCAAAGTGTTAGATGGACTAGCTTTAATATCAACTTGATTTTTAATACCAGCGTTAGTCCAATTATGATAGCTTACTACCATATTATCTGTGCCATTGCCCTTTAGCTGACTGATTATACTTTGAGCATCATCAAAAGATGTTATAGATGTCTTTAAAGTCATAGGTATACCACACACTGGAGTTAATTTTTCAACACCACCATATAAATCCACATACATATTAGATGCGTTTTCAGTTTCTTTTTGAGTAACTCCAACATCTGATAGCAAATAGTTTCTATAACATTCTGCGATATTAGTATAATCTAAATCTTTGTCAGCAAGTGGATAGTATCTAACTTCAATAGTATCTGTTTTGATACCACCCTTTTCAAACACCGTTAAAGGAGTAGTATCGCCACCCATGTAGTAAGTATCGGTACTGCGTAGAGTAAACTCAAAGTTACATATATTGTAACTGCTCTTGGATTGTATACTTACACTAGATTTTATACTAGCATTTGCATCACCTTGAACGGCTACAGCCATTAAACCGTTGCCATCATCTCTAACTATGCCATACATTGGAAAGTTTACTTGCTTAGTATATGCCGATGCCGTAGTTGGTACCATAGCAGTATCCGAGCCGTAAATTTTGCCACTATAAGATTTTGAAAAAGTTTTACCATTATTAAAGTTTATCAAAGCACCAGAGCCATCTGGAATGACAAAATAGCCACCACAATCTTCTTGAGATACTGCACCAAAACTACCTAATAAGGTCATGGAAGTTAAAATTTGACCATCAGTATCGGAAGGATTATCCTCAACGATATCGGCAGTATTAACGACTACCCTTAAATAATCATCTTCAAGAGTATATTGCACTGGAATAGTAATTCCAGCCTTTTTGAACTTAAAAGTAATCTCAACGCCGTTGTCAATCATTTTATAAGTGGATTTTCCGTTCTTAGCCGAACGTTGATTAGATGTAGTTCTATCAGCAGGTTTACCGTATGTAAAACTCAAAGCAGATTTTAAATCTTGTCTTAGAGTATTTGTAGCATTTACATCACCCATAGCGTTTACAGGTGATGACCACCAAACAAATCCATTAGATTTGTTTTCAAGAGCAAGTAAATCTTCGTCATCTTCTTCGTTTTCATTGATGTATAGAGCAAAGTTACTATTTTCAGCTAACTTAGTCATAGATTTCAAAAGTTTAGCTTCATCTCTAGCGACAAAGTCCTCATCAACGGCATCGGCTTGATATTCTTCCTCACCTTGAGCATCTTCTCCAGAAGTATCGACAGTAGTTTCAGTAGATGTTTCTTGTTCAGCATTGGTAATCATGTAAGCATTAACTGGCGATGTAGTCATCATTGAAAGCACTAATATGGTAACGATAACCTTTTTAAAACTTTTACTTTTCATAATTTAAAAATCACCGACCTTTCTATACTTTCAATCTGTAAGCTATTTCTGTATATACAGAGTACACAAATACATACACTTGTTGGAACAATGATAGCAATAATACTAATAAGAATAGTATAATTAACATAGCAAATATAGTTAATATTATATCAAATATGGTTTTTAAAACACCAAATTGATGTACTGTCTTTATAGCCATAAACATTAGTATAATACTCCAAAGAGTTCCTATAACTTGTATAGCTTGCATGAATATATACTCATCACGCACCAAAAAGTGAGATAAAAATACGTTTATAAATACTTGTGCTATATATGGAATTAATGCGTATGCACTAAATATACATATATTTTTCAAAGTACCTTCGCCATCTAGTAGAGTACTTATAGCCCAGTTACCTATAACCCATGTTGCAAACAGTATTATACTTTGAACTATATATGGTATTACATTAAATAGCTTATCGTATACCACATAGAATTGAAAACCATACAATCTATCATAAGCCACCTGAGCCACAAAAAGTAGCAATACTATTATAAACGAATACTTTAATGAACCACCTTTTTTCCAACGCAAATCCTCGTAACCTTCAAAGGGATGCATTATGGTATGCTTTACCCATTCTTTTTTAGACAAATCCATCATATGCTGTTAATCCCCTTTCCCTTTTTAAACTTGGATTTTATTGCATTAATCAACATTTTAAATACAGTAGTATTCAATTTTTTTCTAAGGAACACATTAGCGATAGCAATAGCAATAAGTAGTATTATAACTGCGACTATCAAGCTAAAATGAGCGTCAATCCAATCTTGACGATAACCTTCAAAAGCTCTGTTATAGCGTTTACCTGCATCGGCTAACTTAGAGTATTTCATAGCATCTTCATAGTCACCAGAGTTTAGTTTAGCACTAGCTATACCAATATAAGCGTTTCTGTAGTTACCATCACGTTTTAGGACTTCGTACCAAGGTTCAAGGGCTTCTTCATAATAGCCCTCGTTGTATAGGTCGGTAGCCTCATGAACTATAGAACCGAACTCTGTTTCTTGAAAGATAGTAATAGTATTTTTCAAGCTATCGACAACGTATAGATTAGTTCCCATGCTTTCCACAGCAGATACTTGTTTAAATGAACCTAACTGTTCACCAGTAGTACCTACAATAAACATTAGATTACATTCTGCATCAAATTGAAACACTCTACCAGTAGTTAAATCTAAACAATTTATATAACCATTGTCTGAAATATCTATATCGGTCATAGCTACCGTTTTAGTAGTTTGAGATGTAGTAGTATCATCACCCCAAAGAGCGTCAACGTTAGCGAATAGATTTTCACCCGCAGGATTTACCTTTTTAATAATATCGGTATTTTCGGACTGTGTACAAGTGTATATAAAGCCCTCACTATCTATATCGAAGTTATTAAAACCTATTGGAACGCTTTTAGAACGTCTAGCACGCATTTCATCAGTAGCGATTAAGTTCCACATATAGTTGCTAATAACTTCGGCAGTTTGTTTTACCTTGTTAGCACCATAAAATCCGACAAATTCGCCATCACTGTTGAACATTACAGCACCACTAGTAATATTGTTTACTACTACATATACATATCCAGCACTATCGACTAGCACCTTTTGAGGTAGAAAAGTCAACTCTTGAGCATACACTTCTGAAGTAGGTTTAGTAAACTCAGATATTATGTTACCGTCCATATCAGACTTAATAACTCTAGCATTTTTATTATCAGCAATATACATAAATCCGTTAGAACTATCCACAAATATTCCCAAAGGATTGTTTAAAGTAGTATCTTTGCCATCTAAACCTTTAAAGGTGTCATAAATTTTAGTTACGTTGTTAAACTGACTATCAAAGACTACTATTCTGTTGTTGCCACTATCGACCAAGTAGAAGTTATCGTTATCATCTTTAAAGATATCGTTAGGTGATGAAAAATGTTCTATGTCGAAATCTTCGCCTGAGATACTTCTTTCAGCCAAATATCCAGCTTGTGATGGAATTGCTTCACCCCAAGTATCATAGTTGTAGACCTCATAAGGTTCGTCGGCAAAGACGGTAAGCATCATATTACTAATAGCCAACGTACTAGCGATAAAACCAGTAAACAACTTTTTAAAACGTTTCTGCACTTAATAATTCACCCTTTCCGTAGTAAAATTAGTCTTTAATACCCGAATGAGCCATAGTTTCGATAACGTTCTTTTGTGCTATTACGAATATCAAAATAGGAGGTATTAACATAAACACTGCCGATGCCATAGCAACACCAGCTCTTGCTAGACCAGCCGCAGCAGCCTGTTGAACTACTGTAGGTAAAGTTTTTAAAGTTTCATCGTAAACTAATCCACCACCTGCGATGTTCCAAGCACCTTGGAATGCAAATATAATCAAAGTCATAAGAGCAGGTTTTTGGTTAGGCATTACTATTTTCCAACATATAGTAAACATATTAGCACCATCTACTTTAGCTGCCTCAATCATAGCATCTGGAACTTGTGTCATAGATTGACGCATTAAGAACAATCCCATAGGAGTTGCAATAGATGGAAGTATTAAAGCCCAATAAGTATCAATCATGCCAAGTTGAGCCATTACTATGTACTGCATGATGTATATAACATTACTTTGATACAATAACGATACTACTATTATAGAGTTAAGTATCTTGTTACCAGGGAATCTACACTTTGCAAGTACAAACGCCGCCATGGCAGATACAAAACAGTGACATACTGTAACTGTTATAGTTATAAATACACTATTGAATACATATCTTGAAAATGGAACCCATAAATCTCCAGCGACTTTAAACATATCTTTAAAGTTGTTTAAAGTAGGATTTAATGTATATAACTTAGGTGGGAATATAAAGAGTTCTTGAACTGGCTTTACAGACATTACTACTGCTAAATATATAGGTAATGCCATAAACAATCCTAATATAAGTAAGAATATAAAAATTCCAGTAGTACTACCTACTTTTGTACCAGCTTGTTTATTAGACTCTTTCATTTTTCGTGTATCAATCATTTAGAATAACTCCCTCCTTTAATCCAAGTACTTATTAAGAGCCGTACTTATAACTTTATTAGCTACATACATGGCTATAAACAATACCATACATATAGCAGAGGCGTATCCCATTTCATAACGAACCCAACCATAGTCATAAGCATGAGTCATTATAGTATGTGCAGCATAGTCTGTACTTGGGAAACCTACCAAGTTTCTACCAACTATATCGGCAGTAAATGAAGATACTATCTGCATAACCGCAGCGAACATCAATTGTGGTCCCATAGATGGTATTGTAATATATATTAACTCTTGCCATCTATTTTTTATACCTTCAATAGCACCAGCCTCATATTGAGAACGGTCTATATTTTGGAAACCTGCTCTAAGAGCCAAGAAACCTGCACCTAAAGATATCCACATTTGAACTACTATTACTACACCTAAAATATAAGTGGAATCTGTTAGCCATTGTATTGGCGATGTTATTATTCCTAAGTTAATAAGCATAGAGTTTAAATATCCATAAGAGTCACCACTAAAAATCAATTGCCACACGGTGTATACGTTTGCCATAGATGGTGCATAGAATATCAAAGTAAATATAGTCTTTAGCTTTGGGTGAAGTTCGTTAATCAACCAAGCCAGTAAAAAGCATAGAATGTAGCTTATAGGTCCTGTAAATATTGCAAATACTAGAGTTACTCTAATAGAACCTATAAATACTTTATCCGAAAGAAACAACGTGGTAAAGTTTGAAAGTCCTATAAACTTTGGAAACTGTACCATATTGAAGTCTGTAAAACCCATTGGCAAAGATAGGCACACGGGAACTATTGTAAATACAAAGAATAACGCCATAAATGGAATTAACATAAAATAACATTCCTTATTTTGCTTAACTTGAAGCCACATAATACGACGTTGTTCTTTTTTATCACGAACCCCAATCTTATCCTTTTCAATCAAAGTTATCCCTCCTAAATGAAATTTGTCGTTTTAGTCATCAAGTCCAAGATTTTCACGTTTTCTTGTAATTTCTGCATTGATATCTCTATTATACCACATTAGAGTATCACGTGGATTTTCTGCATTGTTTACAGTTTCTCTAAAAGCGTTCATAACGTTTCTAGTAACGGCATACGATGCTGGAATAATAGCTATCTCATTGAGTTCACTCTGTTGAGATTGTAAGGTAGCTAATTCACTAGAAGACCATGAAAGTTTAGTCAAAGCCTCAGTATTAGCAGTAGCATAACGTCCCATTTGACCCATCAAACCTTCTATGGAAGTTCCGTACTCAACTTGAACGTCCGTAGATGAGAACCATTTTAAGAACTTCCAAGCATCTTCTTCGCTTGAAACCTTATTGAATATGATTCCACAAGTACCCATGGAGTTGGTTGCGTGTGAGATAGTACCATCTTCACGAACTGTACCAGGTATTACAGTCATATCCCAAAGACCATTAATCTCTGGAGAGGCAACTGCTAGTTGATTGAAAAATGAATAGTTTTGAATTACTATTGGATATTCACCAGTTCTAAAACGGTTAAAAGCATCGTAAGTTTGTTCAAAGTCGTATTTAGTATAGAAGTCTGTCCACTGTTCAAAGGATTGTACAGCCTTTATATTATCAAAAGATGTAGCAGTTTGGTCATCGTTGTAGTAGTTTAGACCATTTTGTAACATCAAAGTAGCAAACGTATGACCAGCCTCAGTAGCTGCGGAAACGTTTACAGTAGGAGTGACCAAACCTACAGACATATAACTTCTTTGGAAGGCTGGTAGCATTTCAAGAAGTTCGTTCCAAGTTTCAGGAGCGTGGTCGAAACCTAACTCACTAAGAACGTCTTTACGATAGAACATCATAGGGAAATTTTGTTCCAAAGGAATACCATAGCATTTGCCATCATAGGTATAAGGAACGGTAGCGTTTTCTTGGAAGTTGCTAGTTACTTCGTCGAAGTCGTCAAACTGAGATAAATCTGTTAAAAGACCTCTAACAGCCAAGTTTACTGGAAGTTCACCAGCTGAGAACAACGATATATCTGGACCTTTACCTGCTAGAGTAGCCTCTACTAGAGTTCCTTGCACTAGATTTACCGCTACTGGTATGCCAGTTTCTGGAATAAATTCCGATTCTACTAACTCTTTAACTACTTGTGCTTGGTCACGACCTAAACCTACCCAAACTGTTATAGCGTCATTACTAGATGTATCGGAAAGCACATTATAGTCATCTGTAAACGAACCTACAAAAGATTTAAAATTAAAAGATGCCGATTTGAAAAAGTTCTCTTTAGTAGAAGTAAAATCTTGGTCAGCAGATGCCAACTCTATGTAGTCTATTTCAAGGGGTTGTTCACGATAATCTCTCATCCAAGAAGATATTGCAGTAACATTATCTTTAATTTGCGATAGATAGTTAGGAATTTGTAAAGGTTTTTCAACACACTTATCAAGAATAACGGTCATCTGTTCTAGTGTAGATGCCTCCGAACCCTCCGAATGTGAAAGAGATTCAATATTAGCTTGAATATCCTTTAAAGATTGTGATATCTCCTCAAAAGTTGGAACTAAATCTGGGATTTTAGTATGTACATAGTAGTCAGTATACTTATCTGGATTAGGGCTAGTAATCATTAAGATTTGTCTGTAATAGTTGTTAATTTTAAGAACTATATCGTCTAATTGACGCATGGAGTCACCAATTTCACCAGGGATAACTTCCATAGCCAACTCGTGAGTGCCTTTAGTTAGATATACATATGTATCATTGCCATCTTCGTCTTGTGGAGTAACTACGCTCCAATCGGTACTATAGTAGAACTTAACTTGATTTAATTCCTCACAAGGAACTTGACCATCTATATAAATGCGTCTGTTAGAGTAGAAACCTCGCATTTCTTGTTGTCTAGATTTAATACCAAGTTTGTACCAACCATCATTTTCGACATTAACTTCCCATGTTATCGTTTGCAAAGCTTGTGACCAAGTAGCATCACCGATAGTGTTGTACATCTGTTTAACTGGGTCAGATGGAGATACTAAGTAACTATCCTTATCGTAAGTAGGATAAAGTGTAGAGTTGGATTTATACTTAGCCTTTTCGCCCTCTACACGAATTAATGTAGATGGTGTGCTTTCTACTGTAACAGAAGTATCTATACTAGATATATAATCTTGGTAAGTGTCAACGTTTACAGGATTATGAAACTTAAGATATTCAATACATAAATCAGCCCTAGTACCATCTAAAGTTATGGTATGAGAACCCTTTTCTAAATAAAAGATAAGAGGGTCATTAAATAGTCCGTCAACATCTTTAATATCAGTAACTTGCCACATACCCTGTTGAACTTGCGATGGTCTTACTTGATTTCCTTTAGCATCTTCTTTAATATCTTCCTCATTAATCCAAACCTTATTAAGTTGAACTCTATCGGCAGTACTATAAGGCACTTCTCCGTCTAACTTTACAGAGAGTTCTATAGTATTAGAATTAGATACTATATTATAATAAGACATCTCTAAACAGTAGATACCACTTTCCTCGACATTAAAGTTATAAGTAACCGAACCTTCTAAGCTATTCCAAATTAGGACATCATTAGAAGAGCCTTCATATTTACCAGTAGAAAAATCTCCATTTTCTGCGGTAGTGTAATCTGTTCCATTGATAAAAATTTCTTTATTTGGACGTGTTTGAGTTGAATATTTGTCATAATAGTCGCTATAGGTAGTCTGTTCAACGTATAACCCTTGATTACCTTCAGTATCCAAGCTAGTAGCAACTGCCATATCTGAAGAACCAACAGTTACATCTTCTGCCCGAATTGGTAAACTACGATAAGCAAAAGTAGTAGAAATGAAACATAAAGAAACTATCATTGCAACTATTCTTTTTCTAACCATATTTTTTCCACCTTTCTAAAAATTAATATAGAATAAACTAATCAACTCGTGTTCTATAATAGGCAAAACACACCTATATTTATAGAAATCAATATTCCTCTTATCATTATAACTAAATAATGTGTCATTGTCAAGATACAATAATTTACTTTTGAAGATAACAGAGTCATTTGTTTATAGTATACAAATAAGCAGTATATTATTTGTGTAACTTTATAATTTGCTTTGATATTAAAAATATCTTGCAAAAGTTATAAAATTATGATACAATTAAGAAGTAATTTATTTTAAACATCTAAATTTAATGTTTAAGTAAAATATATATTACTATAGGAGATTTTTTTATTATGATAGTTATAGGTTGTGACCACGCTGGATATCCATTAAAAGTTGAAATTGTTAAATATCTTACTGAAAATGGTATCGATTTTGTGGACGTTGGTTGTAATGGTGAGTCTTGCGACTATCCTATTATAGCTAAATCACTTTGCGATAAGGTTACTGAAGATATATCTAACAATACAGGTATACTAGTGTGTGGTACTGGCGTTGGAATGTCTATATGTGCAAACAAAGTAAAAGGAATTCGTGCTTGTGTATGTTCCGATTACTTTTCAGCTAAGTACACTCGTATACACAATGACGCTAACGTTTTATGTCTTGGTGCTAGAGTAATTGGCGTAGGTACTGCCATAGAGTTAGTCGATGTATTTCTTAATACTCAGTTTGAAAAAGGTGGTCGTCATCAAAGACGTGTTGACCTTATATCTAAGTTGGAAGATTAATATTATTATATAGGAGTGATTTTTTTATGAATATGAAAAATGTACACGTTATTGAACACCCTCTAGTTCAACACAAAATTTCTTTAATGAGGGACGCTAATACTGGCTCTAAAGAGTTTAGAGAGTTAGTATCTGAAACTGCTATGTTAATGTCTTATGAAGCTACTAGAGATTTACCTCTAAAGGAAGTAGAGATTAAAGCTCCTAGACACTATACTAAGTCTAAAGTAATATCTGGTTACAAGATGGCTTTAATTCCTATACTCCGTGGAGGTCTACCTATGGCAGAAGGAATATCCAAATTAATTCCTACTGTTAAGATAGGTCACGTTGGTGCTTTTAGAGAACCATCTACTGGCGAAACCGTTAAGTATTACGCTAAGTTCCCTGCAGATATACAAGAACGTCACGCAATAATAGTAGATACTATGCTTGCTACTGGTGGTGCAGGTGTATTAACTGCTAACGAACTTAAAAAATCTGGTGTTAAGGATATTAAGTATATGTGCTTAATAGCCTCCCCTGAAGGCTTAGAGGCTCTAACTTCTGCTCACCCAGACGTTGAAATATACTGCTGTTGCATAGATAAGGGTCTTGACGATGATAACTATATCGTTCCAGGTCTTGGCGATGCAGGTGACAGAATTTTTGGTACTAAGTAATATGTTTAATACTTAAAATCGGTGATGGCTATAGCTATAGCCATCTCACTCCGATTTAACAAGGAGGTTTTTTATTATGTGTGGTGTAGTAGGTTACGTTGGCGACAAAGATTGTACAGATGTACTTATAAACGCACTATCTAAATTAGAGTACAGAGGTTATGACTCTGCTGGTATTGCCGTATTTGAAAAAAATAAAATAGTAGTTGAAAAATGTCAAGGTAAGTTAACAAACCTAATAGACAAAATAAATTCTGAACACAAACCAATTGGACATTGTGGCATAGGTCACACTAGATGGGCTACTCATGGTGAACCATCTGATATTAATTCCCACCCACACGGTAACAAAAGAGTTACTATAGTTCACAATGGAATTATTGAAAACTATCGCCAAATTAAAGATTTCTTATCTAATGAGGGTTACTCCTTTGAAAGTCAAACCGATACCGAAATAGTAGCTAAACTATTAGACTACTACTATGATGGCAACCCATTAGATACTATTATTAAAGTAATCGGTGAGATTAAAGGTTCTTATGCGTTGGGTATAATCTTTAGAGATTTCCCAGATACTGTATTCGCAGTTAGAAAAGATAGTCCTTTAATAGTAGGTCTTGGCGAAAATGAAAACTTTATCGCCTCCGATGTTCCTGCTATACTAAAATATACTAAAAAGTATAATCTGCTTGAACAGAATGAAATCGCAGTTATAAAAAAAGATGCTGTTAAAATCTATGATATTCACCAAAACTTAATCGAAAAAGAAGTTATGGTAGCAAATTGGGATATCAATGCTGCTGAAAAGTGTGGCTATGAACACTTTATGCTTAAAGAAATCCATGAACAACCTACCGCTATAAATAATACTATATCTCCTAGAATTATTGATGATATGCCTAACTTGGAAGAATGTGGCATAACTGTAGATACTCTTAAAGGTGTAAATCAACTATTTATAGTAGCTTGTGGTACTGCTATGCACGCTGGTATAGTCGGCAAGTACGTCATTGAGGATTTAGCTAGAGTTCCCGTAACTGTAGATATGGCATCAGAATTTATATATAGAAATCCTATTATAAATCCTAACGATTTAGTCATACTAATATCTCAATCGGGAGAAACTGCCGATACTAAATCTGCATTAAAACTTGCTAAGGAACGTGGTGCGAAAACTCTATCGATAGTAAACGTAGTAGGTTCTTCTATTGCTCGTGAAAGCGATATGGTTATATATACTCATGCAGGTCCAGAGATTTCTGTAGCATCTACAAAGGCTTATTCTGTTCAACTTTCTATAATGTATCTATTTGCATTTGAACTAGCCTACGCCAAAGAAAAGATATCACTTGATACTTGCAAGGAATATACATCTAAACTTTTAGATATTCCTAACTTAGTTACTCAAACTTTAGAACATAAGGATATCTGTCAAAAGGTTGCATCTAAGATTATGAACGCTACTAGTCTATTATATATAGGTCGTGGCTTGGATTACGCTCTAAGTATGGAAGGCTCTTTAAAATTAAAAGAGATTTCTTATATTCATTCTGAGGCTTACGCATCTGGTGAGTTAAAACATGGTACTATATCTTTAGTAGATGAGGAAATGCCAGTAATTGCAGTAGCTACGCAAGATAAACTTTTTGCTAAAACTATTAGTAATATCAAGGAAGTAAAAGCCCGTGGGGCAAAAGTAATTCTAGTATGTAAGGAAAACGCTAATGTAGATAGCGACGTTGCCGACTATATCATTAAAATTCCTGTTACTGATAACATTCTAATGCCTATGATTACTACAGTTCCACTTCAATTGATTGCTTATTATACTGCAGTTCATAGAGGCAACAATGTTGACCAACCTCGTAACTTAGCGAAATCTGTTACTGTTGAATAGTTTATAAATATAAACATTATAAAAAACTCCACTAAATATCAGTGGAGTTTTAATTTTTATCTATTATTAGATTTTAAATCTTTTTCAGCCTTAGTAGGTTGTAAATACAATGCTTGTAAATCTTGTGGAGTTTGTGGCTCAAGATTTCTAGCAATCTCGCAAAGACTACTTGCAGATTGCAACCTATCTTTAACACTAGCTAACGCTACATTGGATTTAAACTCATAAGAACTATAAAAATCTTCTGCACCATCGCCAACTAATATGATATTTTTATCAATATTAGATAGCTTTTCAAAAAGCATCGATTTTTCTAAAATACAATCATCACTATAGCGTGTAATAGATTTCATATTGCTTTGGAACAATCCACAATATACCAAATCTAAACGAGCCTTCATAATAGAACATATTACACCATCAAATCCGAATACATTGTAAGCCAAACTTTCTAATGTAGATATTCCGTTACAACCGATATTCAATGCAAAACACATTGCTTTTACTCCAGATATGCCTATTCTTAAACCAGTATAAGAACCTGGGCCACATGATACTACTATTCTATTAACATCTTGAAGTGTTTTTCCGACACTCTCAAGAAGTTTTTTACACATAGGCATAATTATCTGCGAATGAGTTAAAGTAGTATACACACTATTTTCAGCTAATAGAACATCATCTTGCATTAGCGATACTGATGCCATCTTTCCTGAAGTATCTATTCCTAAGATTAACAAAATCTATCACCACCATTTACAGTAATCTTTCTGGTACTGTCGTCCAAACGTTCAATAGATATCTTTATAGTACTATCGTTAAAGATTTCCTTAACGTTTTCTGACCATTCAATAATAGACACACTATCTTCAAGTGGATAGTCAAAGAAACCTATACTTTCTAAGCCGTCAATACCGTTAATTCTATACATATCAAAGTGATACACATTTATATTATCGCCTCTATACTCATTGGATAGCGTAAAAGTAGGTGAAAACACATCATCTTTAAGACCTAATCCCATGACTATGCCTCTAGTAAGAGTAGTTTTTCCCATACCCAAACCACCAATATAGGCAATCATATCGCCCTTTTTAAGTTTAGAACCTATATACTTACCGAACTCTATGCTTTCTTCAGCAGAATGAGTTATCTTTTCCATGAACCATCGCCACCTTAGAATAGACCAATAATATTACCATTATTGTCGCAATCTATAACCATGGCAGTAGGTTTTTTGCCTAAACCTGGCATAGTCATTACATCGCCAGTTAGAGCAACCACGAAACCTGCTCCAGCAGATAGCTTAACATCTCTAACGGTTATTGTGAAGTTTTGAGGTCTACCCAACTTAGTAGGGTCATCTGAAAGTGAGTACTGAGTCTTTGCCATACACACTGGAATGTTATCAAAGCCAATCTTTTCAATTTCCGCAATAGATTTTTCAGCTTGTTTAGTAAAAGTAACGCCATCAGCACGATATATTTCTTTAGCTATAGTGTTTAGCTTATCTTTAATAGATAAATTTACATCATATATTGGTGCAAAGTTAGATGGCTCATTTTCGATAGTTTCTAATACCTTATTAGCTAAATCAAGACCACCTTCGCCACCCTTAGTGAATACTTCAGCTAAAGATACCTTAACATTTAAGCTATCGCATAGTTGTTGAATGTATTCAATTTCGGCAGTAGTATCGGTGTGGAACTTATTTATAGCTACTACTACTGGAACTCCAAACTTCTTCATATTTTCAATATGAGTTACTAAGTTAATACTACCATCTTTAAGAGCCTGTAAGTTCTCATTGGATAGTTCAGCCTTTGGAACTCCACCGTTATACTTTAACGCTCTAATAGTGGCAACTATTACTGTACAAGATGGCTTTAAATCTGCAAAGCGACATTTAATATCAAAGAACTTTTCAGCACCCAAATCCGAGCCGAAACCTGCTTCAGTTATGCAGTAGTCACCTAGTTTTAAAGCCAATCTAGTAGCTCTAACTGAGTTGCAACCATGAGCTATATTTGCAAATGGTCCTCCGTGAATAAATGCAGGATTACCCTCTAGTGTTTGTACTAAGTTTGGCTTAAGAGCATCTTTCATTAGAGCAACCATAGAACCACATACTCCAAGTTGCTTTGCATATACTGGATTTCCGTCCAAATCGTAAGCTACTAAAATCTTTTCAAATCTAGCCTTAAGGTCATCAAGGTCTTTAGCTAGACAGAGTATAGCCATAATCTCAGATGCTACTGTAATTTGGAAACCATCTTCACGAGGAACACCGTTTATTTTTCCACCAAGACCTACTATAATATTTCTTAAAGCACGGTCATTCATATCCATGCAACGCTTGAATAGTATGCGTCTTTGGTCTATGCGTAGTTCGTTGCCCTGTTGCATATGATTATCTATAACTGCACATAGTAGATTGTTAGCAGCAGTTATTGCGTGCATATCACCAGTAAAGTGTAGGTTTATATCTTCCATCGGAACTACTTGAGAATATCCACCACCTGCGGCACCACCTTTAATGCCAAATACCGGTCCTAATGATGGCTCTCTTAAAGCTACTATAGATTTCTTTCCTAATCTGCCCATGGCTTGTTGCAAACCTACAGATATAGTAGTCTTACCCTCACCCGCTGGTGTTGGGTTGATAGCAGTTACTAAGATTAACTTACCATCAGGATTATTCTCAACCTTTTTTAGTAGATTTTCCGATACTTTAGCTTTATAATGTCCATACTGTTCTATATCTTCATAATCTATTCCTATTTCCCTAGCTATATCTACAATAGGTTTCATTTTGCACCCTTGTGCGATTTCTATATCAGTCAACATAAAAAAACTCCTTTTCAGCGTGATAAAGATATTATACACTATATTAAAGACAAATTCAAGTGATATTCCATTTTAGAATGGCAAAAAAATTACAATATAGTTCCTCCACCAAGAACGAACTCCCCTTGATACATAACTACAGCTTGACCTTTTGTGATGGCTCTTTGTGGAGTATCAAAGATTACTTTTATCTTTCCATCATCTAATGGATACACTGTCGCTGACTGTTCTACTTGATTATATCTAGTCTTAGCCATAACTTTAAGAGGTTCTGTCAACTTTTCAATAGATATAAAGTTTACATTATCAGCAATCAATTCCGATTTAAAGAGTTCTTCATTAGTACCCAAAGTTACGGTATTATCTAAGGAATTTTTATCTATAACGAACATAGGTTTACCAAAGGTAACTCCAAGACCCTTTCTTTGACCTATAGTATAGTTTATAATACCTTGATGTTCTCCTAAGATGTTACCTTTAGTATCTATAAAGTTTCCTTTAGGAGAGGTATATCCTTGTTTGTTTATAAACTCCACATACTTTCCACTAGGAACAAAGCATATATCTTGACTATCGGGTTTTCTAGCGTTGATTAAGTCGTTATCTTGAGCAATTTGACGAACGGTATCCTTATCATAGTTAGACAGTGGAAACAAAGTTCTAGCCAATTGATACTGCGTTAGATTATACAATACATATGTTTGGTCTTTGTGTCTATCTGCTGGACGCTTTAAAAGATATCTACCAGTAGTATCATCTTTTATTATGTGAGCGTAATGTCCAGTAGCTATATAGTCATATCCAAGAGTTTCAGCACGTCTGAGCATTGCATCAAACTTGATATGTTTATTACATTCAATACAAGGATTAGGAGTTCCACCATGGATATAACTATCCACAAAGTTATCCATAACCGATTTTTTAAAGTAATCTTTAAAGTTAAAAACAACGTGTTCAATGCCTATTTTATAGGCGACACGTCTAGCGTCATCGACATCATCTAAAGAACAACAAGTTCTTTTAGCGTCCTCCGATAGAACTATGTCATCATTGGAGAAAAGTTTTAGAGTAACACCCATGACATCGTAACCTTGATTTTTTAGCAGTAATGCCGTAACAGAACTATCTACGCCACCAGACATTCCTACCATTACTTTTTTATTCATAATAAGCACCTCTTAAAAAGATTTTTTTACATAGATTAAAAAATCGTTAATAGATTGAAAAGATAAATCACATAGATTTTCAATACTTTGCCAATCGCTATTGTTAGATTTATCCCAAATGGCTATCGTAAAAAATCCGTGATTTTTAGCAGTTTCCAAACAATAAAGACTATCTTCAACCACTGCAACACTTTTGGGAGATAGTTTTAAATTTTCAGCACATTTGAAAAATATATTTGGGAACTCTTTACCCTTGCCGATTTCCGAACACGTTTCAAGAAATTTAATTCTATTGATTAAATTCAATCTAGTTAAACATGAAGTAGCTAAACTTCTATAAGTAGCTGTAGCCACTCCATATGGAATATTTTTACTATCAAGATAGTCTAAAAGGTTAGATACTCCCTCTTTTAATGGAATAGTATTCTTATAATTTTCAGCAACAATCTGTTCAATGCGATTTATAATCTGTTGTTGGGATATTTTTAAGTTAAAAGTATCAATAAAGTATCTTGAAGATTGCTCAACTGTCATTTTTTTTACTATTTCCGATATGTTATCTGGAGGAGTTACACCATTTTCTGATAAAAATATTCTATCCACATTGTACCATAAAGGCATACTATCTATTAGAGTGCCATCTAAGTCGAAGATGTACCCCTTAATATTGGATATATCAAAAATAAAAATCACCACCATTTTTAAATAATTATATCATATTAGTACGAATAATGCAAACTTTCTTGACTTTTTCCAATCTTTATGTTAATATTTTAGTATATTAAATTAAGAAGGTGTTATTTTTGGAAATTTTAAAAAAAGCAATCTACGGAGTACTAGCCTTAACCTTGATATCTATACCTATTGCAAACCATGGTATATTAGATACTTCTGCTTTGAGTTCTGCAACTATTGGAATTGAAAATTTTTCATATAGTGGTAAATGTGGCGAAAATTTAACCTACTCATTCGATACAGATACTAAAACCCTAACTATTAGTGGTACTGGCGATATGTTCGGTTTTAAACAGTACAACAAACAACCTTGGAACGGCTATCAAAAAGATATTCAAAAGATTGTAATAGAAGATGGTGTTACATCTATAGGTGACCACGCTTTCTGTTCGTTAGTAAACTTAACAGATATTTCAATTCCTGAAAGTGTTACATCTATAGGTGATATATCTTTTAGTAATATTGGCTTAACAGAAATACATATACCATCAAAAGTAAATGATTTACAACGTTCTATATTTGGTAACAACAAGACTTTAAAGATAATAGTTAGTGAAGATAGTCTATACTATACTACCATTGATGACGTTATTTACTCTAAAGATATGTCTGAATTGGTTATATATCCCGATTGGAAAGATGATAAATCTTTTACAGTTCCAAATGGCGTTACTACCCTAAAAGATGGCTGTTTCTTTAGCAATGGATATCTACAAGAATTAATCTTATCCGATACCGTTACAGATATTGGAAAATCTAGTATCAGTTTTTGTATAAAACTAAAGTCTTTAAAACTATCTAGTGGTTTAAAGACTATCCATACTGGAAATTTCGCAAATATGAAAAATTTACAGGTTGTAACCATTCCAGAAGGTGTTACAACTATAGAATCTATGAACTTTTTTGGTTGTGACTATCAAATGGTTGTACAGTTGCCAAGCACTCTAACAGATATTAGTGAAAACTGTTTCTATACATCTAAAAACGAACACTTTACTTTAGTTGCTCCAAAGGATTCATATGCGTGGAAATACGCCTCCGATAACAACATAAACATAACCGACAGCATGGATAATGTCACTATATATGAATTTGGAGATATAAACGCAGACCAAAATATCGACTATTTAGACGTTCTACTAATGAAAAAGTATCTTTTAGGTATGGATACTACTAAAAACGTTCTAGCAGATGCTAACAAAGACGGCAAGTACAATATTTTGGATTTATTACAAATAAAATCTACTGCTATTAAATAGTGCAATTCAATATATACCCTATTGGAACAATGTATATTGTTCCAATTTTTTTATGTGAAAAAGGTTGAAAAAATTCGCTATGTATGATATACTATTATTGATTATTACTATCTTTTGAAAGGATTGATTATTTCTAGCTATGAAATTGATATCGGTAGTAGTGCCTTGCTACAATGAACAAGAAGTTCTACCACTATTCTATGATAAGATTACTGAAATCATGGGTGGTATGGTTCAAAAGTATGGCATAGATTACGAACTAATGTTCGTAGATGATGGCTCTAAAGATAAGACTTTGGAAAAGTTTAGAGAACTATCACAAAAAGACAATAGAGTAAGATTTATCTCTTTTTCAAGAAACTTCGGAAAAGAAGCTGGTATGTATGCAGGTTTAAAGAACTCTAAAGGTGACTACGTCGTAGTATTAGATGCAGATTTACAACACCCTCCAGAATTTATTCCTAAAATGTACGAATTTGTTAAAGATGGTCAGTTCGATTGTGCTACCACTAGACGTGTTAGTCGTAAAGGTGAATCTCCTGTACGTTCTTGGTTTGCTAGATTGTTCTACAAAATTATGAATAAAATCTCACAAACTGAAATTGTAGACGGTGCTCAAGATTTCCGTTTTATGACTCGTCACATGGTCGATAGTATTCTATCTATGTCCGAATATAATAGATTTTCTAAAGGTATATTCTCTTGGGTCGGATTTAAAACTAAATATATAGAGTACGAAAATGTCGAACGTGTAGCAGGAACTACCTCTTGGTCTTTTATGAACCTATTTAAATACTCTTTAGAGGGTATTATGGCATTTTCAACATTTCCGTTATCATTATCCATATTTTTTGGAATACTGTTCTGTATCATATCGCTACTAATGTTGATAATATTCGGTATAGTAGGCTTTGGAACAACTTCAGGAGTTCTAACGGGAGCTTTCTTTATTGGTGGAATAGTTCTATTATGTATGGGTATAAATGGAATGTATCTAGCAAAAACCTACTTGGAAGTTAAAAACAGACCTATCTATATAGTTCGTGAAACTGAAAAGGGTGTTGTTGAAAGATAATCTTTTTATATACGGAACGTCTAAAGTATAGCGTTCCGTATAATATTGCTTGGATTGGTGATTTATTTACATGAGTGTTGATAAGTTAAAAAAATATAAGGTGATATTTTGCTCTATTTTGGGAACTCTAATAGTAGGCTCTCAATTTGGAGATAGTATGTATATATCTAAACATATGGATAAAACTCATATAACCTACGATATAAATAACAATGAAGTAGTAAACAGTTACTTTAATAACTCTATATTTTTGGTTAAAACTGCTAGAGGCTACTACGGTATAGTCAATGCTAATGGCAGAGATATTATCGCTCCAGTTTGGAACAGTATAGAAGTTTTATCGGAAAATAGATTTATAGTCGGTAGAGTTTTAAACAGTGCATCGGTATCGGTAGGCATTTTAGATGACTATGAAAATGTTATCGTGCCAATGTTGTTCAATAGCATATCACAAGAAAATGAGTTCTTTAGAGTAGGTACTCTAAATGAAAACGGCAAAAAAATATTCTTTGATGCCTATGGAAACATTCAACTGTATCAAGATTGGGACAGCTACGAAATTGATAATAACTCTGCTAAAGTGAAAAAAGACAACATAACTGCCATTATAACTGCTACTGAAGATGGTAAATGTTCATACTCATCAATATACATACCATCTAATATACTAGATAAGGACTTTTCTGTTACCATTAAAAATCCTATTTCAGATGGTACTTCTGTATTAAATGATTATCAAAACATTGTTAAAAATCTATCCATATATTGTGAGGCCATATTCAATTCCGATACCGATAGCATTAGAAAGATTACCAATGCCAAATATTATAACTCATTAATATCCAATATGTTGCCTAACTGTAAGTTGAACCATATAAGTAACGTATCGGTGTACGGAAAAAGTAGTCCCGATTTAGATGGTGCAATATTATATACGGCTGAAATTAAATTAGCATATATATCCAAAAATTCCATGATTGAAAATCCTAAAACTCAAGAAATGGATACCATTCTACTAAAGTTGAACTTCTTTAGGGACCAAGATGGCTCTATAATATTGAGTTCTGCTGAAAAAATTCTAACCGATACAGACGATACACCATTTACAGAAACTACTACAAGTTCTTATGATAGTGCAGAATATCAATAGGTATACAAAAAGAACGCCTATATTAAGACGTTCTTTTTATAATATACTAATATTTAACTACTTGGATATAATTTCAAGAGTATCTCTAGCAATTAGTAACTCCTCATTAGTAGGAACTACCCAAAGTTGAACCTTAGAGTCATCTGTAGAGAACTTACCAAATTCACCATGAGTCATCTTAGCATTTAAATCTCTATCGAACTTAATGCCTAAGTTTTCAAGATTTGCTAGTGCCTCTGCTCTAACTTCTGGAGCGTTTTCGCCGATACCACCAGTAAATAGAATAACATCTGCACCGTTCATAACTGCCATAAATGAACCTATATACTTTTTAATCTCATAAGCTAACATTTCGGAAGTTATTTCTGCTCTATGATTATGTTCATGTCTAGCCTTAGTGATATCTCTGTTATCGCTAGATATACCAGAAACACCTATAAATCCTGACTTCTTATTTAGATAGTCACTAGTTTCCTTAGGAGATAGTCCCATCTTTTCTTGTAGATATGTTACGGCAGAAGCATCGATAGAACCGCATCTAGTACCCATAATTAAGCCATCAAGTGGAGTAAAGCCCATAGTAGTATCTATAGATTTACCATCTTCAATAGCTGTAATAGATGAACCATTTCCTAAGTGACAAGATATAATCTTTAAATCCTTAACATCTTTGCCCATAAGTTCAGCTATTTTTTGGGAAACAAATCTATGAGAAGTACCGTGGAAACCATACTTTCTAATCTTAAACTTTTCGTAACATTCGTATGGTAGAGCGTACATATAAGCCTTTTCTGGCATAGTTTGATGGAATGAAGTATCAAATACTACTACTTGAGGTACGTTTGATGGTAAAACACTCTTACAAGCATTTAAAGCTAACACATGAGCATGGTTATGTACTGGAGCAAGTTCTGCAAGTTCATCAATTTTAGCGATAACCTCATCAGTAGCTATACAAGTTTTAGTAAAAACTTCAGCACCTTGTACTACTCTATGACCTACTGCTAATATTTCGTTCATACTTTCAATAACCTTAGTATCGCCAGTAGTAAGAGCCTTAATTAGTTCATTAAAAGCCTCAGTATGAGTTGGGAAGTCAACATCTTTTTCAAGAGTTACACCGTTAGCATTTTTATATGAGATATGTCCATCGATACCAATTCTATCGCAGTTACCCTTTGCGATAACTTTTTCATCGTCCATATCGATAAGTTGATACTTCAATGAGGAACTTCCTGCATTGATTACTAATATTCTCTTCATGTTAATCTAAATCCTTTCATAAATGATTAAATATATAATTATAATATTATTATATATCTAATTCAGACAAATTTCAAGCATTTTTTTATTTTAAGGAGCTTTTATATGAAAATTGGTGGAATTATAGCAGAATACAATCCATTTCACAATGGGCATAGATATCAAATAGAACAGTTTAAACTTAAACACAATATAACTCACTTGGTTGTGGTTATGAGTGGTAACTTTGTTCAACGTGGAGATGTCGCCATTATAGATAAGTTTAAACGCTCTAAGATGGCTATTCAAGGTGGTGCAGATTTAATACTTGAACTTCCTGTATGTTATGCACTATCCACGGCAGAATACTTTGCTTTAGGTGGAATATATCTATTAAATTCACTAGGTTGTGTGGATACTCTATCTTTTGGAAGTAGTTCCGATATAGATACTCTAACTAAGATATCTAAACTATCCAATGAACTTCGCAACTCTAATGAAGTTCTTGAACTAATGAATAATGGTCTTACGTTTCCAAACGCCTTAGCTAAGGTTGTATCTACACTAAGCTATGATTACTCTAATGTACTAGGCGAACCTAACAACGTCCTCGGCTTAGAATACATTCGGGCATTAAACAGATTACATTCTAACATAGAACCTACTACTCTAGTTAGAAAGAACGTTCAACATAATTCAACTGCTCCTTTGGATAACTTTGCTAGTGCATCTTACATTAGAAACGAAATATTAAAAGGTTCAAACGTTTCAAGGTTAATGCCCAACTACGATATAATCACTAGTAACGATATCCATAGCATTGAAAATTTAGAAAAAGTTATCTTATATAAGTTAAGATGTGCCTCTATTGAGGAACTTCAATCAACTTTTGATGTTTCTCATGGCTTGGAATACAGAATACTTCAAGCTACAAAGAAATCCACAAGTTTAAACGATTTACTATTTAATATCAAGTCTAAAAGATACACTCTAGCCCGTATTAGAAGAATTATCTTAAACGTTCTGCTAGGCATAACTAAACAAGATATATCTACAATGCCCCCATACGCTAGAATATTAGCCATGAATACTAAAGGTACTGAAATTTTATCTATTGCCAAAAAAAGAGCAAGTATCCCAATAGGAACATCTTTGGCAAAGTTAGAAAAAATATCTATAGAGTGCAAAAAGTTTGCTACTTTAGAAAGTAAATCTACAGATATTTATGAACTATCTAGTAGTAAAAGTATTCCATGTGGCACGGATTATACTCACAAAATAATTCTTAAGTAATTATAATTCATCGAAATATTGACCATTTTCAAACTCTTTATCAGTAAGAGTATGTACTTTTTTAATAATAATTTTTGTTTCTTTAAAAGAGTATCTTTCATAATAACAAACGGCTGTTTTTTTGTATCCTGACTTTTTTTGCCACTTCCAAAAAGCAATATCTTCATGAGCTGTTTGCCAAGTAATAGCATCTATTTCTTGTTGCCAAAATTCTAATGAATATTCATCATCGGTTGTAGGTTTTGGTGGATAAATTGGTTTAGTTTTTCGTGGATACAATCTGCAAACTATGTGCAAATCTGGACTATATTTTTTGCCATAATCATTAGGAGTATCATTATCGTGTTTAACAATATCTATCCAGTAGCCTTTTGTGTTTATTTTTTTTACTACATCACGAATAATATACACTCCTAATGCCTCATTAGAGTGGACATAATCTTTATATCCCTTGTATTTTTTATTTAATTCTTCTATCACCCTTTTTTTGATATCCTTTTTTGAATCTTTTGGAGATTTTTCAACTTTTTGTGAGTTTTTCTTTTCTTGATTTTTGTTCATATTCATAGTAACAAATCCTTTCGTAATTAAAATTAATAAAAAAAGCCAATCAACATTAAAAAACATTAGACAACAACTAATAGTGGATTTTATAATAAAAAACACTACATACTAATGTATTTTAATATCGATTGGCTATACATATCCTTATGAATACACATAAAATTAAAATTACTGCTTTTTGCAAATAAACTTGATAGTTTATCATAATTTTAATGCAATCATATATTATATTATTATTGTATCATAAAAAAAATAATTTGTCAATACATATTTTAAAAAAATTATAGGTTAAATAAACTCATTATATACATAATTCGTTAAAAAGTAAGAAATATTCTTGTTGATTTTCTTAATAAAAAAGGAACGTTTTTTTAAAGCGTTCCTTTAATTAATAATTAACAGAAGTATATATCACCATCATATATATACCAATCGCCATTGTACTTTATGACTACTACGGAAAGTTCCTCTGTACTATTACCAGTTTTGCCCTTATACTTCATGGATACAGTCAACTTATAACCCTTTTTAATTTTAACTTCCGAACCATCGGTACATAAGGAAGTGGCATCTTTAGAGTACTGACTAAGTTCCTCTTTAGATAGCTTAGTTCTATCTAAGACTTTGCAAGTTTCCTTGAAATTTTTTCCATACTTAGAAACATACCCATCATATATATTTTGCATATAGTTATCGCCATTGTCATAAGCGAAAATCATAAGATTTTCCAGACCATTATCGGTTAAAAAGCTAGGGAACACACTTTTATATAAGTTATAATCTTGTTTAGTAACAGCTTTACAATAAGATTTCATAACTCCCTTATAGCCACCATTTGATATGGATATTGGTATAAAAAATATTAAAAATACAAAAACTATCGATACAGCTATAGCACCAATATTTAACTTTCTTTTCTTTTTGGATTTTCTACCATGGTTCGATTGTATAGTAGTCATAAGAAACTCCCCTCTTTTAATATTTAAGATTATTGTTGAGTATCTACAGATGTGTTTATAGGATTGATAATGTTCATAATATACCATGAACCATCAAACTCCATTACAGCGACCATAGTATTCAACTTTTGATTACCTATAGAACCACTAAAAGTAATCTCTAAGCCAAGCTGATAAGCATCTTGAGCAGGATAATCTTCCATATTATAGTCATCAATATAGTCAAATATTGAAGTTAAGTAATCATTTATGGCATCATCATCAAGATGTTGTTTATCCAAAATATTATAGGATACGCTAACATCACTACCATAAGATTTTACAATTTCGTCGCTTAAAAGTTCCATGTACTCATCAAAACCAGTTTCAGTCAAAGAACCTAAAGTATCTTTAATAACGCCTTGCATAAATTCCGGATAAGATTTCAAAAACTTATTAGGGTCATCATCAATCATTGCAGATATGTTCATATCTATAGCATCTACATAGGATTTTGCTCCCAACTTATTCTTACTAGTAACTATAGATACTACTACAAGACCTACTACTAATACTATACATATTATCACTACTAGTATAATAGTAGTCTTTTTTTTGGCTTTTTGACGTTGCTTATTGATTAATATTTCTGCTCCTGCGACGGCTTTTTCACATTCGGGACATTTTATAGCATTGTCGTCCATTTCAGCACCACAAAATCTACACTGTTTAGCCAACTGCCGAACCTCCTTCCTCTTGATATGTTATAAACCTTTCAATAAACTCATGAGCAATTTCAAAGTTTTTTTCCATTTTTTTATAAGAATCGTAGACTTTTTCTACTTTTCTAATACCGATGTACATATCATCTGGAATAGAACCTTCATAGCCAATCTGTTGAGCGAAGTCGGTATCTTTTAGATAGTACTTATAATGGTCAACATTTTCATCGTCTTTAAAATCTTTGGATAGATTGTATAAAACTTCTTTAGGTTTTAGTATTTCCTCACAAGAGTCATCTGCAACTACTATTAGGGAGTTCGCCGATTGCATTTCACCAGAAAACTTAGCCATATAACTAGTATAGTTTACATCATTAGAATCGGTAGCTATAGGAATATAGTACACATTAACTGTAGATACACCATCGCCAGTATTATCATCTACAAACTGTTCAAAGTAGTCGGACATTTGTTGTGTATAACCTGAAAGTTCACCATTAGTGACAAAGAACAGTACAGTAGCATCGGCTTTAGGAGTAGTAACTATACCATAAGTTATGTAACTAGCTATAATCAAGATAAATATTACAATCCAAAGCCACCAAACGTTATGATAAAAAAAGTTCCCTATCTTTTGAGGAAATGTCAACACTGGAGCTTCCTCATGAACTTCATGAATACTATCCGAATGGTCGATTACACCCTGTTTAAGACGAATTAACTCAATCTTATCTTGTTGTAACTTTTTAGCATAATCTTCACGTTCTTTTTCATGTTGAGCAATAGCCTTTTGTTCACGTTCAGCTTGAAGTACACGTTCTTTTTCTTCGATTTCCTTAGCCCTATCAAAAAGACTTTTTTGTTTAGTGTTACCATCATCGTTATTAGAAGTATCATCTAATTGTAAAGATTTCTTGTCATCATCATGGGAAATATCATTCTTATCTTTATCCAAAAAAGCGACCTCCAATCTATACAAAAAATGCAGAATGAAAGATATATACTAGTAACTTTTACATTCTGCATTAAGTGTCAATAAGTTATAATACTACGCTAATGGACGCATAGTAGGGAACAATAATACATCTCTAATAGATGGGCTATCAGTAAGTAGCATAACTAATCTATCAAGACCTAAACCTAAGCCACCAGTTGGAGGCATACCATATTCAAGAGCAGTAACAAAATCCTCATCTACTTGAGCGTTATTGCCACCTTGAGCACGTTTAGCTTTAACTTGTTTTTCAAATCTTTCACGTTGGTCAATAGGGTCGTTAAGTTCAGAGAACGCATTACCCATTTCACGACAGTATATAAAGTATTCAAAACGTTCAGTAAAGGCTGGGTTAGATGGTTTTCTCTTAGCTAATGGAGAGTTTTCTACTGGATAATCATAGATTATAGTAGGTTGTACAAGTTTATCTTCAACAAAGGCATCAAAGAAAGCTATCAACACATGACCCTTAGTAGCAGTGTCGCCTTCTTCTACTTCTACGTGGTGAGCCTTTGCACAAGCACGAGCCTCCTCATCAGTAGACCAATCGTTGTAATCTACACCAGCATACTTTTTAACAGCCTCAACCATAGTTAGACGTTCCCAAGTTTCGCCTAGCTTTATTTCAACTCCTTGATACATTACATTATCCGAACCACATATAGTCTTTGCCAAATGATGGTATAGATTTTCTATTAAATCCATCATACCAAAGTAGTCTGTATACGCTTGATACATCTCTATAGATGTAAATTCAGGGTTATGGGAAGTATCCATACCTTCATTACGGAATATTCTACCAACCTCATAAACCTTATCAAAGCCACCAACTATCAATCTTTTTAGATATAGTTCAGTTTCAATTCTAAGATACATATCTATATCCAATGCGTTGTGATGTGTTACGAAAGGTCTAGCAGATGCACCAATTTCAAGAGTGTGTAATACTGGAGTATCAACTTCAATGTAACCTAGATTATCTAAGTAGTTTCTAATCTCCTTTAATATTTGACTTCTCTTGACAAAAGTATCCTTAACGTCTGGATTACATATTAAATCCACATAACGTTGACGATATCTAGTATCAGTATCCTTTAAGCCGTGCCACTTTTCAGGTAGTGGTAGTAAAGATTTAGAAAGTAACTCTATCTTAGTAGCGTGTACGGATATCTCACCAGTACGAGTCTTAAATACAAAACCCTCAATACCTACTATATCTCCGATATCCCACTTCTTGAACTCTTTAAATTCATCTTCGCCGATATCGTTCATACGAACGTATACTTGCATTCTATCCGAACCATCACGAACGTTAATGAAGTTAGCCTTACCCATATTTCTCCAAGTGATAATTCTACCAGCAATCTTAACGGTTTGACCTTCCATAGCGTCGTAGTTTTCACGGATTTCAATATTCTTATGAGTATAGTCAAACTTAGTAATCTCATAAGGATTGCAATTCTTAGCTTTAAGTTCGTCTAGCTTTTCAATTCTAATCTTTTTTAGTATGTTAATATCCTGTTGAGTTTCTTCCTCAACTGGAAGATTGTTATTCTGTTGATTTTCTGCCATTTAAAAAACTCCTTTTATATTACTTTGAAATAGATATAACTTCAAATTCGATAACACCAGCAGGTGCTTCAACTAAGAAGTACTCTCCAACTTTTTTCTTCATGGCTGATTTACCAATAGGAGATTCATCAGAGATTTTACCATTAATAGGGTCAGATTCATTAGTATTAACTATTTGCATTTTTTCTATTTTGCCAGTAGTCATATTTTTTATTTCTATTATAGAACTCATACCTATTTCTTCAGTAGAAATACTATCATCATCGACAATAACAGCATTTTCAAGAGTAATTTGAAGTTCTACTATTTCAGCCTCAAGTATACCTTGTTCATCTTTAGCGGCATCGTACTCAGCATTTTCGGAAAGGTCACCATAGGAACGAGCTTCTTTTAGCTTTTCAGCGACTTCAACACGTCTAACGGTTTTTAGATATTCTAACTTTTCTTCTAACTTTTTAAAACCCTCACGGGACATTTGTTTCTTTTCAGCCATAGTTATAGTACCTCACATTTCATGATTTTAAAAAATTCCTATACTATATTATTATATAACTTATAACATGGAATGTCAAGATTATTTTTCTTAAAGAAATCTATAGAAAAACAAATAGTAGACAATAATTAATATCTAACAATTATTATTTATTAATTATTATCTATTAATTGAATATATACCTATTGTGTTACTTTTGAATATATAGTATAATAATCTAAGATAATTCTATTAAAAAAGGAGTAGACTATATGTATAACAATATTTTTGATACACACTCCCATTATACTGATGATGCCTTTAAGTTAGATAGTCTAGCTTTATTAGATGATATCCATACTAATAATGGCGTTAAACTGGTAATGTGTGCTACTGTAGATATTCAAGATAGCTTAAATACTCTAAACTTAGCAAGTAAACGTGATTTTATATACTGCTCTGCTGGAATACACCCAGAAAATTTGGATAATCTTCAAGAAAACTACATCGAACTGTTAGAAAACTTAGTTAAAGAAAATCCTAATAAGATTAAAGCCATCGGTGAAATAGGTCTTGACTATCACTATGAGGGTTATAATGCTGAACTTCAAAAAGAAGTATTTATATCTCAAATGGAGTTGGCTAAAAAATTAAATCTTCCAGTTATAATACACTCAAGAAACGCTTGTGAAGATACTCTTGAAATTTTAAGAGAATATCAAGGAGTTAAAGGCGTTATGCACTGTTATAGCTACTCTAATGAGGTTGCTAAGGAAATCTTAAAGTTAGGATATTATATCAGTTTTACGGGAGTAATCACATTTAAGAACTCTAAAAAGGCGATAAAATCTCTTGAAGTCGTTCCAATGGACAGACTTATGCTCGAAACTGATTGCCCTTATATGTCACCTGAACCTTTTAGAGGTCAACGTTGTAACTCCTCTATGATATATCGCATGGCTGAAAAGGTAGCAGAAGTGAAAAATTTAAAACCTCAACAAGTTTTAGATATTACCTATCAAAATGGCTTGAAATTCTTTAATATCTAGGAAAGGGTTCGTTTTTATGTATTTTGAAAATTTTAATTATGGAAGTAATATAAAATCTAAGTATGTGAATTTTCCACTTGATATTAATTTAGAACTATCTAAACAAGTAGATTTACTCAAAGAAGATTTAATACAAATATATTATACTAATGGACATATCTTAGATATTGGATATTATCCTGAATTTGATTTGAAAAATGGTTCATTTAAAATAGTTGTATCTAAAAAAAGGTATAATCATAAGATTATCAGTTATTCTGCAAGTAATATTGATACTCTAATTAAGAATATTAATCTTGCAATTAATGTAATTCAAGATACTTTTCATACTAGTAAATAAAAAGGAGAAAATAATATGCCTAGATTTTTCGTAAACGTAGAAGATGAAAACAACATAATCATAGAGGGCGACGACGCTCGTCACATTGGACGCTCTTTAAGAATGAAATTAGGTGACGCTATCACGGTAACTTGCAAGGGTACAGATTATAATTGTACTATAAAAAGTATCTCCGATGAGGTTGTAACTTTAAACTTAATAGATAAACATATCTGTAAGAGTGAACCATCTGTAAAGTTGATACTCTTTCAAGCCATTCCAAAAGGTGATAAGTTTGAAACTATCTTACAAAAATCCATAGAGTTGGGTGCTAGTGAGATAGTTCCCGTATTAACTCGCAGATGCGTTTCTCGACCTACTGACAAAGATTTCTCTAAGAAGTTAAAGCGTTATGAAAAGATATCTGAAAGTGCATCAAAGCAATCTGGTAGAGGAATAATTCCAAAGGTTCATAACATGGTAACTCTTGACAAAGCTATAGATATGATGAAATCTAACGATTTAAACTACATTCTATATGAAAACGGTGGAGAACGTTTTTCAGCTGAACGTCTAAAAGATGTTAAAACTATCGGAGTTTTCATAGGTAGTGAGGGTGGTTTCGATTTGGAAGAAGTCGAAAAAGTAAAGTCTAATGGAGGCGTTCCAATATGGCTAGGCGAACGTATCTTAAGATGTGAAACTGCTCCCCTATCTGCGATAACCATAATAATGCACTTAACTGGCAATATGTAACGATTAAAAAAATAGTAGGTTCTAAAAAAGAACCTACCTTTTTTTTATGATGAATAGTTTAAAAAGCTCTGATATGGGAAAGTTCCGTGGAAACCACTTACCATACCAAAGATATTATATCCAAATGCCACAAGTATGGTCAATATTACAAGTATTGAATACTTAATCTTACCCGATTTAACTTTATCATCTTTAATAAAGTAATCTTTAAGGGAGTCTAAAACGTCTGGAACTGCTATCATAACGAATATATATACAAATATAGAAAATCTTTCAAGGATAAAGTGCTTAGTTATAAAGAACCATATTCCAAAAGTAAATACGGCAGAGTTTACCAGTATATAACTATTATGTTTTTTATCGTAGCCACCCTCATGATAACCAAACAACATAAGCAACATATACAAAGATGGTACTATTAAATACTTTTGATGCAATCCCGCATTTAAATACTTAGTATCTAAGTAAGCACCATATTTAGGAACTAATTCAGCTACAATATCTAATATATTATTAGAGAATATGTATAATACTATTAAAAATATCATACCACCGAATAAAATCTTAGTAGTAGGTTTTATATAGGCTATCACAAAATATATAGGTATCATCAACAGTGCCGAAGAATGTATAGTAGAGGCTATCAGCACTACTACTATAAACGGAATAGTCTTTCTTTCGATAAACCATCTATATGCAAGAAATATTATAGTGGCTGCCAACGTTTGACGTACAAAGTTCATAGATGAATAATAAAACGTTAAACACACATACAAATGACATGATAACCATACATTCTTACTATACTTAGCTATAATATATCCCGTGGGAGCTAAACACATAAAAGCCATTATTCCGTACATTATCCTGTATTTTTTGGTAAATAATGATATAAATTTAAATAGCAACATAAAACCTGGTTCTATTTGGTCATTAAGACATTCATTCCAATCATAAGATATTGCTCTAAGGAATATGTTTATATAAGAAAAATAATCATTACCAATACCATACCTAAAATAAGACAATCCAAATAGATACATAAACACTAATACGACATAAGCAACATTTTTAATCTTATTAGGTTTATATATGCAAAATGGATACGCTAATGCAAATATAATTACTTCAGCAATTATATAAACAGTCATAAGAATATCACCCTAATATTAAATTTTTTAGAACTTATTAAAATTCCAATACAATTATAGCATAATTATGTTAATAGGTCAACTAATATAGAACAAAAAAACACATCAACTTAATGATGTGTTTTTTATATTAAGTGCAATACAATAATATTACTTATTTAATCTAGCTTCTAGCTTGTCTAACTCATCAGAAAGAGCCTTAGGAAGTCTAGCGAATTGTTTGTAGTAGTTTCTCATTTCCTCAACTTCAGCTTTCCAAAGGTCAGTATCAACAGCAAGTAGTTGGTCAAGAACTTCAGGAGTTACTTCATCTTCAATACCTTCAAGATTTAGGTCTTCCTTCTTAGGTAGATAACCAATAGCAGTTTCTTCAGCATCAACGACGCCTTCACAACGCTTAATAATCCAGTCAAGAACTCTCATATTATCGCCAAAACCAGGCCAAATGAAGTTGCCATTTTCATCTTGCTTGAACCAGTTTACATTGAAAATCTTAGGAGCTTTATCGCCTAACTTTTCGCCCATTTCTAGCCAGTGACCCCAGTAGTCAGCCATATCGTAACCACAGAAAGGCTTCATAGCCATTGGGTCGTGACGAAGTACGCCAACAGCACCAGTAGCAGCAGCAGTAGTTTCAGAAGATACTGCAGAACCCATATAAGTTCCGTGAGTCCAATCGAATGATTGATATACTAGTGGAGTAGTCTTTGCACGTCTACCACCAAAGATGATTGCAGATACTGGTACGCCCTCTGGATTATTAAATTCAGAAGATAGGCATGGACAGTTTACTGCAGGTGCGGTAAATCTTGAGTTAGGGTGTGCTAGAGTGTTGCCTTCAGCAATATATTCAGGACCATTTACCTTAGCACCCTTCCATTCAGTAGCATTTACTGGAGGATTCTTATCAAACTTTTCCCACCAAACAGTCATATCATCGTTATTGATAGCTACGTTAGTAAATATAGTGTTCTTCTTAGTGGATTCTAATGCATTATAGTTAGACTTTTCATTAGTACCAGGAGCAACACCAAAGAAACCGTTTTCTGGGTTGATAGCGTATAGTCTGCCATCTTTACCAGGTTTCATCCAAGCGATATCATCACCAACAGTCCAAATCTTGTAACCAGCCTTCTTGTAGCCTTCTGGTGGAATTAACATAGCTAAGTTAGTCTTACCACAAGCAGATGGGAATGCAGCAGTGATATACTTAACTTCGCCATTTGGCTTTTCAAAACCTAAGATAAGCATATGCTCAGCCATCCAACCTTCGTTCTTACCTTGGAAAGATGCAATTCTTAAAGCAAAGCACTTCTTACCAAGTAGTACGTTACCGCCGTATGCAGAGTTAATAGACCAGATAGTATTTTCTTCTGGGAATTGTACAATATATCTACCTTCTGGGTCAACATCAGCCTTAGAGTGTAGACCTCTTACGAAATCGTTAGAAGTTTCGCCTAAGTTTTCAAATGCTTGAACGCCCATTCTAGTCATGATATTCATATTTAGTACAACGTAGATAGAGTCAGTAACTTCTACACCAACCTTAGCTAATGGAGAACCAATTGGTCCCATTGAGTAAGGAATAACATACATAGTTCTACCCTTCATAACGCCAGTGTACATAGGAATTAACTTAGCCTTCATATCTTCTGGGCTCATCCAGTTGTTAATAGGACCAGCATCTTCCTTATTTTTAGTACAGATAAAAGTTCTATCCTCAACTCTAGCAACATCGTTAGGTTTAGTTCTATGATATAGACAACCTGGAAGTTTTTCTTGATTTAATTCAATCATTTCACCAGTTTCGATAGCTTCTTTTCTTAAAGCTTGAAGTTGTTCTTCACTACCGTCAATCCAAACTACATTATCTGGAGTAGTAAGAGCAATCATTTCATCTACCCAAGCGACAACGTTTGGGTTTTTAGTTAATGGCTTCTTTGACATCTTAAATAGCCCCTTTCGACATTTTCAATTTTTGGGAAATGTATACCAAAGGATATCATTTCTATAGATATAATTATAAATCATTTTTGAAAATATGTCAATACATTTCGACATAGCTAACATAAATTTTATTGCATTCAAAAAAAAATTTAAGCATATATAATAAACATATCAAGATATTATGTATATTATGCACAATATCTTGATATATATGTAAAGTATTTAATTTAATTAAGTTTTAGCGTACTAAAACACTTCTACTAGTCTTTTTATAAAGTAGATTATATATATCATTTTTAATAACATCGATATAATAGTCGCCAAGGTCGAATATAAAAAAGTGTTCGCCTGAGTATTCGTACTTAGAGAACTTGCCAGTAGTTACATCTTTCCAAGCGTCCATCATTTTAAAACTAGCATCGTGGTCTTTAGAACCTGCATACGCTATTATAGGAATACTTAAAACTTCATTATTATAGATAAAAGTTTCATTTAGCTTGTAGTCATTCTTGATAAACGGAATTATAATCTTTAATACTTCCTCATTTTCCAAGATTTCTTTAGGAGTACCACCCATAAGTTTTAGTTCATCTATTAAAGCACTGTCGTCCATATCGGTAGAATATCTATCGCTAAAGTGAATACACGCTGAATGTCTACCAGATACCATCAAGGCTAATGGCTTATTAGAATAGTTTTGTTCAAGCTCATAAGCAGTTTTGAATGCTACTGCTGAACCCATACTATGTCCATATAATATGTATCTTCTGCCATCTGCAAACTCTGAGATAGCTTTAGCAATCATAGAAGATATAGTATCCATATTGAATATGTAATCTTCTGCCATTCTGCAACCCTTTCCAGGTAACTCAATTGGAATGAATGCTATATGCTCATCATTTTTCTTAGTCCAAGGCATATATACAGATGCTGAACCTCCTGCATGATGAAAACAAAATACCAATATAGTGTCATCATTTAAAGATATCTTTTTTGAAAATGGAAACCATTTTGTACAATCTGTCATAAAAGACCACTTCCTTTTAAAGTATTTCCCAATTGTCGCTATTGGCAATTGTATTTATAAAGTTTATATAATCATTGAACATATTGTCAATAATTTCTGCATCAAAGAGTTCGCTAACGTAGTCCCAAATCAAAACTAGTTCATTATTTCTAACCAATGCTTGATGGTCTAACGATACTTGTGGCGTTTGACTTATAGAATATACTTCTTTTACGCTATCAAAGATATCATTTTCATTAGAACTACTTTCAAGATTTCCAAAAATCATACTAGTAAATACTACAGGCATAACGGCTTTTAGAATATTATCATCGGAGAAGTGTTTTAATAGTTCCAAACCGTTATAGGTTCTATGTTCTATAGCCTCTACAAGATAGTTCTTAGTTGAAGTTAAGCTATCCATAAAAGTAGAATTTTTGCTTTCAAAGTAAGGAATTAATGTAATATTAGTAAAATCTCCCAATATGTTCCAAACATCATTGTGTAGAGGTAATCTATTAAATAGCGTTAGATTTAAAGTGAAATCGTGAGTATTACTATACTTAGATAATACACTCATATAAGCAGTGCATATAACTGCCGATGCCGTTAAACCATACTTTTTAATCTTCTCATTTAATAGATGTGTCTTATTCTTATCTAATACGAACCTCTTACGCTTAAAGTGAGGCGTTTCTACTTGTGAGAAATCTACCTTATACTTCAACTCTGGAGCGTTTGGCAAACTTTGAACACTATTTTCCCAATATTCTATTGCCTTTTTATGATATTCTTTATCTTCAAGGAATATGCTTTCATTTGTAACGTAATCCTTAAACGATAGTTGTGGCTTTTTGATAGTTCTACCCTCATAGACTTCAAATATTTCAGAAATCATCATATTAGCACTCCAACCATCTAAAAGGATACAGTCGAAACTAAAGTGCACTATATAGTTATCATTACCCAAATCACTGACAATTATGTCAAACATAGGCCACTTGCCTATTTCGTACTTATGTTCCGACCAAGTACTTCTAACCTGCAAGAGTTCCTCATTAGATACCTTACTAACTTTAACCTTGTAGTAAGGCATATTTTCAAGAACTGCTTGAGTTCCGTTGGAAAACACTACCGTTTGAAGAATATCATTGTAACGAATAACCTTATTAATAGATTTTTCTAACTTAACTAAATCAAGATTATTCCATTCTATTTCGGTGTAGTAGTGAGCACTAGTTCCACCCAATTCATAATAGTTAGAACGTCCTAACAGATAAGCCTTCTGTAATGGTGTTAGTAAGAATGAATTTTCTTTAAAGTATTCGGCATCATGTTTTTCTTGTTCAGCCTTTACAGTTAGATACTCTATTAAGGATTGCTTATTAGCTATCAACTCTGCCTTTAACTGAGGTGTCATCTTGCCCTTAGATGCCTTAAACTTTAACTTACCATCTTCAAGATATAGTTCTATTCCTTGATTAGAATACTTTTCTAATGGATTTTCTTGTAACTCAGTAGTAGTATATACAAAGTTATCATCATCATCTGGTTGAGAGTTATCTTGTTGTTGAACAAAGTTATTATTATCGTTAGCGACTTTTCCATCGAAGAAGTTAATAAGTTCACTTACAGACTTATAAGATATCATATCACTTATAGATGGTCTTTCACCATATATACTTTCTAACTCATCAGCAAGACGTATCATATCAACGGAAGATACTCCAAAAGCACTAAAACTATCATCTTCAGTAATTTCGGATATATCCAAAATTTCTCTAATCTTCTTCAATATAGGATTAACATTCTCATTAGAAGTATTTGACGCTTTACTACTATTCTTTATATCCTCATATATTTGATGTAACTTTTTCATATCGGATTTGCCATTAGCTGTTACTGGTAAATCTTCTATACAAATAATCTTATCTGGAATAAAGTACTTAGGTAGATACTTACCAAGTTCTTGTTTTAGTAGTTCTTGGTCTATAGTATCCTTTTGGATTAGAAAAGCAACTATCTTTTTGCGTGAATTTCCAACAGGCATTATAATAGCCTTGCTATCTATACCACACTTTTTAATTGCAGATATAATTTCACCTATTTCAATTCTGTAGCCGTTTATCTTTATTTGACCATCTTTTCTACCAAGGAACTCTATAACGCCATCACTGATATACTTACCGTAATCGCCAGTATTATATAGTCGTTCGCCAATAGATTTATGTACATAGAAAGCATTTTCAGTTAAAGAAGGTTCATTATAATAACATTCTGCAAGACCGTCACCTGCTATGTGAAGTTTTCCTGATACATAGTCTGGACATCTTCTGTTAAAGTCATCTAAGATATAAAATCTTTGGTTTGCTAAAGGATATCCATATGGAATAGAGTTCCATTCAGGATTTAAAGTATCCACATTAAAGTAGTTAGACCAAATAGATGCCTCTGTTGCACCACCCATGCTAGTAAGTTCGGCATTAGGAAGTGCTTTATATAGTTTATCCAATAGGTTTAGAGGTATCCAGTCACCCGATAGGATAACTTTTCTTATACTTTCTGAAGTTAAAGATTTTTTATTTAAGAAGTCTAAATATAAATCCATAATAGCAGGAACAGTATTCCAAACAGTGACATCGTTGTGTTTAACTAACTGATATTGACTTTTAGGGTCTATTTTTTCCTGTTCAGTAGGAATAACTATCTTACCACCTACAGATAGCATTCCAAAAACGTCATACACTGATAAGTCAAAACTTAATGAAGATATCGCTATAGTACTATCATTAGATGTTATATTATACTTTCTAGTTACGTCATCTATGGTGTTCATTGCCGAACCGTGTGCAATGTACACTCCCTTTGGATTTCCCGTCGAACCAGATGTATATATAATATATGCACCATCACTAGCAGATATTGTCGGTAGATTAGTACCATCACTGCTAGAACTTTCAAAGTCTATGATACTATAGTATGTAATACCCATATCATTGAACTTATTATCACCGATTATAGCCTTTGGTATGGATTTTTCTATGATATTTATAGTCCTATTTTTAGGTTGTTTGTATGTAATAGGTACATAAACAGCTCCAGCCTTTAAAATTCCGACTATAGAGTAAATCTGTTCAAAAGATTTTGGAAGTTCTACTAGAACTCTGTCGCCTATAGTAACGCCATCTTGTATTAGTTGATTAGCTACCTTATTAGAACACTCATCAAGTTGCCTATATGTATAAGAATTTCCATTGGTTACAACTGCTACGTTATTTGGATTTTCTAAGACATTCTTATTAAAGCCAGTAAGTAGAGTAACTGGAGTATACTCAATAGTTGTCATATTAGCCTTATCGTGAGCCTCTACTTGATATGATGGTCTTAAATCTATTAAAGTTTGATTAAAGAACTCTGGATTTTCAATAGCCTTATCTACTAAAGAAGTATATACATCAAACATAGCACTTACGACATTATCCATGAATACGCCATCAAGGGTATCCCAAGATAGAACTATGTCTTTATCCTCATAGAAAATTTGATGGTCTATACAAACTTGTGGTGTAGATGATATCAAACTATTTGAAGATTTTAAGAAGATAGCATCATTGTCTGAGATATCTTTATTTAAATCATCAATACCGATAGCACTAGTAAATACTACAGTATACATTCTATCTTCGTTGAAGTGTTTTCTTAACTCACCAACGAACTCTGTAGCAGAGTACTCTGTATGAGATATACTATTCATGATAGTACTTTGAATATCCAAAGCATTTTTAGATACAGTTGTATCCTTTCTATGAACATCTATTAAAGCTAGTTTAGTGAAGTCACCAATTATCTTTTGAACATCTTTGTTAATATTTTCTCTGTTGAAAACTGTCATCATTATAGCAAATGAAGAACCTCCTCCAAATGCAGATAACACTTCAGCATACAACGTAAACAACGCAGATGATGGAGTTAATCCATACTTAGCACAATTTTGAGTAAACTTCTTCCATTGCTTTGGATTGATATTCTTTCTTCTTCTAACGAACTTATGTTTATTATCCACAAATTCCGAACTCTTAAATGGTAGTTCAGGGGATTTAGGAAAATCTTCTATTTTAGATAACCAATATTTTTTGTCTACATCATGTTTAGCCTTAATATCACTGGAATTATTTAAGTAGTTAAGATAATCTTTGTAAGTAATAGTTAGAGGTTCTAATATTTCACCATTGTACAACTTGCCCATATCTTTCCAGAAGATATATAAACTCATAGCATCGGCAATCATGAAGTCTATGGAGAAGTGTATTCTGTAGTTGATATCATCTAACTTAGTTATAGCAACTTTAAACATAGGTTTATCTATAGGTAGAATTTCATAAGACATAGTAGTTCTTATGTTATCAAGATGTTTTTGCATATCACTAATAGATTTATAATCATATACCACTACTGTAGAATACTCATCTTTAACAATATACTGTTTAGCGTCCTTGTTCATGCGACATCTAAGCATATCGTGACGTTGTTCCAAGCACTTTAGAGTATGTTTAAACTTTTCGATATCTAAGTTAGGCATATCTAACTCAAAGTAAGTACAACACGCATTATTAGATAACAACATATTCTTATTATCTCTACCAGCCCAGTAAGCATATTGAATATCGTTTAAGTCGAACATATCGTATCTATGTTGTTCGTCTATTGTAACTTGATTAACTTGCTTATCAGCAGAATTACTTACAGTTAAACCTTTTAACAACTCTTTCCAACCAGATACAGTACAGTTATTAAAGAAATCATTTAGATTTATTTCAACATTGAAATGTTTTTTAATATCGCCTACTATCTTAACGCCGTTTAAGGAACTCAAACCTAAAGTTAGTAGATTAGTATTTTCATCAATATCAGATTTATCAATACCTAAATGATATACTAATAAGTTTACAATATATTCCGATATCTTTTCGTCAGTAAGTTCCAAACTACTATTAGAAGTTTCTTCAACTTCGTTTATAACTGGAGTTGCATAACTAACCTTTTCATATAGATTGTGTATATAAGGTATCTTTTTAGTATCAAAAGCGTAGTTAGGAATATCGCAAGTTTGAGCGTTAAAAGATTTATAATAACCTCTCATATTGAAAGGAATAGCATATAAAAACATTGATGATAAGATTTCAGCAATCTTATAATCAGCAGAAGTATCTTTAGATGCTGAATATATACAATCGGCGTTACCGTTGGATATTCTTCCAATAAGACCACTTAAAATAGGCATTGCACCAACTTCTAAGAATAAGTATTCCGATAGGTTTCCTAAATTGAGTACGCTATCTAGGAAACGAACTTCTGAAACTATATGTTGTTTCCAGTAATCAGCAGTTGTAAATAGAGTCGTTTCTGCCTTAGATGTAACGTTTGAAATAATATTCAACTTTGGCTTTGAATATGTTACTGTCTTAGCCACTTCAAAGAAGTCATTAGATGCATCTTGCATAAATGGTGTATGGAATGGTCTAGTAGTATTCAAGATAGTATGTTTTATATCTTTAGCATTTAGTATGCCATCTATTTCTAAAATAGATTTTTCACTTCCTGCAATGACTGTCTGTTGCTGACTATTCGACAATGATATATATACATCATTATAAGGCTTAATGATATCTTTAATACATTCTTTATCGGTGAATATAGCCATCATTTTGCCAAATATAGATTTTTCTTGTATAGCTTTACCTCTTGTAACTACGAGTTTCATGGCATCTTCAAGAGAGAATACTCCCGATATACAAGCCGAAACGTATTCGCCTATACTATGACCAAATACTATACTTGGATTGATTCCATACTTTTGATACATATACGCTAATGAATATTCTACTGAAAATATCGCAGGTTGAGTATATACAGTTTGTGATAAGTCATACTTTTCGGAAAATACTAAATCTATTAGACTACCTCCAGTAAGTTGATTATAATACTTATCACACATATCGAAGGCTTGTTTAAAGTAAGGATTTTTATAAAAATCCTTGCACATATTGTTATATTGTGAGCCTTGACCAGTAAATGTAAATACAATCTTCTTTTTAGATAGTCCCTTTTGTGTGAATATGTTGCTATCCATTTGACCAGAAATAGCCTTGTTTAATAGACTTTTTAAATCATCAAGATTTTTAGCCATAATAAGAGTTCTAACCTCTAATATGGCTCTGGTTACATTTTGCGTATATGATAGATTAGTTAAGTTTATATCTTTGCAAGTTTCAACGTAAGCTAGGAACTTCTTCATCTGTTCAATAAGAGCGTTCTCAGTTACTGCCGAAAACATAAATGGATATACTGGCATATCTTGAGTAGTAACAGTATCTTTGTTATACTCCTCAAGAACTATATGAACGTTAGTTCCAGAAAGTCCAAACGAACTAACACCTGCAACCCTATTTTTACCATTAGATTTATTCCAATCCATTAAGTTTTGAGCAACCTTAACAGATATAGCGTTCCAATTAACATACTCCGATGGTACGTTATAGTTTATACTTTTAACAATCTTTTTGTGTTCAAGCATAAGAGCAGTTTTTATCACACTAGCAATACCAGAAGCAGGTTCTAAGTGACCGATACTAGCCTTTAATGAACCTATATATAAAGGTTCGGTTCTATTAGAACCTATTACGTTAGATATCGATTTTATTTCAATAGGGTCGCCTAGAGCAGTTCCTGTACCATGAGTTTCAATGTAGTCTATATCGTTAGGAGTAATACCACTCTTAATCCAAGCAGATTTCAAAAGTTCTTCTTGAGCAAATCCATTAGGTGCAGTTAGACTAGTACTAGCACCATCATGATTAATATAGCTACCCTTGATTACACAATGTATACTATCATTATCGGCAGTGGCTTTGGATAGATTTTTCAATAGTATAGCACAACAACCTTCGCCTCTAACAGTACCATTAGCGAACTTATCAAAACTTTTTAGTTCGCAAGTTTTGGATAGTATGTTCAATGCGGATAGCTTCTTAGTAGTTTCAGGTGAAAACATTATATTAACACCACAAACTATAGCCATTTCACAATCGTTATCTCTTAGCGATTTTATAGCTTGATTTATAGCACTCGCTGATGCTGAACAAGCAGTATCTATAGTTAAAGCTGGACCATGAAAACCAAAAAAGTAAGATATTCTACCAGATATAAACGATACGTTCATACCAGTAACATCAATATCATGTTCATTTCTAGTTATGTTTTCGTTTAAGAAGTCTGTTTGAGCGACACCACAAAATACGCCTATTTTTTTACCTTTCAATTCTGTAGGAGAGTATCCTGCATTTTCAAGAACTTCCCAACAAACTTTTAGAACCATTCTCTGTTGAGGGTCAATATAAGATGCCTCTTTAGGAGGAATTTTAAACAATCTACTGTCAAATTCTTCAATATCTTCAGTTAAAAAACCTGCCTTTTGCAAGTATGGATTTTTTAAAAGTTCATCTTTATCATACTCATTCCATCTATTTTCTGGGACGTTTATAATGTCATCTTGACCACTTTCAAGAGATTGCCAAAAATCTTGAGTATTTTTTATACCATTAGGTAACCTACAAGCCATTCCTATGATGGCTGTAGGTTCATTAGATATAGTTTTTTCTGATAAAAGTTTTTTTAATCTTTGAATTTCAAGCAAAGCTTTTTTCATTAAATCTTTATTTTCAGACATAACTATATATTACCTCCAAGTTCTTGATTAAGTAAGTCTGCGATATCATCTTCAGATAGTTCATCATTAGAGTTATCAAAGTACTTGTTATATACATATTCGGAGAAAGTATCGATAGTGTTATAGTTAAATATATCTACTATTTCAAGATTTATTTCAAGACCTTCATTAATTTCACTTATTATATCCACTGAAGATTTAGAGTTTATACCCATCTGCATAAAAGGTATGGATTTATCTATATTAGACTTATCAACACTTAAATGACTGGATATTAAAGTTAATACTAAGTCTACCATTTCATCTTTATTAGATGGCTTAACAAAGTCAATCTTAACAGATTTAACGTTATCGGAAACGTATAAAATATCCTTTAGAGTGTTATTTAGATATGCTTTTTTAGTAGCCAATCTCATAATCTTGCCACTGTAGGTTCTAAGAATACTATTCTCAGCTACAAAGATAACTTTTCCTACCGATAGCTTAAACGATTGTAATATATTATTTCTTATCTTATTAGCAATGTTAGATAACTCCTCTACAGATACATCTTCAGCAACCTCTTGAATTAGAGTTAAACTATCTTCATCATCGCTAGAGTTTGAAAATACACAACTTGCATAGTTTAAGCGATTATCACTCTCATAGGAAACTTGTTCAATATCTTGAGGGTAATAGTTTACACCTCTAATGATAATAATTTCCTTAAATCTACCAGTGATAAATAACGCACCTTTTTCACTAAGGAAACCAGCATCACCAGTATGTAAGATAACTTCTCCAGAAGTTTCATCTTTAACAAAGGAGTCTAAAGTATCAGCTTCATTCTTCCAATAGCCCTCAGCAACCGATTCGCCCAATACACAAACTTCACCAATTTCAAAAGGTTTAAGCTGATTGCCTTGGTTATCTAAAACCATAACTTTATCACCAATATCAATAGGAGAACCGTTCCCTACTAGATACGTTACATTACTTTCATTTTCATCTACATAGTTTAGAAAACTATCTAAAACACCAGAAGATATTACAGATACTCTATTTTCGGATAGTTTTTTAGTATCCAATTTAATCCATTCAGTATCTTCACCTGTGTAGTTGGCACTTACACAAAGAGTAGCCTCTGCAAGACCATAAGCACCCATAACAGCACTATCACGCAAACCCAGTTTATTAGCACACTTTATAAACTTTACAAGAGTATTAAATCTAACAGGTTCAGAACCGCTAATTATTCTAACTAAGGAATCTAATCTAATACCATAAGCATTACTGTCATCATTTTCAATCTTTTCAAGAATGTTAGCTAAAATCTCGAAGGCAAAGTTAGGAGCAACTGTAAATGTAGCCTTATAATCGGATATAACTTTTAACCATATAATAGGATTTTTCTTAAAAGATGTTGGCGACATAAATATATCTTGACAACCGGAAGATATACTAGTTAAAAGTCCAGCAATAAGTCCCATATCGTGATAGTATGGCAACCAACTAACCCATCTACTAGTTTCATTAAGTCCTAGTTTTGCCATTATGTTCTGTAGATTGTTTATCAACGATAGATTAGTTACCATAACGCCTTTAGGCTCTTTTGTAGAACCAGATGTATATTGTAACAAAGCGATATCATTTATAACGCATAGTTCCTCATTAGACTTTCCATCAGTTTGAGCGTATACTGGAGTGCTATTAAACTCTGCATTACTAGTAGCAGAAATTTTTTCTAAAATATCATTATTAGTTAAAATACAAGATGCCTCACAATTATTGATGATACCTTTCCACTTTTTAAACTCACCATCAAATAGAGGCATATCCACTGGCACTATTATAGCACCTATTAAGTTACAAGCCATAATACCAACCACAAGTTCTAAGTTGGCATGATACATAAGTATACATCTATCATTTTGTTTAACATTGTTCTCTAATAGATAGTTCGCAAAAGACTCAGATTGTAAGTATAGTTGACTATATGTAATAGATGACTTATTTCCATCATCATCAATAAAGATATATGCTTCAACATCTGGAGTTATATCTGCACGATATTTTAATATTTCTCCAATACTTTTAAAACTATCGATTTGAAAGTTACCCATCATAATTCAATCCTTTCTTAGTTAGCTAGTGCTAACTTTTTCACAAAAAAAATTAAGTTAAAATATTTAAATCGGTTTAATTTCAGTTAGCAACTGCTAACCAAAAATCTAAAAATCGACTTGAATACGTACTTTAATTAAATTAAAAGCTACGTTATCAAGTTCGGGATAATTATAGCACAATCCAATTGAAAAGTCAACATAATTATTAGCAACTGTATATTAAACCAAACAGATTATACTATTATGTTAAATATGTACAAATATTAGTCATGGTTTACATCTTGACAGTTTTAAATCGTTGTGATACACTATATTCGGTTAAAATTTAGCTTTTATAAGCTACTATACACATATTAGCCATACTAGAATATTTTTCTAGCATTATTTTTTAAATACTAGTTAGCCAATACTAACTAAATACAATATATTAATAACTATTTTTTATAGATGTTATTGTATCTTGCAGTTAGCTAAAGCTAACTTAAAGGAGGAGTATATTTTGTATCTTAGTGTACAAAACTTAAAAAAGAGTTATGGCAATGGTTCTAGCCAAGTACAAGTTTTGAAGGGTATAAATACAGAGATTGAAAAAGGTCAAATGTGTGTTATACTAGGACCAAGTGGTTCAGGAAAATCCACTTTTTTAAACCTTATAGGTGGTCTTGATACCATAGACAGCGGAAATGTAATAATAGATGGCTTAAATATAGCGGGTATGGATAGTAATAAACTATCTAAGTACAGACGTGACTATCTAGGATTTATATTTCAATTCTACAACTTAGTTCCAAATTTGACTATATATGAAAATATTCAAGTTTGCGAAAATCTAACTCAAAAAGCCTTGGATATAAACGAACTCTTAGATATATTAGGTCTAACTGAACATAAAAATAAGTTTCCATCACAACTATCTGGAGGTCAACAACAAAGATGTGCTATTGCTAGAGCTTTAGTTAAAAATCCTAAGTTACTACTATGCGATGAGCCTACTGGTGCTTTGGATTCTAAAACATCTAAAGAAATACTAGTCCTATTGGAAAAGGTTAATAAGATGTATAATACTACTATGCTAATAGTTACTCACAATACGGCTATTAAAGATATGGTTCATAAGGTTATCAAAATTAAAGACGGTCTTATTAGCAAAGATTATATAAATGATAATATTATATCGGCAAATGACATAGAATGGTAACTTGAGGTATACATTATGGTTTTGAATAAAAGAATTTTAAGAAATATTAAGAAAAATTTCTTTCGATGGTTTGCACTTTTCTTATTGGTAGTTCTTGGAATTTATATGGTACTAAGTTTAATCGCAGCTGCCGAAACTGTAACTTATGGCGTAAATACCTATGCCGATGAACAAAATCTTGAAGATGGTGAGTTTACAGTATTCGTTCCATTAACTAATGATAATTTAGAGTATATATCCGATAAGGGCTACTCCCTTGAGGAAAACTTCTACATAGATTTCGCTATGAACGACGATAGAAACTCTACACTTAGAATATTCAAAAATAGAGAAAATATAAACGTTCAAATAGCTAATGATGGCTCTATTGCATCAAAAGATAATGAGATACTATTAGAACATCACTACGCCGAACTACACGGATACAATATCGGTGATACTATATCTATTGCTGATTTGGATTTCAAAGTAGTAGGTGTTGGTGCTTCTCCAGACTATGACGACTGTAGACAAAATCTATCCGACGCAGGTACTGACCACAACGTCTTTGGTATGGCTTTTGTTACACCTAATGCCTACGATAAACTAAAAGCTACCGATAAGTATAAAAATACTGAAGAATATCTTTATAGTTACAAACTCGGAAAAGATAACTCCGATGACGACCTTAAAGAACTTCTTCAAGCTTTAGACTTCGATTTGACAGATATCAAAGATAAGTACGTCCGTGAATTGATTGACGATGTGGAAGATGAAAAAAATGACATCATTGATGGTGTAAATAAACTTCAAGACGCTAGTTATGAATTAAAAGACAATCTAAAAAAATTCTCCGATGGTACTAAAGAACTCAGCGACGGTGTTCAAACATTTAATGATAAAACTTCCGAATTTTTTGACGGTATAAATCAACTTTATGATGCTCTTAATACACTATCTTCTAACAATTCTAAGTTACTAGATGGTGCTAATTCGGTATATGATGCACTATTTTCTATGGTAGAAAGTTCTCTTGCTGAAAATGATATAAAAGTAAATCTAACTATAGATAACTATAAATCCGAATTAAATAAGGTTATGAACAATCCAAGTAAGATATCCGACAATACTAGAAAACAGATTAACGATTTAATATCTTCCTTAGATAGTTATAATCAATTTTACACTGGCTTAAAAGAATATACTTCTGGTGTGGATAGCTTAACTGCTGGAGCATCTAGCTTGAGCAACGGAACTACTCAATTAAGTGATGGTGTTCATGTGTTATCAAGTGGATTGGAACGCATAGTAGCTAATAACAGTAGTATAAACAATGGAACATCAACCTTATTAGATAGTCTATTGGGAATGGTTCAAGGACAATTAAATCAATATGGTTTTGACGTTCAACTAACAAAAGATAACTATTCTGCAACTTTACAACAGATATATGACCAACTTTCAACAGTATCTCCTGAAAGTGCCGAAAGTATTATGAACTTAAAATCTTCCATTGATGGCGTTGTAACATTAAATAATGGTATAGCATCATATACTGGTGGAGTATCCGAAGTATACAACGGAGTTAATAGTTTAAGTAGTGGTGTATCGGAATTAAGTAATGGTTGCAATACTCTCCTAGAGGGTTTACAGACTTTAAGTACATACAATAGTAGTCTAGTGAGTGGTTCTCAAGATGTTTTTAACGCTCTATTGAGTACTGCACAAACTCAATTAAAAAGTGGTGGTATAGATGTTAATCTTACTATAGATAACTATTCTTCCCAATTGAGCAACATTGCAAATAACATCGATACTTATACTAGCGATGCTTTAAAATCACAATTGACATCTGCAATTGAACAACTAGACAGTTACGGAGAGTTCTACAATGGTATAGTAGATTACACCGACGCAGTAAACTCTATATATGATGGTGCTAAAACTCTAAATGACAGTTGCAAAGATATTACTAATGCTATCGATGAGTTAGCAGACGGTTCTAATGAAATAGATGAAAACTCTATTAAACTATACGATGGCTCTGTTGAGTTCGCCGATGCTATTGATACTCTAGCTGACAATATATACGACATAGTGGACGAAGTTTTCACTATCGACATAGATAACTTAACTATGTTCCTAACTGCTGAAGATAACATTAGAATAAAAGCCTCCATTGATGACGTAGCTATCAATAAGAGTGGTGGTCTAGTTGGAGGAGTAATATTAATAATCTTATTTGCATATGTAATATCGGTATTCATAATACACGAAATTAATGACGAAAGTGCTGTAATAGGTGCATTATACTCCATGGGTGTAAGTAAAAAGACTCTTTTAATGCACTATATAACTCTACCTATGATTATAGCCTTTGTAGGAGGTCTATTAGGAACTATTTTAGCATTTACTCCATTAGGTGTAGGAAATCAAATAAAGAGTGCTGTTACATACTACTCATTACCAAACTTAGAGTATGTATATCCAATATATGCTTTAATCTATGGTATAGTGTTACCTCCAGTAATAGCCTTGATTGTAAACGTAATAGTAATAAATAGTGCATTATCTCAAACACCTTTGAGTTTATTAAGAAAATCCAATAAGAATAAAATTCGTACTATAAACTTGAGTACTGGAAAGTTAAGTTTTACCAATCAATTTAGAGTTCGTCAGTTCGTTAGAGAACTTAGAACTAGTATAACACTATTCTTTGGAATGTTAGTAGCTCTACTACTATTGATGTTAGGTCTAACTTGTTATTTTTCAATAAATAACTATCAAGTTCAAAATAAACAAGATTTAAACTATAAATATCTATACTCCTTGAAGTACGAACTAGACAAGGAAGATATTCCTACAAATGCCGTACAATGCTACTCCGAAAGCGTTAATAAAGAGATTTTAGGTCAAGATATGAAAGTAACTCTAATGGGAATAGATGGCAATAGCAAATATTTCAACTTTGATGTCCCAGATAAAAAGAATACTGTCGTAGTAGGTAGTTCAATGGCTATAAAGTTCGGTTTAAAAGTTGGCGACGTTGTATACTTCAACGATGAACTAAACGACAGAGTTTACTCCTTTGAAGTTGCTGATATAGTTCAATATTCAATTGGTTTGTATATGTTCATGGATATTGACAGAATGAGAGATTTATACAATCAAGAGGACGATTATTTCAACGTATTAATATCCGATGAGGAACTAAATATCGATATAAACAGAGTGTACTCCACTATTAAGGATACCGATATTTTAAGTATATCTGCTATATTTAAAGAAAGTATGAGTGGTATGATAACTATGTTATTAGTAATATCGGTAGTTATATTTGTAGTGGTAATGTATCTAATGATAAACATTATGCTAGATAAATCGGCTAATAACATATCACTGATAAAAATATTCGGATATAATGACAAGGAAGTTAAAAACCTCTACCTTGATGGTAACTTCTTTGTAATATTAATATCATCATTGATAAACGTACCTATATCAAAGATGTGTATGAATGCTTTGTGGCCATCAATGGTATCCAATATGCAATGTGGCTTTGATACTTCAATACCTGCGTATATGTACATAGTAGTATTCCTAGTTATATTCATATGTTACTTTGTAGTAAGCCTTCTATTGATGCGTAAGCTAAGAGGAATATCCCCTGCTGAAGTTCTAAAGAACAGAGAATAATCTACACAATAATAGATGCTTTAAAATCCCCTATCATAAAATATAGGGGATTTACTTATATTTAAACTTATATATAAAGAAATAACTCCAATATAATTACTGGAGTTATTTCTATAGTTTCAACGTTATATTTTATGTGATGTATTAATGTTTAACATTATCATATATGTTCCACTTTTCTACACGCTTACGAACGTTTATAAAGTCACGATATTTACCCTCTTGTTTAATAAGTTCCTCATGATTTCCTTGTTGAACTATTCTACCATCATCGACTACTAGTATACAATCTGCATTTTCGATAGTAGCCAATCTATGAGCGATTGTAATTACTGTCTTACCCTTAGTAAGTTCCGAAATAGCCGATTGTATTAAGTGTTCATTTTCAGGGTCTATACTAGCAGTAGCCTCATCTAGTATTATTATTGGAGCGTTTTTCAACATTGCTCTAGCGATTGAAATTCTTTGTTTTTCACCACCAGAAAGTGTTCCACCACCCTCACCGATTACTGTATCGTAACCATTAGGTAGCTTGGATATAAAATCATGACAACAAGCCTTTTTAGCTACTGCTATCATATCTTCTTCGGTAGCGTTAGGATTTCCAAAGCATATATTATTTCTTATAGTATCGTTGAATAGGTACACGTTTTGAAATACCATAGATATGTTAGATAGTAAACTATCACAAGTGAACTCTTTTAAATTGTGACCACCTATACTTATACTACCAGAGTTTACATCGTAAAAACGAGCAATTAGGTTACAGATTGTGGATTTACCACTTCCAGATGGACCTACTATCGCAGTTGATGTATTTTCTGATATCTTAAAGTTTACATCTTTTAATATCTGTCTAGTATCGTAACCGAAGTTTACGTTTTTGAACTCTATATCAAAGTTAGATAGTTTTATATCTTTACCATCACCATCGATATAACTTTCATCATTCTTTAAGACATCTAATTGGTCCATAGCATCATCTATTACACCTAGAGTATGAGCACCATCGCTAATAGGTTCAAGACTAGCGAATATGTTCAATGAGAAGAATGCAAATATTAGAGTCATTTTAATATCCATTTGACCACTTAGTCCCAAACACAAAGATGATATTACTAAACCTATAGATGCAACCTTTAAAGCTAGTAAGTGCATACAGTTTGGAAGTGTATAACCCCATTCGATTTTTAAACTTATATCTTTACTTTCTTTACAAGCACTCTTCATAGCGTTTATGGACGCTCCACCTTGACCAAAAGATTTTACTATTGATAAACCTCTAGCATACTCTATAGTTGCGTTGGTAAGATTTCTTACTGCATCGGCAGACTTTGGAGCGTTCTCCTTACTATGTTTAGATACCACTAGCAAAAATACAAAAGATAATCCTACACCTAACACGGATATTAATGATACTAACGGATTAACAAAGAACAAACACAAGAATATACATAAAAAGTTTAGATATCCACCGATAACGGTATCTAGCATACGAATACCCATATTTTCAAGGGTACTAAGTCCAGTAGTTATAGAGTTCAATATATGACCAGTATCCATCTTTTGAAAGTATCCTAAAGATACTCTTTTTAAAGCGTCACCAACGACTAAACGGTCACGAGCAACCAACTCATAACTGATAGTTTCTTGAAACTTTGCTCTAAAGTAGTCGAATACAAATCTAAGTATAACCAATCCTAATATGATTAGACAACTTAACCAAATCCATTTAGTATCGAATGTAGCTATACCTTGTTTATCTTCAATTAGCATACCAATGGTATACGCCGACACCATTATTGGCAAAGATGCAAACCATGTGGAAAAGAATGATAATACAAAACCTATGTATAATCTACCTTTAAAATCTCCACACCAATCTATTATACGTTTTATAGTTTTAAACATATTAAATTACTACTCCTTTCCCGATACAGATACAGCCCAATCTTTAGCACCAATATGAGCCTTCCACATTTGAGCGTATAATGGACACTTTTCAAGTAACTCTTGTTGTGTACCTTGAGATAGTATACTACCATCTTTAAGAACCACAATATTATCGGCATTACTAATAGTTGAAAGTCTATGTGCAATAACTAATAAAGTCTTACCCTTAGTAAGTGCAGATATACTTTCTTGTATCTTATCTTCATTTTCTGGGTCAGTAAAGGCAGTAGCCTCATCTAGTATAACTATCGGAGCGTTTTTCAACATCATTCTAGCTATGGCAATACGTTGTTTTTCTCCTCCAGATAGACGCTTACCAGCCTCACCAGCAGGAGTATTATAACCATCAGGAAGTTTATTAATAAAGTCCTCACATTGAGCCAACTTAGCTACTCTATACACTTCCTCATCAGATGCCTTAGGATTTCCTAAACGTATATTTTCCAAAATAGAACATCTAAATAAGAAGTTATCTTGAGTAACGAAACTTACAGTATCTGCTAGTTGAGAAATAGGAATGTTTTTGATATCCACGTCACCTATCTTTATAGTACCACCAGTAGTATCCCAAAATCTAGCGATTAGCTTTGCTACTGTAGATTTTCCTCCACCAGATGGACCTACTAACGCTGTAAAACTACCTTGAGGTAGATTTAAACTTATATTATGTAATACATTATCTTTAGCGTCGCCACTATAAGAGAAAGTTACACTGTCTAATTTAACATCGTAGCCGTTTAACTTTGCAGATGTATTTGGTTCTGGTAATGATGGCATTTCTAAATACTCTTGTAGTTCATCTACGGTAAATTGAACTTGTCTTAAACTTTCTGAGAAAACTTCCAACTTTGCCAAAGAACCTATCATTGACATGGATAACATTACTCCTAAGGCTACTTGTGCTATTGAGATACTTCCGTTAGTACATAGATACAAACCCATCGGTAGAGTTCCTAAAAGTGTAGATGGAAATAGTGCAAAAGTCAACTTCATAGTAAACCATGTGGATTGCAACCACTTAACTACAAATGTACGATAATCTGTAATAGCCTTTGCATACTTTTCATAAGATACTCCTGCTCTACCAAATGCTTTTATAACCTCAATACCTTCAATATATTCTACAATAGTACTGTTCATGTAGGCAGTTGCCTCGTTGTACTTATCGAAGTTTTGACCACTTATTTTGAAGGTAAGTCCCATGCACACTATCGATAGTGGCAAAGTAACTAACGATGCCAATGCAATCTTCCAATCTATAGTGCATAACAAGATAAAACTTATTATTGGTAATATAATATGTCCAGAACCCTCTGGAACAAAGTGTGCTATTGGAGGTTCTATATTATCAATCTTATCGACAATAATGCCTTTTATCTCACCAATAGAATGTGATGTTACTTTTCCTAAAGGTGCGTGTAGAAATCTATCTACTACACGAAGTCTTAACTTTTCCAAGATTGTAAACGCCGCAGTATGTGAAATTCCTGTAGATAATCCAAATAATACCACTTTCACCACATAACCTATTAAGCCTATCAATCCCCAAAAGATTATATCTTTACTAGATATACTACTTTCAGTATACTTTTCTATAATCTTGTATATAGAAAAGTATGGTACCATTCCAGATAGTATACTAACTATAGATAGTATTACTGAAATCACTAAATCTTTTTTACTTTCACTAGCATAACTCATCAACACGTTAAACCAAGATTTCTTTTCTTGTTTTTCCAATTTAAAAATGCTCCTTTCAAGATAATATATTTATTATAATATAAAAATATTATACACTACCATTAAAATATTTTAGTCAAGGTTAGAACCTTATCGCAAGTTAAGTTCATGAACTCTCTATCGTGGGATACTATTATTATAATATGTCCCTCACTAGCGAGTTTTTTTACTATCTTACAGACTTCAATCATGTGTTTATAATCCAAGCCACTGGTAGGCTCATCAAATATAAGAACTCTTTTTTTAGATAGCAATGCTAAAGCAATAGCTAACCTTTGTTTTTGCCCACCAGATAAAGCCATTGGGTGACTTTCTTTAAAAGGTAACAAATCGCATTGAGATAGAATATCATCAATGTTAATATTTTCGTCATCAACAGATTGCAAACATTCATTTTCAACGCTATCGTAAAAAAGTTGATGGTTTACATCTTGCATTACACAAAAACTTACTTTCTGTCGATTTTTATGATTAAGTACAACACTATCTAAAGTAATAGTTCCAGATTTTTGTTTTATAAGTCCACATAGACAGCGTATCAAAGTAGATTTACCTGAGCCATTCTGTCCAGTGATTGCTAAAACTTCTCCTTGATTGACACTAAAAGAGATATCTTTTAAAATAGTAGCATCTTTTTTGTAGCCATAACAAAGATTTTCCACCTTAAAACTTTGATTACTATTAAATGTCGCTTTTGGAATGTTTAAACTTTCATATAGTAAGGTACGCAATCCAAGACTAATTCTGTAGTCATTAGATATCTTTTTAAAACTTTCGCCCGAATACTCCGAAACGATTTTACCATCTTTTAGATATATAACTCTATCAACCAAATCCATTAAGAAGTATAATCTATGTTCAGCAATTATGATAGTATTTCCATTACTTTTTAAGAACTCTATCTGTTTTCTTAAATTTTCTATAGCTTTTTCATCTAAGTTAGCAGTAGGTTCGTCTAAGACGTAGATATCTGGGTTCATAGTATATATACTTGCAAAAGCGATGGTTTGCTTTTCACCTCCGGACAGTGAAAAGATATTCTTATCTATTAGATGCTTTATGTTTAAACTCTTGATAGTTCTATCTAAGCGATAGTTTATATCTATTGGTGATACCCCCGCATTTTCTAAACCAAAGACTATCTCATCGGTAGTATTTAGATTAAAAAACTGGCTCTTAGGATTTTGAAACACTGAACCTACTTTTTTAGAAATTTCATACAGTTCAGTATTAGCGACTACCATATCTTCAATATATACTTTACCATCTAAAAAGCAATCGTTAATAAAGTGAGGAATAAGTCCATTGATAGTCTTAGTTATAGTAGTCTTTCCACAACCACTTGCACCACATAACAGAACACATTCACCACTTTTAATATTAAGGTCTATATTATATAAATCCATGCGATTTTTATTGTAACCAAAAGATAGATTATCTATTTTAATCATATATAAATAACTCCTTTACTTAAAAAAAATCAAAGCCATGATAAAAATAACTGCAAAAATTGAGATAATAATATCATATGGCTTAATTTTTAATTGGGTTATGGTCGTCTTAGGTGCAGGATTTTCTATACCTCTAGTGACTGCTGCTGAAGATAGTTCCTCAGAAGTTTCTATAGCAGATACCATTAAAGGTACAATATAAGCCTCTACCTTTTTTATTCCGTGAATGTTTCTAAGACGCATAGCATCTTTAATGTAACTAGCCTCCTCACGAATAGCTGGGAAGTATCTAATAGTTACGGTAATTGGAATAATAATCTTTTGAGATATATGTAGCTTTCTTAAAGCCTCAGTGAACTGTTTAAGCGATACCGTCTTTATAATAAGATTTCCTACCATTAAACACGGAAAAACTTTTCTAGCATAAGTCACTATAAGAGAAAAACTCATTGATATAGCTTTGGGAGCGTATACTACTATGTACTTCTGTAATAGCAACATTATGACAAAAAACAGCAACCACTTTATCCCAGATTTTTTAACTCCACTTATAAAATACAATATACCCACAAAAAGTATATATCCTACTTCAAGATATATACTACTTTGAGCAAATGCTATAATATTAGATGTTATTAATAATAAAAGTTGTATTCTAGGGTCTATAAGCAGTTTAGATTTATTTTGTTCTAAAGTATTCATAATTATAACATACCAGCCTTCTTGAAGTGTTTATTAAACATTGCTTTAGTTATAAACAATCCTATAATAGAACATATTATTGGTGCTACAAATAGAACTATCAACATTGGTGTAGATGAAAAACCTTCTAAGGTTGCAATATAGTCAGCAGACATACCTTGTTCCTTTAGTTGGTTAAAAAAGCTATCGTGTATTAGCCATACTGGAAGTGGTGAACCTACCATTCCTAATGAAAATAATACAAATGATACAGCATTTCCTTTAAAAGTATTGTATTTAAACAGATATCTAACTAATTCAGCCAAAAGACAACTTATCAAGAAACTTACAAGAATTATTACAGTAAACTGTCCAGTAACGAAGTATATCAAGCCAGTAATAAAGCCCATTATTAGAACTGCTCCAAACTTTTGAACCTTTGTACACATCAACATATATGGAATACCTGATAATAATGATATAAGTGCAGGAAGTAGTATCCAAACTATAGGGTGCAAACCACTTAATATCATAAATATGAAGTTTATTACAAAGTATATAGCCGAAAATATACCTATTGTAATTAAATCTTTGCCTTTTAGAGTTTTATTATTATCCATAAAATAGCCTCCTAAGAATATTATACAATAAACACTCTAAAGGTTAGCAGAGCTAACCTTTTAGAATATCTATTATTTGGATTAAAATTGTTCTATTAATTCAGCCAATTTCTTAGCATTAGTAGGGTCTTCAACACAAGAATAGTGGTTTCCATCAGCATAAAAGACCTCAAAATCTCCTAAGCAGATATCTCGCCAGAACTCCATACTTCTTTCGTTGCTATAGAATGAGTTATACGATTCTTTAGCATTAACATAACGAACATCGCCAACGTAAGCATCAATATCCGATGTTATACAGTGTGTAGTTTGAGCAAATATCTCAAAGTAGCTTTTTAAGATATCTGGAGATATCTTTTCATTAGATTTTTTATTAACAATATCGGCATACTTTTGGAAACGCTCATCTTTAGACATTGTTGAAAGTTTTTCTAATGGAACGCTCATATAAGATAGTTCACTATCAGATTTAATCTTATCAAGAACATCTTCTGGAATACAACCGAACTTTTCAGTTATCTTCATAAAGTCGAAAGTATCGCCTACTATACCCAACTCATTGAAATCCACATTAAAGTTAGGCATGAACATCAATTCCATGAATAGTTCGTTGTTAATCTTCCAAGGAATAGTTTGAGCATCTATTAGAACCATATCCACGATTTCAACATCTGCCTCTTGAAGTCTGTTAGCAGTTTGAGTGGATAACCAAGCACCAAAAGAATGTCCAATCAATTGAACTTGTTTGTAACCAGTTTCTAATATCAACTTAGCATAGTCATCAACTAGAGTTTGTAAGCAAGTATCCTTATTCAATTGACAATACTGTTTAATATCTCTAATGGATATAGTCATAACCTTACCTTTATTTTGATGTATCATTTCAGTTATCAAGTTAGACATATTGTTTACAGTACCCAATCCCGAATGGAACACCACTCTAAGAGGGCCATCACCAGCATCATAGAACTTAACTTCTCCAATACTGTTATTAGAACTATTATCATTAGAAGTATCTTGTACACAAGATTTATCTTCTATAAATCTTGATAGTTCAATAATAGTAGGGTGATTTAATATAAATCTAAGTAACTCATCAAAAGGAATGTTTTTAGCAATACTTTCTCTAAGTTTACCAGTTATTTGAGCCATTATTAAAGAGTCTGCACCATATTCAAATAGATTATCATTTAATTGAATACCTCTAATACCAGTATTTTCACATATCGAAAGAATTTCTTTTTGAAGTTCTGTATAGTTTTGATTATCTACACTTACAGACTTAACACTTACACTATTAGATATCTTATTTTTAGCAAGTTCAAGTAACTGTTTTCTATCTATTTTGCTATTAGCAGTTATAGGTAGATTGTCTAACATTGAAAAACTAGAAGGCATCATGTAAGTTGGAAGATACTCTTTAATATAGTCTTTAAGTTCGGAACTTTCAAGATTATACTTGTTAGTCTTGAACTGTTTTATAAATAGTTCCAAGCCGAAACTCTTTAAAGGACTATCATTTTTAGGGAATACTACAGTAGATGCGTTATTATCTACAATATTTAAAGCGTTCAACCAATCATTAGAGTCTAAAAAGGCTTTATTCTGTCTTAAAGAGTCCTCTGGTTTGGTCATCAAGAAACCTTGAGAAGCTAATATCCAAACTTCTTCCTTAACTGGTTCGGTGAATAAGAAGAATCCATTAGGTTTAATCAACTTTTTGATGTTGTTCAAACTATTTAAGATATCTTTAGCATTTTCTAATACACCTACTGCTATGATTATATCATAAGAGTTATCAGAAAAACCTTGTGCATATATATCTTCATCAATGTTAAGTGGATATACACTTACTCGATTATTATTTTCAAACTTCTTTTTAGCGTTAGGAATAAAGAACTTATTAATATCTGTAACATGATAAGTATAGTTGCTATCACCAAGAGTTCTCATAACCTGTTCCGATGTTGCACAAGTACCAGCACCAACTTCAAGGATATTAACTTTTCTATCTTGTGATTTAACAAATCTATTAACAAACTCGCAAATGCAGATGTTTAAATATTTAGACATCTTATTATTTACATACATATCCAATACTATATCATTTTTACCATCTGGATATAATAGTTTAATAGGGTCTTCTTGTTTGCATAGTAGCTTGTTCAATCTAGTGGAACTCTTATATAGGTAGTCATAGAATATATCTGCACCCATCTCCGATAGCCAATTAGATTTTAAATCTGCCCATAGAGAGTTAATATCTTCCATAGATACGTTACTATACTTAGCATTAATCTTGTAAGAGTCGTTACTTTTGGTTATATAATTGTTATTAACTAATAGTTTAACCCAATATTCAACTAACCATTTATATTGATTATCAATTGAACCACACTCTAAGAGTTGTTGCATAGTAAACTCATCACTATTGATACAATTCTTAATTGCAAAAATCATAGATTGCATAATAGCATTATCTTTAACTAATACGGCATCATCAAGCACTTTTTTAGTTAGATGGTTCATAGTCAATTCTGCGTTTGCATTAAGATTTTCATACAATCTTTCAGACTTTTCTAAAATTGAACTTCTTTCTTCTTTAGAATTAACCTTAGTTTCGTAGTAGCACAATAAAGATTTTTCATCATTACTTTCATAGTATACAACGGCACTATTTTCAACCTTAGGATTTTCGTCTATAGCGTGTTCAATTTCGCCCAACTCTATACGATGTCCATTAAGTTTTATTTGATGGTCTGCTCTACCTAAAAATTCAATTTCGCCATTAGAATGATATTTTCCTAAATCACCAGTTTTGTACATCATTTCGCCAGTAGATTTATCTTTAATAAATTGAGCGTTAGTCTTTTCGATATCGTTGTAATATCCAGTAGCTAGACCCTTACCCAAGATATATATTTCACCCTTAACACCAATAGGACAATCATTGAGTTTTTTATCTAAAATTCTAAACTTTTGATTTGCTAAAGGTTTTCCATATGGAATACTATTAAAGCCTTCAACTCTGCCGTTATAGTTATGATATATCGACCATATAGATGCCTCTGTAGCACCACCTAAACTTACAACTTGAGCATCTTTAGAATACTCTAAGAAGTTATTAGGAAGATTTAAAGGTATCCAGTCACCCGATAGCAATACCAATCTAATACTAGATAGGTCAACCGATTTTTCACTATCTGCATATAGCATTAACATCTGTAGCAAAGATGGAACACTGTTCCAAATAGTAACCTTGTTATCTTGAACCAATTTAGAAATGTAAGCAGGTTCTTTAACTCTTGAAGATGTAGGATATACTACTGTACCACCTACTGAGAGTAATCCAAATATATCATATACAGATAGGTCAAAGTTTAATTGAGATATTCCAAGTACGCTATCATTTGATGTAACATTGTACATTCTATTAATATCTTCAATGGTATTAACTGCACCCTCATGAGTTATCGCAACGCCTTTAGGTTCGCCAGTAGAACCAGATGTAAATATTATGTATGCTAAATCTGTATCCGAACCGACTATGGATAGTTTACCAGTAGATGTATAATCTAAAGTATCGGCATTTATGATATTAACATTTTCAGGATATTCCATATCTATATTAGATGTGGTTACTACTGTAGTTATACCAGTCTTATTTATAATGCTTTCTGTTCTCTTTTTACCTTGGCTCATGGTAAACGGAACGTATACACCATTACCCGATAGTATAGCTATAACTGTAGCTACTTGATATATAGACTTCTCTATAGATACACCTATCAACTGTTTTTCTATGCTACCATTTTCAATTAACTTGCAGTAGATACCATATGAAATATCCATTAATTGCTTGTAAGTATAACTCTTATCATCGCAAACTATGGCTATCTTATCTGGAGTTTTTTCTGCTTGTTTGATTATATTTTCATGCAATAGATGTTTTGGCAACTCTAAAGTAGTATCATTAGCCTTTGCTAGAATATCTACTTGATTTTGTGGCAATCTAAATAGACTATCATCTACAATAGGATTTTCACCTAACTTAGTTAAGATATTCTTAAAGCAATCGAACATATCATTGATAGTATTTTCATCAAAAACACCCTTACGAATATCCCAATTAGCCTGCATACCAAAAGAACCGTCCATAACTTGACAATCTATGAATACTTGTGGTGTTTGACTTATTCCAATACCAGTAACCATTCCCTGCAAAGCACCCGATTTTATAGATGATAACAAACCTATAGCACTTGTAAATACATAAGGCATAAATGAAGCATCTTTGCCTTTCTTTCTGTTCAACTCTCTCATGAACTCAACGCCAGAGTATAGAGTATGGTCAAGGTCTTCAAACAATCTTGAGTTAGTTTGCTTACAGTTTTCAATAAATGAGTTATCATTATCAAAGTCGACCTCTAGTAGATTTAAACTAGTAAAGTCACCAATGATAGTATTAACTTCCTCATGGAGTGGCTGTCTGTTTAAGACGGTCAAATTAAGAGCAAATCTCTTATTTTGACTATACTTTTCTAATACCAATGCATATACCATCAAAACTAAAGTAGTAGGTGTGATAGCGTTCTTTAGAGCATACTTTTTAATATTTTCCCATTTATCCAAAGGAAGTTGTAAGAACTTTCTTTCAAAACGAGCCTTTAAGTTGCTATCATATCTATTTACGTCTATCTTAGGAGCTTCTGGGAAGTTTTCCAACTTTTCAAGCCAATAACTCTTATCTAGTTTAAACTTAGAACTAGATTTCAACTCTCTTTCAGCGATAACGTAATCTCTAAAGCTGACATTAACGTCTGGGATACTATCAATCTTGCCAAAGTATAGAGCCTCAAATTGAGATAATAGTATCCAAATACTAGTCCAATCGGCGATAATAAACTCAATAGAGAAGTGCATTATCGAACCGTCGCCATCATCTGAAACGGCAACCGAGAAGTAAGGAACTTCACCTATAGTATACTTATTATGTCCCATTTCCTCCTGAATTTCTTCAGGGGATTTATCTCCATAATACTTAACCTTAAAGTAAGGAGCATCTTTTAATATTTTTTGATATCCTTCCTCAAAGATAACTGCTCTAAGCATTTCATGTTTTTTAACCAATTCGTTCCAAACGCATTCAACTCTATCAACGTCCAACTTTGGATAGTTCAATTGTAAGTATATGTGACAAGCAACGTCACCATATTCAAATAAGTTATTTCTACCCATCAAGTAAGATTGTTGAACATCAGTAAGAACAAAAGGTTCATATCTATCAGCGATATTATTTTGTATAGTAATATCAGTAACATTATCCTTTAATATATCCAAAATTTCAGTTTTAAAGGCTTTTAGATTAGCAATATCGGTATTATTTAAAACACCTGCATTAGCTTTGTAACCAATCTTACCATTTTTATACCATAAAAGAACTCCTTTTTTATTTAAAGAGTTTATTATAGATAATGCTTTTATAATTCTTTCTTCCATAAAACCTCTCCTAAAAACAATCAATTCAAAGCATTTTGAATTTTTTTAATATCTATTAGACTAACCTCATCGGGATTTATTAAAACTGGAAAACCCAATTCGGAAGTGATTTGTTGCCAAATCTTAGCATTTAAGATTAACTTAGTATAATACTTATTAAAAGATACTACATTATTACTTTGAATATCTTTAATAAATGCAAGTATATTTTCTGAGATAGCATATATCCACTCATCAAAAAATACCGACTTGAATGAACGTTCTTCACAAGTAGTAATTTCCACGCTACATGGAGTATCTAGTTCCTTTGAAGATACATCTGCACTATTAGAACTTATTAGCATATCGGAATTTAATGGAACGTGCATTTTACTATGCCATCTTACAGGCCCTTGAGTATCCTCAAGACAAAGTCTTCCCGAACTAGTTATAATAGTTATCTTGTGTAGATAGTGCATATAGTTGTCGGGTTCTTTAGGATTAACCTCGTTATGTATTTGAAATAACGTTGGTATACTATTTATGCTACCATGTACAAAGTGAAAAGGTTGAGAGTTTTTATTAACGCTATCTATTTTAAAAGGTCTTAACGATGGCAAAGCCTCGGAAAGAACTTCCACCATTGGATACAATACTTGAGATGCTGAACCAATATCTAAATATAAAGGCTTAGATATCTTACAGATTTCTTTAGAATAGTCTATAAACTTTCTAATGTGAGGTAAAAACTTATATAAATCTCCTACACAATAAAAGACCTTGTTCTTTTTAGCTACCTTTATACATTCTTCTATATCCTTAAAGTGAACTGGTTGTTCTTGAATGACATTAATTCCTTTAGATAGCAAATCCAAAGCAATATTAGTACCCTTACCTCCTAATACCGATGACCTTGCTACTACACAAGCTAATGAAATATCACTGTCCAAATCATCTATGGAGGTGTAACACTTAACACCATACTTTTCAGCACACTTTTTAGACCTCTCGCTACCAGTAGATAGTATTCCATTAAAAGATACATAATCTGTTAATCTAGTAAGAGCCTCACAATAGAACTGTCCAAAAGTAGTACCACAAACTATTGTTTTTAACTTTGTATTTGACATCTTAAATTTCTCCTAAGCAATCGTTGTTAAAGTCTTCAAGAGGGCAATCGTAAACATCAAAGATATAAGTATTAGAACTTTCTTGTATTCTTTGCACAATGTAAGGTAGATACTTTTCATATAGTACGGTATCGGCTAATTGAGTAAATGGGAACAATCCCACATTACCAGTATAGTCGGCACATATATCGGCACAAATACCAGTTACCAATCCAGTTAAGTTAGATGGATTTCCAGACTTTAGTATTAAAGTCTTAAAAGATTTATCTCCATTAGATAAAGTTCCAAATACTTCAATCATGAATATCATGTGTTCGTCGCTTTTTACGTTGTATAACTTGCTATTTTTAACTAAGTTTTCCACGGCTTCTTTTGGATTGCTATGGAACATTATCGCAGAACTTTCGATAATACTCTTAAACTTGCCCAACTTCATAGCCATATACCAGTTAGCGTTATCATTTAGATGTATCTTGTTAGCGATGTATTTAGTTTCGTTATCCACATAAGGATTTAACGATACTTCTTCAATAAATGGAAGATAACACTTGTTAATCTTTTTTAGATTAGCACTACTATCCACATTAGATACACCATCAAGATAATCGTATGCAGCACCTTTGGAAAAAACTCCTTGTAATGATGTTATATGCTTAAAACTATCTATGGAAGTGAAATCTTTAGCAACATATGTGGATAAAACTCCCGAAAGCCCTGGTAAAGCACCTGAACCATATATGCAAGTAACGTCACTATTAGATATATCCATGTTAGCTAGATATTCATTTATACCAGCATCGATATACTTTTTATTATTTTCAATACATATTTTAGCAATCTTGTGACCGTTCTTAGATGAAAATGCTACTGCATTTACTACAACGTCCATATCTTGAATATAGTTTTTTAGAGCCACTTCGTCATTAACATCAAGATTAGTCCATTCAACGCCATCAAGATACTGTAAATCTTCAGCAGATACCTTAGAAATATCACGACCAGAGGCATATAGTTTATACTTTTTAGTATCATATAGATATCTTAAAGCATGACTTCCAATATTGCCATATGCACCTAATACACAAACTTTTAACATTATAACTCTCCTTCTTCTATATCTTCCATTTCAAAAGATTTCTGTTCCAAAAGTTCGCAAAAATCTTGAAGTTTAGAAGTTTCGAATAACTCTTTTAACGAAACAGTTATTGACATTTTTTCTTCCAATTGAGTTAAAAAGTGAGTAGCTAATAGACTATCTCCACCTATTTTAAAGAAGTTAGAGTTTCTATAGACATCTACATTTAATATATCTTTCCACATTTTAGAAATATTAACTTCCATATCTGTAACAGGAGGTTCTTGTTTTTCGTCATCTAGTTCAGCGTTCACCAAATTTTTTAGATATTTAACATCTACTTTACCATTGCCAGTAAGTACAAAGTTTTCCAACTTTAAAATCTTTTGAGGAACCATATACTCTACAAGATTTTTCTTAGCAAACTCTAAAAGACTACTTTCACTTAAACCATGAATACCCGTAAAGTTACTAGCTGTTAATAAGAAAGCATTTGAACCATCAAAGTTGATATAAGATACATCTTGATATCCTACCTTAGAAAATACTTTGCTCCATTCGTTGCTTGTAAGCATAGGATTAAATCTTTCTGGTCTGTATGGAGGAACAAACTTAGTGAAACCAAGTTCTATAATAGCAGAGTTCAATAGTGCAAATGGTGGTAATGAATTTAAATCAAGAACCATAACTTTACCATCAGAATTTAATAAATCTGCGATAGTTTTAACTTCTGCATCGGCATTTAGTTCGCTATGTAGGGTATTCAATATTACTACATAGTCGAAGTTAAATCTAAGGTTATCATCTATGGATTTCTTAACTAGTACAGACTTATTACACTTAGAACTAACTTCAGGATTTTCTAAAGTTATGTTTAACTTAAATCTATCCTTATCGAAAAGAGTAACGTCTGCACCGTTTAATTTAGATATCAAGTTACCAGCAAGTACGCCACTAGAAACTCCATATATTGCCACCTTAGGATTTTCTTTAGAGTTTATCTCATCAGCAATATTTTGGATAGCTTTAACTACTCCAGTTTCATTAAGAGCATTTTTTTCAAGAAGATTTTCTTTATCTTCAATGAATACTAACTCACTTTTTTCGCCCTTTAAGATATCCATAGCTAACTGAACGTTAGAATAGAACTTATTACCTATAAACTCATCTTTTTTAGATGTTGCAAAAGATGTATCTTTTAAGATAACATTGTCACCATCTATAGTAAGAACGTCACACTTAGATAGCCAATATAACCAATATATAATAACTGGTTCAAACTTATCTAAGAACTTACTGGATATATCATGAATATTATATACATCTCCAACCTTAGAGTTATTAAGTCCAAGAATTTCAAGTAGATAGTACACTACAAAGATATATTCAATATTATTATCCTTATCATATGAATACTTTTCAACGGTTCTTTCATTGAAATCAAACTTAAAAGATTGCTTCTCTGTAACTGCTGATACTATATAGTTACTACTTCCTACTTGATTGATAAATGCAACTGCTCTTTCTACTGATGGATACTTTTCAAGAACTTTTTCAATTTCACCCAATTCAATTCTGTAGCCGTTCACTTTAACTTGAGTATCTTTTCTACCTAAGAACTCTATGTTACCATCACTTAGATATCTACCCATGTCACCAGTCTTGTACCATCTTTTATCATCTTGTACATAGAAGGATTTATCAGTAAGTTGTGGATTTCCAACATAACCCTTAGCAACTCCACGACCACCGATTATCAATTCACCTTCTTGATTTTCTTTGCAATCTTGACCATTAGCGTCTACTATTCTAAACTCTTGATTACTTAAAGGTTTACCATAATAAGCATACTTATTATTTAAATCCTTATCCGATAGTTCATAGTAGTTAGACCAAATAGATGCCTCAGTAGCTCCACCTAATGATACAAAAGTGAAACCTTTAATATGTTCTTTTAACTTGCTATATAGTTTAACAGGAACCCAATCTCCTGATAGTAACACTAATCTTAACTTAGAGTTATCTAACTTATCCTTAGCAGAAATCAAGAGCATTTCAAATAAAGCAGGAACAGAGTTCCAAACGGTAATATTATACTCTTGTAGATACTTCAACCACTTAGAAGTTTCTCTTGAGTTATCCTCATTTAGAACAAATAAAGATGCTCCAGAAGATAGACTTCCGAAAACATCAAACACGGATAAATCGAAGTCTAAAGCACTTACAGAGATAAATCTATCATTAGAGTTTATATTATATCTGTTAATAATATCGTCTATGGTATTATACGCAGAGTCATGAGAGATTTCAACGCCTTTAGGTTCTCCAGAAGTTCCAGAGGTAAATATAATATATGCACTAGATGTTACATCTTGAGTATCGCAAAAATCTATTGGCTGATATTCTTCAAGATTTTCTATAGTAAATACAGATACATCTTTTAACTCTTGATATCTTTCAGCATTTTGCATATCGGTTAATAAGTATCTAATATTAGCAATACCGCAAACTTTTTCATATCTAGATAAAGGTTGTTTAATTCCAACTGGAACGTAAGTTGCTCCAGCAGAGAGTATTCCCATTATAGCTACTATCTGGTTGATACCTCTAGGTAATGATAGACTAACATAGTCGCCAGTCTTAACGCCTACACTCTTTAAGTAGTTTGCTAACTTTAAAGATTTTTCTGCAAGTTGACTATAAGTCAATACTTTTTCTGAACTGTCATCTACCTCTAAAAGAGCCACATTGTTAGGCGAACTCTTAGCGATTTCAAAAAATCTTTTATGAATTAGTTGTCCTTTTCTTGATTGAAAAGTATTATTAACCTCATTGCGTATTTGAATAAAATCTTTTTTTAAAGATGAACTCATGTAACACCAAGCCTTTCCACTATATATAATAGATATCTAACGGTTAGCAAACGCTAACTATTGATTTCTATACCCCCATGATTTAAATTTTTCTATACTAAAAACATAGGTTATTATATCATTCAAAGATACGTTTGTCAATTTAGTTAGCACTGCCTAACTAGATACTAACAAAAGACATCATAAAACATAAAGTTCCATGATGCCTTTAAGGTTACTTTTTCAAAATAAGAGTGGTTTTGCCATCATTTAGACCTATAATAGACCTTTCAACTTTAGGGTGTTTTATAGAACGTATGTATTGTTGTAAGGCTTTGCCTCCGTTATATCCATGAATAACTTCAATTTCTCTTACAATTTTAGGACAACTTTTCAATACAGATTGCATCTCTTTTTTAGCCTGTTGAACAGTCATACCATGAATATCCAAAATTAGAGTAAATCCCACTATTTGAGCATTTAAACTAAGCATAAGTATAAAATATCCTTTCTATAGATTTAGTTAACTATAGTGTAACATCAAAAGAAGATAAAGTCAACATAAGAAAATCCATCAAATAATATGATGGATTTTCTAATATTTTATTGAAAAACAGGAATGATGTATTCTAAAAAAATCAAAGAATTTTATTCAAGAGTTTTTAAGTACTCCAATAGAACTTTTTCACTTTCTTGAGCATCATAATCAGCTATGAAATAGACTATATCACCATAACTTCCGACTATACTCTGTTCAGCGATTTCCTTGTGTTCAGGATAGAAAGCATCAGTATTGATAAGTTTATCCTTACGAGCTTGTAAATCTTGCATGGCCGATTGAGTATCTTCTGCTTGAATTAATATAATTTCAGCAATTACGGCACTCATAGGGCATTGCATAACTAATATCTGTTTATAGTTAGGATTATCTGCTTGTAGAGTAAAATACTCTTGGATAATATCCTTATCATCAACTTCCGATAGACTAGCCCATTCAACTTTAGATGTAACTTCATCTACCATAGCGTGTAAGTCCACAACGTCGCTATTTGATGTAGTATCATCACTACTTGATGTTTCATCTTGAGAGGTTTCACTTTCGGAAGTTTCTTCAACAGTAGTTTGAGCAGTACTATCTGTATTGGAAGTATCTTGAATGTCATTATTAGAGTTACTCTGTCCACAAGCGACCAAGCTAACGGTCATACAAGATATTATTAAACATAACATTAACTTTTTTAACATAACTATATACCTCAAATAAGTAATTAGGGCGACTAAGTCGCCCACATAAATGGCAACTTAACTAACGAGTAGCATCATTTAAAGCAGTTTGAACACCTTCGCCGATATCATCAACGATATCACCAGCACCAGAACCAATATCATCAATAATATCACCAGCATCAGAACCAATATCCTTGATTATATTATTAGTATCAGAACTTAAAGTATCTGTAACATCATTGGTGATAGAATTTTCAGTAACTTCATCAGTAACTTGTGTATCTAAAGTTGAAGTATCGTCAGTAGTCTGTTGAGTAGTTTCGCTAGTAATGGTAGTATTAGAAGTAGTTTCATTCATAGTATTATTTTTATTAGTAGAACTATCTTTACCACCACAAGCGGTAAACATTAAAGTTGTCATAGTAGCAATAAGCAAAACGGATATCTTTTTTTTCATAGAAAAATCTTCCTCTCTAAATAATTCCCATAAGATTATGGCTTATAGTATATTATTTCAAATAAGCAAGAAGATTATACGCTTAATCTGTTATAAGTTGAAAATTAATAGTATATAAACTTTTTATATCGTTGTTAGTGTTTAAAATTTGAGTAATAACATTTTTAGCATTTTCTAAAGCGTCATCTAAGATACCATTGTCTAACGCACGTTGTTCCATATCGACTTTACTCTGGGCAAAAAATGAACTATAATCATCTAAAGTAATAGGATTAAATATGTTGTTACTTTCGTCAAAGATTTCAACACTATCCTCATGGGTTTCATGACTAAGAATTTTTGCACTTGGCAGATGTATAGTTATAACTTTTGTAACCTCGTTTATGTCCAACTGTATTTCTTTTGTATCCACACCAGCTTTAATAGTTCCGTTCCAACTTAGAATAAACGACTTATTTGTCAATGGAATTTCATAGCCTTTGTACGTTTGAGAGTTTTCAAACTTGCTCATATCTGTATATATGTATTTTATAGTAGCAAGTTCGCCTATCGATTGTACATCGTTTATAACTTGTATTGAGTTTATAACTGGTACAGTTTCCTCTTTAGAGGCAGTATTTTCAAAGATAATTCCACCTATAAAACACCCACCCGATACAATACATATTATTAAAAATAGTATTATAAGATGAAATATTTTATTTTTAGTGTTTATCTTTTTAGGAAGTAACTTTTCTTTATCTTTAAAATCTTCCAACCGAATAAACTCCTTTCGGAAATATTTTAATAACGTTCTACAATAATATAATATCATATTATAGTTTACAAATCAATAGAGTTATTATTACATTACTATTACAAAAATACTGTTATATGGTTATAATTTGTAATATTTTTTTGATTTATAAATCCTCTAGGGATAGCGTTGCTATACCATTTAAACTTTCGTCTGTAGTGATACCGTTTATATAGTTAAAGTATCCTTGACAAGCTATCATAGCACCATTATCGCCACACCATTTTAGGTCAGGCATATAGAACTCAAAACCATTATCTTGACAGGCTTTCTTTAGATGTTCTCTAACGCCACTATTAGCCGATACTCCTCCAGCTACTGCGACCTTGGTATATCCAAGATTTTTACTAGCTAGTATAGTCTTTTCGGTGACTATTTCAGAGATGGTCTTTTGTAAACTTGCAGATAAATCGTTAAAGTTGGTATCTATGCCCTTCTGTTGATTGTTGTGTATTAAGTTGACTACAGCAGTTTTCAATCCAGAGAATGAAAAATCGTAGATACTTCCAGTAACCTTAGGTTTTGGCAAATGATACGCATTTGGATTTCCTAACTTAGATGCCTTATCTACTTGCACTCCCCCAGGATAACAAAAACCCATCGCTCTAGCACATTTGTCGAAACATTCACCAACGGCATCATCTTTAGTTCTGCCCACCACTCTAAATTGAGTGTAAGATAGTACTTCTACTATATGACTATGTCCACCACTTACCACCAAACACAAATACGGAGGTTTCAAGTTTGGAGTAGTTATATAGTTAGTTGCAATGTGTCCAGCTATATGATGTACAGGTATCAAAGGTTTATCGGTCGCCATAGCTAGACCTTTCGCAAAACTGATACCTACTAACAACGCTCCAATTAAACCTGGGGCATAGGTAACGGCAATACCATCAATATCATTAAGAGTTAAGTTTGCATCAGCTAGAGCCTTTTCAGTAACTCCTAGAATATTTTCGCAGTGTCGCCTAGAGGCAATCTCTGGAACTACTCCACCATACTTTTTGTGTTCTTCTATTTGAGTGCTAACTACAGAAGATAATATCTTAGTACCATCTTCCGATATAGCTACTGCTGTTTCATCACAAGAACTTTCTATTCCTAAAATTAACATTTTAAATTATCCTTTCTAATTGAATTAAAATTTAAATAATCATATAATGATTTTCAAAAATATAGGGATTATTTTATAATGCTTTCATCATTAAGATAGCATTTTCCCTAGGATAGTCATAATAATTTTTTCGTTCGCCCACTATTTGAAAGTTTATCTTTTTATAGAGTTTTTGTGCAGATATGTTACTCTTTCTAACCTCAAGATATATATTAGTAGCAATACCAAAGACTTCAAACTCTAACTGTTTGAATAGTGTTTCTGCAATACCATTTCTTCTATAAGGGATATCTACGGCAATACTATGAATTTCGCAATCTTCAGCGACTAGAGTAGCTATTAAATATCCCATAATAGTATTACTGCCATCAACGGCTTTTAAGAAGATGTATCTATAGGAAGTATCTTCAAGATGGTTTATAGCATACTCAATAGATTTTTCATTCCAATAGTCGTATGGTAGACAAGTTTTGTCAATTTCTGCAATGCGAGATATATCCTCTAGGGAGGCACTTTGAATATTAATGAGCATCGAACCAACTACCTCCAATATTTACCTCCACGGTTAGTGGTACGGATAGTTTCATAACATTTTCCATTTCTTCTTTGACTATCTTGGCTACCACTTCAGCACAAGATTTATCACTTTCGATTAGAAGTTCATCATGAACTTGTAGTATCAAATTAGCATTTAGATTTTCATTTTTCAATCTGTTGTATACATTTATCATAGCCAACTTTATAATATCTGCCGATGAGCCTTGTATTGGAGTATTCATAGCTATACGTTGTCCGTTAGCTTGAAGTAGTTTACTATCGGAATTAATTTCAGGAATGAATCTAATTCTATTTAAGATAGTCTTTACATATCCAAGTCGTTTGCAATCTTGAACGGTTTTGTCCATAAAGGTTTTAATATTTGGATACATTTTAAAATAGTTATCAATATATAGTTTAGCGTCCTCTTTGGATATATTTATCTCCTTAGATAGCTTACTTGCTCCCATACCATATATTAAACCAAAGTTAATGGATTTCGCTACACCTCTCATTTGAGGAGTAACCTCACTTTCAGATTTATGGAAGATTTTCATAGCAGTAGCCGTATGAATATCTTTATTAGATATAAAGTTATCAATCATATTGGTATCTTTGGACATTATGGCAGTTATACGCAGTTCAATTTGATTATAGTCTGCATCTATTAGAACTTTATCAGCATCGGTAATAAAAAACTTTCGGATATTTTTAGCAAACTCATTTCTAATAGGAATGTTTTGTAAGTTAGGTTCTGCTGAGGACAATCTACCTGTACGGGTTTCTGTTTGACGGAATATAGTGTGTATTCTGCCATCGGAAGCCACTGTTTTTAAAAGACCATCTAAATAGGTAGATTTCAACTTATGATAAAATCTATAGTCTATAACTAGCTGAACTATAGGGTGACTATCTTTTAACTTTTCAAGAACGTCATTATCTGTAGAGTAGCCAGTCTTAGTCTTTTTGCCCTTAGGAAGTTTTAAATCTTCAAATAGAACTTCTCCAAGTTGCTTAGGCGATAGTATCTTGAACTCTTTATTAGCACAAGAATATATCTTTACTTCTAAATCTTTTAATAGGGCATCAAGTTCGCTTTGATATTTTTTAACCGTTGGAACGTCTACTTTAACACCTACTTTTTCCATACTTGCAAGTACTTCCGATAGTTTAATTTCCAAATCTTCAAGATTATTCATATCTAGGTCATAAACCTTAGTAGATAGTACTACGTTTAGTTCTGGTAAAGAATATATATCTGCATATTCGCCCAACTCTTGAAAGTAGTCTATATTGTAGGCATCGCAGAGCGACTTAACGGTGTACTTTTTAGATGATGTATCTAATAGATACCCACAAAGTTCAGCATCTGTTGAGATGTTCTTAATGTTATCAGTATACACATAGTGATTTTTAACCGATATTGTAGCTTTATACTCACTACTTTCAAGATAATCTATAATAATACTTGGATTACTAGTTTCATAGATTTTTCCGTTATCGTTGATGTATAAAGTATCATTATTTATAACATAGTTAGTTAAAAAAGATTTAGTTCTAAAATTATCGTATAGTAACTGCGGATTTATAGTTGGAACTTCTCTAATTAAAGGAGTATCTAAAGTGATATCCAAACTTGAACTAGTTAGATTAAACTTTTCTATAAAGGTTTTCATTTCAAGATATTCAAAAATTTCAAGCAGATGTTTTTTATCGCTTATAGAAGTGTATCTGTAGTTATCAAGAAGGGTATCTATAGGGGCATATCTGTTTATAGTAGCCAACTTTTTACAGAAAAAAGCGTCTTCTTTACCGTTGATTAACTTATTATACATGGCTTTCTTTACTTTAGATTGCACCTCATCAATATGATTATATATATTTTCAACAGTGCCATACTCCTGTATAATAGGAGTAGCTGACTTATCACCAATACCCATAATACCATGATAGTTGTCTGAACTATCACCTACGATAGCTTTAAAATCTATTAGATTAATAGGCTTAAAACCGAACTCTTTAGTAAAAACTTCTTTAGTATAAACCTCTTGATTTTGTTTTTTCAATAGTGTAACGGTAGTATTATCGCTAATTAGTTGCAAGATATCTTTATCCCCAGATAGCATTGTACAAGGTATACTATTTTCATCGCAAACCCTTGATAACGTTCCAAGAATATCATCAGCCTCATAGCGAGGACACTCCACACACTTTATGCCCATAGAGGTTAGAATTTTTTTGATATACTCAAACTGAGTAATTAAATCTTGTTCCATGCCATTACGATTACTTTTATACTCTGTAGATAGTTCATGTCTAAAAGTTGGAACGTCTGTATCGAAAGCCACTGCAACGTGAGTAGGTTTGTATCTTTTAGAAACTCCAAGATAAGTATTTAAAAATCCAAATATTGCATGAGTAGGAACGCCATCTTTATTAGAAAGAGGTTTAACTCCATGATATGAACGGTGCAAAAGACTATTACCATCTATAATTAAAAATTTATCCATAAAAAATCTCCTTAGTTTAATTCTAATAGATATTATATCACATTTTATGATTTAAGACTATCTATTTTTAAAAAAATATGATAGAATATTATCGGAGGTACTTTTAAATATGAATTATGTAAATATTGGAAACGTTAAAATAGAAAAAACTTTAGCACTTGCTCCAATGGCTGGAGTGGCTGACAAACCTTTTAGACATCTTTGCATGGAATACGGTGCTAGTTACTGCGTTACTGAAATGGTATCATCTAAAGGATTATGCTACTCCGATAGTAAAACTTCGGAACTATGTACTATCTCAAATGATGAGCGTCCGTGTGGTATTCAGTTATTCGGTTGTGAACCTGACTTCATGGCTAAAGCTGTGGATTTAATTTTGCCATACAATCCCGATATAATAGATATAAATATGGGTTGTCCCGTGCCTAAGATAGTAAATAATGGCAGTGGTTCGGCACTAATGAAAAATATCCCGTTAGCTATGGATATCGTTAAAGCAGTAAAGAGTGCTACTGATAAACCAATATCTGTAAAAATGCGTATAGGTTGGGACGATACTTCTATTAATGCTATAGAGTTCGCAAATGCTATGGAAAAGTCTGGTGCAGATGCTATTACCGTTCATGGTAGAACTCGTATGCAATTCTACTCTGGTAAGGCTAACTGGGATATCATTAAACAGATTAAACAAAACTCATCTATACCAATTATAGGCAATGGTGATGTTGCATCTCTACAAGATTGCTTAGATATGTACAACTATACTAATTGCGATTTAGTCATGGTAGGTCATGGAGCGTATGGAAATCCGTTTCTATTTAAAGAAGTAAAATCCTATTTTGATGGAGTTCCATATATCAAGCCTACCATTCAAGACAAAATGGATACTATGTTATATCACATAAGATTAATACTAGAAAATAGCAAATCTGAGGAACTTGGAATTAAACTTGCTAGAAAACATTCTGCTTGGTACATGACTGGTCTATACGGTTCAGCCAAATTTCGCTCAAGATGTTATAGCCTATCTTGTTATAACGATGCCGTTGAGTTAGCTAAAGATTTCTTAAAGTTACAAGAAAATCATAAAGATACTTAATACAAACTTAGGACAGATATTAATATCTGTCCTAAACTGTTATATAAAATCTTTAACGTGCATAGTTTTAACATGAAGTTTCATGTTATCCATGATACTAAGAACTGCTTTTCCAGAGTTTTGTTTGTACTCACCTATAGCATCTTGAAGATATATCAAAGGTTTGCCTGTATCTATGATATCTAGTGCCGTAGATAGAATACAACAGTCGGCAACCACGCCACATATTGCAACAGTATCATGATTATCTATCAAACTTTTGAGAATATCCGACTTATAACATGAATACGTTGACTTATCCACTATTGGATATTCTTTCAAATAAGGTTCAAAATCGGCTATGATATCGTTTAGAAAGACAGAACTATTAATATCCATATACTTTTTATTATAGTTATTCCAAGTGCCTACGGGATTTTTAGATGCTATAAATCTAGTAAATACCACATCGTAGCTTTTATTAGGGTTTTCACATAGCATTTTAATTTTAGGAATAATATCCAAGATATTAGCACATTCCCAAGGTTGATTAGGTAAGTAAGCATTTTGCATATCCACGATTAATAATAAATCTTTCATAAAAAACACCTCATTATAGTAAAAATCTCACCATAAGTATGATGAGATTTTTAAATTAAAAATATACATTAACTAGCAATTGATATTTGGAGTTCCACTATCTTTTAGAAGTGCTATCAATAGGAATATCCAACCAACTAGTGGAATGAAACCTATACAGTAGTACCAACCACTATGACCAGCATCTCTAACTCTTTGAACGGCTAGACTTAAACCTACTATAGTTAAACCAAAATCTATTATATAATAAGCTATAGCATATATAGTTCCTATCACTTGAATGTTTCCAAGGATTAAATTAACTACCGATAATACTGCACCTATTATTATAGTTTCCAAAACATAGAACCAATAATCATGAACGTTTATTCTACCATCTTGAATGTTTGGGGTCAATGAAACCATTGCTAAAAAATGATTTGCTAAATTCATTAAAAAATCCACTCCTTGTTAATATTAAGATATCTATATTATAATCAATAGATGGAAATTTGTCAAGTAAAATTTAGCAGTATGTCCAATAAACATCACATCAAGTCGGATACGACTTCAATAGCCTTATTAAGTTGAGTATCTTCCGTATCATCTTCGGATAGTATTACTTCATAATCGGGAGCTAAACCAACCCCATGATAACATTCCTTGCCTACTATGTTGTAAGTAGCTACAGTTAATATAACTGCTCCACCGTTGGTCAAGGGCTGAGTTACTTGCATAACACCTTTACCATACGTATTCTCGCCCACCAATTTGGAGTTTGCTAACTCACGCATAGCAGATGAGAATATTTCACCTGCACTAGCAGTCATGCCATTAGTTATAACCACACTAGGTACAGATATAGTACTATCGCTATCAGATTTTACTATAGTTTTAGTAGAACCATCTTTATAAGTAGCCTCTGCGATATCACCTTTAGGAACTAAATCGTTCAAGCACCCTTGAACAGACGTAGTATATCCACCAGTATTATTTCTAAGGTCGAATATGAACGCCTTAGCACCATCGTTTAATAGTTCTTGATACACCTTATTAAACTGGTCGGGAGTGTTAGTGTAAAAGTGAGTAATTTGAATATATCCTATACTATTATCTAGCATTTTGCCCATAGCAGTATCTACTTCCATAATAGTTCTGCTAACGGATATATCTAAAGTTTGACTATCTCTTAATACGGATAGCGTAACAGAAGTATTATCATCGCCATCTTTTATTAAAGATATGCTTTCAGTATAACCAGTTTCAGCGACATCTTTTCCATCAATAGATTTAATTATATCGCCTACCTTAATACCAGACTTCTCAGCAGGAGTATTTTCGCTAACCTCTTGAACTTGAATATAACCATCATCTAATAGTTTAACGGTGATACCAATTCCAACACTTTGACCTGCATCTTTAATTTGAGCTTTATTATATTCTTCAGGACTTTCATACCTAGAATACTTATCATCTAAGCTAGATACATAACCATTAATAGCACCATCTAATAGTTTGCTGTCATCATAATCGGTATAGAACGAACTTTCCACAAAGGTTTCGGCTTGAAAAAATGATTTAAAACTCTTTAGAGTAGTATCCAAAGAGAGCATAGTTTTACCATATGATGCCATTGAATATATATTAATCACCATTATAGTGAGTATCGCACCACACATAAGTAATACTATACTAGATACAATTTCATGTAATGAAGTTTTTAACTTAAACTTTTCCTTAGAAGTATCTGTTAAATTTTGAACATCTGTAGAACTGTTTAGTTTATCATGTTTATTCAATACACACAACTTCTTTCTTTATTATGATAAGAATGGGAGTGGGTCTATTCTTTGACCGTTCTGTCTAACTTCAAAGTGTAAATGATATCCTGTAGAATAACCAGTAGTACCTACATGAGCGATAGTCTGTCCTCTTGATACGTGTTGTCCCATAGAAACATCTATAGATTGACAATGTCCATATAGAGTGGCATAGCCATTTCCGTGGTCTATTATTACATAGTTACCAAATCCACCACCACAACCACAACTGGAGTACTTTGGATAGTTATGCGTACAATAGTTACTAACTAATATTACTGTACCACTTTCAGCAGCGACTATATCTGCACCCATGACGTTTGCTCCAGATATATCTATTCCGTAGTGCATACCTTGACTGTTCCAAGTTCTAATAGTATAATATTCCGTGATGGTATAAACCCCAGGGACTGGCCAGTTAAAGAAGCCACTAGTCAACCTATCTTGATAAGGGTTCTGCGTAGTAGCTTGAGTTCCTATAGTAACTGGAACAGTATTAACGGTTTGTGGAGATGTATTTACTGTAGTATTTTTAGCCTCCTCCTCTTTTAAAGAGATGCTCTCCGATATGCTTTGAGAAATACTCTGCGAAATGTATATGCTTTCACTTTTAGATACACTTTCACTTTCCGATATACTTTGGCTTTTTGATATACTACTCTGTATATAATAATCTTCAATAGCCTTTTGAATCTTCTTTTCTTCCTCTTCTTGTTCTTTTTGATATTGTTGCAATGCTTTTAAATTGGAATTTAAGTTTTCTTTTTCTAAAGATATCTTATCCAACTCATCTTGAGTATTTTTGTAATCTTCGGATAGTTCACTTAATATAGTGTTAAACTCATCACGTTTATTAGAAAGAGTAGTTTGTTTATCTTCCAATTCACTTTTGGCTTGTGATAGAATTTCCTTATCCTCATTATAATCTTGTATTTGAGATTTCAAAGTTTCCATAAGAGCGTTATCATGGCTAGAAATTCTGTTAATGAACTCCATCTTAGATAAAACGTCAAAAAAGTCTGTAGCACCCATCAAAACAGATGCAAAGCTATCATTACCTGATATGTACATTGCTCTAAGGCGTTTTTTAAACTGTTCCATGTTAGTATCGATATTAACTTCCAAAGATGACATTTCATCTTCAAGATAGGAAATATTATCATTTAAAGAACTAATTTCGTCATTTATCATAGAAAGTTGGTCTTCTACATAAGATATATTTTCTTCTTGAAGTTCAATCTTGTTATTTAATATATCTTGATACTGTTGTTTTAAAGTTTCGTCATTTTTAGATTTGTCTAAGTTATCCTTAACGGAGTCAATTTGATTTTGTAAATCTTCAATCTGTTGTTGATTAGCTTTTTTTAAATCTTCCATCTGTTGAATAGAAAGGTTATCATCATCACTAGAAGATGTGGCATAAGTTCCAAAAGTATTGAAAATAGCCATCGAAAAAGCTAATGTTATAATTAGAGTAACATTTTTATTTTTCATAGAAAAATCCTTTCGACATTAAACTTTTATATACTTTTTAGTACTCAATACGCTACCTACAGCACCGATAGTGCAACCCACTGCAATATAGAATATTATAACGTTCCAAAGGACATCATGAAGATTAATAAAGCCACCTATACCTATAACGTTCCAAAGGGACATATCCATAGTTATAACCTTTAAAAGGGAGTTATATCCAAACCAAGTTATAACCAAGGCAAGACCTCCGCCTATTAAACCAGTGGTGAAGCCCTCTACAAAGAAAGGAACTCTTATAAAGAAGTTAGTAGCACCTACATACTTCATGATATTTATTTCTTTTTTCCTCAAAAGAACACTAGCCTTTGTGGTATTAGATATTATTATCATACAAACCACAATTAAGGCTACAAATAACACCGTAGATATCACGGATACAGTCTTTTTTAACTGAGTTAGCATATTAGCGAAATCGTAAGGAGCTTTAACCTTATATATATAGTTTAAAGAGTTTATCTCGGCAACGGTTTGCGATAACTGAGAAGTATCATAGACTTTAATTCTGTAAGTATTAGGCAATGGATTATCACTTCCTAAAGATTCAAAAACCTCTTCAAAGCCACTCATACTTTCGATATAACTCTGCAAAGCCTCTTCTTTAGAGTATAAAGTAACGCTTTCCACGTTATTAATAGATAGCAATTTTTGTCCTAACTCATCAATATCAGTTTGGGTCATATCGTCATTTAAGAAGGCTTCTATTTCATTAGTATCTTCAATGCCACCTATCAACTTATTAACGTTCATGATAAATAGTGTAGAAAATCCTATAAGTAGCAACGATACCGATATTACACATATAGACGCAAAAGCCATCATGAAATTTTTTCTAATATTGTTTAAACCTTGCGATATTAAATAGAATAGATTACTTAAAGTCATATTGCACCTCAAAAGCGTTAGTAAATTCTATAGAATTATCATTATTTATGCTAATTTTAGACTTTTGAACATCATTATTAGCATCTACATAGTCATCAAAGACGATAATTCCATCATCAATATTTATAACTCTGCCACCAAAATATCTAACTATGTCGTGTTCGTGAGTAACCATCAAGATGGTAGTACCACACTTATTGATATTCTTCAACATTTCAACGATTTCATAAGACATATTAGGGTCTACATTTCCAGTAGGCTCATCGGCGATTATAAGTTTAGGGTCATTGGCTAAGGCTCTAGCAATAGCCACTCTCTGTTGTTCACCACCAGATAACTCTGTTGGATAAGATTTCATTTTATCCATTAAGTTTACAAGGTTCAAAACGTAAGGAACTCTTTGCTTGATATACTTATTGGATTTATTAGTAACTCTAAGAACGAATGCAACGTTATCATAGATAGTCATATTAGGAATAAGTCTAAAATCTTGAAAGACGACTCCAATAGTTCTTCTAAACTTAGGAACTTGTCTAGGACGCAACCTAGTCAAGTTGAAGTCATTAACTATTATAGAGCCGTTGTCAGCATCTATTTCTTTAAGCAAAAGTTTTATAAGAGTACTCTTACCTGCACCAGATGAGCCAACTATAAAAGCGAAGTCACCATCATTAATGCGTAGAGTAACATCTTTTAATACGTCCGTACCTTTTTGATATGATGCTGTTACATTAAATAACTCTACCATATAAAAATAACACCTCATTATATAAAGTATATCACAATTTTATGATACTTTTATGAAAATTCATAACAATTAAATTGCCTGACATACTTTGTATATAAACAATAATTAAGTACATCAGGCAGTTATATTTAAAGAACTAAATTTTTAACTTAGAATTTCATAGGATTTGCAGATAGATACTTCTTAACCATTAGAGCAATCTTAAAGATAATTGCATGGTCGAACTCTCTAAGGTCAAGACCAGTCAACTTTTTAATCTTTTCCAATCTGTACACTAGAGTGTTTCTATGAACGAACAACTTTCTTGAAGTTTCGGAAACGTTAAGATTATTTTCAAAGAATCTTTGTATAGTAAATAGAGTTTCATGGTCAAGAGCCTCAATACTACCACGCTTAAAGACTTCTTGTAGGAAAGTTTCGCATAGTGTAGTAGGTAGATGATATATTAATCTAGCAATACCAAGATTATCATAGTTAACTATAACCTTATCGGTATCGAAAACCTTGCCTACTTCTAAAGCAGTTTGAGCCTCTTTAAAAGAACGAGCTAACTCTTTAACACCAGTAACTATAGTACCAATGCCAACGTTTACTCTAGTATAGAACTCAGAACTTAAAGTATCTGCAATAGAACGAGCCAACTTTTCTAAGTCTTTAGACTCTACAGAACTTTTAACCTCTTTAACTAGAACTATATCGGTTTCGGTTATATTAAAGACGAAATCCTTGCTTTTATCTGGGAATAGATTTTGAATAACATCATAAGCAGAAATATCATTAGCAGATACTATTCTAATTAGAAAAGCTACTCTAGAAACTTCAGCATTAAAATGAAGTTCTCTAGCCTTAATAACTATATCACCTGGAAGGATATTATCCAACACTACATTTTTTATAAAATTATTTCTATCGTACTTTTCATCATAATAAGTTTTAATGTTAGAAAGAGTAATAGCTAAAAGGTTAGCATAACGAGAAGCATTTTCATCAGTACCTTGTACAAAGACAGCGAACTCTGGTTTTTGATGAGTACCAAATGCTCTATAAGTAAAACCATCTCTAACGAAGGTTTCGTGTGGCTCATTTAAATCTATAGATACATATTCCGAAGTAGAACCAATCTTAGTAAGGTCACTACAGGCAATAATAGTAGATTGTTCATCTATAACACCAATAGTAGCATCTATAACATCACGCATTTGGTGAATCATATTTTGGAAAAGCCTATTCGACATTTATGATAACAACTCCCTTTAAACTTTAGTATTATATATATAATCAATATACAGTTAGACTGTCAATCTGTTCATATATTACAAATTAATTATATCATAGTGGTGTGAATTTGTCAACATTTTTTTAACATGGCAATATTGGAATTTCATCATATAACGATATAAAGTAGTTATAGGATTTCTTTAATCAATCAAGCCTCATTCACTCCATTTAGAACATCTATTCAAAGAAAACTTTTGTAATTAAAATTCTTGACTTTAAAAAAAATATATGATATAATATTTAATTAGTTGAATATGGTTCTATTGGAAACGCACATTCTTCCTGAATGATAACGAACAACACATAACAACGTGATTAAGTTTATCAATAGGAGGATTTTTTTATGCCAAAAAACAAATTTCAAGAGGTAATATTCGGGATTATTATGGTAATATTCATGGTTTATGCAATGGTATGCTATAACATATCATTAAGTTTAGGAGGACTTTCCAATAAAGTATTCGTGATGGCACTTTCTGAACTACCTATAATGTGTCCAATAGCATTCATCTTAGAGATGGCTTTTGTAGGGAAAATATCCAAAAAGGTTACTTTCGATATAATAAATCCACAAAAGGATAACCCTTTCTTTATTACAATAATGATATCTTGTGTAACAGTCATATTGATGTGTCCATTAATGAGTTTAGTTGCTACACTGCTATTCAATAGAAGTTCAGAAATTCTTTCTACTTGGATAAAAACTACAGTATATAACTTTCCAATGGCATTATGTTGGCAACTGTTCTATGCTGGTCCAGTAGTTAGGTTTATCTTTAAGAATATATTTAAGGAAAAAAATATTCAAAGTGAAGTAATATCGGAATAAAAAAATCGGAATGAGTTATTAAACCCATTCCGATTTACTATCTATACATTAATCTTTATTGAGGTTTACGTTGCTTTGAGTATTCGTAATAGCCAAATCATCATTAACTACATCGATGTATATAGTAGTGTGTGGTGCTATATCTTTAGAGATAATCTCTTTAGCAACAAGGGTTTCAACCTTACGTTGAATATATCTTTTTAGAGGTCTAGCACCAAACGATGGTTCAAAAGCGTTATCGATAATATACTCTTTAGCCTTATCGGAAACGTCAATAGTAATCTGTTTGTCGTTTAGACGTTTTTGAGTATCTTCTAACATTAGATTGATAATACTTAAAACTTGGTCTTTCTGTAGAGGTTTATAGTAAACTATCTCATCAAGACGGTTTAAGAACTCTGGTCTAAAGGATTGCTTTAGTAAAGCATCGACTTTATCTCTAGCCTCTTGAGTAATTTCACCATTTTTAATACCATCTAGTATATAGTGAGAACCTAAGTTAGATGTTAGTATTATTATAGTATTTTTAAAGTCTACGGTTCTACCTTGAGAGTCAGTAATTCTACCATCATCAAGAACTTGTAATAGTATGTTAAAGACATCAGGGTGAGCCTTTTCAATCTCATCAAATAGGACTACAGAGTAAGGTCTACGACGTACTGCCTCAGTTAATTGACCACCCTCCTCATAGCCAACGTATCCTGGAGGAGCTCCTATTAGACGGCTTACAGAATACTTTTCCATATATTCGGACATATCTATACGAACGATATTCTTTTCATCATCGAATAGGCACTGAGCCAAAGCCTTAGCCAATTCAGTTTTACCTACACCAGTAGGACCTAAGAACAAGAACGAACCTATAGGTTGGTTTGGATTTTGTATACCTGCTCTTGAACGAAGTATAGCTTCTGTAACTTTGGTAACGGCTTCATCTTGACCTATAACTCTCTTGTGTAGAATATCTTCCATGTGTAGAAGTTTTTCACGTTCACCCTCCATAAGTTTAGTTACTGGAATACCAGTCCAACGAGCGACAATCTTAGAAATTTCTTCTTCAGTAACTTTCATTCTTAGTAAAGAACCGTTAGTATGTGCTTGTCCTACCACGTTTTGACATTCAGTTATCTGTTTTTCTAGTTGAGGCATTTGACTATACATAATCTCAGATGCCCTATTATAGTCACCATCACGTTGAGCCTTTTCCATTTCATGAGTTAATTTATTACGTTGTTCTTTAAGTTCGTTTAACTTATCAATAGAATGTTTTTCATTTTCCCATTTAGCTTTCATCTCTTGGAACTGTTCTCTGTACTTAGCAATGTTAGATTGTACATCTTTTAGACGTTCTTGAGAAATCTTATCATCTTCCTTTTTAAGAGCAGTTTCTTCTATTTCAAGTTGCATAATCTTACGGGATATCTCATCTATTTCAGTAGGCATAGAGTCTATTTCAGTTTTAATCATAGCACAAGCCTCATCTACAAGGTCTATAGCCTTATCTGGAAGAAATCTATCGGTGATATACCTATTAGATAGTGTTGCAGCAGCAATAATAGCGTTATCAGTTATTTGAACGCCATGGAAAAGTTCATAACGTTCCTCAATACCTCTCAATATAGATATAGTATCTTCAACGGTAGGTTCTGCGACGTATACAGGTTGGAAACGTCTTTCAAGTGCTTGGTCTTTTTCGATGTACTGTCTGTATTCATTTAGAGTAGTCGCACCTATGCAATGGATTTCACCTCTAGCTAACATAGGTTTTAATAGGTTACCAGCGTCCATAGCACCCTCGGATTTACCTGCACCTACTATAGTGTGTAACTCATCTATAAATAGGATAATCTTACCTTCCGATTTTTTAACCTCTTGAAGTACAGCTTTAAAACGTTCCTCAAACTCACCACGATACTTAGCACCAGCAATTAAAGCACCCATATCCAAAGAGAATACTTTTCTATCTTTAAGAGTAGCAGGGACATCGCCTTTTACGATACGCAAAGCCAAACCCTCAGCGATAGCAGTCTTACCAACACCAGGTTCACCAATTAATACTGGATTGTTCTTAGTCTTTCTTGATAGTATTCTAATAACGTTTCTAATTTCGTTATCTCTGCCAATAACTGGGTCTAACTTGTTATTTTGAGCAAGTTCAACCAACTCTTGACCGTACTTTTTAAGAACGTCATAGGTTTCTTCTGGATTTTGATTATCTACAGTTCTATTACCCCTAACCGATTTCAACACGGTTAAGAACTTCATTTTATCTATATTAAACTCTTTAAAAATTCTATTTACGTTACTATTAGGCATTTCCAATAGAGCCAAAAAGATATGTTCTACAGATACAAAACTATCTTCCATATTTTTAGCTTGATTTTCAGCCTCTAAGAAAGTATTTTCTACTTGTTGAGTAATATATACCTTTCCAGCCTCGTGACCACTGCCACTTACGGCAGGTAGACCGTCAACAATCTTGTTTAGTTCACTTAGAAAACTTTTAACGTTTACGTTCAACTTTTGTAATAGTTGAGGTATTAAGCCATCTTCTTGTTGAGTCAACGCCAAAAGTATATGTTCTTGTTCGATATTCATAGAACTATGCTGAATAGCTATAGATTGAGCAGTCTGTACAGCCTCTAAAGATTTTTCAGTAAATTTATTAACGTTCATAAGTCCTACTTCCTTTCTTTTACCAGATTACTATTCCTTTTGATAAATATTTCTCATAGATGTTTTTAATGGCAGTTAAATCGTTTGGATTTTTAAAGTAATGTTTCAAGGCAGTATCAAAAGTGTGAATATATTCACTTATAGCCATTCCTACATCACTTGATGTAGAGTTAAACACTCTAGTAAACTTACCCACTTCAATAAGATAAGATATCTTGTTATTAGAATAAGTACTTTCCAACCTAGCCCACACATTAAAGAAACTATCTATAAGTTCAAGTAACATTTGATTTTGAGTTCTAAAAGTTACTTTAAGTTGTCCAATGCCATCATTAGAGTTTCTAAAAAGTTCAACCGAATACCTTACGGTAGGACGATATTTATACTTTATAGAACTTCTAATATACATAAGGCTATCGGATTGCCTTTTTTGTATTTGATAACATTCTTCAAACATAAGTTTTTTTATCTCATTAAAGATGCTATCCATACGTTTTTCAGGTGTGATTAGACTAACCTTTTCTGCTAATATTTGATTAATCAAATTTGAACGGCTAGTATTTAATGAATATGCCATATTATCTATAGCCTCAATGACATCATCGCTAAGTACTAGACTATATACGCTACGTTTCAAAACTCTCACCACCTTTTAAATAATATTATATCACTAATTAAGAATTTGTCAAGTAAATTATATAAAAACATTAACGAATTTTAAATTAAAAATTAGTGCAATCTGCACAAAATTGGTTTTTGACTATCATTATAGATAATCCTTTAAAGTTTAAAAGTAATATGGTAATATTTTAGTATTAAAAAATTCAAAAGCCGTCATTTTTTTGGATAAGTAGGTATTTACATTAATTAATTAAAATGATATAATATAAAGTGCAAATTAATGAAAGGTAGGTTTTATTAATGAACAGATTAAAAGTGGTTATATGTGGAAAAGAATATGCACTTCAAACTAAAGAAGATGCAACTTATGTATACAATCTAGGTAGAGCTTTAGAAAAAAAAATAAATAGTATTGTGGAAACTAATAATGTTTCAGCTTATAACGCATCGGTTATGGTAGCACTATCCCTATTAGATGATTTAAAACACTTAGACAAAGAACTATCTAAATTGCAACAGTCTTGTGCTGAGGTGGATAAGATTAAAGACCAACGTGATACAGCGTTCAGAGAAATTAAAAGATTAAATGCTAAAATTACTCAACTAGAGGACTCTCAAAGGTTTAAAGAGTTGGGTGGAGTTATTCCAGAATATTATACTAATAATAACAATAAAAATTCTAAAAAGTAGATAGTGAGATTTTATTATGATTAAACCAAAAATATTAGCACCCGCTGGAAGTCCTGAAACTCTACAGGCTGTCTTAGATTGTGGTGCAGATGAAGTATATATTGGTGGAAAATGTTTTTCAGCACGTCAAAATGCCACAAACTTTTCCATTGATGAAATTAAACAATCGGCTGAAAAGTGTCATATGTACGGTGCTAAGTTGCACGTTGCAGTAAATACCATACTCTTTGATACTCAACTTAATGAGTTTGCCGAGTATATAAAATCTTTAACAGATGCTAAAGTCGATGCCCTTATAGTTCAAGATTTAGGTGCTTTAGATATCATTAAAGAAGTATCCCCTAATATGGAACTTCATGCGTCCACTCAAATGACTATACATAGCGTGAACGGTGCTTTATTAATGCGTGATTTGGGTTTTAAAAGAGTAGTACTATCTAGGGAACTAGATAAGAAAACTATTCAAGAGATATCCAGTTTAGGCATAGATACCGAAATTTTTATACATGGTGCTTTGTGTATGTCGGTATCAGGACAGTGTTATATGTCTGCTATGATAGGTTCAAGAAGTGCCAACCGTGGATTGTGTGGTCAACCTTGCAGATTGCCTTTTTCAGCTTGTGACAACAAAGATAATCATGCGTTATCTTTAAAAGATATGTCACTAATACAACACGTTCAAGATTTTATCGACATGGGAATAACATCTTTAAAGATTGAAGGTAGAATGAAACGCCCAGAATATTCAGCGTGTGCAGTATCGACATTAAAAAACGCCTTAGATGGACTTCCTTTTGATATAGATACTTTAAAATCGGTATTCTCAAGGGGTGGTTTTACAGATGGCTACTATACTGGCTCAAGAACTAATATGTTCGGAGTGCGTTCCAAAGAAGATGTTATATCTGCGGAAGACGTTCTACCAAAGATTAGAGAAACTTACAGAAAAGTTAGAAAAGTTTCTAACCTTAACTTTTCGCTATCTATTGAGGAAGATAAACCTACTACTCTAATCGCTACAGATGAGATGTGTTCCTATTCAGTATATGGAGAAGTTCCAGTTAAGGCTATAAATAAACCTTTGGATTACTCCATGGCTGAAAAACAGATATCTAAGTTAGGTGGAACTATCTACAACTTCAACGGATTATCTTTTGAACCAAATAAGACCTTAACACTGTCAGCATCGGCATTAAACGAAATGCGTCGCCAATTGATATCTAACATTAATGCCGACAGAGTTCATAGGAATGAACCTATATTGAAAGTTAATAATAACTTTAAGTTACAACTTCCAAATAGATTACAAACCTCTAAAAACTTGGATATTAGACTTAGAGTAAGAAATTTTAATCAATTGAGTAACATTAATCTGCAAGATATCAACTATATAATACTTCCTTTAGATAGTATTATATCACAAAAAGACATACCATCTAACATTATAAGTAAGATTGTTGTACAACCTCCTAGATTTATTCAAAATGAGTTTGAAACTATAGAAAAACTTTCACAAATATTTTCAATAGGCATAAGACATCTAATGTGTAACAATTTAGCGTATATAAATATCGGTAATAGGCTAGGCTACAAATTGCATGGAGATTTTGGCTTAAATATGGTTAATAGTCTTGCAATAGATACCTTAAAACGTCTTAACTGTATGGATACTATAGTATCTTTTGAACTAAAGCTATCCCAAATAGATGCCCTTAACAAGAACATTCCAATAGGCTTGGAGGCTTATGGACGTTTACCTCTTATGCTGGTTAGAAACTGTCCTATAAAAAATGAGGTCGGTTGTAAAGAGTGCCATCATAGTATTTCCGATAGAACTAATAGAACGTTTCCAGTATACTGCACCGATGGATATTCTGAGATATTCAATGCCGAAGTTATGTCTATTGCAGATAGATTGGACAGCATAAATAATATAGATTACTATGTGTTATCTTTTGTGAACGAAACTTCTAACGAAGTTGCTAACGTAATTAAAGATTTTAAAAATAGATGCAAAATGGGTTCTACAAAAGGTCTATACGTCAGAGGAATTATATAACTATAACTTGGAAAGGAAAGATTACGTTAGAATGAAGTTTACTAAAAAAGGATTTGTTTTTGGAGTATTAATAGTATCCGCATTAGCAATAGGTTCAGTAATAATAAAGTTTGTCGGTCCTAGTAGTTGGCTAGGGACTTGTATACAGTTAGGAATATCTAACGGTGAACCTCTAGTGTTAGATTTAATAGCTATTAAATTAACCTTTGGCTTAACTTTGAATATCGGAGTAGCTCATATAGTTATGTTAATAATGGCTATTATAGTATATCCGTTTATTTCAAAAAATTTAGATGGTTAAAATTTTTATCTTGAAAGGGGATTCTTAATGTATAGAGATATAGGTATAGATTTAGGTACATCTAATACTTTAGTCTATGTTAAAAATAAAGGTATAATTATAAGAGAACCATCTGTAGTTGCAGTAAACACTTATACCGAAAGAGCAAGTTACGTTGGTCAAGAAGCTAAAGATGTAATAGGTAGAACCCCTGGTTCTATAGTAGCAGTTAAACCTATAGAACACGGTGTAATCGCCGACTTCGATATAGCAGCAGTAATGTTAAGAGAGTTTATCAGTAGGGCTTTAAAAGGTTCGCTATTTACTAAGGCTAGAGTTTGGATATCTATTCCATCTGAGATAACTCCCGTAGAACGTAAAGCAGTTAGAGAATCTACTGAGTATGCGGGTGCTAAAAAAGTAACTCTAATTGAACAACCTATGGCCGCTAGTATAGGTGCAGGTCTACCTATAACCGAGGCTATGGGTAACATGATTGTAGATATAGGTGGTGGTACTACTGAAGTAGCATTAGTATCTATGGGAAGTGTAGTAGTATCTAAATCCATTAGAGTCGGTGGCGATGAGATGGACAACGCTATAATAAGTTTTATAAAAAGAAAGTACAATCTGCTTATTGGCGAACGCACTGCCGAAGAATTAAAAAAAGCTATAGGTTCGGCATACCCTCTAGACAGAGAAGAAGAAGCTGAAATTAGTGGTAGAAACTCAATAAACGGTCTACCTGAAAATATTACCGTTACTTCTGCTGAAATTAGAGATGCTCTTTCTGAACCTCTTTCTAAGGTAATAGAGGCTATTAAGAATACTTTAGAAAAAGTTCCCCCTGAACTAAGTGCAGATATAATAGAAGAAGGTATTAGAATTACTGGTGGTGGTGCTGTTTTAAGGGGTATCGATAGTTTAATCAATCGTGAAACTGGTATTCCTGTATTTAGAGCAGAGTATCCTATGGATTGTGTAGTTAAGGGTATCGGCAAGGTTATGGAAAATCCTAACAAGTACCGATACGCCGTTAGCGAAGAACCTAGATATATTTAATATCTTGGATACTATAACTTTTTTGAATAGAGGTGACTCGTTTTTGAAGGAATTTTTCCATAGCATTAAGTTTAAGGTTATACTATGTATAATAGTTCTACTAGTTGGAATGGGCGTATATACTCTAACTAATGAGGGTAGAGCGTTTTTGGTATCCCAAGGAGTGTACACTCTTTTTGAACCAGTATTAAACGTTACTTCATCTATTTCCGATAGTATTTCCCATAATGTAGATGCAATTTTGAACTCTAAAGAATACTACAACGAAAATCAAAAACTTAAACAAGAAGTATATGACCTTAATGAACAGTTAGCCGATTATCAAAATGCTAAAAAAGAGTTGGAAGAATTAAAAAAGTTCGTTGGTATAAAAGAGGATAATCCTACTTATGAACTATCTGCACCATGTAATATAATAGCAAAGTCATCTACCGACCCATACTGCACATTCACCATAGATAAGGGCTTAGAAGATGGCATAGCTCTATACGACCCAGTAGTTACAGGCAGTGGGTTAGTGGGTATGATTTCTGAAATCGCTGAAAGTTATTCAATAGTAACTACAGTACTTTCTCCAGATATCTCAATAGGTGCTATGTCTGTAAACTCTACCGATGTTGGTATAGTTCAAGGTACTGCTCCTGAAAGCGTTAAAAATCTTACTAAGATGATGTATCTTGATAAGGATAATAAAGTATCTGTAGGCGATATAGTAGCGTGTTCGGGTAACAGTGGAACTTTTCCAAAAGGATATCTAATAGGCAAAGTCAAGGAAGTAGGTGTTGAAGATACTGGTCTTTCAGCTTATGCTATAGTAGAACCTTTTGTAAATATCGATAAGTTGACCTCTGTTATAGTAATAACTAACTTTGATGGACAAGGAGTAGGTGGCAACTCATGAGGTTTAAATTTAAAAAGTATAACAATATAAAGTTTAAGCCAATATACTCTGCAAAAGCCGAAAAAGATAGACTTCTTATGATATTACAGTTTATAATAGTATCTATTTTGATAGTATTATCTTTTATCATTGCTTGTAGCGGATTTTATTCAAAACCCATACTATTTATACCTATAGCCATAACTTTAGCCATATTCTTTGAAGATGAATTAAAATCTGCATTAGTGGGTGGTCTATGTGGAATACTCTTAGATATAGCCTACCATAGATTATTCGGTTTTAATGGAGTTCTATTGTTAATATTTTGTGTAGTTACTACACTTTTATTTAAGAACTATCTTAAACCTATGTTTATAAACGGTGTGATATTCGTTAGTCTAGCCACGTTGGTTCAAGGATTTTTAGACTATTTTTTCTATTACAAGTTGTGGTATTCTAACGTATCTAAGATAGTTTTCTATAACAATACATTGCCATCTTGTATTATGACGGTATTATGTATACTATTTATATATCCGTTGATAAAGTGCATTAGAACTAAATTAGTGGCAAAGTAGTCAAATTTGTGAAAGGAATGATACTTACTTAATGAACTTTAAAAAGATATCCAATGGTATTAGACTTACAATAACAATCTTGTTAGTATTAGCATCTTTGGTGTTTGCAGGAATAAAACTTATGCGAATACAAGTAGTAGATAGTCAAGAGTATTTAGAAACTTATGACAACTATCAAACTGTAGAACAACCTATTACTGCCTTTAGAGGCGAAATAGTAGACGTTAATGGTAAGAATATAGTATCTAATAAGTTGGGCTTTGATGTCATTGTAGATAAGTCAATGTTTCCATCTAACTTAAAAGAAGGAAATAACATTCTAATACAAACCGTTGAACTTGCTAACGAATACAATTCCACTTGGGAGGATACTCTGCCTATAACCATGACTCAACCTTACGAGTTCACTACTCAATCGGAAACCGAATTGAAAAGTTTAAGAAGTAAGTTGGGTGTAAATGTATATGCCTCTGCTGAAGACTGTATGTACAAGTTAATTAAAGACTATGAAATATCTACAGATTACACTCCAACCCAACAGAGAACCATCGCAGGTATTAGATATGAAATGGAACTTAGAGGTTTTTCTATGAAAAATAGATTTACTCTCTTTCAAGATGTCGACAGACAAGCTGTAACTAATATTAAAGAACTCTCTTTAAAACTAAAGGGCGTGGATATAATCGAGGAGGCTATTAGAGAGTACTCACAAGTAGACGTTCTACCTCATGAGATAGGCTTTGTAGGACCTATATACGCCGAAGAAGCCAACCACTACAAAGAGTTAGGCTACGATTTAACTGAAACTGTCGGAAAGACTGGTATAGAAAGTGGTATGGAAGACGTTCTTAAAGGTAAAGAGGGTACTAGAAAGGTTACTCTACTTAACGATTTAGTAGTATCTTCCGAAGTTTCACAAGAGGCCACCTCTGGAAACACCGTCAAATTGACTATAGATAGTGAGTTCCAAAAAGAAATACAAGGAGTTCTTGAAGACTTTTTAGTATATCTTGATAGTGCTCATGATGGAAAGTATTCTAGTGCTAATGCAGGGGCTCTTGCCGTACTAGATGCCAAAACTGGTGCAGTATTGGCTCTGGCGACTGCTCCGACGTACACTCTTGATGAGTATGACACTAACTACAGAGAGTTAATGGAAGATAAATCTTTGCCACTACTAGACAGAGCTACTGATGGTTTATATCGACCAGGTTCATGTTTTAAGACCGTAACGGCTACGGCAGGTCTAAACGAAGGCAAAGTAACGGGATACAGTACATTCTACTGCGGACGTAACTACTACTATCATGGATTGACTGTCCATTGTACTGGATTTCATGAGAACATATCCGTTACTAGAGCGATACAAGTATCTTGTAACATATACTTTTATAATCTAGTGCAGTTGTTAGGTGCAGATACTCTTAGTAAGTATGCGAACTTATACGGCTTAGGAACTAACTTAGGTTTAGAAAGTGGTGATACTCAAGGATATCTTGCAAACCCCGAAACCTTTGAAAACTTAGGTATGCTTTGGACATCTGGACAACTTTTACAAGCTGGAATAGGTCAATCGGAGATTGCAGTAACTCCTTTACAGATGGCAGTAACTGCTATGACTATCGCAAATGAGGGCGTTAGATACAAACCATATCTTGTAGATAGCATTTGGGACTACTCTATGAATAAGTGTATATCTAAAACCGAACCTACAGTAGCATCTAAAATAGACTTAAACTACGACTACGTTTATGACTTCATTGAAAACGGTATGATTAAAGCCAGTCAAAACACTCCAAATGGAGAATACTCATTAAATGGTTTAGGTTACGATGTAGCTATCAAGACTGGTACTCCGCAATCTGCTAGAGGTACAGATAGTTCTTTTATAGGTTATGCTCCTGCCGATAATCCACAAGTTGCCTTTGCTGGTATCGTGGAAGGTGGAGAATACTCTAAGTACATGGTTAGAAAAATCTTAGACGTTTATGATAAATATTATGGTATAGATTAATATTTCTTTATAATATTAATTAATAGTATATTTCTAGTGATATTGCATAAATATTTTATTAAGACTAATTGCAAATTTCCGATTTTCCTACAAAAACTTGACTTTACTAATAACATTGTGTTACAATAATACTGAAGTGATATTAACATATATATAATTAATGTTTAATAACCAACTCATATTTTTAGAAAGGAGTATGTTTTTGTATGCCTAAAGTAATTGCAGTTACATCTGGTAAAGGTGGTACTGGAAAGTCTTCCATATGTTCAGGTTTAGGATATGCTCTTGCTAAGCAAGGCAACAGAACTCTTATCATTGAACTGGATTTCGGTCTTAGATGTATGGATATTATATTCGGTATGAAAGACGTTCAATATGATGTTTCTAGTGTACTAGACGGCGAATGTGATATACATACTGCTATAAGACAAACATCTTTAGCGAGTAATCTATATTTGCTATGTGCTCCAAAAGACCCGTTCTACACGGTTACGGCTGAACAGATTACTCAAATATGTCAAGAGATTAAAAAGTACTATGACTATATCATCATAGATACTGGTGCAGGTATTAACTCCCATGTGTTTGATATAGTCGCTGAAAGTAACTTAATATTAGTAGTTACCACTCCCGACCCTATATGCGTCCGTGATGCTCGTATGATGTCCGATGCTTTCTACACTAGAGGAAATAAACGTCAAAGGTTAATCATAAATAAAGTTTCTAAAAATGCTATAGGATATTCATTTATACGTGACTTGGACGAAATTATAGATACTATTGGAGTTCAACTAATTGGTGTAATACCAGAAGATTTTCAAATAGTAGCATCTACTGGAACTGGTCAACCTATTCCAAGTGGAAGTCCTAGCTTAATGGCTCTTGAGGCTATTGCAAAACGTATTCAAGGTGAAGAAGTTCCTTTAACTATTAAATAGATGGATACCTATTCATATCTGTTTTATATAATATTAAATTACTGGTCGTTATAATGTACTATCAATAGATTATATAAGGTTGCAATATAACCTAAACATACGGTAGGAACTACCGAATTTTAAGCTTGTGGAGTTCATATAAGACTAAAAAAATTAGCTTTGAACTATGAAACAAAAAACTCTAGTATTTATATGCTAGAGTGGTTCACATTATAGAAAGGAATTTTTATTATGAATATTGCTCTTATAGCTCATGATGCTAAAAAAGAACTTATGGCTCAATTTTGTACTGCATATTGTGGAGTACTATCTAGGTACAACCTATGTGCCACTGGCACTACTGGTAAGATTGTTAGTGAGGCTACTGGTCTATCCATTAAAAGATATCTTAGTGGTAAGCAAGGTGGTGGCGAACAGATATGTTCCCGTATATCTTGCAACGAAATAGATTTACTTCTATTCTTTAGAGACCCTATTAATCCTAAGGCATCTGAACCTAACGATATGAACCTATTACGTCTTTGTGATGTCCATAACATACCTGTTGCTACTAATATAGCTACTGCTGAAGCTCTTATCTTAGCTTTAGATAGAGGTGACTTGGATTGGCGTAAGGTTGGTACTCCAAACCTTACTTAACGGTTTGGTATGATGTTTCAAGCATCTGTATTTTAGTTTGTACGGAACACCTCTAGTATGTCAAGGCGTTCCGTATTTGTGTTATATGTGTGAGGTGATTTTGTAACTATGAAAATATTAGTGCTAGATGATGTGCCATTTATGTATCCCGATGGTATGAACTCTATAGAAGAATTTTTGGACTACGTTAATGAAAATTTTTACAGTTTTATTCCACTTAATGAACTTAGTACTGAAAATTGTGTATATCCTTACTTTGTTGAAGATGATATATCTACTAGATATATTAATATATCATTAATAAAATCTTTCTCGGAAGATGATGTTGAACTACTCTCTCGTTATGAGTACGACGAACGCTTAAAAGAACTCCAAGAGATAATTTGCATACATTGTGCTAACTATGAGGAAAATCCTAATGGCGATAACTTAGAAGGTCATAGAGATGAAATGCGTTTAGATGGTCATTGTCCTTACTTTACTCCCATAGATAATGACGATGACGATGATGAGTTCGACTACACCGACCAAGATTATAGTTTTTAGGAGGTTTTTATATTATGGCTCTTTCAATTAAAAGACCCTTGGGTACTGAGGATATAGTTCCTCAAAATATTAATAAGTGGAACACTGTCGAAACTATAGTTAAAGATACTGCTACAACTTTCGGCTTTAAAGAAATTAGAGTTCCTACTTTTGAAAGTACTGAACTTTTTGAACGCTCTGTTGGTGATACTACCGATGTAGTTCAAAAAGAAATGTACTCTGTTATTGCTAAAGAAAGTAAGTTCACACTTCGTCCAGAGGGTACTTCTGGAACTATTCGTGCTATGGTGCAAAACGGTCTACTTAATGATGCCCTACCACAAAAAGTATTCTATGTGCTATCATGTTTTAGACACGAACGCCCTCAAGCTGGTAGATTAAGAGAGTTCCACCAATTTGGTGTTGAAATGGCAGGAAGTCAATCGCCATATGCCGATGCAGAAGTTATTTCACTAGCAAAGTCCATAATCGATAGAGTAGGATTAAAAAATATAGTATTAAATATAAACTCCATAGGTTGTCCAACTTGTAGAGCAAACTATCACAAGGCATTAAAAGAGTTCTTTTCTACTAAGTCGGAGTGCCTTTGCGATACTTGTAAATCACGTTTAGACAGAAACCCTATGAGAATTTTAGACTGTAAAAGTCCAATATGTTCCGATATAGGCAAAGATGCTCCAGTAATCTTAGACTATCTTTGCGAAGATTGTAGCAATCACTTTGAAAAGCTAAAGAGCATACTAACTAATATGGGTATAGAATACTCTGTAAATCCTAGAATAGTTCGTGGTCTTGATTACTACACTAAGACCGTCTTTGAGTTCGTTACTACGGATATAGGTTCTCAAGGCACCATTTGTGGTGGTGGTCGTTATGATGGTCTTATTGAACAGTTAAGTGGTAAACACGTTCCAGCTCTAGGCTTTGGAATGGGTTTAGAAAGATTAATCTTAACTATGGAAAATCAAGATTGCGAATTTATGGAAAATCCAAATTGCGAATTGTATATTGCTCCTATGGGCGATACTGCTAAGGACAAGGCTGTAGAACTTGCAAGTAATCTAAGAACAGAAGGTTTTCTAGTTGAGTATGATATCATGGATAGAGGTATTAAGGCTCAAATGAAGTACGCCAATAAGTTAAATGCTAAGTTTGTCTTAGTTATTGGTGATAACGAAATACAAAGTAATTCTGCTAAGTTAAAGTTCATGACTACTGGTGAGGAATTTCCTATCACTCTTGATGATTCTTTCTATGAGAAGTTTTCATCTATGTATATGGCTAATATGTTATCCGATGAGGATTAATATACATGGAAACTATTAATATTTCTGTAATGATTGCGTGTTTAATATGCGTAATCATTACTACTTTAGTACCACTGATAGTATCCATTATAATGTTAGTGCGTAAAAAATGGAACGTTACACCGTTCTTTATAGGAGTTCTAGCATTTTTTATATCCCAGATTGTATTAAGAATACCTTTGTTAAATATACTATCTAACGTATCTAAGGAGTTCACCACTTTTTATAGTTCCATATTGGGAACTATCTTAATAGGAGGCTTATCTGCTGGACTTTTTGAGGAAACTGCTAGACTAATCGGTGCTAAGATAGTATCTAAAAAAGATGCCCTAACCTTTAAAGATAGCCTATCTTTTGGATTTGGTCACGCACTATGTGAAGTAGTTCTGTTAGTAGGTTTAACTCAATTTTCTAACTTGATAGTCTACTTTATGATTAATGCTGGTAACTTTCATGATATAATGATATCTAGTGGTATTAAAGAAAGTCAATATGCACAATACTTGCAACAATATACATCTGTACAAGCCATAGATTACGTTTATAGTTTAATAGAAAGATGTAGTTCTGTTATGTTTCATGTTATGAATACTATTCTAGTATTCTATGGAGTAAAATCTAAAAAGTACTGGTTCTATCTACTAGCGATACTTTTACATACTATATTTAATTCAATAGCAGTTTTAATCGGTTCTTATTGTGGATATCTAGTAACCGAAATAGTACTATTGATATTCTCTACTATAGGACTAACTCTTACTATAAAAAAACTAAAAAAAGATTTGTAATCAAAGAGGTATATAATGTCAAAACATAAGAAAAAGAAATCTATTAGCAAAAATGGAGAAGTATTCATATCGCCAATAGCTTTGTTGATAGGTATAGTATGTGTTATAGTATTCTCAATATTTGTAATTATATCAATAGTACAGAAATCCTATGGGATAGCAATAGGCTTTGGAATATTTGTTCTATTAGGTTTAATACTAATAATTGCCTTCATAAATTGCAGAATATATTATGAACCTAATCAATTTACATATAAGAACTTTTTTGGTGTGAAACGTATCTACAAGTATAACGAAATCACTGGAATAAAATATGGTACTAGTGATACTATTATCTATGTTGGAAAGAAAAAAATCTTAGTGGATAGCATGGCAGATAGTAAAGATTTCCTTAGATTAGTAAACTCTAAAACTAGAAACAATAAAAATTTTAATCAAGTAAAAGAAAAGCTCTTTAATGATAATGTTTATAATCCAGAGGAGTTTATATTTGGATTTTCAATAGTGCCAATATTTGCAATCGCCTTGATGCTAATTATAAACATATCGTATAAACCCATAAAACTAGAGGATTTAAACTATATCACTACACAAATAACCGATTATAAACCATTTATCGATGAAGATGGTAACAATAGTATCCTACTATCAACTAATGGATATCCTAAAGATATAATAATATATTCATATGAGGAACTTATAAAAAAATTTTCACAGTTTGAAAGTGCCGTATCTAGTGGGGTGGAGTTTAATATCTACTTTGATAAATCCGTTGAAGATTTTGAAAGTAGTGGTACAGGTGTAGATATACTTTCTGATATCAATGGAAATATCTACATCTCATTAGATAGCACTAACGCTAGAGATAAAGAAAATCTTACTACTGTAAATATCATGATGTCAATACTATTGGTGTTTTCAATAATCTTTATGTTAATATCATTCTATATAATTAGCCATGCTGATAGGTTTCCTAGGGCTATTAGATGGTTAGTTAAAGAAGATTATATCAAGCATAAAAATTTTTAAATCGGTTGAAATAATAACCACTAAGTGATATAATATATCTTGAATTAAGTCCAAAATGGATAATATTAATTAAAAAAATCGGAGGTTTATATTATGGCTGATAATATGAAAGGTCTAAAACGAACCAACTATTGTGGCGATGAGTTTGAAATCGGCAAAGAAGTGGTAGTTGGAGGTTTCGTTCAACGTGTTAGAGATATGGGAGGTAATCTAATATTTATAGTTCTTAGAGATAGAACTGGTAATATTCAATTAGCTTTCAACGATGCTACCGATAAGGCTCTATTAGAGAAGGCATCTACTTGTAAAAGTGAATACGTTCTAATGGCTAAGGGAGTAGTTCAAGAGCGTTCAAGTAAGAACTTAAAAATAAAAAATGGAGATATTGAAATCTTAGTTACAGATTTAAGAATTCTAGCTAAAGCACAAACTCCACCTTTTGAAATAACTAACGATACTAAAACTAATGAGGAACTACGTTTAAAGTACAGATATCTTGATTTAAGACGTGAACCTCTACAAAAAAACATAATCATGCGTCATAAGATTGCTCAATGTGCTAGAGAGTACTACTATGCTAACGGCTTCTTAGAAATTGAAACTCCTATGATGATGAAATCTACTCCAGAGGGTGCTAGAGATTACTTAATACCATCAAGAGTGCATAATGGAAAGTTCTATGCTTTACCACAATCACCACAAATTTACAAGCAACTTCTAATGATATCTGGATATGATAAGTATATTCAACTTGCAAGATGTTTCCGTGATGAAGACCTTAGAGCAGACAGACAACCAGAATTTACTCAAATAGACCTTGAAATGTCCTTTGTAGACGTTGAGGATATCTTAGAAAGTACTGAGGGATTTGTACACTATCTATTTAACAAGGTTTTAAATATAGATATCCCTACTCCCCTACCTAGATTGACTTACACTGAAGCTATGGAACGCTACGGCTCAGACAAGCCCGATACTCGTTTCGATATGGAAATTCAAAATATTACTGATATCGTTAAGGATATCGACTTTGTAGTATTTAAATCTGCTATTGAGGTTGGTGGTTCAGTAAGAGCAATCGTATGCAAGGATAGTGCAAAGACTCTAACTAGAAAAGAAATAGACAAACTCACCGAACAAGCTAAAGGCATCGGAGCAAAAGGCTTGGCATACATTCGTTGGGCAGATGAAACTCCAAACTGTTCTTTTAAGAAGTTCTTAAAAGATGGTGAACTAGACAATATCTTAAATAGTTTAGATGCTAAACAAGGCGATGTCATTCTAATAGTAGCCGATAAGAACAAGATTGTACTCCCAACCCTTGGTGCTTTAAGATTAACTGTCGCTAAAAAGTTAGATATAATAGATAACTCTAAATGGAACTTCCTTTGGATTACTGAATTTCCATTCTTTGAGTATGATGAAGATACTCAACAGTATGTAGCAATGCATCACCCATTTACTATGCCACTAGATGAATGTATCCAATATTTAGATACTGCTCCAGAAAAAGTGTTTGCCAAGGCTTACGATTTGGTTTTAAATGGTATTGAGCTATCATCTGGTTCTATGCGTATTACAGACTACGAACTTCAACAGAAAATGTTCCAATCTTTAGGTTTAACCGATGAGGAAATAGAGGCAAAGTTTGGTTTCTTAGTTGAGGCTTATAAGTATGGTGCTCCACCACATGGTGGCTTAGGTATTGGTTTAGATAGACTATCCATGTTAATGTGTGGTTGTGATAGCCTTAGAGATGTCATTGCGTTCCCTAAGGTTCAAAACGCTACAGAGTTGATGTCACAATGTCCATCACCAGTAGACCAAGAGGCTCTTGATGTCCTTGGAATAGACGTGGTTAAAACTGAACAAGAATAGTATCGGTTATATAGGGAATACTCATATTAGAGTATTCTCTATATGTATATTAGTTAAAAATAACACAAAAAATATTTTAAAACTATTGAATTTCTATCTAAGTTGTGATATAATCTACTTAACAAATGTTATATTGGCAAAAAATATATATTGTTGATAATCGAAAGGAGTTTTAACCTATGAAAGAAGTATTGGGAATTTTATGTGCAGCAGTATCTGTATTAGCAGCAATAGTAGCCGTAGATGCTATGAATAAATGTGCTGACGCAGAAGATAAAAAGTCTAAAAAAAATGATAAAAAATCTAAAGATGTAGAATGTTCTTGTTGCGATTGCGACGATATAAACGATTGTTGCGACTGTTTCGATGATGTAGACGTTGAAGATATCGATGATGTTGAAATATGTTCCGATATTAACGATGTTATCGCAACCGATGACGATGTTGTTCCAGAGGTTAATATCGAAAAAGATGAAAAATCTACTGAGGATACTAAAACTGACGAAAATAAAGATTAATTGTTATATTAAAGAAATCTCAAGATATTTTTTAAAATTTCTTGAGATTTCTTTTTGTTAGCAATCCACATATTTTTGTGCTTTTTTAGAAATCTCAAAAAAAAATTGAAATTTTTTAAAATTTTTTTCAAAAAACGCTTGACAAATTTAAAATTATGTAGTATACTATAATAGTCGCAAGGAGATAAGACAGAAAAACTTAAAAATACACGATGTTTCGAGGCGTAACTCAGTTTGGTAGAGTGCTTGGTTTGGGACCAAGATGCCGCAGGTTCAAGTCCTGTCGCCTCGACTTTGCTGGTGTAGCTCAGTTGGTAGAGCAGCTGATTTGTAATCAGCAGGTCAGGGGTTCAAATCCGTTCACCAGCTTTAGAGGAACTTCAAAAAAGTTCAATTTTTTTGATATTCTCTCTTGACAAATTTAAAATAATATGATATAATATTTAAGTCACTTAATTGTGTGCTGGTGTAGCTCAGTTGGTAGAGCAGCTGATTTGTAATCAGCAGGTCAGGGGTTCGAATCCGTTCACCAGCTTCAAAACTTAATATTATATGGGCGAGTTCCCGAGTGGCCAAAGGGGGCAGACTGTAAATCTGTTGTCACTGACTTCGGTGGTTCGAATCCACCCTCGCCCATTTAAACTTACTCTTAGTTCTACAAAGTTTTTTTGTAGGACTTTTTTAATGTGTATCAAACAAAAGAGTTTAATTTTTTTGGAGGTCTATTTTATGATTAGAGAAGATTTAAGAAATATCGCTATTATTGCCCACGTTGACCACGGTAAAACTACTTTAGTAGACGAAATGCTAAAGCAAGGTGGTGCTTTTAGAGAAAATCAATCTGTAGCTGAACGTGTTATGGATAGTAATGACCTTGAACGTGAAAGAGGTATTACAATTCTTGCCAAAAATACTTCTGTTATGTATAAGGATACTAAAATAAACATCATAGATACCCCAGGTCACGCTGACTTCGGTGGTGAAGTAGAACGTGTACTATCTATGGTTGATGGTGCTTTACTACTAGTAGATGCTGCTGAAGGTCCTATGCCTCAAACTAGATTTGTTCTTTCTAAGGCTCTTGAAATGGGCTTGAAAATTATAATCGTAGTAAATAAAATAGATAAGCCTGACGCTAGATTAGATGAAATTGGCGACGAAGTTCTTGAACTTCTACTAGACTTAGATGCTAATGATGAACAGTTAGAAAGTCCATTGCTATTCTGTTCTGGTAGAACTGGTACTGCATCTTTAAGTCAATATGAAGAAGGTAAGGATTTAGTTCCATTGTTTGAAACTATTCTAAACTATATAGAACCTCCTAAGGGTGACGAAAACGGCGACTTACAAATGTTAATATCCTCTATAGATTACAATGAGTATGTTGGTAGAATAGGTATCGGTAGAATTGAAAGAGGTTCTATTAAAGTAAATCAACAGGTTACAGTTGGCGACTATCATGAGAGCAAAAAGCCTTATAACTCTAAGATAGTATCTCTACTACAGATACAAGGTCTACAAAGAGTTCCAGTTGAATCTGCTACAGTAGGCGATATAGTTTGGGTTAGTGGTATTGAAAATATTACTATCGGTGATACTATATGTGCTACTAATAACTATCAACCACTTGAATTTACTAAAGTTAGCGAACCTACCGTTGAAATGACTTTCTCAGTTAATGATAGTCCTTTTGCTGGTAGAGAAGGTAAGTTTGTAACTTCCAGACAACTTAGAAAACGTCTTTTCGATGAACTTCTAAAAGATGTATCTTTAAGAGTTTCTGAAACTGAAAATACAGACTCCTTTACCGTATGTGGTCGTGGTGAGATGCATCTTTCAATACTAATTGAAAATATGCGTCGTGAGGGTTATGAACTATCTGTATCCACTCCAAGAGTTCTATTCAAGGAGATAGACGGCGTTAAGTGTGAACCTATTGAACGTCTTGTTATTGACGTTCCTAACGATTGTACTGGCTCTGTAATGGAAAAGATGGGCAATCGTAAGGCTGAAATGATTAATATGCACCCTCAAGGTAACAGAACTAGACTTGAATTTTTAATTCCATCTCGTGGATTGTTCGGTTACAAATCCGAATTTTTAACAGATACTAAGGGTGAAGGCATTATGTCAAGCATATTCGAGGGCTACGAACCATATAAGGGCGATATTCCTAGAAGAAATACTGGTTCATTAGTATCTTTTGAAACTGGTGAAGCTGTAACTTATGGCTTGTATAACGCTCAAGAGAGAGGTTCGCTATTCATTGGAGCAGGTACTCCTGTATACGAAGGAATGATAGTAGGTGCATCTCCAAAGGTAGAAGACCTTGTAGTCAACGTTTGCAAGAAGAAACATCTAACTAACACTCGTGCAAGTGGCTCAGATGACGCTCTTAGACTTGTACCTCCTAGAAAGTTATCACTTGAAGATAGTCTTGAGTTTATTGCCGATGATGAACTTCTTGAAGTTACTCCAAAGTCCATTAGAATTAGAAAACGTATATTAGATAACTCTCTACGTGCTAAGAGCAAAGCTAAAGAAAAGTAATCTATAAAGTTGAATATATATGATAAGAACGCTTACAAGCGTTCTTATTTTATTTTGGGCATACAAATAGCTGATACTAAACTATATAGTATCAGCTAATTATATATATTAACGTCTTGTAATTACTTGTTTACAGCGTCCTTTAGACCCTTACCAGCCTTGAATGCAGGAGCTTTCTTAGCAGGTTGAACGTATGGAACTTTTGTTCTTGGATTGATTGCATTCTTTTCAGCTCTTTGACGAACTTCAAAAGTACCAAAACCAACTAGTTGAACCTTTTCTCCAGTTGCAAGAGTTTCCTTTATAGTTTCAAGTACAGTTGATAAAGCCTTTTCAGCGTCTTTGATGTTGTTGTATTCACCATTTTCCTTAATCTTCTTAATTAATTCTGACTTAGTCATATTAAATTCCTCCTGAAATATTTAATTTAAAGTTTTAGCCTTTTGCCAGTAGGCATCAAGCTGATGTATGTCAAGGGATTTCATATCTTCAATCCCATTAGACCTAATTAGTTGTTCTGTTTTAGAAAATCTGTCTATGAACTTGTTAGTAGCATCTACTAGAGAGCGTTCGGAGTCTATGCCCAGTTTTCTAGCGAGGTTCACACAAGAGAATAATAAATCTCCAAACTCCTCATACACATCTTGTGATGAGTTGCTATCTATAGCCTGTTGAAGTTCGATAGTTTCGTCCTTAACCGACTGTAAAGCATCTTGAACACTTTGGAAATCCATATTAGCCTTAGAGGCACGTTTACCAACCTTTTCGGCACGCATTAAAGCAGGTAAAGATTTAGCAACACTATCAAGAGTTTCAGTATAAGTAGTTTGCCCTTTAGTATTCATTTTAATCTTATCCCAATTATTTAGAACTTGGTCAGTAGTATTAGCCGATACGTCACCAAACACATGAGGGTGTCTAACTATCATCTTTTGACAGATATCGTTGCAAACGTCATCAAAGTTGAAGTTATTATTTTCAGTTTCAATCTGTGCATGGAACACGGTATTTAAAAGGACATCTCCAAGTTCTTCTTTAAGTAGAGAAGTATCTTTAAGGTCGATAGCCTCTATTACCTCATAAACTTCCTCGATAAAGTCCTTGCGTATACTTTCATGAGTTTGAACCTTGTCCCAAGGACAACCGTTTTCGCTTCTAAGTATAGATACAATATTTACCAAATCATCAATGTTATAGCGTTCTTTAAATTCAAACATACTGGAAAAAATCCTTTCTAAAAGTATTAGAATATCACAAAAGTGTGTAAGTTCAGCATATATATAGTACATGAAATTTTGTTAAAAAGCAAGAGTTTTTTTAAAATTTGTACACATTTCATAAAGAAGTCCACTATATAAAAAAAATATAGTATATAATGTAGAAACTTTTTGTAATATACTATACAAAAAACTCCATAGATACAAAATCTATGGAGTGTATTGAACGTGTTAAAGAGTATAACCATCTGCACGAAGTTGGTCAATAACGTTGCTTAGAACGTCTGCGTTAGTCTTAGAAACAGAGTGTAACAAGTATATTGCACCATCATGAGCAGATGAAACCATCTTTTCGGTTGAAGTTGTAGGGTCTGGTTGAGAATCCACGTTCCAATCGACGTAGGCGAAACTCCAAAATATAGTTTGATATCCTAACTCTTGAGTAACTGCCAAAGTTTCTTCCGAGAACTCACCACAAGGAGGTCTAAAGTACTGCATATTGTAGCCATACTCATTTAGAACGTACTCATGCAAAGAGCCTATTTCTTCTTTAATAGCATCTTTATCGAGTGTAGGTAACTTTGCGTGTGTCATTCCATGATTACCTATGCAATGCCCCTCAGAAATCATACGATTAACTAAATCTTTTTCAGTTTTAGCATAGTCGCCCGTCAAAAAAAAGATTGCTTTGACATTTTTTTCTTTAAGGGTATCCAATATTTTAGATGTGTAGCCGTTTTCATACCCTTGGTCGAACGTTAGAACTATCTGCTTTTTAACAGGAGTTAGAGCATACGCATCGTACATGGAGTAAGTTTCATTGAACATAATCGCTCCCGTAGGGACGTTATTAGCGTCTACAAGAGTACCTTGTCCGTAACCGTGTGGAGTTATATCGTAAGCCAAAACGCTCATAGATGGCGTTGTGACAAGTATACTAGCTAAAGTCATACCCGTCAACATACCAAACTTATTCAAGGCGATAGCCTCCTTTACAGAAAATTTTCAGTTTAAACAACTGTTATAGATATTTTCTGTAGTTAGCCAATAAATATTCGTTGATTATTTTTCTAAGTAATATTTAACCACATACTGAAGTAGTAGGTCTCTATCGATATGTCTTACTATACTTCTAGCGTTGTTGTAAGTAGTAATATATGTAGGGTCTTCAGATAGAATATAGCCTACAATCTGATTTATAGGGTCATAACCTTTTTCTACAAGAGCATCATATACTTTTAATAGACTTTCTCTTACAGCCTTTTCAGGATTTTCATTTAAATTAAAACTTCTAGTTTTTTCGTCCATAGTGTTAAACAACCTACCATGATATTGGTAGTATCTCCTTTCTATAATAATAAATACGGCGTTTCTTATAACCATATTATATACTATTTTTATCGATATGGCAATAGATTTTTTAAAAAATTTATTTAACGTACTATTTTAATCTCAATATTTGACGTTTATTGTCAAAAAATGGACGCTCAGTTAAGAACGTCCATCTTTTAATTAGAGGGAATTAGTTTGATATTTAATATAAAAACTATTTTAATTCAAAAGAGTTGCAATCTACACATTGACATTCTGTAGGGTGAGGCTCATGAGTGCCCACCTTAATAGAACTTAATGAACAGTACTGTTCGGTATCGCAATGATGCTTACAGCTATCTACAGTACACATAATGCTACAATTCTTAGCCTTGTTACAACCGCAATCCATGATTAATCACACATACTTTTATTATGTTACTAACGCTATTAGTAGAATAATAAAAGCCCTTTCATAAAATTTAAAATGTGTTCACTTGGAACACTAATATTATAGACTATTTGGATAGAAAATAATCATGGAAAAATTTTCAAAACAATATTTTTGTTAGCCTTAGATAATTTTTAGTCATACTATATTAAAAATCGGCAAAAAATGGTGTATCCATAATTAGATACACCATTAAAAACTTTATATTAAAAATCGATTAAGCACCATACTTAGTAGTGGATACTTGTATACCTACACCCATTGTAGATGATACTACACATGACTTAATATAAGTACCCTTTGCAGCCTCTGGCTTAGCCTTAACTACAGCCTCAACAAGAGTATTAAAGTTTTCTTCTAGCTTATCAGCACCAAAGGAAACCTTACCGATTGGACAGTGGATAATGTTAGTCTTATCAAGACGATATTCAATCTTACCAGCCTTAGCCTCAGTAACAGCCTTAGCAACGTCTGGAGTAACTGTACCAGCCTTAGGGTTAGGCATCAAGCCTCTAGGACCTAAAACCTTACCAAGACGACCAACTAGACCCATCATATCTGGGGAAGCAACTACAATGTCGAAGTCCATCCAGTTTTCCTTCATAATCTTGTCAACTAAATCTTGACCGCCAACAAATTCAGCACCAGCATTCTTAGCATCTTCGTACTTATTTTCCTTACAGAAAACGCAAACACGAACATTCTTACCAGTACCGTTAGGAAGTACAACAGCACCTCTAACTTGTTGGTCAGCGTGACGAGAGTCAACACCTAGACGAATGTGTAATTCAACAGTTTCATCGAACTTAGCCTTAGCGTTATCACAAACAAGACCAAGAGCTTCCTTAGATTCATAAAGTTTATCAAGGTCAACAGCTTTAACTGTATCTACATACTTTTTACCATGTTTCATATTAATAAAATCCTCCTATAAAAGTGGTATTAGCGGAAAGTTGTTCCTCCCACCATTTCGGATAGAGAGACCATTCCGAAAAAAACCCGATATATTAGTCAACGACAGTAACACCCATAGAACGAGCAGTACCAGCAATCATACTCATAGCAGTTTCAAGGCTACCTGCGTTAAGGTCAGGCATCTTAATTTCAGCAATCTTTTGAACTTGAGCCTTAGTTATAGTAGCAACCTTAGTCTTGTTAGGTACACCAGAACCACTCTTGATGTTACATTCCTTTTTAATTAGAACTGCAGCTGGTGGAGTCTTTGTAATGAATGTGAAAGAACGGTCTGCATATACAGTAATAACTACTGGAATAACCATACCTATTTCGTTCTTAGTTCTTTCATTAAATTCTTTAGTAAATGCCATGATATTAACACCATGTTGACCGAGAGCTGGACCAACTGGTGGTGCAGGTGTTGCCTTACCTGCTGGAATTTGTAGCTTAATATAGCCTACTACTTTTTGTGCCATAGTTAAATCCTCCTAAAATGTGGTAAAGGCGAAACTTTTTAGCATAAGTTTCTCCCACTAGAAATTTCTACGATGTAGAAAATTTCTTTTAAGTTTAACTGCAACTAGCGTCGCAGAACGTACGAAAAAAATTAATCTTCAACTTTAATTACTTGATTAAGTTGTACAGTAACGTTACTAGGTCTGTGACCGACCATAGCAATAAGAACAGTAACTGTGCCTTCAGCTATGTTTATTTCTTGAACAGGACCTGAAAGGCCATCCATAACTGTTCCAGCAATACGAACAGTATCACCAACTTCAAAGTCAACTTCGATAATAGGTTTTTGACCCTCTTTAGAAAGTCCAACGCCCATAGCGATAACTTCTTCTTCAGTTATAGCAGTAGGTTTCTTAGGGTCTGTGCCAACGAAACCAGTTACACCTCTAATACTTTTAACTATGTGCCAAGTATCGTCAGTATAAATCATTTTAAGAAGTACATAACCTGGGAAAGTTTTTCTTTCTACTTCTTTAGCCTTGCCCTTAGTAATCTCAGTAACAGTTTCACTGGGAACAATAACGGCTTGGATTAAATCTTCAAGACCTCTGTTCTTTATAACCGTTTCGATACTTTGTGCAACCTTGTTTTCATATCCTGAATAAGTATGGATAACGTACCATTTTGCCGATTCTGACATTATAAAACCTCCGTGCTAACCGAAACGAATACTATTTAGTAGTTCCTATGTTAAGGATTAGCTGTAATAACTTAAATAGTCCAGTATCTAACAAGCCAACAAATATTCCCATTAGTACTATAGAACCAAGTACTACAGATGTGTTGTTGATAACTTTCTTCTTGCTAGGCCAAACAACCTTTTTAAATTCACTCTTTAAATCCTTAAAATATTTAGCTACCTTGTTAGGCTGTTTCTTTTTTGAGTCCTTTGCCTTAGACTTATTAGAATTCTTGTCCTCGGACTTTTTGGTGGTCGTAGACTCTTTTATATTCTTAGGCATAGAGCGACCTCCAACTACTTAGTTTCCTTATGAAGAGTGTGTTTCTTACAGAACTTACAATATTTATTCATTTCGAGTCTGTCTGGGTCATTCTTCTTGTTCTTTTTAGTGTTGTAATTACGTTGTTTGCACTCAGTACAAGCAAGTGTGATTTTTACTCTCATTATTGGCACCTCCTGTTTTGATTAACCCACATAACATAACATTATATGGACAGATTACTAGATAGTATGGGTTTTAAATACCATCTTGTAACCTTACGATTTTTAATGTGTTTTTAGTATTTTTTATCATAAAACTACAAAAAAATACACCCTCTTTATAGAAGGCAAGTATATTATATCATATATTAGGCAATATGTCAAGTGATTTTTTTAAATTTCATGGAAAATAAAAATTTCCCCATGTAAGCCATGGGGAAACTATATATTATATCAAACTGTAAAGTTCAAACTACTTTTGGTCCTTAATTGCAGCTTGTGCAGCAGCTAGACGAGCGATTGGAACTCTAAATGGTGAGCAAGATACATAAGTCATACCTAGAGTATGGCAGAATTCAACAGATGATGGGTCACCACCGTGTTCACCACAGATACCAATGTGCATATCTGGACGAACAGACTTACCTAATTGAATAGCCATCTTCATTAGCTTACCAACACCAACTTGGTCTAACTTAGCGAATGGGTCGCTTTCGAAAATCTTAGCATCATAGTAAGCATTTAAGAACTTACCAGCGTCATCACGAGAGAAACCATAAGTCATTTGAGTTAGGTCGTTAGTACCAAAGCAGAAGAACTCAGCTTCCTTAGCGATATCATCAGCAGTTAGAGCAGCACGAGGAATTTCAATCATAGTACCAACTTCATACTTAAGGTCAGCACCAGCAGCAGCGATAACATCATCAGCAGTCTTAACAACAACGTCCTTAACGTACTTTAATTCCTTAACTTCGCCAACTAGTGGAATCATAATTTCAGGAACTATAGTCCAATCTGGGTGCTTCTTAGCAACGTTGATTGCAGCCTTAATAACAGCCTTAGTTTGCATAACTGCAATTTCAGGATATGTTACTGCTAGACGACAACCACGGTGACCCATCATAGGGTTAAATTCGTGTAGAGATGCAATGATATTCTTGATAGTTTCAACAGACTTACCTTGAGCATCTGCTAGAGCCTTAATATCTTCTTCTTCAGTAGGAACAAATTCGTGTAGAGGTGGGTCTAAGAAACGAATAGTAACTGGGCAACCTTCAAGAGCTTCATAAAGAGCCTCAAAGTCAGCTTGTTGCATAGGTTCAATCTTAGCAAGAGCAGCTTCTCTTTCTTCAACAGTATCGGAGCAAATCATTTCACGGAAAGCACCAATTCTTTCAGGGTCGAAGAACATGTGTTCTGTACGGCAAAGACCAATACCTTCAGCACCTAACTCTCTAGCCTTCTTAGCGTCAGCAGGAGTATCAGCGTTAGTTCTAACCTTAAGAACTCTGTACTTATCAGCCCAAGCCATAATTCTACCAAATTCACCAGCGATAGTAGCGTCAACAGTTGGGATAATACCATCGTAGATGTTACCAGTAGAACCATCGATAGAGATGTAGTCACCTTCAACGAAAGTCTTACCAGCAAGTTCAAACTTCTTGTTAGCTTCGTCCATCTTGATATCGCCACAACCAGATACGCAACAAGTACCCATACCACGAGCAACTACTGCAGCGTGAGATGTCATACCACCACGAACTGTTAGAATACCTTGTGCAGCCTTCATACCAGTGATATCTTCTGGAGAAGTTTCTAGTCTAACTAGAACTACCTTTTCACCTTTTTCAGCCCAAGCAACAGCGTCATCAGCAGTGAAAACAACCTTACCACAAGCAGCACCAGGAGATGCACCTAAGCCCTTACCCATAGGAGTAGCAGACTTTAAAGCCTTAGCATCGAATTGTGGGTGAAGTAGAGTATCTAAGTTTCTAGGGTCAATCATAGCAACTGCTTCTTGTTCAGTCTTCATACCTTCGTCAACAAGGTCACAAGCAATCTTTAGAGCAGCTTGAGCAGTTCTCTTACCGTTACGGCATTGTAGCATAAATAGTTTACCGTTTTCAACAGTAAATTCCATATCTTGCATATCGTGGTAACGGTCTTCAAGAATACCACAAACTTCTACAAACTTTTCATAAGCTTGAGGGAACTTGTTAGCCATTTCAGCGATAGGCATAGGAGTTCTAACACCAGCAACAACGTCTTCACCTTGAGCATTAGTTAAGAATTCACCCATTAACTTCTTTTCACCAGTAGCAGGGTCACGAGTAAATGCAACACCAGTACCGCAATCATCACCCATGTTACCGAAAGCCATAGCTTGAACGTTAACAGCAGTACCCCAAGAGAAAGGAATATCATTATCACGTCTGTAAACGTTAGCTCTTGGGTTATCCCATGAACGGAATACAGCCTTGATAGCACCAATAAGTTGTTCCTTAGGGTCATCTGGGAAGTCTGCACCAATCTTAGACTTATATTCAGCCTTAAATTGAGAAGCAAGTTCCTTTAGGTCATCAGCAGTAAGTTCAACGTCTTGAGTAACGCCTCTGTCTTCCTTCATCTTATCGATTAATTGTTCAAAGTACTTTTTACCAACTTCCATAACTACGTCGGAGTACATTTGGATAAATCTTCTATAGCAGTCCCAAGCCCATCTAGGATTGTTAGACTTTTCAGCAATAGTATTAACAACAGTTTCGTTAAGACCTAAGTTAAGAATAGTATCCATCATACCAGGCATAGATGCTCTAGCACCAGAACGTACAGAAACTAATAGTGGGTTTTCCTTATCGCCAAACTTCTTACCAGTGATTTCTTCCATCTTAACGATATATTCGTTAATTTCAGCCATTATTTCATCACTGATACCGTTGTTTTCATAGTATTGAGTACAAGCCTCAGTAGTGATTGTAAAACCTTGTGGAACTGGTAGACCAATATTAGTCATTTCAGCTAGGTTAGCACCTTTACCACCAAGAAGTTCTCTCATGTCAGCATTACCTTCAGAGAATAGGTAACAATATTTGTTTGCCATTGGTAAATTACCTCCAAAATTTTTTTTATAACTATTTCAACGTAGATACATTAAAGCCATAATACATTACACTATAGTTTTAACACATAGTACTGATTACAGTACCTACAGTTGAAAATTTTTTCATAGTGATAATAATAATTATCCTTATTTTTAGTTTACCATATTCATAGAAATTTGTCAACTAATAATTACGAAAAAATTAATCTCCAAACTAGATACTCTGCCCATTGTGTAAAACATATATCCTAATAGACAAAAATATATATTATGTATCGTGGATTAATTATATATACTACTAATATTTGTGTATTTTTCACAAAAATTTATTTTAGTTTAAATGTTACAAATATACTATTGAAAATTTCATTAAAAAATGCGATAATATATACATACTTTATATATATACTATAACTAACATTTTGAAAGGTAGGTTTTTTATATATGAACAATGTTATTATTTTGGCTGGTGGACAAGGTAAACGTATGAAAGCTGATATGCCTAAACCTATGTTTAAAGTTCTTGGCGAACCAATGCTTGAATGGGTTATAAAATCTTGTGAACACGCAGGACTTTCTAATATATGTATAGTTAAAGGCTATATGGCTGAGATTATCGATGATTACATAGATGGCAGATATCAAACTGTATTACAATCCGAACGTTTAGGAACAGGTCACGCAGTTATGCAAGCCATTCCATTTATGAAAGAGAACATCAATGGAAATACTTTAGTACTATGTGGTGATGCTCCTTTTATCGATGAGGTTACTATTAAGAAATCTTTAGAACTCCATGAAAGTGAAAATAACTCTGTAACTGTAATAACTTCTATGATAGAAAATCCTAAAGGCTATGGCAGAATAGTTCGTGATGGTAACTCAATAACTTCCATAGTTGAAGAAAAGGACGCTACTATAGAACAGAAGCAAATCAATGAAGTAAATTCAGGTGCTTACTGGTTCAAAACTGCCGATTTAATAGAATACCTTGGAGAACTTACTCAAAATAATGCTCAAGGCGAATACTATCTAACTGATAGCGTTTTCATTGCTATAAATAAGGGTAGACGTGCTAACGCTTATCTTTCAGAAAATCCTAACGTGGTACTAGGTGCTAACGATAGAAAAGGTCTACTTGCTCTAAATGAGGTCGCTAGAATGGACGTTATCGAAAAACATCTTGAAAACGGCGTTGAATTTATATGTACTGATGGCGTTATTATCGGTCGTGATGTCAAAATAGGTGTAGGTACTGAAATAAAACAAGGTTGTACACTATCAGGAAATACTATAATCGGTGAAGATTGCGTTATTGGCCCTAACTGCTTACTAAACGATACTATTGTAGGTAACAATACTATCTTGAATAGTGTGCAATCTAATCAAGCGTTTGTAGGCAACAGCGTCAAGATTGGTCCATACGTTCAACTTAGACCTAACTCAACTATCCATGATAACGTTAAGATTGGCGATTTCGTAGAGATTAAAAACTCTACTATTGGCGAAGGTACTGCAGTTGCTCACCTAACATACATCGGCGATAGCGACGTTGGTAAACATGTAAACTTCGGTTGTGGTTGCGTAACCGTCAATTACGATGGTAAAGTTAAAAATCGTTGTGTTATCGGCGATAACTGTTTTATTGGTTGTAATACTAATCTAATTGCACCAGTAAAGCTAGGTAAGGGCGTATATACTGGTGCTGGTTCTACAGTAACTAAAGATGTTCCAGACTTCGCTTTGGCTATAGAAAGAGCTCCATTTAAGATAAAAGACGGTTATAGTCTTAAAAAGCTAGGCGACAAGGCAGAGTTATAATCATGGCTGAAGATATTAAACGTGGTTTCGTTCCTAACGATATTAAAGATTTCTCACCTAAAAGTATTGAAACTTTAAAAGTCGCTAGTTCCGATATTTTAGCTATCATAGATAGAGGATATCCTATAAAGAGTGTATCCACATTTGTAGGAAATCATTATCAACTATCGGAACGACAGAGGTTGGCTCTAGTTAGAGCTATCTCCCCTACTGTAGATGTACAATCACGCTTAGATAAACTTATATCTACTACTTGCGATGGCTCTACTGTCTACTTAGATGGTCTAAACGTAATCATAACCTTAGAAACTATGCTATCTAAGACCACTTTAATTAGGTGCATGGACGGAACTATTAGAGATTTATGTGGTCTGCGTGGTACTTACAGACTTATCCAAAATACCGATATGGCTATAAAGTTAATAGGTGACGAACTTTCTAACTTAAAGATATCTAAAGCCGTATTTTACTTAGATAGTCCTGTATCTAATACTGGCAGATTAAGTCAACGTATCTATGAGGTTTTAAAAGACTATCCATTTAATGTGGAAGTTGAACTTGTTCCAAATGCGGACGTTATTTTAGAAAAGCAATCTTATGTAATAACATCTGATGCAATTATACTTAACCATTGCAAAAGCTGGATAAATTTAGTATCTGAAATAGTGCGTAAACATTATCCCGATACTAACATTATAAACTTTATTCAATAAACGATTATAAATCATTGGGATATCTATTTAACGATATCCCGTGATTTTTCATATATCAATATCGACAAGGAGGACTTTTTTATGAGTATTTTCGACGCTTTTAAAAAGATTGAAAGTAATACTTTAAATACTAATTCTAAACCAGATTATATTGTGGTTGGTTTAGGTAATCCCGATACTAAATACTTGAATACTCGCCATAATGCTGGTTTCATGGCTATAGATATGATATCTAAAGAGTATAACGTTCAAGTAAATAGAATAAAATTTAAATCACTTTGTGGAAACGCTATCATAGGAGATAAAAACTGTCTACTTATGAAACCTACTACTTATATGAATAACAGTGGTCAAGCCGTTCAAGAGGCTATGAACTTCTACAAAGTGCCTATTGAAAATGTTATAGTAATATATGATGATATATCACTTGAACCATCTAAGTTGCGTATTAGACGCAAAGGTTCGGACGGTGGGCACAACGGAATTAAAAGTATAATATATCTAACTGGTGCAGATACCTTCCCTAGAATTAAATTGGGCGTTGGCAAAAAACCTCACCCAGATTACAACTTAGCCGATTGGGTGCTATCTAACTTCAACCCAAATGAATTGGAACTTATGAAAACATCTTGTAGTAACGCCGTAAGGTGCGTAGAGTTGATAGTTCAAAATAAAATCGATGAGGCTATGAATAAGTATAACTCTTAAGATTATATCCATTTGATTGCTTTTTAAAAGGATTTATTACTATGAAAAAATCTAAATTAACTGTACTAGTTCCATCATTGCTAGATAATCATTTTCCACTTTTGCAATACGCATTTACATCTAAAGATTATGACATAGTTATGCTCCAAAATGATGGCAAAAATTTGCAATACTTAGGATTGCAATATACTCACAATGATATGTGTTATCCTCTACTTTTGATAGTCGGTCAAATGCTAGATACTCTACAAAATAACTCTTACGATTTAAATAATACTGTATTCTTGATGGCTCAAGGTGGCGATAACTGTAGAGGTTCTAATACTATACATCTAATGAGAAAGGCTCTTAAAAAGGCTGGTTATGATGTTCCAGTTATATCGTTGAACTTCGTGGGCTTGGAAGATGGCTTTAAGTTTAAGTTTGACATATCTATGATATTTAAAAGTATTATGGCTATAATGTACGGCGATTTATTAATGTTGATTAAAAATCAAATTGAACCCTATGAACTAAATAATGGCGAAACCTCTAGGAAACTTCAAGAATGGTATTTAAAGTTAAAAGATGTAATCTTAAATACTAAGTATCTGCATAAAGATAGATTAAAGCAATCTTTTAAGAGTATCATAGATGATTTTAAATCCATACCTTGCGATTACTCTAAAAAAACCATAAAGGTGGGCATAGTCGGAGAACTATATACTAAATACTGTCATATAGGCAACTGGAATGTAGAAAAGTTTCTATTAAATCAAGGGTGCGAAATAATGTCTAATGGATTTTCTTGGTACATAATATACTACATAGATACTCACTTAAAAGAAGGTAATCCTTTAAAGTATGGATATCTATTTGCTAAAAAGTACTTTGAAAGCGTTCAAGATATACTAGTTAATATCTTACACGATAACGGTTTTAAATGCTTAGATACCTACTCTAGTTTTAAAGAAAAATCTTATAAGTACTTCGACAGAGTTTGCGATATCGGTGATGGTTGGCTAATTAGTGCTGAAATTTGCAACCTATCACTAAATGGATATAAAAAAATCTTGGGATTGCAACCTTTTGGGTGTATGGCAAATCACGTTTGTGGCAGAGGAATATACTCATCATTGCAACGTAAGTTAGATAACACTCAAATAGTAAGCATCGACTACGATGCCAGTGGAACAGAAGTAAACGTTAGAAACAGAATTAAAATGCTCTTAGATTTCTAACTCATTAGGAGGTGTATTTTTTTATGAATATTTTTAAACAAGTAGCTGAAAGTTTGCCATCATTTAAAGAATTGAAATCTTCTTTAGATGTAGGTATTAAAAGTATATCCATAGAGGGTTTATCTCAAATACATAAGGCTAACTATCTGTTAGGATTGGCTGACGACGATAAAACATCTTTAATAATAACCGATAGCGAAGTAAATGCTAAAAAACTCTGCGAAGATATCAACCGATTAAACAATTCAGAAATAGCTTGTCTATTGCCATCAAAGGAGTTCTGTTTTATAGATACAGAAAGCATATCCAGAGAGTACGAACACGCTAGATTAGGTACTCTAACTAAGAGTATAACTAATCAATGTAAGTATATCATTGGTGGTGTGGAAGCTATACTTCAAAAGACTATCCCAAAAGAAGTATTACTAGATAATACTCTAAAGATATCTACTGGTGATAGCATTACTTTAAATGAACTATCTAAACTACTGGTAAATAACGGCTACGTTCGTGCAGAAAAGATTGAGGGTTATGCTCAGTTTTCCATTAGGGGCGATATTGTGGATATTTTTCCTCCTAATGAGGAAAATCCTGTAAGAATTGAACTCTGGGGAGAAGATATAGACACCATATCCTACTTTGATATAGATACTCAAAGACGTATCGACAGTATAGATTGCGTTACCGTTCCACCTGCTAAAGAAAGCGTATTCAACAAAGATTTTCTACTAAGTAAGTTGAAATCTTTAGCAGATACCCATTCAGATGATTTTCAAAACTATGTTATTAAAGATATCCAAAGATTAAATAGTCAACTTGCAGATATTCCAACTATTGACAGATACTTTTCTATACTATATCCAAACTTAGACGATACTATTTTTAGCTATATTGATGGCTTTGTATGTATATCGGAATATGATGACTGTAAAAATTATGCTAAAAATCTATGGATACAAGTCGCTGAAGATATGCGTCAAAGTATAAACGATGGCTTTATAGTTAAAGAACTCTGCAACTATATATTAGAGTTCCCTCAAATGATTTCTTATGTGGAACAGTTTAATATTCTACATATGACTAAGTACAATCAAACTAGTAATGAGGATATCTTATTTAACAAGACTATCCAAACTTACGCAGTGCAGACTTCTCTTTGGAACGGCGATACATCGGAACTTATTGAAAACCTAAACAGATTGATTAAAGATGACTTTAGCATAATATTAATGGCTGGTAACGATAAAACATCTCCTATTATTGCAGAAGATTTACAGAATAAAGGTGTTCCATGTGATTTATATTCTCAAGGTCACAAACTATCTACTGGTAGAGTGCTACTGCTTAGTGGAAGTGTATCGGCAGGATTTGAATATCCAAATATAAAAGTGTGTCTATTAAGTCAAAATAGAGCCTCAGCATTTGAAACCTCTAAAGTTAGAACTAAAAAGAAAAGAAAAAAAGCTCAAGAAGAAATAAAAGCACTTTCGGATATAGCTATCGGAGATTTAGTAGTTCACGAAAATTACGGCATAGGCAGATTTATTGGCGTTAAACAAGATACCTTTGAGGGAATTGTCAACGATTATATAACTATCCAATATGCTGGTAAAGATGTTCTTTCCATACCTATAACTCAATTAGATATGGTATCACGATACATGGGTGGAAAAGATGGTACAGAAGTAAAGTTAAATAAGCTATCCACTAACGAATGGCAACGTACTAAGAATAAAGTTAAAAAATCGGTTCAAAATATGGCAGAAGAATTGATTAAATTGTATGCTAAACGTGAACAATCTAAAGGGTTTGCGTTCTCACCAGATGGCGATATGCAACTGGATTTTGAAAAACGTTTCCCTTATGTAGAAACAGATGACCAACTTCAAAGTATTGTAGAAATTAAATCCGATATGGAAAAAGAACGTCCTATGGATAGACTTCTTTGTGGTGATGTAGGCTTTGGCAAAACTGAAGTTGCTCTAAGAGCAATATTTAAATGTATCTACGATGGAAAACAAGCTGTAATATTAGTTCCAACTACTGTATTAGCGTATCAGCACTTTCAAACTTGCTTGAAACGTTTTGAAGGTTTTCCTATTAAGGTTCAACTTTTATCCCGATTTAGAACCCCTAAACAACAAGAACAGATTATTGAAGAACTCCATCAAGGCGAAATAGATTTGATTATTGGAACTCATAGACTAGTACAAAAAGACGTCCACTTTAAAGATTTAGGTCTTGTAATAATAGATGAGGAACAACGTTTTGGTGTTGCTCACAAAGAAAAGTTTAAAAAGGCTTTCACTGGTGTAGATGTTCTAACGTTATCGGCAACGCCTATACCTAGAACCTTAAACATGGCTATGACTGGTATTCGTGATATGTCAGTTATTGAGGAAGCCCCTCAAGATAGACACCCCGTACAGACATACGTCATAGAAAGAAATATGGGCATAGTGGCTCAAGCGTTGGCTAAAGAGTTAAAACGTGGAGGTCAAGCATACTTTGTACACAATCGTATAGATACCATAGCATCGGTTACGGCTGAACTTAGAGAGTTCTTGCCAGATGCTAAAATAGTCTTTGCACACGGTCAAATGTCGCATGAACAGATATCGGATATTTGGGAACAACTTATGGACGGTGAAATAGATATCTTAGTATCTACTACCATTATCGAAACTGGTATAGACGTTCCTAACGTCAACACCATAATCATAGACAATGCCGATTGCTTTGGATTATCTCAACTATACCAGTTAAAAGGTCGTGTAGGACGCTCTAACAGACGTGCCTACGCTTATATGATGTATGCTCCTAACAAGAGTATATCTGCCGACTCCCAAAAACGCTTAGATGCTATTAAAGAGTTTACTCAATTTGGAAGTGGTTTCAAAATTGCTATGCGTGATTTGGAAATCCGTGGTGCTGGAAGTATCTTAGGAGGAAGTCAGCACGGACACATGGAGGCTGTAGGTTATGAACTGTATATAAAGTTACTATCACAAGCAATATCGGAGGAACGTGGTGAAGTGCCTATTAGAAAGGTTGAAGATTGTACTATGGATATCCATATAGATGCGTACATTCCTAACGATTACATAACTAGTATTGCTCAACGTTTAGATATATATAAGCGTATAGCTACAATATCCACTATTGAACAAAAATCCGATATGGTAGACGAACTAATTGACCGTTATGGAAATCCTAACAAGGTGGTTTTAAACTTAATAGATGTATCTTATGTTAGAAACAGAGCCTCTATATTAGGAATACATTCCATATCGTTACACGACAATTGGATAAACTTCTATTCTAACTTCTTAGATGATACTACTATAAGCAATCTAAACAAAAAGTTTAAAGGCAGATTCTGTTCTAATTTGAATACTTCCAAAAAGTTTATAACCATCAAGTTAGATAAGTCAGAAAAACCAATCCAATTGATAGAAAGCGTTCTAGATACTTTTTAAGAGTATCAAAAAAAGGTAACTAATCTAATAGATTAGCTACCTTTAATTTTTTTAAGTCAAACTATCTTTGAAAACCTCCACCAGAGTGAGTTCCACCACCACTAGAAGTATGTGTATCAGTATCGCTAGGTTTTGCAGACTTTGTAGTGTAAGTTCGTAGAAAAACGTCCTTACGCTGAGTAAATTGGACACCACCATCTTTAGTATATGTAGAAGCATCTGTAGTAGCATGGAACTTATACGTACTAGCTATTACACAGCAAGTTATCACACTAACCACTAAGCCTACTAAAAAAGATAGTCCTATTTTTACTCCAGTAGACATAGGTTGCGATTGTTCGGAAACTACTAAGTCGCCGAAGTTTTGTATACAACCATAGAAGTCCAAATCGTCACCAGTTAGATACCTTCCACTAGTATTTTGAAGTATATAGTCTATGGTATCTTGTGAATAGTAATCTATAGCCGTACCACTACAAGATAACCAATCATAGTTATCATTCATATTTATTAGGTATAGTATGGAGTTAGAGTTCTTACCAAATAGATTTTCCTCATATACATCAGCGAAGTCCATGGCACCTGATTTATTGGTTTCATCACTTATTACTACTGCTATATTTACGTTAGCCTCTAGGGATTTTTCTAACAGATAGTTAGTAAGTTCTTGATTTTCTGTATCAGTAAGAACGCCATAATCATCGCAGATAACAGCAGAATACTCCTCAGCAGATACTACTATTCCAGATATGCTAAACATAGAAATAATCACGCTAAAAAGTACTACCATATGATTTTTTAGTTTAAATATCATAATATTAGACCTCCTAGCAATGTGATTATTAAGGTTATAGCTATGCCTAATGCCACAAGTTTAATCTTGCTCAGTGGAAGTATTCCCGCAACTTTGCCCGATTGCCCATTTACTACAAAAGTGTAAAACTTATTTTGATATTTATAGTTTAAAAACCATACGGGCATTAGAGTATATTCCCAATCGGTTTTTAAGATATCTATTTTTTTATTCGATACTACTATAGACGTATATTTACGAGCATCTTTTTCAAGGATATCTATAGCACTTTTTTCTACACGTTCTTTTATTTTTGGAAAGACTTCCGATTTAGTGACATCATACTTATCAGCATAGAAGCCACTCAAATAGGACATGGAAAATGGTTTTAACTTAGAGTAATCAAAAGGTTCAATAGCTTGTAAGAGAGCGTCATCAATCTTTTTTTCTGCATCGTTAGGAACGCCCTTAAAGTTGATTTTAGCTTCTCTAATTACGCTGTACTCATCAGTTTTAGTATAGTTGTAACTGCTATCCGACCAAGTTTTGACTTTCTTACCTATACCTTGCATATATGAGTTAGTTTTACAATCGGCTAACCAAAACGGAACGTACAGACCAGTCATCTTTTCCAAAGTTTTTTTAGAGTTGAAATCGGAAGGAGTAAACTTTTTCTTACCACACCAATCCTTAAAAATCTGTTCAGCACGATTTCTATCTATGTTAAAAGGTAGAACTCTGTTAGGTTTGTAATCACCCGATAACCTTCCCTTTAAGGTTACTGGATTATGACAATAACAACAGAACGTAGCAGAAGTTTGCTCATCTGCGACAATTTCAGCACCACAACTATTACATATGTATAGATTGTTATGTTCTGCAAAGTCATCATTAGATTGAGTTTCATCAACGTTTTGTGAAAGGTCAGAGTTTTCAATTTCTGAATAGATATCTTCAATCTGTTGTTGAGTAAAAAAAGATTGACACCATTCACAATCATAGCCTTGTTTTTCAGGTGAAAATCGAATATCTCCACCACAATTAGGGCACTTATATTGTACTGTATTTGCCAAAAGCACACCTCCCAAGCATCATAATATTATTAAATTAACTTCTTTTTTTGCCACAATTCATACAGAAGTTGCCAGTGTTAGTTGCTCCACATGAACAAACCCACTCAGCAGATGGCTTTTTACTACCACAATTCATACAAAAGTTACCTGTATTTGTAGTACCACATGAACAAGTCCATTCACCAACTGGAGTTGGTTTCTTTTTGCCACAGTTCATACAGAAGTTACTAGTATTTGAAGTTCCACATGAACAAGTCCAAGAGTTTGCAGAGTTCTGTTGTGGTTGAGGTCTTTGCTGAGCTTGAGGAATATTCTGTACAAATGCTCCAGAAGTTCCCATAGCCATATTCATACCCATAAAGCCGTTTACTGCTCCATTAGGATTCGCCCCAGCAGATTGCAAACCTTGTGCTATTGAACTATTCATATAACCTGCACTAACGGTAGGGTCGCCCATCATAGCACCTTGATTTCTCATATTTATTAGACGTTTACTATCATCATCGTAGTTTATAGATGCTATTCCTACTGATGCTACTTCTATACCTCTTGAATTAGTCCAATCCTCATCAAGACACTTTGCCATGTACTTAGATAGTTCCATACCCTTTGAAGCTATTGCAGATATTCTAATACCATCTACGGACATTTGTGCTATTGCAGATTGTAATGCACACATAAACTCATCAAGGTATTGAGAATTTATATCTGCAATATCCACTGTAGATTTATTCTTAGGAACAGCCTCAGCGAAGAATTTTAAAGGGTCTACAATCTTTATGGAGTATGTACCAAAACATCTTAAAAATAGTTCAGAGTTATAAAAGTTATCAAAGTAGTTTAAAGGAGTTTTAGTTCCGAACTTAATGCCTTTAATCTCTTGTAGATTTATATAGTAAACTTCTTGCGACTGCGATGGTTGACCTCCAAACTTAATCCTTGAAAAAGTATCACTTATAGCACTTTTCAACTCACCATTGAACATAGATGGTGAACTGGATAAGTTTACTGTATAGTAACCTTCTTCAGCTGAATAGTCTACTATTCTTCCACCGTCCACAAGGAGCATCATTTGATTTACCCCTACATGAATTACAGAACCATTAGATATAATGTTACTAGTACCCCTCTTATTAGATGACCTCTTATTAGATACTTGCACACCTTTACACATAACAGTAGTATCGCTCATAGATGATGGTTCAATTACTTCTAGCCATTGGTCAGCAAGACCTCCGCCAATTGCACCAACTGTTGATTTAATTATACCCATAGAAAAACCTCCAATTATAGAATTTATATAATAATCTAAGTATATATAGCAACTTTTTTATTATAACTATATAATAACATATGATATTATATACTGTCAATATTAATCCAAGATTAAAAATACACAAAAATACCATGGAATTTTCTATAAATAAAAAATATTTAATACACCCACTAGATGTAATTTTTCTATTGACACAAGCATAATATTATGATATAATTATAAAATTCGCATAAGGGAGTAGTCAGCCTATTAACTTTTTTAGGAAATAAGTCAACATACTGATTTTTTATAAAAAATCTGGCTTATAGTAAATGGCAAGACTTATGTACAGTAATAATATAGCTGTACTTATATCTTGTTTAATAATTGAACGACATCAAGTGCAGTTGTACTTGATTTTTTTATTATATATCAAAAAAGGAGCTTTTTTATGGGAATTATTGAACTTTTATTGTTGGCTATCAGCTTATCTATGGACGCTTTTGCAGTATCGGTCTGTCAGGGGCTTAGCATGGATAAAATTAATAAGAAAAAAACGTTGATAATAGGTCTTTACTTTGGAGGTTTTCAAGCTATAATGCCACTAATAGGTTGGGCTTTAGGAACTCAATTTGAAAAGTACATAACATCAATAGACCATTGGATTGCTTTTATTCTACTAAGTATAATCGGCGTTAATATGATTATAGAAGCATTAAAAAAAGATGACGAACCAGTCGACACCCTTAATGGAAATATTATTAATCATAAAGAACTATTTATGTTGGCTATAGCTACCAGCATAGACGCTTTAACTGTTGGAATTATGTTCGCATTTTTAAGAGTAAACGTAATACCATCTGTAAGTATAATAGGAGTCTGTACACTAATACTATCCATGTTGGGAGTATGTATAGGTAATAAATTTGGTTCTAAGTATAAAAATAAGGCAGAGTTCATTGGTGGATTGGTATTAATTTTAATAGGATTAAAGGTTCTTTTAGAACATCTTGAAATAATACACTTAGCCATATAATACATACGGAATGTTTTAATCGTTCTTTAAAGTTCGGAGTTCGATAGAAGATTATACTTATCAATTTCAACATCATTAGATACTAAACTACTATCGAACTCCGTACAGTTATAGTACAGAAGTTTTCTAAAAGTACCCTCCGATATTATTAGTAGTTCGTTGCCCTCCATAATAAGATTTTCTGCTAATACTTGCTTTTTGGATTTCTTACCATTAACGTAATCTAAGTATGAACTATTACTCAACAGCAGATAGTCCACCGATTTAATTACATTCTTATATATTTTAGCACCACATTTTTCAAGCATATCCACTATAAAACTTCGTGATATACTTTCAAAAACGCCCTCTAGTACAAAGCCTTTATTATGAAACGTATTAAAGTTAAACTTAGAAGTATCTTTAAATCTAGATTTTCTATTTAACATTTGATAACACAAATGTATATTATTACACCAATCGAAGTTATTATCTTGATGATGGTCTAAATCTATGTTTAACTTTCTGCCCAATGTTTGTAAAGACATCTTTTTTATTTTGGGGAATATGTTACTAGCTAACTGTAGAATATCTATATAGTCATTAGTCATAAAGTGCAACGTAGATTTATAATACAAATCGAATATAAAACTATTTTTCAAGATAGCTTTATCAGTTAATATAGGTAAGTCCTCAATAAAGTTTATGTATCTAATAATAGCCTCTTCAAGAGTATATCTAATTATAGAGTTAGGTGTATCACCTCTAACTACTTTTATAAGATAATTGTTAGTAAAGGGCATACACTTCAAACTTATTTCAAAGATATTTTCTTGACTTCTATTTAAAAACACATTATGTTTTACTTTAATAGCTGATATATGCAGTATTTCATCTAAGTGGGAATCAAAACCAGTACAAATAACGTCTAGTACAACATAGTTAGATAACGGATAAAATATATGTTCGCCTTTATACCTAAGATAACGTTTTGTATATGCTATATTGCACACGCTTAGAATATCGATTTCGGAAACAACACATATATTATTTTTGGATATATTATCATATAATAGAGCAATATCCTGATTAGGTTTAAAAAAACTTTATTATATACTGCATAAGTTTTGCAATCAAGTATTATACAATCAAGGGTATTTTCAAACGCAGATTTAAAATAATATCCTTTAGAATTTTGAACTATCCGTTCGATATCCTTATTGGATAAATAATCCAAATGTCCAAAAATAGCAACTCTTTTGCCTTTAAAATGTGAATATATTAAATTATCGTCATTAGTTAATTCCATAATGTATCCTTCCATAGTCGATATAGTTAGTTGATAGCAGATAAAATATATGCTTTTTTACATGTTTTATTAGTGTATTAGAACACAAAAATTACTCAATATATACTATTTTATCATATGCTTGGATAGTTGTCAATAAATAGACACTAAATAATTGAATTTATATTTTTTATGTGTTATAATAGTAGAAAAATTAACTTAAAGGAAGTGTTATCATGGAAGATAAAACCAACGTTATGCGTCTTTTAGATAAAAAAAAGATACCTTATAAAGTGCATAACCTATATAACATGGGTTACGCTTTGGAAGATATTTCTAAAAAAACTAGTTTTGATATGTCCAATATACTAAATATATCTCCAGATAAGATATTCAAAACTTTAGTTACAGTTGGAAAGTCTAATAATAACTATGTATTTGTAATACCATCTAACAGTGAACTAGATTTAAAAAAATCTGCAAAAGTAGTAGGTGAAAAATCCATAGCCATGGTTAAATCCAAAGATTTACTATCTCTTACGGGATATATTCACGGAGGTTGTTCTCCTATTGGAATGAAAAAGTTCTTTACTACGACTTTCAACGAAACCGCCACACACTTAGATACTATTGTATTCAGTTCGGGAAAAGTGGGCATATTGGTGGAAGTCAATCTTGAAGATATCAAAAAGATAATTAGAATATCTTTTGCTGATATAATAATCTAAAGTGAGGTAAATATGGAAAGTATATACAAAGTATATCACGCCTTAAAAGATAACGTATCTAAAAAGATTATCGGCAAGGATACTATTATAGACAAATGTATAGTAACTCTACTATGCAACGGACATCTTTTGTTAGAAGATATCCCAGGGACTGCAAAGACTACTCTTGCAAAGGCTATAGCCACATCTATTGGAGCAGATTTCAAAAGAGTTCAATGCACCCCTGACTTATTGCCCTCCGATATTTTAGGAATATACTACTACAATCAAAAGACTGGCGAATTTATACTGCGTAAAGGTTCAGTATTTACCAACATACTTCTAGCCGATGAGATTAATCGTACTACCCCTAGAACGCAATCCAGTTTGCTAGAATGCATGGAAGAAAAACAGGTTTCTATAGATGGCGATACCTATTCACTAGACAGTCCATTCTTTGTGATAGCTACTCAAAACCCAATAGAAAGTTTTGGAACGTATCCATTGCCAGAGGCTCAATTAGATAGATTTTTTATGTGTCTAAGTTTAGGATATCCTAACAGACAAGCTGAAGATTTAATCTTAAAAGAGTTCACTAATAGTAGTCTAAACTATCCACTTAAAGAGGTAATATCCATACAAGATTTACTACAAGCACAAAAAGATATCCAAAATATAAGTATTTCTGATGACGTTAGAAAGTATATATTAGACCTTGTATCCAATACTAGAAGTAACAAAAATATTCAACTGGGAGTTAGTACTAGAGGTGCTATAGCTTTAATGAAAGCATCTCAAGGAGTGGCTGGTATTAACGGTCGAAACTTTGTCTGTCCTGAAGATGTTCTGTACATCTTTAAAGATGTAATATCACATAGAATACTAGTACTAAACAATACACTAGAAACTAAAGATGCTATTATTAAAAACATCATAGAAAGCACTTGTGTACCAAAATAACTCAAAGGTGGAATTTTAATCTATGAAATATTTGATATCTAAAGAGGGTATTATCCTTAAAGAACCTATTTTTAGCCTTTCCCAAACATTAGACTGTGGTCAAGCATTTAGATGGTCGCAACTAGATGACATCACTTGGCACGGATACGCTTTAAACGACTATCTAATGCTTAAACAGTTAGACGATGGCATTCTATTTGCCAATATCACCGAAGATGCTTTTCTATCCAAATGGGTGGAGTACTTCGATTTAAACACCGACTACGAACTTCTAAAAGAAAAGTTCTGTAATACCGACGATACTCTTAAAAAGGCTTGTCAATTTGCATCTGGAATAAGACTTCTAAAACAAGATGCTTGGGAATGTTTAATATCTTTTATAATATCGCAGAACAACAACATTCCTAGAATAAAGTTAATAATATCTAGGTTATGCGAACACTATGGAGGTTTTCCATCAGTTGAACAGATGAAAGACGAAACTGTAGAAAGTTTAGCATATCTAAAAGCAGGTTTTAGAGCTAAGTATATAGTAGATGCTATCCAAAAAGTATACTCTAAACAAGTGGACTTACAAAAGGTATCTACTATGGACATTCAAGACGCTAGAAATGAACTCATATCGATTAAAGGCGTGGGTGCTAAAGTTTCGGAATGTGTACTTCTATTCGGAATGTACAAAACAGAGGCTTTTCCTATAGACGTTTGGATAAAACGTGTATTACAACAATATTATCCTAATGGATTTCCAACTTCATTGTATGAATATCAAGGAGTTGCACAACAGTTTCTTTTTCACTACATTAGAAACTTAGAAGGGAGCAAAAATTAATGAGAGCAACTATTAAAGATGTAGCTAGATATGCAGGTGTATCTGTAGCTACGGTATCTAGAGTACTCAATGGTAGCGATAACGTTAAGGAAACTACTAGAAAGATAGTAAACGAAGCAATTCAAAATTTAGATTATGAACCTAACTATCTAGGTAGAAATCTAAGAAAGAGCGAAACTAATACTATATTGGCTATAGTTCCTAGTATAGAACACACTTACTATAGCGGAATACTTCAAGGTATTGCCGAAAAGGCTCACGTTTTAGGCTACGATATAGTTATAAGTTTCAGTAATAGCGATGAAAAAACTGAAGAACGTCTAATGGGAATGCTATCCAATAGAACCGTGGACGCTGTAATACTATTGGGTACTAGGCTAGATACTCAACTTTTAGATACTCTTAATGAAAAGTATTGTATATCATTATGTTGCGAACGTACTGAAAGTAATAATATATTAACTCTAACTGTCAACGATGAACAAGCATCTTATGATGCTACATCTTACTTAATAGAGTTAGGTCATACTAACATTGGAATGGTATCCATAGGCATTGAAGGAGAAACTATCTTCTCTGCTTTGGATAGAGAAAAGGGTTATAAAAAGGCTCTTAAAGACCACAACATTCCTTTTGATGAACGCTTAATATATCGTGGAAGTTATGACTACTCTAGTGGCGAAAAGGCTATGGAATACTTCCTAACTTTAGAAAACGTTCCTACTGGAGTGTTTGCGATATCCGACCTATTAGCCATGGGAGTAATTAGAAAAGCTATTGAGAACAATCTATGTGTAGGTAAAAAGTTCTCTGTTATGGGCTTTGATAACATATCTTTGTCGGAAACGTTCATTCCTAGTATAAGCACCGTTGAGCAACCTTGCAAACAGATTGGAAACGATATCCTTAATATGACTGTAGACAATCTAATTAAAAAAGATACTCATACTGGTAGGCATTTCGCTAAACATAGACTAGTCTTCCGTGAAAGTACTCAAAAAGATTAACTATACAAATATTTAGTATATATGTACATATATAGGTAAAAATATTGTAACAGTTTTATATTAAAAATTCTTGACTTTTCCAACAAAAAAGAGTATAATCTATAATAGAAAATTTTTATTGGAGGATATTTAATCATGAATATTAAAAAATTCGTAGCTGGTATTACCACATTAGCTCTAATGGGTACTACAATGGCTTTTGGTAGCGTTTTCACTGCTAGTGCCGATATAAAAGATACTTATAACTTCTCTCTTATGGGTACTGTTGGCGATGCACAATTTTGGGATAATGATGCCCCTGTAGTTGAAGTTACTGGTGATGGTTCTTATTCTATTGAATTAACTTTTGATAAAACTACAGAATCCAAGAGTGGTACTGGTGCTTTAATCATGTCCACTGATATAAATGCTTTTGACTATGATGAGGGTGGCGTACCTGCTAAAACTGGTATAAATATTACCATAGATAGCATTAAAATCGATGATAAGGAAATTGAATATACTGGCCCTTCTGAAGGTGCTTATACTCTTAATGATGATGGTGCTACTCTACGTTATAACATATATAACGTTTGGGGAAACTCTGTAGAAGATATCAGTTTTGACTTTACAGTTGAAAAAAATATTGTAGTAAACTTCTCTGTATCAGGTCTTGATAGAGATACTCCAGCAGTAACTACTGCTACTGACTTAGTTCCAGGTGCTAGTAACGATAATACTACTACTAGCAAAACAGAAGACAAGGTTAATTACAGTCTATACAATGATATCATTAATAAAGCTGGTTCAACTGTTTCCAATAACGGTTACGATGCTATTCACAATAACTTAGGTTACTACCTATTCGATATCAACGGTGACGGCGTAAAGGAACTTATCATCGCTGATAGTTTTGAATCTGAACTAAATCCAGATGACAACACTAACTATATTTGGGGTTACTATGATATCTACACTATTAAGGATAACAAGGTAGTTGAAATTAAACAAGACCTTCTTGAAGAAGGTGGAAAATCTTTACAGATTGCTCAAGGTACATACCTATCACTAACTGTAGTAGATGGCAAGTTAGCTTATGTAGTATTAAATCCAGATGACAACACTAAGGCATATGCTTTCGTTATCACTGGCTACACTGAGTTGGAAGATGGTTCACTATCATTAACTGGTGAAATACAAACTGGTGATGCTAAAGACTTCTCTGAACTAGAGCTTTACAACTACACTGACAAAACCGTTCTTAATGAACTAACTGGTTCTAAGAATAATAACAATACAAATACAAAAACTACTACATCTACTAAAAAGACAGACTCCCCTGCTACTGGTGATGCTGGTCTAGGTGCTGTTGCAGTTGCATTCGGTGCTGCTGGTCTATCTGCATTTGTTCTTAGAAAGAAAGACTAATTTAGATATACATATATACTTTTAATACAAAGAAGTCTAGTATTATACTAGACTTCTTATTTTATACCCAAAAACAAAAGCGACTAAGATAATCTTTGCTTAGTCACTTTAGTTATGTTTTGTGTTTGTTCACAAATTAGGGATTTTTTATATAGGTTTATTTATTTTTTAATAGAATATTTTTCAAAGCAGTAACATCTACAACGTTTATAGAGTTATCGCCGTTTATATCTGCACTAGATGTACTTAAACTACTAACTCCAAGGATATGCTTTTTAAGAAGTAATAAGTCTAAGTAGTCCACTTTGTTATCATTGTTGATATCTCCAACGGTAGTAGAAGGTTCTATAGGGTCTACTGGTTCGGATTTCTCTTTGTAGTAGATAGTAATAGTCTTATAAGTAACGTTTAAATCCTCGCCCTTTTCAGCCTTTTCAGTAGATGCCCACCAATGTTGAAATTCAAGTTTATTATCAGCGATTTTACCCTCAATAGTTTCTTGATTTGCGTCAGTAAATGAGCCATCAAATTCAACGTCTATAGTATTCGATGCGTTGGTAAACATATAGTTCTTAAATGCCCAAGTGCCACCCTCAAGATTTACACAAATACCTCCACCATATGACCACCATGATGAACCTTGTGTACTAGAAGCATCAGCCTCAATAGATATCTTAGCTATATCGTTAGGATTATCTACATTTAATACTATGTTACCCTTTTCATCAAGATAGTCTGCAACGTTATAAGTAACTTCAGTATACTTTGGAGGTTCTACTGGAGTAGAAATATCAATATTATCGAAAGCGTTAGCATCGTTACTAACCACCACATGAACTACTGACAATGATTGTAAATCCACATCAAAGGAGTTGTTATTAATATCATCTTTAGATAGCTTATCTAAAACTACGATATCGGAAGAACCATCAACGATACCATATACTACAGCACTCTTATAATCTGTAGAGGAGTTTTGTAAGTTTACGGTAGCAACCTCATCATTTTGAGTATCCTTGTTAGTTATAACTATGTTTACTTGACTATCATCAGTACCATCTATAGAGGCGTAAGCATTAGATTTAGAATTATCTTCAATAGAAGTTTCAAGTAAAGTATCCCCAAAATTAGAGCCGTTGCCATCATAGTTAGTGAATAGGTTAATTGCTGAGTATGTATATGGAGAACCATTTTCACAATCCCAGAAAGTAGCCATACCAACGCCATTATCGGCAAAACAACCGAGAGCCTCAGCCTCTACGATAGCACCAGTTATATCATTACCACCATAGAAATCGTATTCCGATATTGATAGCTTAGTATCAGGATAGTATTTATCTATAGCGTTTTGTAGGTTAGGTAGAATAGGCAAATCGCTAGGAAACCATTGTTTCATTTCGCCAATCCAACTGTTTTCGACGTAATTTTCATCGTATAGAGTTCTAACGCCTTGCAAGATACCCTCTTGAGTTTTAGTATCTTGAGCGTAGTAATGAACATCAAGATAGTCTATTAAACGAGTACCAGCCTCATCACTAGCCTTTTTCATTTCATCAAGATAGTAGTCTACAAACCAGTTGTAATCGCCTTGAGCCTTGATAGTATTCCATTCAGTGTCGCCTAAGTCTTGGGAGTCAAAACTTTTATATGCAAGATATCCCCAAAGAGCAGGGCCAAAGACATCGGCATTAGGGTCTATTTCCTTTACCACCTTAGCCAAATCAGTAGATTTATCTACAATCTCTTGAATACTAGTGCCGTTTGGGTGTAAATATGGGTGAGTATTATTCCAAAGAGCAGGTTCGTTATCCAAGCTATAGCCTTGAATACCTGTAGATGTAGTACTATCACCTAAAGTCTTAACTAGATAGTTTACATATTCGTCCATATATACGGTATTATCTGTTAAATCTGGAGTTAGACTTAAAACGCCATTCTTTCTATTTTCGACCTTATTCCAACGACTAGATGGTGCTACTTCACCCTCCAATACTGAACCATTAGTATCAGCAGCAACATAACCAGCCATCTGTAGAGTAGTGAACTTATAGCCGATATCGTTTTTATTGCAGTAATCGGATAACTTTATAGCACAAGCTCCAGAAGTTGTAGATGTGGACAGATAAGTATCTGAACTATTTTTCCAGTCCTCACCTGCATTAGAATAGTTTGTTTCCCAGTTATAGCCAGTAAATCTATTACCACCTTGACGTGCTACTGTAGTAGTTACTTTTTTAATACTGCTAGGTTCGTTAGTATCGTAGTTTATGCCATATATGTATGGACTAATCTCCTTCTTTTCACCACTAAGATTAACGTTAAACTCTGTCTTATAAGAAGTTCCTTCAGCGTTAGCGTTGATATATCCAACACTAGCGAAAGCACTAGATGTAATTATCAAAGCAGTTAGACAAGCACTAATTCTTGATATTTTTCTATTCATAAGTAAACAAATCCTTTCCTTAAACGTTTTCGTTATTCATTGATATTATAGTATCAAATAAACCTTGAAAAATCCTTGAAATTTTTTTAATATTTTCAACTTTTTCAACAAAAATTTAATCTTATGTGATATAATAATAATATAATATTTTTGGGGGTGACTTCTTTCTATGAAAGTTTTAATAGTAGAAGATGAAAAAGATTTAGCTTGTGTGCTATCAGAAATGCTAAAACAAGAGGGTTATATTGTAAATAAGGTTCACAACGGTATAGATGGCTTAGATTATGCTCTAACTAATACCTACGATGTAATAATCTTAGATATAATGTTACCTCAAATGAACGGTATTGAAGTACTAAAAGAAATCCGTAAGAATGGAATAAACTCATCTGTATTGCTACTTACTGCCAAATCAGAAGTGGAAGATAAGATAAATGGTCTTGATAACGGTGCAGACGACTATCTAACTAAGCCTTTTGTAACTAAAGAGTTCCTTGCAAGAGTTAGAGCGTTATCAAGAAGGAATAATAAACAGTACTTAGGAAATCAACTAACTTTTGGGGATATCTTAGTAGATAAACACAAGCATGAACTCATAAAAGATACTCAAAAGATAAAACTATCACAAAAAGAGTATTCTATATTAGAAATGCTTATAGTAAATAAAGGAAATACTATATCTAAAGAGCAATTTGTTCAAAAAATTTGGGGCTACGATACCGATATAGAATATAATTCTATTGAAGTATACATATCATTTGTGCGTAGAAAGTTAAATGCAATACATTCCAACGTCAAGATTAACACCATTAGAAGTCTTGGTTATGCTTTAGAGGTGTCCAATGGATAAGACTATCTATAAAATTAGAAAAAAGTTCATAATAATGGCTACTATAATATCATTTTGTATAATATCAATGATGGTTATAACTTTAAATCTGCTTATGAACCTTAACTACAAAGACGAAAACAAACTAGTAACCGATATAATATCTCAAACTGCACTAGTAAATACGCCATCAATAGATACGGAAGTATTCTACTTTAAGGATTTAACTCCAGACGTTGATGGCAAATACAAACTACCATCGGTTAATGTAAACAATGTAGATAGAATTATCCTCCATGGAAGTATATCTTCTAAAGATAAGACTGCATCTTGGTATTGTGGTGGTGGTGGCTTGATGTTTAACTTTCAACCATATGATAACAAAAGTATATTGGTTCACAAAGAGTACATTTTTAACAAAGATATATCTAGTGTTACAGTCGACTTTTCTAACTACAACGATGTAATGTGTAACGGCGAATACATAACCTTAGACAATGGCAAGATAGTCGGTGATGGCTTAATAGTATCGGAAGTTTGGTGGACTTCCTCTAGTAAAGGGGTTCAAGATGATAACGTATCCATAAAACTAGATAGCATTGAAATTGTATATAAGTTCAATATAGATATAAATAATACTTCCAACTATAGCATAAAACATCAAGATTTTACTAACGTATTTGGAAATAACATTCCAGTAGTTCTAAACGGAATAAGTAGCTTTTATGTAATCACGGATAATAAGTACAATCTGCTAGAGATAAACTATGGAAACTTATTGAATAAAATCCCAGACGACCAAATATTAGAATATGTTAATACTATAAAAAATTCTAGCGATACGGGAACTATTCTAATAGGCGATAACGTTCCGTACAGTTACACAAAGAAATCTAATGATAATATGCAAGTAATAATGTTCACCTATGATGGCTCAGAAAATAGCACTCTACGAATATTGTTAATAATATCCATATTAGTAGGAATGGTATTAATGTTGATACTATTTATAATAATACTAATAGTATCTAAGAACGTTATAGAACCCGTAAGGATATCTTTTGAAAAACAAAAGGAATTTATATCCAATGCTAGTCATGAGTTAAAAACTCCAATTACTGTAATATCTGCAACTACAGATTTACTACAAAATCAAGTTGGCGACAATAGGTGGATTGCTTGTATTAAAGAACAATCCGAAAAGATGGGACGCTTAGTAAATGAACTTCTAACTTTAGCTAGAATATCCGAAATACAATCCAGTGGTAAAAATCTAAAAACTTTCGATATCTCACAAACGGTGAGTAACACAATACTATCTTTTGAGTGTACTGCCTATGAGGAAAATAAGAGTATAAACTCTAATATTGAACCGAACGTATCCTTTTTGGGCGACCAAAATAAGATAAGCGAACTAGTTAGCATACTTATAGATAATGCTATAAAATACTCTACGGCTAATAGTCAAATAGATTTCTCTTTAAAGAGTTCAAAAGGAAGTATATTATTAGAGTGTTCTAACTATTGTGATGATACCTCTACATTTGACGTAAACAAAATTTTTGAACGTTTCTATCGTACTGATAAGTCACACTCTAATGAAAAAGAAGGCTTTGGATTAGGATTATCTATAGCACAATCCATAGTAGAGTATCATAATGGAAATATTAAGGCTACAAAGCATAATAATATGGTAAAGTTTGTAATAAGTCTACCGAATTGATACACATATCACACTTGGATTTGTGCTAAACTTTTACGATATTTTGAGTATCACAAAAATTTTCTATTTGACAATTTTCCTCTAATATGATATTATATCTTATGTGTAATACAAGAAAGGTGTGAATTATTGTGAAAAAGTATCTACCCTTATTGATAATACCTTTGATGTTATCTGGTTGTGGTAAAAACTTGGACTTTGTTGATATCAATGACACTACAATTCAAGACACTACTACCGAACTACAGACTACAACATCTTTAGTTGAAACTACTTTGGATACTACTACAAGTACTAGTAATGTAGTTACTACAATAACTTCAGCAACACAAAATCCTAATGAGATAGTTCTTTCAGAGAGTTCGTCTGCTACTACTACAGAGGCTACTACTACTACTAACATACTATCTAACTATGGCAACGATGAGCATCTTATTAGTTTAGCGACATCGCTATATAACATAGCTTGTGAAATGGCTTGGAATTACTACAATGGTTCTCCATACTCTTTGGACTATAATACCTATATTGAAGATGATTACGGTGGTGTATACTTCCTAATAAATGACGATAGAATAAAATCCCTTGATGACGTTCATAACGATTGGTATGAGATATTCTCTTTTGAGGAAAATCCAAAAGATTTCAATGGACATTTCATTGAAAAAAATGACGGCGTATACGTCAATGACGGCACTAGAGGTGCTGATGTCTATTACAAGGATACAGAACTTACTGAAATAACATCTATTCTTGGTGATGGCGAAGAAGTTACTTTCAAAGCTGTATCGCACTACGTTAGCCCAGATGATAATTCCCCTATGGAAGATAAAGTAAACGATTTTTCCATAGTAGTAGAAGATGGTTCTTATCATGTTAAAAAGTTTACACTTCCATACTAGGTTGGTGAGTTTATTTTGAATAAGATATCTAATATATGTATAATTTTTTTAATGGTAACTCTGCTAATGGGTTGCACTGAGGAAATTCCAAACGATAATATATCGCCTATGGATAGTAGTCTATTAGGAATATCTGTAGGAACGTCATCTACACAAGAGGTAACTACTACTACAGTTACTACCACCGAAAGCGTTACATCTAAAGAGGTAACCACATCTGAATTGAAAGTTCTGGGATATACTCAAAAAGAGTTGACCTCCATAGCAGAAGATTTATACTATAAGGCTTGTGAAAAATATCAAGACGTACTTATAAACTGCTACTATGGTGTGGATTTATACGATTGCATTGTGGACGAAACTGGTAAAAAATACTTTCTTGTAACTGATGATGCCTACAATACTATTCAAGATGTACTTACAGACTGGAACTCTATATTTAGTAAATCTTTAGATAACTTAGTGGACGCATCATATTTAGAGTACAATGGATATCTATATGGCTACACTGCCATTAAACAACAGAATACCAACTACAATAGTAGCAACTTAGAATACTATTCTAGTAATGATAATGAGGTCACTTTTAAAGTGGTTGCAGATTACTCATCTGGTGAAAAAATATTCAACTTTTCAATTGAGTACTCCCCAGATACTCATGAGTGGCGTGTTAGTAAGTTTACCATGCCATATTAACTATATCTATAATGCTATAACATCGGCTTAAAGTCGTTCGCACTATGACTTGATGTTAAATTCATAATTTGTTTGGAGTGGTTATTATTAAAAATAAAAAAATTTTATGTCTAGTTACCTCTTTAGTTTTGATGTGTTCTAACGTTACAAGTCTTTCGACGTTCGCCGAAACTGTTGAAGAAAGTACATCTGCTGATACTACAATATCTTCCGATGAACCCTCTACCGACGATATTCCATATGAACCTGAACCCGACCCTGAACCTGAACCAGAGCCTCAACCTGACCCCGAACCTGAGCCAGAACCTCAACCCGACCCTGAACCTATTATCCCAGAAACTTCCCCTGAAGTTACTACTACCCCAGAAATTCAAACGGCTGCTTTTATGTATACTGTAAATAACAATGAGGCTGTACTAGTTAGTTGTAAAACTCCTGCCTTAGACGTTATAGACGTTCCAGAGTTTATTGACGGATATCCAGTAACTACCATCGCCGAAGATGTGTTTAGTCAATGCTATAACGCTGTAGAGATAAATATTCCATATTCAGTAAAAACCATCTCAGAGGGTGCTTTTAGAATGTGTACTAACTTGGAACACATTGGCGTGGCTACAGAAAACACTCACTATAAATCCTCTGATGGCGTTTTGTATAGCTTTGATGGTGTTTCTATAATAGCATATCCATCTAATAAGTCTGGCGATACCTACACTATCGCTGAAAGTGTTAAGTATATGGGTACAGCTTGTTTTAATAACTGCGTCAATCTTGAGAGTATAGTATTACCATCTAACATATCTGTTATTGGATACAGTGCTTTTAATGGTTGTATAAATCTTAAAAACTTGACTGTAAACAATAATATTCAACTGTCGCAAACCATGTTTGAGAATTGCAACCTTGAAAAGATTTATGGCTATGAAAACTCTCAAGCTGAGGAGTTCGCTAGTATGTATGGTATAGAATTTGAATCCATTGGAGTGCTAGAAACCTCTCAAGCTACTACAGAAACTACCGTTGAGGAAACTACTATCACTACTGTAGATACTACCCCCGTAGATACTACTACTTCAGAGGCTGAAAGCATAGTCTATTACGCTCCAGAACGTGAAAGTATGGATAAAACTCAAAAGATAGTTATAGTTATAATAGTCATAGCTATGATTAGTCTAGTAGTTGCAGTAGCATCTAAGAGCCGTAAACGTGATGATGATGACGATGAAGATGATATTGACGATGAGGACGATATCGATGATGATGATGATGATGACGACGATAATATAGATATTGATGAGTAAAATATTAAAACAATCGGAACACATACACTATTGTGTTCCGATTGCTTTATTATAATAATATTACTTCGCCAGTCTTATTGATGTTCTTATTTAAAACCTTATCACTAAACGATACAAACTTATAGTTTGGTAACTGTTGATAAAATTCATATAGACTTTTACGTTGAACTATCAAATCCTTGTAGGAGTGTAGCTTTTCATTGAAAAGCTCATTTACAGTAAGATAATATACGTCCTCCTCATCTACTAGATATCCCATGCTTACTAGATTAAATCCCATATGCAAGAAAATCTTTTGCATATAAGAGTATAGTTTCAAATTATCTTCTTTAGTGCATTCTTGGTCGGGCATTGTATTTATTATTCGTTGCTGAAAAGTTCCAGCAAGACCTTTTTCCAAATCCATATTAGATGTTGCATCTAAACTATAGATATTTATATCCTTTTTAAAGAATATCTTAAGTATATAGGAATTAAAATAACAATATATACTATTTATTATGTTGGTATCCCATTTAGATATACTTCTATTAAAGATTATCTTATATAAAGTTTTAAGTTGTATATCGGAGAGTTCTTCACAATAGCAATCGTTGAATATCTTTTCAATCTCAAAGAACTTATTATTCGCCACCTTAACCTTTTTGGATATAGAAGTCATAGCTTTAAACATATTGAATATATATCCCAATTTAGAAGTATTTTCGTTCTTATTTTCACTTTGTAGGCTATCGCCATTAATATTAAGTTCCTTTTCCAATAGAGGAGTAATCTTATCAGAAAACGGTATAAGAGCGAATATCTTATACAGATTGTTTATATTATAGTATAATCTTCCATTATAGGTAGTTAGCATATTAGAGATAATCTCTTGATTATCTTCAACTATCTTAGATGAGTTAGTTAGTTTCAGTATCAAGTTACTAAACACATTAGAATAGCACTCTTTAACAAAGCTATTTATTAATGGATATATATTGTCTTCAAAATTAATATTCAAGTTGGCTCTATGTAGAGTTACCACCTCTTTAGTATCTATAGATACCTTATGTACTTGCAAAATATACACAGTATCATTATTAACGCAGAAGTCTATCTGTAAGTTAGTATTGAATATAAGTTTAATATCATCACACAGTCTATTAAGATACTTTAGCCGTTTAAAATCCATATTTATAGTATCATCATTTTGAACCAAATATATATTATCATCTGAGTTATAATAGTAAGTATTATAATCCTGTCTGCGACTATTTATATCGTTGCACTCATCTTTTCCTATGGATATAATCCTTTCACTAGATACTCCTAATGGATTGTATGTATACATAACCCCATAGTATTCGGGAGTTATCATCTGTTGAACCATAATATTTATATCTATGTTTTGAGCCATGTTATGACGCTTTATATAAGAAGATATCCTTGGAGAACTCAACGAACTGATACATCTATTTATATACATTTCCAAACTATCAATAGATACGTTTAAGAAAGTATCCAACTGTTGACTAAGAATGTCCTCTTTAGGGGTTTGTAAGTTTAAAGAAAATCTAATAGCATATAGAGTATCATTTTCAAAGTGATTTTCTAATATTTTTATAAGTCTGTTTAACACATCTTTTTTAATGGCATTATTTGAGCAATCGTTATTGGTGATACATATGTAGTGTGGTGCGTTTATGTTAGACTTCAAAATTTGAGCAAGATTATAAGATTTTTCTCCAGTATTTTTAAAAGAGTAAACATCATCACAAAATGATACAATCATAGTAAAAATCTCCTAAATAGTTTCTTTTAATGTTTATACTTAGTAGCAAATTATATAAACAACGTTATAAGTTAAATATACCATAGAATTGTCTAAATGTCAAATATTTTTGAAGTTTCACAAAAAGAAAGAACCTCTTAATAAGACGTTCTTTCTAAAATATATGAATCGTTATCTATTTTGATAGTTCAAAGTCTATATTTCCACTGTTGACATCGGTTTTAGTGCATATTACAGATACCTTATCACCAGCAGTAAACATTCGTTTAGTGAACTCCCCAATTATAGAGAACATACCATCACTTTCGTATACATCTTCTGGTAGAGTGTTTATGTGTACTAGACCTTCTACAGTATTAGGAAGTTCCACATAGAAACCGAAATCTGTAACGCTAGTTATAATAGCGTCGAAAGTTTCGCCAACGTGAGATTTCATATATTCAGCCTTATAGCAATCCTCACAAGAGCGTTCGACGTTCATGGCAACTAGTTCCATCTTAGACGACTGTTCCGAAGCATTTTGAACGAAACTTTCATATCTTTTGGTGATATACTTTTGGTCGTACCCTTGAACCACATCGGATAGTATTCTATGGATAGCTAAGTCGGGATATCTACGAATAGGAGAAGTAAAGTGAGCATAATCTTTAAGAGCAAGTCCGAAGTGTCCTATAGGAGTTTTATCGTACTTAGCTTTTGCCATGGAACGTAATACTATGTTGTTAATAAGTTCAAACTTATCCGTACCCTTAGCAGATTTGAGTATCTCTGCCATATGGCTAGGTTTTATCTCCGAAAATTGTGGATACTCTACGTTCAACTTTAATAGACATTCTTTCAATCTATCGACCTTTTCAATAGGAGGTACTTCGTGAACTCTATACACAAAAGGAATATTCATCTTTCCAGCAAGGTTTGCCGACGATTGATTGGCTAACAACATAAACTCTTCAATAATCATTTCGGATTTACCTCTAGTACGAGGTTTTACGTCTACGCAGATATCATTGTCATCTATGATTAACTTACTTTCCGACGTTTCTATTTCAGGGCAACCTCTGTTTTTCTTATTAGCGATTAATATATCGGCTAGTTCGTCCATTATGAATATGTTATCATACACTTCATGATATTTTTGCTTTATCTCATCAGTAGCAGAACCGTCCAATATTTGATTTACTTCCGAATACACTCCTTTAACCCTAGAACGTATCACGCTTTTATCAAACTTATAAGATTTCAATTCGCCACTATTAGATATCTCCATAGTTGCTGAGAATGTAAGTCTATCCTCATTAGGATTTAAAGAACATATTCCATTAGATAGCTCTTTAGGTAACATAGGAACTACTCTGTTAGCGTAGTATACGCTAGTACCTCTGTTAAGAGCCTCTTTATCCAGTTCGGATAGTGGTGTTACATAGTGCGAAACGTCTGCAATATGAACTCCTAAGGTATAGCCGTCCTTGTGTTTGGATATAGATATAGCATCGTCTAAATCTTTAGAGTCGGCACTATCGATAGTAAATATAGGAATGTTTCTAAAATCTTGTCGATTGTTATAGTCATAAGGTTGTATTCCTTTATGACTGATATTCTTAGCCTCATCTAATACGGCGTTAGGGAATGTAGGATTTACTCCATTATCCACCAATATCGACATAGCACAAGAGGACGCTCTTTCAGAAGTTCCAAAGTTGTAGACTATTCTAACTACATGGTCTATGTGTTTTTTACCTCTGCTGTATATTTCAGCTAGAACCTTATCGCCGTCCTTGAACTCCACACTTGACGCTTTAGATATACATATATGATTTTTAGAAAAACTATCGGATAAGAAGTAGTATTCACCATCGACAAACTCAATCTTACCAGTTAGTTGAGCGTTATTCTCTTTAATTATGGATACTATTTCACCCTCTGGAGAACCACTCCTAGATGGAATATAGTTTGCTAAGACTATATCTCCAGGTAAAGCTCCCATTAGATACTTCCCTGGAACGAATATTTCCTCATCTATATCCAACCTTTGAATAAATCCGAAAGTTCTGTTTAGACGCTTTACTTCACAAGAGAAGTAACCCAATCTAGCAGTTAAGACTATGCCTTTTTTCTTTTCCATAATCAAGCCATCTTGAAGGAGTTCTTCCAATGCGATATAGAACTTATCTTTACCATCTCTATCGGCTTTGCATTTAGATGCCAACTCTTTTTTTGGAATAGGTTTCTTGCCATTTTTATTCAAAAACACTAATATTTTATTCTTAAAGTTTCTAATAGATGCCTTCTTGTTAGGTGTACTTTTCTTTGAACTATTAGATTTACTGTCTTTCTTTTTAGCCATTGAATATCCTCCTTTGTAGTAATCAATAGTAGTAATGGACACTATTAATCATTGATATATATTGTATCACAACTTAGAGCATATATTTAAGATTTTTTTGTAAAAAGTACATTAAAAGTTAGAAAAAACAGCGGATAGTTACATACACAATCCGCTGAATTCTGCATTTTAAATTTTAAATATATGCTATCTACTATCTTTGTTCGCAGATAAGTTTAATAGCAGTTCTTTCTTCGCCATCTATAGTTATGTTAGTAAATGCAGGAATACAGATTAGGTTTACACCGATAGGTGCAAGATATCCTCTAGCGATAGCAATAGCCTTTACAGCTTGATTAGCAGCACCAGCACCAACAGCTTGTACTTCAACAGCTTCCTTTTCTCTGATAACACCAGCGATTGCACCTGCTACGGAATTTGGTGTTGAATGTGATGAAACTTTTAAAATTTCCATTGTTTAAAATCCTCCCAAGAATGTGATTTGCTAAAAACACTAAATTAAGTTTGTAACCTTATTATACAACATTTATTTTAAAAAATCAAGAGTTTTATGTGTTAAATTTATTGAATTAGAAAAAAATATCAATATAGATAAAAAATCAACTTAATTTGTACTATTAATAGAACTACTTTATAAGAATTCTATTTATACTATGAGCAATTCCAGTTTTTTCATCAAAAGATACTACTACTCCACACATAATACAAGGGCTTTCTGCTTCTGTGAACTGTACAGGCATATGAAATCTAAACCTATCTATAGCTGGTTTAATCTTAACGCCTAATATAGAGCGTTCTGCACCAGTCATACCGACATCGGTAATGTATGCAGTATGATTATCAATAATAGTTTCATCGGCAGTAGGAACATGAGTATGAGTTCCCAATACAGCAGTAACCTTTTTAGCTAGATAGTATCCCATAGCTTGTTTTTCAGCCGTAGCCTCAGCGTGAAAGTCAACGAATATGTTAGGAGTATCTATAGTTTCCAATATACTATCTATGGTAGTAAATGGATTGTCTAAAGCGTCCATAAACGCAGTACCCATTAAGTTTATGACACAATAAGAAAATCTTCCACAATCAAAGACTTCCACGCCCTTGCCGATGCAACCGTTTGGATAGTTTGCAGGTCTAAGAAGATTAAACTTATCAGAAAACAATTCCAAGCAATCTTTACGTCTAAAAGCGTGATTTCCTGTAGTGATTACATCTGCACCAGCCGACATCAATGCCTTATATGACATATTATGTATACCGTTTCCTTGTGCAGAGTTTTCACCATTAACTATAGTAATATCTATTTTATGTTGATGTTTAACTTGAGGTAATCTATTACGAAGAAATTCGCAACCATTTTTACCAACGACATCACCAATAAAAAGTAAGTTCATAAAAGTAGCCTCTTTCTAAAATTAAAGGAGCGAGTAGAGTAATCTCGCTCCATATAAGATTATATTTTCTATAAGATTAAAAATCTACTAAACCTAATAGATACTTCTTAAGTTGTAGTAAATCGTTAGATTTTACGTCCTTATCGCCGTTAATATCAGCATTATCCTTAACGATATCGGACTCTTCAGCTAAACCTAATAGATACTTCTTAAGTAGTAGTAAGTCGTTAGATTTAACTTGACCATCACCGTTTACATCGCCAAGAAGAACGTCGCCACTAGGTTGTGCAGATGTAGTAGTTCCAGTAGGTTCAGCAGATGTAGTAGTTCCAGTAGGCTCAGCAGATGTAGTAGTTCCAGTAGGCTCAACAGATGTAGTAGTTCCAGTAGGCTCAACAGATGTAGTAGTATCAGTAGGGTCACCAGATACAGTAGTTACTGTAGTTACATCGCTAGGAGCTTTAACAGATACATAAGCCTTATCTAAAGTAGGATATTGGTCTTTAGTCATAGTATTCCATTCGCCGTCTTCACCAACGTATCCACCGTAGAAGTACATAACTTGAATACTAGAAGTATCTGCACTAGCTGGAATTTCAATAAAGCCATCATGGATAACATTTTCATATTTGCTATCAGTTTGACTAATAGTGCCGTTGCCATTTTCATCGGTATTGAAACAAATGTATACAGTATCTTGAACCCAAGCACCCTTGCCATCGTTAGCACTGTTATCCCAATAGCCGATAGCACCAGTACCACTAGAACTTGGAGTACCAGTAACATCAATCTTAACATACTTAAAGTTTTCGGTAACTATGTAAGTAGTATCCTTATCAGTTTTTATATCAGTAGGAATCCAACTATCTTCAGTACCAGAAGTAGTAGTTACAGTAGGTTCAGTAACATCAGGTTCAGAGGTAGTAGTTACAGTAGGTTCAGTAACATCAGGTTCAGAGGTAGTAGTATCAGTAGGAACTCCAGGGATATAAGCCTTAGTTAAAGTAGGATATTGAGATTTAGTCATAGTAGTCCATTTATCGCCGTCCATGTAGCCACCGTAGAAGTACATAACTTGGATACTAGAAGTATCAACACCGTCTGGAAGTTCTATGTAACCATCATGAAGAATTTCCTCATAGTTATTAGGTTCATCAGTAGGATTTCCACTGCTATCAGTATTAGGAACGTCTGGATTATCCCAAGTTTGACTAATAGTAACGTTGCCATTTTCATCGGTATTGAAACAAATGTATACAGTATCTTGAACCCAAGCACCTTCGCCATTGTTAGCATTGTTATCCCAATAGCCGATAGCACCACTACCACTACCAGAAATGTCACAAGTAGCTTCTAACTTTATCTTTTTAGCACCGTTAGTATTAACTGCTACTATGCCCTTGTCATCGGTAGTAATTTCAGTTTCAATCCAAGTAATTTCAGGTGGAGTATAAGATGAGTTATTTATATCGATATACATTTTACCGATTTCACTATCGAAGAAAGTTAATTCTTTTCTATCGAAGTACTTCATATCGCCACTGTTACCAGAGTCCCAAAGAATACCCATCATGCCATCATAAGATTTAGAGTATGTAGCTACAGACTTCAAGAACTTCTTAATAGATGCATCATCTTTATTATCTTCAGTTAGAACGCCGTACTCACCTATGATTACTGGAACTCCATTAGAAGTATATTTAGACTTTAACTTTTCAAAGTTATTTACCATAGTAGCGACTTCCAAATCCGAACCCCAAGTAGTATCGTAACCCCAAGTAGAAGTTTTATCTGCTACGCAGAAAGTACTTGGATAGTAATAGTGTACAGATACGGCTTGCATATTAGATGGGTCTGTAGGCATAGAGAAAGTATCTTTACAAGCACTGTCAAGGTTAGCCTCTGGAGAAGATATTAATAGAAGTCTATCTTGATTGTTGCCACTGCTCTTACGGAAGATATCCACAAAGTCTTGATTTAACTTCATAAGATTATCTACACTAATAGATGGTTCGTTGTTACTTTCAAAGACTAGTTTATTGTCATAATCTTTAAAGTAGTCGGCAACTTGAGTCCAAATAGAAGTATATTTAGCCTCAACGTTAGTGAAATCACTGTCAGCAGTACCGAGCCAGTTCTTACCACCAGTACTTAGATTACAGTCGTCCCAGTGCATATCAACGATAGCGTACATACTTTCTTCTTGACACCAATCGACGATTTGTTTAACTCTAGCGAGGAAATCCTCGTCGACATTGTAGTCGCTATCTGTAAATTGATACCAAGTTACAGGTATTCTAACAGTTTCAAAACCGTAGTCGCTTATTTTAGAAATCATTGCCTTAGTGGTAGTAGGATTTCCCCAAGCGTTTTCAAAGTTACTTACAGTAAGTGGATTTAACCAAGTAACACTTTGAGCATCTAAAGTATTACCCAAGTTCCAACCAGAACCCATATCATTTACTATATCTATAGCAGACTTTTCAGAAACTGCCTCAACCTGAGTAGTATCTAAAACGTCATTAGATACCAAAGTACCACACATAGCAAGAGATAAAACTCCAGCAGTTATAAAAGATAAAGTCTTTTTAGCTTCCATTTTTAACAACCTCCTAAAAAAAACGTTTTCAAAAAAAGTATAAACAATAATCCGTTAGGTTAATAATAACATATATTTTTATATAATGCAAGATATTTTTATTCAAAACGTTATGATTTGTAGGGAGTTACCAATTAAAACACAATAAATTTGTACACAATGTATAATAAAAACTCTACTTATCTTTTGGATAAGTAGAGTTCTTTGCTAATATAGTTAAAAATTATAAACTATTAGAATTCGCTTAGACCTAGTAGATATTTCTTTAATAGAAGTAGGTCGTTAGCCTTAACTTCGCCATCACCAGTAACATCAGCGTTAGCCATGTTGATATCCTTAGCTTCAACGAAGCCCATTAAGTACTTCTTTAATAGAAGTAGGTCGTTAGACTTAACGTTACCATCACCAGTAACGTCACCAGTTATGCCCTTTTCACCAGTGCAACCACCGATATCTGGCTTATCACTTTCACCAGGTTTAACTGGGTTCTCACTATCACCAGGTTTAACTGGGTCCTTACTATCACCAGGTTTAACAATATCACTTGTACCAGGAGTGTTACTTGAACCAATGCTATCGCCTAGTTCAGCTGAAACAGCATATGTAGCAATACCAGATAACATAACTAATGAGCAAACGCCAGCCATGATTTTCTTAAAAGATTTCATTTAATATTCCGCCTTTCAAATAAAATAGTATTTTTTAACAATATATGTTATAAGTCAAGATAGCTAGGCTACAAGTAGCCAATCTCTTAACACATTATATTGTAAACCAAAACCGATAAAAAGTCAATATGATTTTTAAATAATTTTGGTTGGAAATACTTACAAAAATTACTTTATAACTTTACTTTAAATTGTATAAAGTGTACTTAAAACCCAAAACCGCAAGATTTATTTAACATTAAATGTAAAATTTTAAGCATCAAGACCCAATAATTGTTTTTTCAATAGTAATAAGTCGTTAGATTTAACGTCGCCATCACCGTTCATATCAGCGTTTTTCATAGCAGTTGTGGAGAGTTCTTCAAGACCTAATAGATACTTTTTAAGTAGAAGTAAGTCATTAGTCTTAACGTTGCCATCTTCGGTAACGTCGCCAAGTAGAACGTCACTAGGAGTTAGCGAAGTTTGCGACGTATCAGAGGTATTAGAAGTATCAATAGTAGTATCGGAAACAGTAGTAACGGTATCGGAGGGTTCTGTAGAAGTAGTAGTATCATCTGTTTCGGAAGTAGTTACTGGAGGTTCTGTAGTAGTATCGCTAGTTTCAGAAGTAGTAGTAGTATCAGTATCCTTGTAGTAAACCTTAACGCCAGTGATATCTAAAGATACAGCATCTTTTCCCTCATTTTCGGAGGAAGCCCACCACTTAGTTATTTCTATTTCGTTGCTAGTGATAGTTCCAGTAGTTTCAAGATTGTTACCATCATCGTCTAGGTCGCCTGATTTGAAAGTACCATCTATTTCGACAGTAACTTTAGTCTTACCAGCGTCAAATTGATAGTCCTTGAAAGCGTAAGTCTTATCTGCACCAAGACCGACTACCACGCCACCACCTGCACAGAACCATGAAGATTTATCTGTATTGGAGATAGTTCCTTGAATTTCAATCTTGGAGATGTTTTCAGGATTTTCAACAGTAAACTTAAAGCCATCTTTAGTAGTAGTGAAATCCTTAGATGTGTAAGTCTTGCTATTTTCTTGAGTAGTAGTAGTAGGCTCAGTAGGTTGTGTAGATACTGTAGTTTCAGTAGGTTTAGGGTCACTATTTACAAAGCCATCTAGTGAGTAGTTGGAGTACAAGTCGCTAGGAAGTTCATCACGAGTGATACAGTAGTCACTTTGATATAGTTCCTTTAGATTGTCCGCATTTTGATAGTTTGGACTAGTTAAAAAGGCAGGGTTAGCATCATACCATGGGCAGAAGTATAACCAACCAGCACTTTCAGAAGTTAAGTTTTCAAGGCTAGGAACGGTATCATTTTCAGCCATAGCGACCATCTTTTTACCACTGTACTTTTCAACTAGATTGTAGAAAGTACCAGTAATAGCACTCTCATTAGGAGTCTTACCATCGCAGTTGTACTTATCGTAAGCAACGATATCCACATATTCGTCACCTGGGTACCATGCAGATGATGTTTCATAAGTATAGCTATTCCATTCCCAAATAACGTTGTGAACGCCGTACTCATTTACTAACTTATTGTAAACGTATCTGTAGAGTTGAACGTAAGCCTCAGCACCATCGTTGCCCCACCAGAACCAAGAACCAGAACCATCTAAGGAACTAGAACCCTCAGCTTCGTGAAGTGGTCTAAGAATTATTGGAATGCCTTCCTCTTGAAGTTCAAGAAGTTGTTTAGCCATGATTTCTAAGTCTTTATTGATAAAATCATTTTCAGCAGTACCAGCAGTAACGGCTTTCTTAGGACTAAAGTTAGTATGCTTGTTCTTATCGCCCTTTTCGTTGTAGAAAGCGACCTTGTTCCAATCTGGTAGAGAACCCTCTTGATATGTATCCATATCTAGTGGAACATTCCAGTGCCAAGATGCAGTAGCGATACCGTTCTTATTCTTAACCCAATCCTTAATTCTACTCATAGTGCCGTCGTCCCAACCTACACCTTGAGTAGTATTCATGAAGTCAAATCCACGGATAGCAGGGTACTCGCCCGATAGTTGATAGATATAATCGAACTCAGTTTCACCAGCTTGACCGTAAAGTTCCTGTTGACCAGATATTATATGTTCGCCATAGTTATCTACTAGATAACACATTAGACGCTTAGTTTCGTCAGTAGCCTTATCATCGGATAAAGTTTTAGTAACGTTAAGTTCTGGTAGAGTAGCTTCCTCAATAGTTAGATAGTCTAGCATAATCCAACCCCAACTTCTTTTGAACTCAATAGTATTTTCGCCCTCTTGAAGTTTAAAGCTACCTATAGATGTTTCTTTAAAGGTATCAGTATTAGTAAAACCAATATCGCCTTGGGAAATTCCATTTATTACTAAAGTCTGATTTTTAGTACCTCTATCTTCTGGAAGACAGTATGCAACCTTTATTTCGTACATTCCAGTAGATGGCACTGTAACCTTAACAGCTACATTACCACCATTAGTTTCGACGTAACCCTCACCAGAGAAACCTTCAACAGTATTATCTACTACGGCGTTCCATTCAGGTTTTTCGACACTGCTGTTGTCAAGAGTACCATTTTCAAACTCAACTTTTTCGTTAGTAACGGCGTTAGCAGTCAAGTTCAGAGTAGCAGTAGCAGATACTAACATAGTCAATGCAGATACTACTGCTAATGATTTTTTCCAATCTTTCATTGGTAATACCTCCTAAAAAATAAAATATATAGTTTAGTCAATTAACAGACAAAAATTTCAACTATTAAAATAATAACACAAGATTTATATAAAGTCAAGAAAAAAACTCAACTAAATAATTTTTTTTTGTTACTATTGCATTTATTTGAAATATATGTTATAATATAAAAACATCAATAAAATTTAATTGGAGGAATATAAATGGAAAATATGGATACTATAAGAAGTTCTGTCAACCACCATATTAAGATAGGCGTTCTTGCTGGACACTTCGCAACTAACCACTCTCACGTTAGCCACTACATAGATATGACTACTATTAAAACTAAATGCAATGTGGCTAGAGATGTAGCTCATGAATTAGCATCTAAGTACTACGATACTGATATAGATACTATTATATGTTTAGAGGGTACTCAAATGGTAGGTGCTTTCTTAGCTGAAAGTCTATCTGCTAATGGAAGCGGTATGAACCAAGGTAAGAACATATCTGTAATTACTCCAGAACTTAATAGTAACAATCAAATGATTTTTAGAGATAACGTTCAAAGAAACGTCGCTAATAGAAAGATTATGTTATTAATATCTTCAGCATCTTCTGGTAAGACTATAAATCGTTCTGTTGAATGTTTGGCTTACTATGGTGGTCAACTAGCTGGTATATGTGCTATATTCTCTGCTATAGATAGCTACAATAATATTCCTATAAAAGCCATGTTTAAAGCTAGTGATGTTCCAAACTACTTTACATCATCTTTTGCGGACTGTCCTTTATGTAAGGCTAACCAACGTGTAGATGCAGTTATCACAAGTTTTGGATACTCTAAAATATAACACTAAACTCTTAAAGTTTCAAAATATCATGACAAATACTACTGACTTAATCCGATTATGTACTCATAGTTAGATTAGGTCAGTTTTTTCTTTTTAGTCAAAGTTTACAACATTTCAAAATAGTGTAAATAATTTTCATACTATTTACTCCTTGATTTTTTTGCTTACTTATGTTAATATGTATGCTATAAGTTATACTTATACGCTATTCGTATACAAATATCAAGATATCGCAATATGGACTTATCTTGAGTTGATAGCATATAATATATGGATTTTTCACTTATATGATATCAATAATACTATATAAATAGTTATGATAAGCTAACATTTCACAACTTTATGGAGGCACACAATGAGAATAAAATCAATATTTTGGTATTCAGTTACCTTAATAATATCCATGTTATTAGCACCTATACCGTCTTGTGCAGAAAGCGTATCTTTGCCAGAAGATACTGACAATAATAATACTAATACCGATACTACATCTTACATTAGCGATGTTACTACCTATACTGAATATACTCCTACAGAAGATACATCTTTTACTATGGATACCGAAATTACATCTAGTACTTTGGAAAACGTTACTGAAACTACTACCATCACTACCCTTGAAACTACTACCTCAGATACCACTACTTATCAAGATACTACCCCTGAAACTACTACCCTAGATACCACTACCTTAGATACTGCCCCTTATATTGAAGAAAATATATCTGTAGTTACACCATCTAATGAAGTTCATAATACAACCCTATCGGAGATGGTATCTGCTAGCAATAGAGAGAGTGTTGCATCGGTATCATCAATAAGAGCCACTGTATTAACCGTATCTAACACCAACATCAAAAAAACAGACGAAAGTCCTGAAACTAAACATACAGCAGTATTAATTCCAATACTACTACTTATGGCTGGTGCTTTATTTACTGGAGCTACTTCTAAACCTAAAAATTAAAAATTATCCAAATTTGTATTGACAAACCTATATTTAAGTGATATAATGATTATAATAAATTTTGATAAACCGTGAGACACACGAGGTTGGCTTGTCTGTATTTATACAAGAATTTCTTACGTTTGTGTTTGCATGAATATAAGAATGTGTCACAACTATCAATTTTCATTTCTCCTTTAAATTTTAGTGTTCATATTTGAGTATGGTCATTAAGAAAATAGTATTTTTTAATATTTTGGCAAACCTATCGAAAGGTAGGGACGCAAAGCCAAGGGTCTAAACTTTCTCCGAAAGAACGATAGCCGGTTGCACTTTTCTTTCGGTTTGCGTCCACATTTTTCGCAACCGATTTTTTTTGTGGATAAATGAAAGTTTTCTAATTACAACACCACCTTCCTAAAATAAATAGAAGATACCTCTGATTATAATATTTTCAGAGGTGTTTTTATTACATAAAATATCGGAACACTAAAAGTATAGTGTTCCGATTTCTCTATATATTTAAAAATCTATGTTCTACAAGTAAGTTATCTATCTATATAGTTACTGTAACTTAACGGAAAATGGCTTATCGTCGGAGTAGCCAAATAGATTGCATACCATTGGCGATTCAGTAGCTTCTTCACTAATTACAAAGCCTATCTTCATATGTTTAGTTTCGTTAGGTTGTATAGTAATATAGTATACAGAGTTGTTATAGTTTTCTAAGGTATCGAAAGCTATTGGTTCGTTGAATACTGTAAATATACCGCTATCCAAGTCGAAGCATCTACAGAACTCTTGTGGAGCGTTCATAGTACTAGTAATAGTAGCATCTACAATAAGAGCCTTGTAGCCATCTTTAAGATTACCATTCTCATCAACATATTCAGGTGACATAACGTTATCGAACTGCATACCATCAAAGTTATCGGCAATGTTGAAGTCGTCAATAGTTAGTTTAAATCTATTGTCATCATTAGAACACTCAAAGGAGTTTTCACCAACCTTAGCGATACCATCTAATTCACTTTGACGGCTTTCATCGATTAATGATGCTACTTCCTCCATAGGTGGATTGTATACTGGTTCAACTTTTACATAGCATTGGTCATCAGCGACATCTAAGCCAGTATTGAAACCACGCTTAATAGGAACTTCAAAAGAGTAGACTGGTTCATTTTGAGTATCATTGTATAAGCCAACGGTTACAGATGTAGCATCTATCATAGGAGTTGAATAAGTAATACCATCTATATAACTGTTCCAAACTAGTTCTTTGCCAGTACTGTCGAATAGTCTAACGGTGAAGCCGTCTTGACAATCCAAATCCACCTTAGTACCAGCTGGTGATACTGTTATACTATTTAAAGTGTTACCATCTTTAGTTTGATTAACTTCATATACATCAATCTGTGGATTTAGTTCGGTAACGTCAAAACCAAAGGATACCACATCTTTAAGATACTTCTCTTCAACACGAGTTCTATTTACATACTCAAGGGTATCGTAGTTAAAGTCGTAGTTGATGCTATCAAAAGCAGTATCCACGTTGAAGTCTATGTCAACTCTTGAACCTTCGATATTTTGAATATCAGAGATATCCACGTTAATTCTGCCTATAAATAGACCTAACTCATCACTACTAGCAGTAAAAATTTCAGTAGATTTTCCATTGCTCTTTAAAGATTGTCCATTAATCTTGATATCCATACCACCACATATGCAGTTACACTTAGCTAAATCCTCAGCGTTAGCCTTAATGCCATAAGTGATATATAAGTTTTGACCATCGCAGTAGTAACTATCCACATATGGAGTTATGCAGTGTTCACTAGATGCGTTATCATCAGTATCTTGAACAGATGTGCTATCGTCAGTAACTTGAGCAGATGTAGTATCGGATACCTTAACAGCATAGTCCTTAGTTGGACTTACTTCGTTTCTCTGTTGAATTTTAGATACTAAGTTTTCTAATATGGAAGTATTATCAGCCATAACAGGCATAGCCATAGAAACTCCCATAACTGCTACTAGACAAGCACTAAATATAGCTACCTTTTTACTCTTACGAGTTCTCTTTTGATTTCTCTCTTGATATTCTTGTTTTTTCATTTCATCTTCAACCTTTCTTTGTATACGATATTTTAAATTATCATCTAACGTAAAGTTATCTATTACATGGATAAAGTTCTTTTTGTTCATAGTCATTTTCCTCCTCTAAATCTAGTTTGAGTTTTTCTCTGCCACGTTTAAGACGCATCTTAACAGCAGATTTACTAACTTTTAAAGTAGCAGATATTTCCTCAATAGAATAACCCTCATAGTAGTATAAATATAAGACTATTCTATACTTAGGTAGCAGATTATATAGTAATTCGGTTACGTTACTAGTAGTGTCATCTATAGGCATATCTTGAATGGTATCCATACCCACGGTATTTTTATTCCAAAAAGTACCCAAATGATTTTTACAAGCATTTATAGTAACTCTAATAATCCAATAACGCTCATGCTGAGGCGTTTCAAACTCTTGATTAGTAGTAAACAACTTTACAAAAACGTCTTGAGTAACATCTTCAGCATCGGATTTGTTACCTAAGTAAGTCATGGAGAGTTTAAATATTAAATCACTGTAGAGTGAATATTTTTCATCAAATAGTTGATTATCCATTGTCTTTATCTCCTTTCACTATAGATACAATTCAAAACACAAAAAAGTCACATGAAAGAAAATATTTTTTTAAAAAAATTGGAGGTGAATATAAAAAATCACCTCCAAATAGATATATAATAGTAGTATTAATCTCTTAACTGTCTGCCATTTTTATCATAGAAAGTACCTCTAAGAAGTTTAATCAAATCCACGATAGTACCTATTCCAAATAGACCATAAGTGCAGAAGTACAGTATACCACTAGCGATATGACCAGTATAAAATCTGTGAAGTCCACCAAAGCCAAAAAATCCCAATGCACATAGAACTCCTGCCATACTGCGACTTTTATTGCTTAAAGGAACGTTGTTCATATTTATATAGGTGTTGTTCTGTTGATACATATTATTCTGCTGATAGTTTCCTTGATTTAACTGCTCAACTTGTCGTCCACATGATGTACACACTACGGCATCAAATGGAATGTTAGAACCACAATACTTACAAAACTTAGTATTAGTATTAGTTCTCATTCTGTTGTAGTTACTATTTTGAAATGGCGAGTCAACGTGTGGTACAGGAGAATTAGTCTGTTGGTATGAATGAGGTATGTTTGGATTTAATCTTCTAGGTTCGCTATACTGCGTATTGTGAGAGTTCTGTTGTGGTTGCGAATACTGTTGCTGAGGTTGTGAATATGGTGTATTATAGTTCTGTTGTGGTGGGGTTTGTTGATAATATTCCGAACTTTGATACTCATTAGTATTAATACCATCGTAGTTATACTCGGGTTGTTCTGTTGGAATGTCCTCTGGTTTTGAAAGAGATATTTTACTCTTTTTGTGTTCACTTTCCATAACTTAACAATCCTCCTTAAATTATGTACTAACTTACACTACTTAGTAATAACTCTAACCTTAATGATGTTCTCATTAGATTGAATCTTTTCTACAAGTTCAGTAGGAACGTCGCCATTGATATCTAACATAGTGTAAGCGTAGTTACCTCTGGATTTGTTTACCATATTTTCAATATTTAAGCTATTGTCACCCATAACGGAAGTAATCTTAGCTACAATATCAGGGATATTCTTATGGATTATGCAAACCTTAGTACCCATAGCATCAAGAGTAGCATTAGGTAGGTTTACACTGTTTATGATGTTACCTTTTTCGATATATTCAATAAGTTCATTAACAGCCATAACAGCACAATTGTCTTCACTTTCTGGAGTAGATGCTCCAAGGTGTGGAATAGCTACGATGTTCTCAACGCCTACAGTATTTTCGTTAGGGAAGTCTGTAACATACTTAGCAACCTTGCCACTTTCTAAAGCAGATTTAATATCGGCATCGTTGACTAGTTCGCCACGAGCGAAGTTTAAAATTCTAACGCCGTCTTTCATCTTAGATATAGTTTCAGCATTGATAAATCCCTTAGTATCGTTATTGCATGGAACGTGTACAGTAATGTAATCAGCTTCAGAGTATACTTCTTCTTTAGTATCTACAATCTTAACGCTTGCACTTAGTTGAGCCTTACCCTGTTCAGTTAGGAATGGGTCAGTACCTACGACTTTCATGCCTAGACCTATAACAGCATTAGCAACCAATCTACCTATAGCACCTAAGCCGATAATTCCTAGAGTCTTACCACTTAGTTCTGGACCTACAAATTGAGATTTTCCTTTTTCAACTTGTTTAGCAACGTCCTCTGTACCCTTTAAGGATTTAGCCCAATCGATAGCCTCTGTAACCTTTCTTGATGATAGTAGTAGACCAGCGATAACTAACTCTTTAACTGCATTTGCGTTAGCTCCTGGGGTATTAAATACGCAGATACCTAACTCAGCACACTTATCAACTGGAATGTTATTAGTACCAGCACCAGCACGGCCTATTGCTAGTAGATTAGAATTAAACTCCATATCGTGCATCTTAGCAGAACGAACCAATATAGCATCTGGATTTTGAACATCATCAGCTACAGTATACTTAGCAGTATCAAAGATACTTGTGCCACACTTAGCAATCTTATTTAAAGTTTGAATATTATACATAGTTATAAATACCTCCAATATATAAATAGTCGGAATACCGAAAACGGCATTCCGATATCTTTTAGAATATGTTTAATTTAACTTAATATTACTTATTTTCAGCCTCAAACTTAGCCATAAAGTCAACTAATTTTTGAACGCCCTCAATTGGCATAGCATTGTATATAGATGCTCTCATACCACCAACACTTCTGTGACCCTTAATGTTAATAAATCCGTTAGCCTTAGCTTCAGCTACAAACTTAGCATCTAGGTCTGCGTTGCCAGTAACGAATGGAACGTTCATAAGAGAACGGTCTTTACCTTGAACAGTAGGCTTAAACATTTCGGACTTATCTAAGAAATCGTAGATAATACTAGCTTTCTTTTCGTTAAGTTCTTTCATAGCTTCAAGACCACCCTTGTTTTCAATCCATTCAAGAACTAAGTCTAAAATGTAGATACCGTATGTAGGTGGAGTATTATACATAGAACCATTCTTAGCATGAGTTTCATAATCGAACATTGTAGGAGTGCCTTCCTTAGCATTACCTATTAAATCTTCTCTAATGATTACTACAGTCAAACCAGCAGGACCCATATTCTTTTGAGCACCAGCATAAATCATGCCATACTTAGAAACGTCTACAGGTTCGGAAAGTATGCAAGAAGATAAGTCTGCTACTAGTGGAACGTTACCAGTGTCAGGAAGTTCAGCCCATTTAGTACCATATATAGTATTGTTTTGGCAGATGTGGAAATAGTCAGCAGTTGGATTAAACTTACTCTTGTCTAGTTCTGGAATGTAAGAGAAAGTCTTATCCTTAGAAGATGCTATTACATTACAGTTTTCTTCACCACAAAGTTTAACAGCCTCTTGATATGCCTTAGTTGCCCATTGACCAGTTAGAACGAAATCTGCCTTACCAGTTTTATTCATAAGGTTTAGTGGTATCATAGCGAATTGAGAAGATGCACCACCTTGTAGGAATAGTACCTTGTAGTTATCTGGAATGTTCATAACCTTTCTTAGACGTGCCTCAGTTTCGTCTATAATTGCTTGATATTCTTTGGAACGGTGAGACATTTCCATTACAGATTGACCACTGTCACCATATTCAAGCATTTGGTCTGCTGCCTTTTGAAGTACTTCTACTGGAAGTGTGGCTGGACCAGCACTAAAATTATATACTCTGCTCATGATTTAAAAACCTCCATATGTACTTATACTAAACGTATAAGTTTATTATATATAAATTAAATATATTTAACATTAACCTAAAAATTTTGGAACTATAGTAGCTAATAGTGTTACTATAAAGAATATAATAGCACAAACTTTAGTTGCTTTAGCTAATATAGCCTCTTTAGTTCTACCAGTATTTTGGTCGTAAAATGATGTGTTGTTACCTCCACCAATAGCACTAGTCATACCATCTTGTGATTTAGTATCTTGCATTAAACATAGAACTATTAATACTATACTAACTAATATTAATATTACGCCACAAATGATTTCTATTACACTCACAAAAATTCAACTCCTTTAAAATATCTTTAAAGCCGATATAGTTTTGGCTATCGGCAACTGCACACATTAAATTATATCATATTATTGATGGTATTGCAATAGTTAATGTTAAATTTTTGGATATAATTTTTTTAATTCAATAGTTAAGTATATGCCATATATGAATATTTATACTTAAGCTCACTAATTTTTTTTAGTGAGTAATCAACGTAGTTTCTAGAAATCCTATTTTAGACTTAAATAGTCTAGCGATAGTTCTACCAGTATGCAAAGTACTCTTTTTAACTCTGTTAAGCAAGTGAAACGTTAGTAAAGAAAACTTTGGGTATTATGGCTAACACTTCTTGAAAAGTATCCCTTGATACGAATTTCTTCTAACTAGTTCTTTATCTATTTCGTTCATAACTACGAACTTTTTAAGCGTCCAAAGTGGAGCGATTAAATCATCTTTAGAGCCATCGCCAGTAACACGTTGAATGATTACATCTTGTGGTAGAATTTCCAACTGGTTGCACACTATTTGAGTATACTCTTCTAGGGATAGCAAGTTGAAATCTCCATTTAGATACTGTTTAGACATTATGGTATCTTTTAGAATGTGTAGCATATGTATCTTAACGCTATGGGGGTGCATATCTGCGATAGCTTTAATAGTATCTAGCATCATGGAGGGAGTTTCAAACGGCAGACCGTCTATAATGTGGATGCATACGTTTATCCCCTTAGATGCTAACACATCATAGACTTTAACAAAGTCGCTAAAGGTGTGACCTCTATTTATGTACTCAGCAGTTTTATCGTGAATGGTTTGCAAACCCAGTTCCAAAGTTAGATAGGTTCTTTTAGAAAGTTCTACTAGATAGTCTATAGTTTCAGCAGATAGGCAATCGGAACGTGTAGCGATAGCCAATCCAACGACGTTGCTAGGACTTAATGCCGTTTCAAACATAGTCTTAAGAGTATCTAAGGGGGCGTAGGTGTTAGTTCCAGCTTGAAAGTATGGAATGTACAAGTTAGTATCCCATTTGGATTTCAACATACCCTTTTGATGCTCTATCTGTTGCAATATGCTCTCCTTAGGATTCCCAGCAAAGTCGCCACTTAGCTCACTTGAACAGTATGTGCAACCTCCAAAACCTTTAGAGCCATCTCTATTAGGGCAAGACAGTCCCGCATTTAACGATAGTTTTATAACCTTTCTACCAAATCTGGAACGCAAATAGTAGTCTTGTGTTAGATATCTCTTATTACTATCGGAGTATGGAAAAGGGTTAGTATCTTTTTGCGACATAAAAAAATCACCTCTAGAAAGTATATGGAACGCCATACTATTTATGACATTCCGTACATAGTAATAAATATATTAATATTGACTATCTAAAGCAGAAGTATCTTCTGTAGCCATTTGAGTATCTACGGGTTGAGTTTCTACTGCTTGAGTATCTGCGATAGTAGTATCTTCAACTATAGGTTCAGTTTGGTCAGATACGTCTGTACCAGTGACGTTCTCATTGCTATCAAGTATGCCACTAAACCACTGGGATAGTTCTTGTTTAAAGGTATCGCTTACCACAAATTGACTATCTGCATTATAGTTGCCCTCTGGGATTTTATACTGTGCTAGATACTTATTATCGTTAAACATATATTGAATAGCCTTTCTGCCAGTCTTGAAGTCTATAGTAGTAACATCGGTATCCATGATGTTTATTAGGTTGTTAAAAGAGTTATCCAAATTTTCAGCAACTCTGTCGCCCATGGCTTGTGATAACATAGAAGTTACTAACGAACCTACTACATAGCATCTGTCATCGTCGTTAAACTCATAGTGAGTAATTAGCGACTGTATCTGCTTACTACTTAGATACATTTGACCTTTATTAAAACCTCTAACGTCGGCTGGAATGTAGTAGTTTACACCACCTAAGATATCGCATACTTTTTGGAAAGACTGTTCATTTAGTTTAATGTACCTATCCACACTTATTTCGAAAGTATTTTCTACGGCAGAACGCACTCCGCTTACGCCGTTTTTCAAGTAGATATTACCTATAGTATCGACGCTATTTTCGTATGTAGAAAGCGTTGAGTTGGATATTGGAACACAAGCAAAAGTATCTACAATAGGCATAGTTCTAAGTAGCATGAAAGTATCTTGACCGTCAGTATCGTCCAAATCCAGTATAAAAAGAATGGTGCAACTATCTTCTGCTTTAGGAACGTAGTTTATATAAGAACCGCTGTCATCTTGAACAGGTTCTTTGTACGTTATCTTTTGATACACATAAAACGCTGGAACACCTATAATTATTAAAGATATAAGTATTGTAGCTAGAAAAGGTATAGCTATACCTTTTTTCTTTTTCTTTTTTTTCTGTTTTGTTGTTGCCATAGAGCAAAATTCCTCCTAAATAAACATATCCAATGATAGCCTTACAACAGTAAAAAAACTACGGAAATGGTTGGAGTTATATATATATAAGCTATCCAACACATACAATTATTTTATCATGGTATGAGTTCTATGTCAAGTAGATACACAAAAAAGTGTGTTGACAGTATGTAGGGTTCACAATGATGTGAGACATAATTTATGGTAATTAAGTAAATATTGTTTAGGGGAAAGCCAGCCAAGAGGACGCATAGGAAAATTATTATATGTTCTAAGATGCACCTTCAATTGATTT
>JAHABC010000011.1 GCA_018376535.1 Ruminococcus sp.
ATAATAATTTTCCTATGCGTCCTCTTGGCTGGCTTTCCCCTAAACAATATTTACTTAATTACCATAAATTGTGTCTCACATCATTGTGAACCCTACATTTTTGTGAACATTCGCAAATAGTTAAAAATTTTATTTAGAAGTATCCTAAAAAATAGAATGGATATCTTGAAAAAATACCCATTCCAAAAAGCCTATATTAACCACAATATCCCAATAGTATGAGGCTATTGTAATCTTTTAGATATTAAATCTACTTGAAGTACTTATTTAGAAGTTCTTGTTTAACGTCCCAAAGAGGCTTAGATAGGTCTACATAGTACTCATGTGGATTTTCAAAACGTTTTACTTCGTCCCAGATTAAATCCAATTGGTCGGAACAGTACTTTTTAATATCCTCAATATTTGGAGATTGATATACACACTTACCATCTATAAATATCGGAACTTGCAACTTTTTAGCCGTGAAGTTAGTTAGAGTTTTCTTTTTGTACGTCTGTACTGGGTGGAATATAGTATATGGTTTAGTATCGTCGATAGTTTCGTCTTTTAGAGTAAGTACATCTGCGATAGCTTTGCCAGTATCATTATCGAAAAGTCTGTACACTTCCTTAAATGCAGGATTAGTAATCTTAGAAGTATTTTCCGATAGTTTAATTCTAGGTGATAGTTTGCCATTATCTTCAACGGCTACTAGCTTGTAAACTCCACCGAAAACTGGTTCAGATTTAGAAGTTACTAACCTTTCACCCACGCCAAAGCTATCGATTTTAGCACCTTGTTCTAGTAGGTCTTTAATTAGGAATTCATCAAGTGAGTTAGATGCTACTATCTTTACTTCGTTAAGGTTAGCATCGTCGAGCATCTTACGAGCCTTTTTGCTTAGATAGGCAATATCACCACTATCGATACGGATACCAAAGTTTGAATATCCTTGAGATTTCAACTCTTTAAATACGGTTATAGCGTTAGGAACTCCTGACTTTAACACGTTGTAAGTATCTACAAGCAGAGTACACGCATTAGGATACTTTTTAGCATAGGCTCTAAAGCTATCCAATTCAGATGGGAACATCTGCACCCAACTATGGGCCATAGTGCCTAACGCTTTAACTCCGAACTCACGGTCGGCGATAGCACACGCCGTTCCACAACAGCCACCTATATATGAGGCTCTTGCTCCATAGATAGCACCATCATAGCCTTGAGCCCTACGAGAACCAAACTCCATAACGGGTCTGCCTTGTGCCGATTTTACTATTCTAACGGCTTTGGTGGTAATTAAACTTTGATGGTTTATAGATAGTAATATCATAGTTTCTAGGAATTGTGCTTGTATAACACTTCCTTTAACCGTGATAATCGGTTCATTTGGAAATACTGGTGTACCCTCTGGGACTGCCCAGACATCGCAAGTAAACTTGAAGTTCTTTAGATAGTCTAAATATTCCTCAGAGAATATTCCTTTAGAACGTAGATATTCAATATCCTCATCGGTAAACTTTAGATTTTTTAAGTATTCAATAACCTGTTCCAAACCCGAAAATATAGCATAACCTGCATTATCGGGACACTTACGAAAGAACATATCAAAGACGGCGACCTTATCGGAGTAGCCATTTTCAAGAAAGCCATCACCCATAGTCATTTCGTAGAAGTCAACTAGCATTGTAAGATTTCTTTTATTCATAAAAAACACCCCTTAGAACATTTTTGAACTTATATATATAATATTTATTATTATTGCTACTATAGTACCCGATATACAGACTATCTTAGAAACATCTACCCACTTTTTAAAGTTTACTAAGTCGCCATTCTTTAGATATATCTTGCACATATTTCGCATAGATAGACATAGTATACCTACTATCCAAGCTAGTAGAAAGTTCACGATAGTAAGTACCGTTATGTATGTGGGAATTTTAAACTCATTTCCACAATTTTGACAGAACTTCCCTTGATACGTTTCATAACCACACTTTAAACATTTCATTAAAGAACATCACCCCTTTAGCTAATTTATTAGATGTACCATTTTGTATATCAACAGTACAAAAGCACCGACCATAAACACTATAGTTGAAAGATTAATCAAGACTCTATACTTTACTGCGTTTCCATTTTTTAAAGATTTTCTAGCGAAAAGTATCAATAAAGCCATGATTATTGCGAACAATCTTTTAATCATAATACCATTCATTTAAGACACCAACTTTATCCACTGTTTTTGTTAGTTTGATTATATCATAAAGATACTAACTTGTCAAGAGGTTTTTAATATTTTTTTCATTACTACTTATGATACAAAAACTATTGACAAAATATCTTAATTGTTGTAGAATATATATATATTTAATGTTCTATGAATATTTTTTTGAGAAGGTGGATATAATTGAGAATATTTAAAAAAATCATGGCAGGAGTATGTGCCGTATCTATGATGAGCGTTTGTTGTTACTCTACATTAGATATAAACTCCATAAACATGGACACCGTTAGTGCCGTTACTGATGATTGCAATGATGACTGGCTTCATGCTGTAGGAAGTCGTCTATATGATAAAGATGGTAATGAAGTTTGGCTAACTGGTGCTAACTGGTTCGGTTTCAATTGTGGCGAAAGATTTCCTCATGGTCTTTGGAGTGCCGACGTTGACCAACTACTATCTGCTATTGCTGACAGAGGCATAAACTGTCTAAGATTGCCCGTAGCTACTGAACTTCTATTGGATTGGCAAAACGGCGTAGATGACAGTGATAAGATTTCTATAAATCCTAAAAATAGTCCTGACTACTCCTTTAACCCAGATTTCTGCCGTGCTGACGGCTCTTGTATGAGTAGCTTGGAAATATTCGATGTAATAGCTAAGAAATGTAAAAAGTACGGCATAAAGATAATAGTAGATATCCATAGTCCTGCTTTGCATAACTCTGGACACAATTACAACGTTTGGTATTATAACTCTAGTGCTAGTGATGCCGACAATATGGCTGTTACTGCTGATGGTACTAAGATTACTACTCAAATGTGGCAAGATACTCTAGTGTGGTTGGCAGACAGATATAGCAACGATGATACTATTATCGCTTACGATTTGAAAAATGAACCTCATGGTAAAGGTCAAGATGGTGTTGCATCTGCTAAGTGGGACGGCTCTACTGATGAAAATAACTGGGCTTATGCTGCTACTAATTGTGCTTTAGAAATTATGAAAGTTAATCCTAATGCACTAATATTAATTGAGGGCGTAGAACAGTATACTAAAGAGGGCAAAACTTGGGGACAACCTGATTCTAAGACAGACCCTCCATACTACCCAGGCTGGTGGGGAGGTCAATTTAGAGGCGTTAGAGATTATCCTATAGATTTAGGAGAATATCAAAGCCAACTAGTATACTCACCACACGATTATGGCCCTGGGGTATATAATCAAACTTGGTTCCAAAAGGACTTTACTACTCAAACTCTACTAGATGACTACTGGTACGATACTTGGGCTTTTATAAACTCTGAAGATATTGCTCCATTGCTAATAGGCGAGTGGGGTGGCTTTATGGACGGTGCTGAAAATGAAAAATGGCTAACACTCCTCCGTGATTACATGATAGACAATCATATTAACCATACGTTTTGGTGTTTAAATCCAAACTCTGGCGATACTGGTGGTCTTTTAGACTATTCGTTCTCTAGTTGGGACGAGGAAAAGTATGCTCTATTTGAACCATCTTTGTGGCAAGATGAGGACGGAAAGTATATAAGTTTAGACCATCAAGTTGCAATAGGTTCTAATGGACAGTCTTTAAGCGACTACTATGCAAGTGGAAAGTCTAGTAACCTAGATGCAGGTGGCAAAACAGACCCTAAACCTGTAGACCCTGTAGTTACTACTACTACTACAACTTCTACTACTTCCGATACTACTACCACATCGGCTACTACACAAGATACTCAAGAGTCTACTACTACCGAACCTACTACTACTACAGAAACATCTATTCCCAGTCAAACTAGTACTGATATTAGTGGCAGTACTTCTAGCAATACCGACAGCTCTGTTGCTCCAGCAGAAAAAACGCTCCTAGGTGATGTAAATTGCGACGGTGCAGTTAAGTCCAACGATTTACTTCTACTAAAGAAGTATCTACTAGGACTTGAAGATTTGACTGAACAACAACTCAAAAACGCTGATTTAAATGAAGATAAACAAGTAAAATCTAACGATTTACTAACCTTAAAGAAGACTTTACTAGGCTTAGATTAATCTGTAAATATAAATCTATTGTGACGGCTCATTAAGTGCTAATGAGCCGTTATTAAGTATATATTAAAGGAGTTTTTATATGAATTGTGATACATCAGCCATAATAGTATGTGCAGGGAACTCCACTAGAATGGGTGGAGTTAATAAGCAACTGTTATCGTTAGGAAGTTCTACTGTAGTTGGAATGAGTATGTCTAAACTGCAAAGATGTCCTAGTGTTAAGGAGATTATCGTAGTTGCTAGGGTTCAAGATATAACTACTTTTAAGGATATATCTAAGGAATTAAACATATCTAAGCTAAAGGATATCGTGGTAGGTGGAAGGACTAGACAAGAAAGTGTATCTAATGGGATTGAAAGCGTATCTAAAGATACTAAGTATATAACTATCCATGATGGTGCTAGACCTTTAGTGGAAGTAGAAGATATTGAAAAAAGTATCGCAGATGCTAGAACTCATGGAGGTGCAACTTTGGGTGCTCCAGTTAAGGATACCATCAAAGTAGTAAAAGATGGCTTTATTGTGGATACTCCTAATAGAGAAACTTTGTATATTACTCAAACGCCTCAAACCTTTGATAAAAGTTTGTATCTAAAAGGATTGCATTACGCTCTACAAAACGGCTTGAACTTCACTGACGATTGTCAACTAATGGAAAGTATAGGCTGTAGAGTGTTCATGACTGTAGGAAAGTATTCCAATATAAAGATAACTACTCCAGAAGATATATCGGTGGCTGAAAATATTTTGAAAGGAAGTACTAAGCAATGTTTAGAATAGGTCATGGCTATGATGTTCATAAGTTAGTCGAAGATAGAAAGTTAATTCTTGGTGGTGTGGAAGTTCCTTTTGATAAGGGTCTGTTAGGTCATTCCGATGCCGATGTGCTTACTCATGCTATTATGGACGCTCTTTTGGGTGCGTTGGCTCTAGGTGATATAGGTAAGCACTTCCCAGATACCGACCCTAAGTATAAAGGTGCTAACAGTTTAGAATTACTATCCCATGTATGTGAGATAGTCTCTCAACACGGATACACCATAGGCAACATAGATAGTACTATACTATGTCAAAAGCCCAAACTAGCATCGTACATACAAACCATGCGTGATAATATATCCAACGTTTGTAAGGTAGATGTATCTAAAGTTAGCGTAAAGGCTACTACCGAAGAAGGTCTTGGATTTACTGGCAACGGTTTAGGAATATCTGTCCATGCAGTGTGTATACTAATTAAATCCGATAGTATGTAGTATTAGAAATTTTTTCTTAAATTAAGTGTTGCTAATAGCTTGACAAAATAGAAAATTATCTATATAATAAAGTATATCAAACTTTAGTTGAAAGGTTGATTTTTTGTACATATGAAGAAGATTTTTTTTGTATACAATCCGTATTCTGGAAGAAGTGCTAATACTAAAAATACGGTATCGTCTAAGCTACACAACATTGTGGATATTTGGACAAAGTGTGGCTATGAAGTTACTGTTAGACCTACTCAAAAACCTAAAGATGCTTATGAAACCTCTTTAAGAGTTTGTAACAGTCATGAGTATGATTTAATAGTCTGTTCGGGTGGAGATGGCACTCTTAATGAAACTGTTCACGGAGTTATGAGTTCTAACAATATACTTCCTATTGGATACATTCCTACAGGCAGTACTAACGATTTCGCTAGAAGTATAGGTATCCCAAAAGGAATTGAAAACTGTGCTAAAACTATAACCTATGAAAATAAGTTTATCACCGATTACGGTACGTTCAATAATGACCAGATATTCACATATGTGTGTGCTTTTGGAATGTTCACCGAAGTTACTTACGAAACACCTCAGCAACGCAAGAACTATATAGGTCATTCGGCTTACATTATGGAGGCTATTAAACATATTGGAGAGATAAAAAGCTACTCAATGACTATTGAATATGATAATGGCACTCTTTCAGGTGAGTACGTTTTGGGCATGATTACTAACTCTAAATCAGTGGGCGGAATGTTCACTCTAAAGAATGTTTCATTTGATGATGGTCTTTTTGAAGTAATATTAGTAAAAAAACCTCAAAATCTGCTACACTTACAGAACGTTCTAATTGAGTTGCTAAACTTTAACTATAATACTGAACATTCGGAGTTTATTCAAAACTTTAAAACTTCGCATTTGGCAGTTAAATCAACTGAACCTATTAAGTGGAACTTAGATGGTGAGTTCGGTGGTATGCTTACAGATGTTACTATTGAAAATAAAAATAAGGCTTTAACTATTCTAACTAAGAAAAGTAAGTCTAAAAAAATGATATCTTAGATTAAACTGTTGGGTGATTTTACATCACCTAACTTTAAATGCGAAAATAAAAACGTTTACAAAATTTTTTTATGTGAAAGGAATTTTATCTATGGCAAATGAAAAAGTTTATTCAATCCATATGGGCGAGGCAATATGCTCCGTGGATTTAGGTGACGGTAGCGAAAGAGGAGAGTATGTTAATCAAGATTACATTCTACACAAGTTGGGTAGACCTCATAGAAGTATCAGTTTAATGTACTGTTACTATCCACTAGATGACGGCTTTCCTGAACGTGCTAGTGTGGCACACGCATCACCAGATGTATCTTTTGCATGGGATTTCCCTTATGATGATTACTTCACTTACAAGGGTGGTTTAATTGGCAACGGCGATAAAAATGCTGAACCTTTTGACTATATGCGTGAAATCCGTCAACATGGTCAAGATGTTACTCTAACACTTACTATAGACCCTCACGTTTCCGACGAACATCTTATAGCAATAGCTAAGGATTTAAAACCTTTCGGTCGCATGATGCTTAGAATTAATCATGAAGCTACTGGTAACTGGTTCTCATTTAATAAAAGATGCACATATCAAGAGGTAGCAGACTTCTTTGTTAGATTTTGTAAAATTTTAAAAGAGTACGCTCCTAATGTATCGACAATAATATGTATCGGTGGTATAGAAGACTTATCTAAAACCGAAATGGAAAAGGAAAAAGAGTTTGCTCAAACCATTCCAGTAGCAGATATATGGTCTGTAGATAAGTATATGTCGTTACACTGGGGTTGGCCTTACGATGTCGCTGAACGTGGTGGAAATACTCACAAACGTGACAGCGTTCAAGCTACCTATGATATGACTAAAGCTAGTTACGAACGCTTTAAATATCTAAATGGTGGAGTATCTAAGCCTATGGTTATGTCCGAATTTAATTCCGATGGCGACGTAACTGGTGCTTACGAACAGGCTGAAATGGTTAAACTTTTCTGCGATTTACTCCAAAAAGATAACGCTACTTGGTTTAGTGGTTTTACATTCTATCAATTCCGTGATAGAGGTCGCTTAGGTCTTGAAATTGAAGACCCTAACAACTCTGATTGTGGTATAGAACAACCTGTTCTAAAAACTTATAAGGATATAATTCATAGTGAGTGGTTTATGCCTAAGATGACTATAGGTGAAGAAGTATCTTTACCAGTTACTCTAAGATGGGGTGGTTCGGAAGATGCTGAAGGTTTAGCATTACCAATACACTTTGAGAAAAATCCACATTTTTGTGAAGTATCTTTTGATGACGATGACGAAAGTAATCTAATGTTAGAGATAAATGGCACATGGTTCTATAAATCGGCAAAGGCTAAGACCATAGATTTAATGAGTGCTTTCTTTGAAAAGCCAATAACCTCTCCTTGCGATTTGACTTTAAAGATATTCGCACCTCCACAAACTGGTGAAAATGATATCTCTACTGAAGATGGTCTATACAATAGCTATACAACCATCAAGAAGTTGCCTAACGTTAGAGTTCGTTTTGAACCAGTTGAAATATCTAAAGATTAGTAGATATATTTTAATTAAGTTTTAATGTTAATACTTTATTATAGTACTGAAATAGAAAAAATCTATTTCAGTACTATTTTTAGGGCGTGATATCGTATGAAGATTATAAATCAATTGAAGTTGCTAAGACTTCGTAAAAAAAAGACCATAAGTGATAAAATCTACTCATGGCACGTTAAAAGTGATGCTATATCTATGTTGGTATTCTTTGGAATAATATTACTTACTAATGCCTATAACATAAACTTTCAAGATAGCTTTGCAATATTAATAATTCTTTTTGTCATGACTTTCATAATAATGTCTATAGTGGATAAGCATCAATTAGATAAGTATTTTAGACCACTTCAAGAGTTGGCAAATCATTCCAATAGGATTAGCGATGGCAAAGACCTTTCAAAGCGTCTAGTATTTGATAATAAATCCAACCATGTTACTGAGTTGGAACTCCTTAGGATATCGAGAACTTTTAACCGAATGACAGACCGTTTAGAGAAATCTTTTGAACACGAAAGACAGTTTTCAAGAAATATCTCTCATGAGATAAAAACTCCGTTGTCAGTAATAATATCGTGTTGCGAATACGCTCAAGATTTCACCGACGACCCCGAGGAAATGCAAGATACTCTAAAAACAATATCCGAACAGGCTAACAGAATTTCAGATATAACTTCTAAACTTTCGTCACTTGCTAAGATGGACGGAAATAATCAAAAGTTAGATTATGAGGACTTCTGTTTAAATGAGTTGGTTCAAATAACTGCCGATGAGGTATCTATAGAGTATGAAAATCAGCATAAAAACATACAGATAAACATTCACGCAGACGATAACATTACGGTTCATGCTGACAGAATTATGATAGTTAGACTATTTGTGAACTTAATATCCAATTCGGTTAAGTACGGCGTTAAAGATGGTACTACTGATATCTATTTAACTAAAAAAGGAAATTCGGTAGAGTGTGTTATATCAGATAATGGAATAGGCATCTCAGAGGAAAACCTAGAGAACATCTGGCAACCTTTCTTTAGGGTAGACCATTCTAATCAAAATAGCACTGGTTTAGGGTTGCCCATGGTTAAAAAGATAGTAGCTATCCACGGAGGTTACATAAACGTGGATAGCGTTCTAAATAAAGGAACTACTTTTAAACTCTCTATGCCAATAGCTAAGTAGATATTTAACAACGCTATCCAAAAAATTTGGATAGCGTTACTAATACTATTCAACATCTTGCAAGATATCTTTTATCTTTAAGATTTCCTCTTTAGTTAGAGTAACACCCTTACCCATCTTAGAGTGGTCAGGCGACCATTCTCTAATATCGAACTTAGGTTCACGGTCATTCCAGCTAACAAGATTTACTTCTTTAGTCCAGCCCTTAGCATTTTCGGAAATAGTTCCCAAATGTTGAGTAATCTCGAACTTTAAATCTGGCATAAAAAAACACCTCTTTAATAGATTAATTTTATTTATATGTAATATTATACATCAAATTAGAGTTTTAGTCAATGAATATTTAGCAATAATATCAAGGTAAAAAAAATAAGTAAAATGGCTTTACAAATTTAAAGAATTATGTTATACTATAATACAAGAAAAAAATCTTTAAGAAAATACAGAGAGATTTTCAAGGTTTGTTATTTTTAGGCTTAACTATTCAAATAATTGGGAATAGTTGCATACTCATGTATAAATATAAGCCAATATTAATACTTCAATGCCTATCTTGTCTGTATGGACGAATAGGTTTTTTTTGTATATAATGATATCTAATTAGGGGGTGAACTTCTATTGACCGAAAAGGCTATTATCATGGACGAAAATGCTATGCAAAGAGCCATTACTAGAATTACTTACGAAATATTGGAACGTAATAAAGGTGCTAAAGATATCTGTCTTGTGGGAATACTATCTAGGGGTAGAGTTCTTGCAGATAGAATTGCTAGTAAAATCTTTGAACTGGAAGGCATAAAGGTGGATTGTGGTTGCTTAGATGTCACTAAATATCGTGATGACCAAAAACGCACCAACCTTCAAGATAACACATCTATAGACTTTAACATAACTAATAGATGCGTTATAATAGTAGACGATGTTATCTACACTGGCAGAACTGCAAGAGCATCGCTTGATGCTGTTATAAAAAGAGGTAGACCTAAACTAGTTCAATTGGCTGTATTAATCGATAGAGGTCACCGTGAATTGCCTATTAGACCTGATTATGTTGGTAAAAATCTTCCAACCTCTAAAGATGAGTTGGTTAGAGTTAAAGTCCATGAAATCGACAATCTTGACAAAGTAACCATTGTAAGCAATGAGTAACTTGGACTTTTTGGTATGTATAAAATCTTATTATGGGGAGTGTTTTCTAAATGACTATCTTAATTAAAAATGTTCGTGCAGTAGATATCGGGTTAGATAAGGTTTGCGATATCTATATTAAAGATGGCAAGATTGCCGAAATATCACAAGATTGTAAACTATCAGCCGATAAGGTTATAGACGCATCTAACTTGGTAGCTATGCCATCATTGTTTGATATGCACGTTCACTTTCGTGACCCTGGTCTAACTCACAAGGAAGATATTGTAACTGGTTGTAAATCTGCTTTGGCTGGAGGTTTCACTGGAGTGGCTTGTATGCCTAATACTAAGCCAGTTGTCGATAGTGTAGAAACAATATCTTACATTATATCTAAGGCAAAGAACACTGGAGTTAAAGTATATCCTATAGCCACAATAACCAAAGATATGGCAGGTAAGAAACTCTCAGACTTTGAAGTTCTTAAAAAGGCTGGTGCTATTGCCGTATCCGATGATGGCAGACCTGTAGAAAATGCCGAAGTTATGAGAAAGGCTATTAAGAAGGCTTTTGAACTTAACATCCCTATAATTTCCCATTGCGAAGATTTAAACATTATCAAAGGTGGAATTATGCACAAGGGAAGTATTTCCAAGCAACTAGGCGTTAAGGGTATGGACAGAGCATCGGAAGATAGCATAACTGCTAGAGAGATTGCTCTTGCACAAGCTGTAGATGGTGCTATCCATATAGCTCACGTTAGCACCGTTGGAAGTATTAACTTTGTTCGTGATGCTAAAAAACACGGCTCAAAAGTAACTTGCGAAACTGCTCCACACTATTTGATGCTAACTCATGAAAAGTTACTTCAAAAAGATGCCGACTTTAGAATGAACCCTCCTCTTAGAGAACAATCCGACGTTGATGCAATGGTTCAAGCTGTAATAGACGGCACTGTAGATTGCATAGTTACCGACCATGCTCCACATACTAAGGAAGAAAAGGCTAACTTCGAAACTGCTCCTAATGGAGTTGTAGGCTTAGAAACTTCTTTTGCTGGTGTTATCACTGCGTTATATAAGACTGGTAAGATTTCCTTGGAAAGAGTTGTCGAACTTATGAGCGTTAATCCTAGAAAGATTCTACATCTTCCAGTGGAAACCATAAAGGTCGGTGCAGATGCTAACCTAATGTTAGCTGACTTAAACTTGGATTGGGTGGTTGAACCAGAAAAACTACATTCTAAATCTAAAAATACAGTGTTCAAGGGTATGACCTTGACTGGTAAACCTCTAATGACCATATCTAATGGCAAGATTGCTTTTAGTATATTAGATTAATTTTTAAGGAAGTGACTTTTTATGTCTTTTGATAGATTGATTAAAAATATTATAGATAAAAAAAATCCTACAGTTGTAGGTTTAGACCCTAAACTAGATTATGTTCCTAACTTTATTAAACAGGAATGTTTTTCTAAGTATGGTGAAACTCTTGAAGGTGCATCTCAAGCCCTATTGATGTTCAATAAAGCTATCATTGATGAGGTTTGCGACTTAGTACCAGCTATTAAGCCTCAATGTGCCTACTATGAGATGTATGGTTGGCAAGGTGTAAAGGCTCTAGCTGAAACTATATCTTATGCACAGAGTAAGGGTTTATTTGTAATCACCGATGGTAAACGTAACGATATTGGTGCTACTATGACTGCTTATGCTACTGCACATCTTGGAAGTACTCAAGTAGGTTCTAACATGATTGACGCTTTCGGTGCAGACGCTCTAACCGTTAATGGATATCTTGGCACTGATGGAATCTCTCCACTATTGGAAGTTTGTCAAGCTAAAGATAAGGGTATATTCGTTCTAGTTAAGACTTCTAATAAGTCTAGTGGTGAACTTCAAGACCAAAAGATTGATGATACTTCCATCTACGCTACTATGGGTGATATGTGCGAACAATGGGGAAGTTCTCAAATAGGCGAATATGGATATTCTTCTGTAGGTGCAGTAGTTGGAGCAACATATCCAGAACAACTTACCGAACTTCGTGCTAGATTACCTCATACATTCTTCTTAGTGCCTGGTTATGGTGCTCAAGGTGGTGGAGCTAACGGCTTAAAGGGTGCTTTCGATAGCAACGGTTTAGGTGCAATAGTAAACTCCTCAAGAGCGATTATGTGTGCATATCAAAAAGAGGGTTGCGACGAAAAAGATTTTGCTAAAGCATCAAGACATGAAGTTATTCGCATGAAAGAAGATATCAATTCAATTAATAATTAACTGCTTAGATAGTTATTAGTTATTATTTGTTAAATATTAATTATATACAGAGAGGTTGATTTAAAATTATGTCTTTGTTTAATCAAGGTGATAAGGCGTACTTAATGTTATCAGATGGTACTATCCTAGAGGGTGTATCGTTTGGTGTTAAAGGTACTGTTATTGGTGAGGTAGTATTTACTACTGGTATGACAGCATATCAAGAAACTTTAACAGACCCTAGTTATTATGGTCAAATAGTTACGCAGACTTTTCCTTTAATAGGAAACTATGGCGTTAATGATGAAGATTATGAAAGTGCAAAATCTTATGTTAGTGGATATATCGTGCGTGAATGGTGTAATACACCATCTAACTTCCGTATGAATAAGAACGAAACTATCGATACTTTCTTGAAAAAACATAACATTGTGGGTATCCACTCTATAGATACTAGAATGTTGACTAGAAAAATCCGTGAGTATGGTGTTATGAACGGTGTCATAACTACTGAAAACGTATATGAAAAAAAAGATGAACTTTTAAAGTTAATCAACAATTTTGAAATCGTGGACGCAGTTAAAACCGTAACTACTACAGAACCTTTAGAGTATAAGGCAGAAAATTCTAAATATAAAGTAGTTCTTATAGATTTAGGCTATAAGAGAAATATTCGTCAAGAACTATTAAATCGTGGTTGCGATGTTATAGTACTTCCTGCACTTGCCACCGCTGAAGATATAAAGGCAATCAATCCTGATGGTATTATGTTATCCAATGGCCCTGGAAACCCTGCCGAAAACGTTGAAACTATTAACAATATAAAAGAAATCTGCAAGTTGGGTATTCCTATATTTGGAATATGTATGGGACATCAATTGATGGCTTTGGCTCACGGTGCTACTACAGAAAAGTTAAAGTATGGTCATAGAGGAGCAAATCAACCTGTTATAGATATAGATACTGACAATACTTTCGTTACTAGCCAAAATCACGGTTACGCAGTAGTAAATGAAAGCCTAGATAGTAAGTACGGCTATGTTCAGTATAAGAACGCTAATGACGGCTCTTGTGAGGGTATTAAGTATACTTATGATAATATTAATGCTTTTACTGTTCAATTCCACCCAGAAGCTCATGGTGGTCCTTTAGATACAGCTTTCTTATTTGATAAATTTGTTAGTATGATGGAGGTAACTAAATAATGCCACTTAGAAAAGATATTAAAAAAGTATTAGTAATAGGTTCTGGTCCTATTGTAATTGGTCAAGCTGCTGAATTTGACTACGCTGGAACTCAAGCCTGTAGAGCCCTAAAACAAGAAGGTTTAGAGGTAGTTTTAATAAACTCTAACCCTGCAACCATCATGACCGATAAGGCTATGGCTGATAAGATATATATAGAACCTTTAACTCTTGACGTAGTTAAAAGAGTTATCCAAATTGAACGCCCAGATAGTGTATTATCTACATTAGGTGGACAGACTGGCTTAACACTATCCATGCAACTTGCAGAGGAAGGCTTTTTAGATGAGTACAACGTTAAACTATTAGGTGCTAATCCAGAAACTATCCATAAGGCTGAGGACAGACAGGCTTTTAAAGATACTATGGAAAAGATTGGTCAACCATGTATACCATCAAAGGTAGTTGAAACCGTTCAAGATGCTGTTGACTTTGCTCAAGTTATAGACTATCCAGTTATAGTAAGACCTGCATTCACACTAGGTGGTACTGGTGGAGGTATCGCTAATAATGAAGAAGAACTAAGAGATATCTGTAAGAATGGTTTAAGACTATCACCAATTACGCAAGTACTTATTGAAAAGTGTATCAGTGGTTGGAAAGAAATAGAGTTTGAAGTTATTCGTGATAGAAAAGGTAACGTAATTACAGTATGTTCCATGGAAAACTTCGACCCAGTAGGTATTCATACTGGAGATAGTATAGTTATTGCACCTGCTGTTACTCTATCTGATAGAGAGTATCAAATGCTTAGAACTGCGGCAATAAACATCATTGAAGAACTAAAAGTTGAGGGTGGTTGTAACTGTCAATTTGCCCTACACCCTAACTCATTTGATTATGCAGTAATTGAAGTAAATCCTAGAGTATCACGTTCTTCAGCATTAGCATCAAAGGCTACTGGATATCCTATAGCAAAGGTTGCTACTAGAATTGCCATAGGTTACTCCCTAGATGAGATTATCAATGCAGTTACTGGCAAGACTTACGCTTGTTTTGAACCTGCTCTTGATTACGTTGTAATAAAGTTTCCTAAGTGGGCTTTCGATAAGTTCGTCTATGCTAAGAGAACTTTAGGTACTCAAATGAAGGCTACTGGCGAAGTAATGGCTATAGGTACAAGTTTTGAACAAGCTATGATGAAGGCAGTTCGTTCTGTTGAACTAGGTCTTGATAGTATGAATATGCCTAAACTTGCAAAGGTATCTACTGAGGAACTATTGAAGAAACTCGAAACTGTTGACGATGAACGTTCATTCCAAGTTTATGAGGCTCTAAAGCGTGGTATAACAGTGGATAAAATCCATGATATGACTAAGATTGATAAGTGGTTCTTAGAAAAGTTAATGAACTTAGTAAATCTTGAAAACTGGTTAGCCGATGGCGAACTAACTCAAGAAAAGTACGAAATAGCTAAAAAGTATGGATATCTTGATAGCACTATAGAAAGAATGTCTAATCAAAAGTGTCCAGAACACAAACACGCCGTTTACAAAATGGTTGATACTTGTGCAGGTGAATTTAAAGCTGAAACTCCATACTTCTACTCAACTTACGATGACGAAAATGAGGCTGAACAGTTTATTGAACGTACACAATCTGGTAAGAAGAAAGTTATAGTATTCGGTTCTGGTCCTATTAGAATAGGTCAAGGTATAGAGTTCGATTACTGTTCTGTACACTGCGTTTGGACTCTTAAACAGATGGGTTATGAGGCTATTATCTGCAATAACAACCCTGAAACCGTATCTACTGACTTCGATACTGGCGATAGACTATACTTCGACCCTCTAACTAAAGAGGACGTATCTAACATTATAAATACTGAAAAACCTTATGGTGTAGTAGTTCAATTTGGTGGACAGACTGCTATCAAGTTGACTAGACATCTTGCAGATATGGGAGTTAATATCCTAGGAACTTCTGCCGACAACATAGACGCAGCTGAGGACAGAGAACGTTTTGATGAACTTCTTGAAAAGTGTGGCATACCACGTCCAGCAGGTTTCACCGTTATGACTACAGATGAAGCCGTTGAAGTCGCTGAAAAGTTAGGTTTCCCAGTACTTTTAAGACCATCATATGTACTAGGTGGTCAAAACATGATTATTGCTCATTCTAAAGATGAAGTAATTGAGTACATGGGCATTATCACTAGAACTATGATTGAAAATCCTGTACTTATCGATAAGTACATGATGGGTAAAGAAGTTGAAGTTGATGCTATCTGCGATGGTAAAGACTTTGTTATCCCTGGTATTATGGAACATATTGAACGTGCTGGTGTTCACTCTGGTGATAGTATTTCTGTATATCCTGCACAAACTCTATCCAAGAGAATTAGAGAAACTATTATCGACTACACTAAAAAGTTAGCTTTTGCCCTAGATGTAATTGGTCTAGTAAACATTCAATACGTTGTATATAACGATGAAGTCTATGTTATAGAAGTAAATCCACGTTCTTCAAGAACTGTACCATACATCAGTAAGGTTACTGGAGTTCCTATGGTAGATATTGCTACTAAAATCATGTTAGGAGCTACTCTAAAAGAACTAGGTTACGAAAGTGGTTTGTATCCAGAGGGTGACTATGTAGCCGTTAAAGTTCCAGTGTTCAGCTTTGAAAAACTTCACGATGTTGATACTATGTTAGGCCCTGAAATGAAATCTACTGGTGAATGTCTAGGCATAGGCAAAACTTTTGAAGATGCTCTATTAAAAGGTCTAATAGGTGCAGGTTACGACCTAGGTCGCCAAGATAGTGGTGGAGTATTAATCTCTGTTCGTGATACAGATAAGAATGAAATAGTTCCTATTGCCGAAAAGTTCGCAGAAATGGGATTTGAACTATATGGTACTAGTGGAACAGCATCTTATTTAAATAAGAATATGGTGGCTACTAATGTCGTTAGAAAGATTTCTGAACATGATGACGAACACATTGGAGTTATCGACTTGTTAGAAAGTGGCAAGATACACTATGTAATATCCACATCTGCAAAGGGTAGAATACCTGCCCGTGATAGCGTTAAAATGCGTAGAAAATCTATTGAACGTTCAATATGTTCGCTAACTGCTATCGATACTGCTAACGCTTTAGCTAACGTTCTAAAATCTGGTAAGAAGATTGACGATGTTGACTTGGTAGATATTACTAAGATATAATTTAATCTTTAATTTAAATATTAATACCGTCCATAATTAGTGCTAATCGTGGACGGTTTTTTAAAAAAAATCTAAAAAAGGAGGGCTATAAGTATGAAAAAAAGTATTGTAGCAATAGTATCATCTATAATGTTATGTACTGGAATGATATCTAGTGGCGAAATTATTGCAAACACTGAGGAAGTTAATGGTAACTTTTCTTTTGTGGATTTGCTAAAGTTAAAGAAATCCGTTTTAAGCATGGGCGTTCTTGATGGTGCAGATACTACTAGGTTAGACCTTAATCAAGATGGCACTATATCGGTAGTAGATGAGGTAATATTAAAAAATATACTACTAAATTCATCGGCTAGTGATATCCCTACTTCTGCTTTGGAACTAACTCAAGTTATGGGACACGGTTGGAATTTGGGAAATACTCTTGAAAGTTGTGGAGATTGGATTGCTCAATGGGGTGATGGCACTACTGCATCTTATGAAACTGCTTGGGGAAATCCTGTAACTACTAAGGCTATGATTGATGGTCTTAAACAGTCAGGAATTAGTTCAGTTAGAGTTCCAGTAGCATGGTCTAATATGATGACCGATACTGAAAACTATACTATATCACAAGACTATTTTAACCGTGTAGATGAGGTTCTAAACTACGTCCTTGATAACGATATGTATGCTATAGTAAATATCCACTACGATAACGGTTGGTGGACTATGTTTGGTACTGACTATGATGAGGCTATGAAAAAATATAAATCTATGTGGGAACAGTTATCCGAACATTATAAAGATTATTCTAGTAAACTCATCTTTGAAAGTGCTAATGAGGAGTTGGGTAGTAGGTTCAAGGAGAATAATTCTAGTCTATCCGATAATGAATGTTATAAACTAACTAATGAGATAAATCAAACCTTTGTTGATATAGTTCGTAAATCTGGAGGTAATAACGACAACAGATTTCTATTAATAGCAGGTTATGATACCGATATTGACAAAACTTGTGATGACAGATACATCATGCCTACTGATACTACTGATAATCATTTGTTAGTATCTGTACACTACTATAGCCCTGCAACCTATTGTATTGCTAATACTGAAGATAATTCTTGGGGTTATATGGACTCTTGGGGTTCGGAAAGTGATTACGCTTACATGAAAAATCAACTTGGCAAGATGCAAAAGTTCACTGAACAAGGTTACGGAGTAATCATTGGTGAGTACGGTGTAGCTACTAAAAAAATTGGTGAGGATAGTTACATCAAAAAAGATGGCACTGATAAGTTTATGCAATCCGTTTTAGATATATCTGCTGAATATAACCTCTGTCCAATACTCTGGGACGCTGGTGATTGGTTCGATAGAAGTTCTAACGTGTTCAAGTATGACGATATTAACAATGTGTTCAATAAATAATAACATTGAAAGGGTGATATATTTTGAAATATACACAAGGAAGATATCCTTTAATTAAAAAGGAAAGTATTGCTAAAGAAAGTGATTGTGTATGGGGATATTAATATTTTCAATTCTAATATTTGTATTGGTAGTTGCTATAGCAAGAGGAATTCAAAAAAGAAAATTGCAACAAGTTAGATTACAAATGTGTAAGAATTTTAAAGATAAATATGGTTGCAATGTACCCCAAAATTTTCATTTAGCAACTACCAAAATAGAAAATACTAATAACCATTATAAGTTAGAATATCCTCATTGGTATTATTATAATAAAGATGGCACTCGAGATTATCGAAGAAAAGATAATGGTATTTCATGGGGCGTATGTAGATTATATTTGGGAAATTACATATTAACTTGTAAAAATCCTTGTCAAATGCTAAATTATGTTAATGTTCTTAGGCAAAATGGAGTAATAATAAATAAAACAAACTTAGAAATAAAAAAAGAAAATAAACTATTAAAAGAACAACAAGAGTTATCATCTAAAAAATCAGTAACTTACCTCATTGATAAATTTTCACAAAATCCTGCAGATTTTGAAAATTTTTGTGCTCAATTATATCAATCTATGAATTATAAAACAACTTTAACACCTCCTACAAATGATGGTGGCTTTGATATAAAAATTGAAAATGATATTGAAAATGCCATTGTTGAATGTAAATGTTATTCTTTAAATAATAAAATAGGTAGACCTTTAATACAAAAATTAGTAGGTGCAAATCAAACAGAATTAGCTGATAATATGATTTTTATAACTACAAGCGATTTTACATCAAGTGCTAAAAAGTATGCTGAAGAAGTTAGCGTACAACTTATTAATGGTAATACATTAGTTGAAATGTGTAATAAATATATGTATTATACTGCACCATCTAGTAGTAAAAAAATAAATATTGATTATTCACTATGCAAGGAAGATATTTCTTCCTATGTAGCAAAGGATTTATTAGAATTATTATAAATTATTAATAATATTATATTGAAAGGGTGATATATTTTGAAATATACACAAGGAAGATATCCTTTAATTAAAAAGGAAAGTATTGCTAAAGAGATATATAGCTTTACTATACTATGTCCAGAAGTGGCAGAAGTTACTAAAGAAGGACAATTTGTTCATATACTACCTAAGGGATACACTCTTAGAAGACCTATATCCATATGTGGCATAGATAAATCTAAGGGTACTTTGAGAATAGTCTTTGAAGTTCGTGGAGATGGCACTAAAGAACTATCCGAAACTCAGACTGGAGAACTTATAGATATGATTGCTCCATGTGGTAATGGATTTAATCTAAGTAGCGATATTAAGAAAGTAGTCTTAATAGGTGGTGGTATTGGAACTCCTCCAATGTTGCCATTGGCTGAAAGGTTCGGTGCAGATGCTACAGTTATCACTGGTTTTAGAAACGCTAGTGCCGTAATATTACAAGATGATTTTAAAAATACTGGTGCTAAGACTATCTTATGTACAGACGATGGTTCTACTGGTATACATGGTTTAGTAACCAATCCACTAGAGGAAGTATTAAAATCAGAAAAGGTAGACTTAATATGTGCGTGTGGACCTACTCCAATGTTGAAAGCCATATCCAAACTTGCCAACGATTTTAATGTAGAATGTCAAGTATCGCTTGAAGAAAGAATGGGTTGTGGTATAGGAGCTTGTCTAGTATGTGCTTGTAAGGTCAACAAAGACGGAAAAGAACAGATGCTCCACGTTTGTAAAAATGGCCCTGTATTCAGTTCAAAGGAGGTTGTTTGGTAATGGCAAACTTAGGCGTAAACGTATGTGGTGTGGATTTTAAAAATCCTATAATTCCAGCTAGTGGAGTTTTTGGCTATGGTCGTGAATATGAAGAACTATATCCGCTATCCAAGTTGGGTGGAATTGCTACTAAAGGCACTACCATAACTAAAAGATTTGGCAACCCTTCCCCTAGAATTGCTGAAACTCCTAGTGGAATGTTAAACTCTGTAGGTTTGCAAAATCCAGGTATAGATTACTTTATAGAAAAAGAACTTCCTAACCTTTTAACTAAAGATACAGTAATCATATCTAATATAGCAGGTTCTACCATTGAGGAATGTGTTACTATAGCAGAAAAACTCAATGAAACAGACGTTCACATGATAGAGTTAAACATATCATGTCCTAACGTAAAAAAGGGTGGTGCTACCTTTGGAGTATCTTGTGATGGTGCAAGTGAAATCACTAGAGCCGTTAGGAAGGCTACTTCTAAACCTTTGATAGTTAAACTATCTCCAAACGTAACTAGCATTGTGGATATCGCTAAAGCCGTTGAATGTGAAGGTGCAGATAGTATATCTTTAATAAACACTCTACTAGGTATGCGTATAGATATAAATACTAAACGTCCAATATTAAAAAATAATATGGGTGGATTGTCTGGACCAGCAGTATTCCCAGTAGCTGTTAGAATGGTATGGCAAGTATCCAATGCAGTAAAAGTTCCAGTAATAGGAATGGGTGGCGTTAGTTCAGGTAAGGACGCTATTGAAATGATGATGGCAGGTGCTAGAGCTGTTCAAGTAGGTGGAGCAATATTTACCAATCCGTACGCACCTATACAGATTATAGACGAAATGAATCAATGGCTTGATAACAACGGCATTAAGGATATCAATGAGATAGTGGGAAGTGTAGTTCCATGGTAGAACTATATTTAATACGTCATGCCGAGGCTATGGGCAACGTTAAAGAGTTCTTTCAAGGTTCTTTAGATGTGGAAATATCTTCAAAGGGATTTAAACAACTGGAAGAGTTAAAATCACGTTTTAAAGACGTTTCTTTAGATGCTATATATTCTAGTCCGTTAAAAAGAGCCATGCAAACGGCTCAAGCGATTAATGAATATCATAGGTTGAACATAGGCATAGTAGATAACATTAAGGAAATCAATGGGGGAGATTTTGAAGGTAAAACTTGGAAAGATATCCCTAAAGAGTATCCACAACAGTATGAGTGTTGGGTTAAAAATCAAATAGATTTTAAAGCTCCAAACGGCGAAACCATGCAAGATGTATATAACAGAATGGTATCTGCTATGAACGGTATAGTTACAGATAGTTTAAATCTTAATAGAGATGTATCTATAGCAGTAGTATCGCATGGGTGTGCTATAAAGAACTATCAGTGTTATTTAAACCATGCAGATATTTCTTATATGTCAAAAATAGGTTGGGCAGATAATACTTCAGTATCTAAAGTGGAGTTTAAAACTCTATCCGATTGGAAAGTTATATACTTAAACGATAGTTCACACCTATCACAAGAAAACTCTACTATAAGATATTCTAATTGGTGTAAGGCATAAAAAATTATCGATAGTAAACGTAATAGCAAATATGGGAGGTTTTTTATTATGAGATGTCAAAATTGTGGTACAGAAAATCAAAGTGGAAACTTTTGCATAAAGTGTGGTAGTAAGTTGGAATATCCTCAAGTAAGCGTAGATAAGCCACCTCTATTTACTGTAGTCATGGCTTTGATTTGCTTTAGTATATGTTGGCCATTAGGCTTAGCATCTACTATATTGATGGTTCAATCCCGTGATGCCTTCTTTACTGGTGATATTCCTAAGTTTAATAGTAAGGATAAAGCATCTAGGATTTGTTCCATAGTAGGACTTATTCTAACTGCAATAGGTATATTCTTATACTTTGCAATATTTATAATCTTCGGATTGGCATTAGCAGATTAATACTATACATCAAAGGAGTAAAAATACATGAAAATAATGTCCGTAGATTTCGGCGACGCTAGAACTGGCATAGCCATCTGCGATAAGAATGAAATGTTAGCATCGCCAGTATGTGTAATATCCGAACACGATTTTAATACTTGTGTTGAAAAGGTATCTGCAAAAGCTGTAGAACTAAAAGCAGATGAGATAGTAGTAGGATATCCTAAAAACATGAACGGCACTATTGGTGAACGTGCTGAAAAATGTCAAAAGTTCGCTGAACTAGTAAGCGAACGTTCTAAAATTCCGTATAAACTCTGGGACGAGCGTTCTACTACTGTTACGGCACATCAATACTTGAACGTTACTAATACTAGAGGTAAAAAAAGAAAGGCTGTCGTTGATGCCGTAGCCTCTACTATTATTTTGGAAACCTATCTTGAGTTTAGAAAACATCACCGTGATGAGTGTCCATTGTAACCACTTTACATACTTTTGAATACTATATTTTTAGGACGGATATTAAAAAAGTATCCGTCCTAAAAGTTTTATGTGTGTGGTGATAATATCTTGAGAAATTTAAATAAGTACGATAAGGCTATATTTTCCGATTTTATTAGTGTACTATCGTGTACAATAGTATGCGTAATAATAGTACTATACGATGGTTCAACTTCGGAATATATTATCAATCCGTGTTACTATGTATACGCCATAATACAGGATATCTTGGATTACATTGTTACATAGTAGCTATACTTTTAAAGTAATCCAAAGAGGAAAAACCTCTGTTTAGCGTACTAAGTAGAATACTTTCGGTCAATCTGCCTAGTTGCCTTAAAGATGCATCGCTTAATTTGAAGTTGAACAGTCGGGAATAGTCGGAAAATACTATGTGTTGCATGGATTTAAACACTGCTTTAGATATCTGTAAATCTTCCATAGAGGCACAATTTTGACATACCATGGAATTATGTCGTATTGAAAAGTACAGACTGTCCGTTAAAGAGAGTTCACATCTGCCACATACCAGCAAGTTTGGAGAAAATCCCATTTCAGATATAAACCTCAACTCAAAGATACTTTTAAGTTGGGAAATACATCTTTGGTGGTTGGATATATAGTAGAATATGTTAAGTATCAACTTTAGAATGGCTACGCTATCGGTGGAATGTTGTCCTATGGTGTAGGTGGTAACTTGCGAAATGTACGATGCTAATGCTAAACCAAGCAAATCCTCACGCATACCATAGAAACTTTCTATCAACTCCGAAGATTTGACCACATAGTGCTTTTTGGACTTCTCTACACAAAGGTTGGAATAGGTGAACATCTGCAAAGATGCTCTATTTTCATTCTTAATGGATTTAACTCCTTTTTGAGCCACTTCAATTAGACCTAACTCATCGGTTAGAATATCCAAGAACTTGCCATTTTCACCAACAATACGTTCACCTATAACCAAGCCTTTACAATTCATAGAAATAAAATCACTCCACAAAACCCTTATATTTTAAATAGTCGGAAATTTTACCAGTTTGGCAAAAGATTTCCCAAAGTTGATAGTCAGTATCCATAATAAAAAATCCTTTCGTTAGATTATATACTAGCAGTATATACTAATATTATATGCTAACGTCATTAGAATATTTACTTGGAACTATTTTTCAGAAAGTCCAAAATTTCGGATAATTCCCTCACGATTACGCCAATCTTCTTTTACCTTAACCCAACATTGTAGATTAACTTTAATTTGGAAAAAGTTTTCAAGTTCTTGTCTAGCCAATGTAGATGCCTTTTTCAACATACTTCCACCTTTACCGATAATAATTCCTTTATGGCTTTCACGTTCGCAGTATATGGTAGCAGATACGTCTAGTATGGTTTCACCTTTAGAGTTGTCACGTTCTTTCATAGTTTCTACACCGACTGCAACACCATGAGGAACTTCATCTTGTAGTAGATTAAGTAACTTTTCTCTAATAATCTCACTAGCGATTACTTTTTCAGGTTGGTCAGTAATCATATCGTCTGGGAAGTAGTGTGGAGATTCTACGGCTAGCTTTTTAACTTCTTCGATAACTAAGTCTATGCCATCGTTATTCTTCACACTAATTGGAACTACTGCCGTAAATGGAAACTCTCCACTAAGTTGAGCAATCTTCAAAGCAAGTTCGGATTTGTTAGTTAGTAAGTCTATCTTATTAAGGACTAGTATAACCTTAGTCTTAGAGGAAAAACAGTTGTTCAAAAGTTGAACTTCTTGTTCGCCAATCTTTCGAGTGCAGTCCATCATAAATAGAACCACGTCTATATCGGTAACGCTTTCGGATACGGTATTCAACATATGAGTACTCAACTTGTTTTTTGGTTTGTGTAACCCTGGGGTATCCATTAGAACTATTTGAGTTTCATCGCTATTTAAGATACCTGTAATCTTAGTTCTAGTGGTCTGCGACTTACTACTAACCGATGCTATCTTTTCGCCAATCAAGGCGTTTAGTAGCGAGGATTTTCCTGCATTAGTTCTACCAGCAATAGTAACGAATACTGTTTTAGTCATAAAGTATTATTCTTCCTCCTCTTTAACTATGTAGGTAGTATCTCTAGATATACCTAACTTATCAAGAACTTCTTCTTCTTTTTCACGCATAATGCGTTCATCTAGTAGAGATGTTTCGTGGTCGTAGCCTAGTAGATGCAACATGGAATGTACAGTTAAAAATCCGATTTCTCTTTCAAGAGAGTGACCGAACATATCAGCTTGTTTTACTGCCATATCTAAAGATATTACTACGTCACCTAATATTACGAACCCAGTTTCTGGGTTGATATCATAGTTACCGTCCTCACTTAAAGGAAAAGATAGTACATCAGTAGCGGAGTCTTTATTTCTGTAGATTTTATTTAACTTTTGAATTTCATTATTATCCACAAAAGATACACTAACTTCAGTATTATGTTCAAAATGTTCAGTAGTCAATACAGCTTGACAGCATCTTCTAATTAACATTTTAATACCTACAGGTATTTTAATATTATTTTGTTTATTTTTAATATACACTTTAATTCTAGCCATTCCAAAAAACTTCCTTTCAAAAATAAAAATTAAACTTCGGTGTTGGAGTATTTTTCGTACGCCTTAATAATATCCTGTACTAACTTATGACGAACGACATCTTTTTCAGAGAACTTTTGAATAGAGATATCTTCAACATCTTTTAAAACGTGTAGAGCCTCAATTAAGCCCGATTTCTGTTTGTTAGGTAAATCTATTTGAGTAATATCGCCAGTTATGACCATCTTACTACCGTTGCCTAAACGAGTTAGGAACATTTTAATCTGTTCGGGAGTGGTGTTTTGAGCTTCATCTAATATTATGAAGGCATTTTCAAGAGTTCTACCACGCATATACGCCAATGGAGCAACTTCTATAGTACCCTTTTCCATAAACTTTTGAAAACTTTCCATGCCAAGCATATCGGATAAGCCATCATATAGAGGTCTAAGGTAAGGGTCTACTTTGTCTTGAAGGTCACCTGGGAGAAATCCCAACTTTTCACCAGCTTCCACGGCTGGTCTGGTCAATATTATTCTATTTACGTCGTGAGCCTTAAAAGATTTAACTGCTAATGCTACTGCAAGATACGTCTTACCAGTACCAGCAGGTCCTACACCAAATACTATAGTATTATTTTTAATGGCATCTACATACTTTTTTTGTCCAAAAGTTTTAGCCTTTACGACCTTTCCCGATGTGGTTATACATATGCCGTTATCATTAGAGGAGAACTCTTTAAGTTTAATATTAGCTGAAGTATCTTCGCTAACCATAGAGGTAACGTATCTAACGGTTTGTTCGTTGATAGTTTCACCACGATTAATCATATCTAATAAGGTTTGAATAGTATCTACAGCCTTATTAACGTTATCAGGTTCACCAGATATTTTTATATCACCACCACGGCTAAGTATAGCTACGTTGTAGTGCTTTTGGATAGTATTAATATTTTTATCATAGTTTCCGAATAACGCCCAAATCTGTTCAGTATTTTGGACACTAACGGTTTTTTCTGCCATAACATCACTCTTTTCATCAAGAAATATTTTACTATATAATTATAGCACAATTTAATGAATTTTAAAAGAGGATTTTTAATTTTTTATAAAAAATTCACGGAAACTTATCTAATGAACAAAGATTGAGTTTCACATATATTGCCTTGTAAAGTATATTCCAACGTTAAAGATACTTTTTCATCATTAGTTATAAAGTTTTCCTTAACGTCTACGATAGTTTTATCTTTTAAGAAGTTTACTTCATAGGTTTTTCGTCTTGAGTTTAATAGTGCTTTAGCGTCATCTACGGAGTAACTTACGTTATTAGTTGAATACTTTTCGCAAGTAGTGGTGATAGTTCCTATAGGAATTTTATTTCCAAACAGTTCAAAGTATTGTGTATTAGATTTTATATTAGCACTAGAGGTGTCTTTTTTGCCTATGTATAGAGGTATCTTAAGATTGAATAAGTCCAACTCTTTGTAAGTTTTGATTTCGCCATTAGTCGATGTAACCATATCGTTTAACGGTTGAGTTAGTGTAATACTTTCCTTGTATTCTCCAATGACTTCGCCCATGGCATGAACATATCTAACCATTTCCTTATCGTTTTTGATAACTCCACTGATAAGAAGCTCACCATCTGTTACGCCGTTGCCTATGGGAGTCATTAACTGACCGTTTAAAACTTTCACGGATACCACTCTTGCACTTACCGTGGATACTATATTACAAGGTTTATTATCTTTTAGGAGTTCCTCATGATTAACCATCTCATCTATACGGACTAAAATTCTGCCTTTATCACGTTTAATAGATGCCCATGCGACATCTTCAAGATTTAAACGCAGAGCATACTCACAACTTTTTAAATCTATGTTTGGAAGGTATGCACCTTTGCTAAGACCTGCATCTTGTAGGCACGATATTATTAAGTCATTACTGATATTCTTATTACCTTCTATATCTATGGTGACTACCACGTTGGATAAAGCTATCCAAAGGGATATGCAAAACGTCATACCTATAAGTATGCCGTATCTTTTTTTATACTTGCTTAGAGTGTATAGCAATCCTTTGCGAGAAGTTTCCACAAGTTGAATGTTTAAATCTTCAGCTACCGACTGCAAGATTTCAAGATGTTTAGTGTATATCTTTCCATAGTAGATATCTTTTTTACAACCTAGCCAACTACATACTATAGAACTATCTCTAATAGTATTTATGAACTCTAAAATTCTGTCGCCTTTAGCATAGAACTCACTAACGCTGAAAAACTTATTAAACATAAAACATCACCTAGAAAATTGCACCGATTGAATAGAACCATTAATTCTAATGCAATCGGTATCGAAGTCATCTATTTTCAAATCTTTGCCCCAAACGAATATTTTTAAGCTACCAGTCTTTAAAGATATGTATATATCACTGTATTCAAGAATTTTGTTACAGTTTTCTACAATCATGAACCTATCATCATTTAGGTGAATGGCTGTATTTAGATATGCTAACTGTCGGGATTTATCATAAATATTTTTTAACATAGTATACAAATCACCTCTTACTAATTAAATTATATTACAATTCATAAAGTATAATTCATGTAGCATACTATTTTAATAGATATATTTTAAAACTTCATGGAGGAATTTTTTTGAAATACAAAGTTACGAATATAATCTTGCCAGTATTGATAGTAGTATCTATGTGGATATGTTGCGACTATGTTAATACTATAAGTACATCGATACAGAATGGCGTTAGTGTATGTTTAAATAGTATAGTGCCATCTATGTATGCTTTTATGATACTCTCCGATTTGCTAGTAAAAACCAACTCTTATAAGTTAATAGGCAGAGTACTCTCACCAATATCAAGATACGTTTTGCACCTAGAGGGAAATATGTTTGCAATATTCTTAATAAGTTTGGTGGCAGGATATCCAGTAGGTGCTAAGCTGATATCTAACCTTGAACTAAACAACTCTATAGATAGCACTCTAGCTAAAAAGATGTACTGCTATTGCTATTCAGGTGGATTAGCTTTCATATTAGGAACTATAGGGGGTAGTTTAAAGATATCTTTAATAGTGTATGTATCCAATGTTATGGCTAACCTTATACTAGCTATGATACTAAACTTTAAAGATACCATTCCTAAACGTGATACCTCTAAAACAGATGCTAAAATATCTAGTAGTATACTAATAGATGCAATAAACTCATCTTTTAGAACCATAGTGAATATATGTGTAATGATTATAGCATTTTCCATAGTTATATCTTTATTGGACACTTTTAATATTACCAATACTTTAGCTATAATACTATCTAAAGTATTAAAGATATCCAGTAGTTCGATACAGACCGTTATTAACGCTATACTAGAGGTTAGCAAGAGTGCTAACGTTATCGTAGTAGGAAGTTCTTATTTACCAATACTATCCATGATATTTTCTTTTGGTGGAATATGCGTGGTTATGCAGATACTTTCAATATCTGGAAAAAGTTTCAATCTAGGATACTTTTTAAAGTGCCGATTGTTTACTGCAAGTATATCATACATTATATGTAAGTGGCTAAGTAGTATATTCTTAAACTATGAGATATCTGTAAACTACATACGCAGTACACAAGTAACCAAAGAAACGTCAATAATACCATCGATATGTCTATTGTGCATGAGTTTTATACTTCTTTCAAAAAATACTAGACATATTTCATAACTTGTGATATAATCTAAATATAGACATATTAAACATAAATTTATCAAAAGGTGGTGTTATATTATGAAAATATCCAGTATATTCGATAAGAGTGTTAAGTATTTTGGTAACTACATCATGCCAAAGTGTGAGTACTGCGAATTTGGAAATCATTCCAAAGAGAACTCCAAAGTATTGTGTAGTAAGAACGGTTTAGTACCTCCCGATTATTCTTGTAACAAGTTTGTGTATTCACCTTTGAAAAGAGTACCAGTAAAACAACTAAACATCGAAGAAGAAGATTGAATTTAATAAGCTCCTGTAGAAATCCTACGGGAGTTTTATAATTAATATTGAATAAATAATAATTAGTTAACGTTGAATATATAATAATTATTATATATTATCTATTAACTATTATTTATTGTTCCCCCTTGATTAAACGTGTTGACAAAATTCCATGCCTATGGTATAATATTTTTAGTAAATATGACGTTAGAAATTAAAAGTTTCTAGTTCGTAAAATATAAGGGAAGGTATCTCCAAGACGGAGAAATTAGTTTTAGCATTATGATAGAAGATAATTACAAAAGATGCAAAGATGCTGTTCTATCTGCTTATGATGAATTTTGTGGCACATCTAAACTTTTAGGTAAGACAGTAAACTCTGCTATTAAAGAACATATTGAAAATATTAAAAAAGAAAAGTTTCATCTTATGATAGTTGGTGAAGCTAAAAGTGGTAAATCCACATTTATAAACGCCTTTTTAGGTAAGGAAATTCTACCTATGGACGTTCAACAGTGTACCAGTTCCATAATAGAGGTTTCCCATGATGATAACTTCAAGTTGATTGCTACTCGTGCTGATGGCAAACAATACGCTCTAAGTGGCGAAAAACAGATGCAAGATTTCTTAAAAGGTACGGCATCTTTACAGGAAAAGTATAGAAAAATCCCCGTAACTACCATAAACAATGAGATTATTTTGCGTTATAAGGGTGCTCCTATAAAGAGAACTAGTCTAAATAAGTTCTTGGACGATATGGATAAACTTAACTATTACAATCTTGAACGTAGTGAGTACAGAAAGTTAATAGAAAATTATATAGAAGATACTAACAAAGAATGGCAATCTTTGGTTATAAAAATAGAACTACATTGTCCAATCTCTGAGGCTATGAAAGGCATAGTAATCATAGATAGCCCTGGTGTAAATGCTGAGGGTAACGTCGGTGAGGTTGCCGATAATTACATAGATAAAGCTAATGCTGTTATATTTGTTAAATCTTTAAATGGTCAAGCCGTGGAATCTACATCGTTTACGAACTTCCTAAAGACCAAAAGTGGCGACCGTAACAAAGATACTATGTTCTTAATATTAACTGGAATATCTAATATGTCCGATGATGAAGTAGACAGACTATATAGTCAAGCGTGTGAAATCTTTAGTAACATATCTTCCGAAAAGATTGTATGCGTAGATAGTAAGGTTCAACTATTCTTGAACAAGTGCAAAGCCATAGGCGACCCAGACGGTATAGATGAGTTCTTTGACAAGTTGGCAGATGAGAAAAAATCTTTTGACTCTGCTGAAATGTGCTGGTTGCGTTCTAGGGGTAATCTTGAAAAGTTTGAAAAACTTATGAACGATAAATCACGTTTTAACGACGTTCATAGAGTTATGGAAAAGTACGCTCAAACTGCTAGATACATCGCCCTTTTAGATACTATAGATAACATTGTCAAAGAGTATGCAAGATATCAAGTTATACTTAAAGATAAGAAAACTGTTCTTAAAGCCTCTAGAGGTAGCCGTGATGCCCTTGCTAGAAACGTATCTGACAAGCAAGATAGAATGTCTAACCTTAGAACCGTCCTATACGATGAGATTGAAAGTATATATCATAAGTATGGAAATCTTGACGGCGAAATAGAAAGAGGTTGCGAAAGGCTTAGACAACAGTACAGAAAACAGACCGAATTCTACAGAAGTTTAGCAGAAAATCAAATTACAGACGATACCTTCGTCGATTTGGAAACCTTTACTGCTAGAATTATCGATGACTTTAAAATCTTCCGTGATGAGTACGGCAAAAAGATTATTACTGAGTTCAATATCAAATTAGCGTCCGTTACTAAAAGTCAAGATAGTTTCGCCTTTGAGTTCTTTGAACCTAACTTCACCCAATCCGACTTCAAAAAGATTAACGAAGAGGCTCGTATTCAAACCGAGGGCTACACCGACGTTGAAAAGGGTGCTTGTTTCTCTAGATTGGAAAAGGAACACTATCACCATAAATCTGAACACGTTAAACTTGTGCTAAAGTATATATCCGAGGAGTTCGACTCCATTTGTAACAAGATGAAACAAAATCTTTATGACTACTTGGAAATGTGTTGCAAAATATATCGTGATAAGTTAGTGTACAATATCGATGATGCTAAAAATGAGTATACTAAGATGGTAACTGAAAAGGAAACTATCGACGATATGCAAGGTGCTATGGATACTTGTGATACTAGAATTAACTTTATCGACCAAAACGTCGAAAATCTTAACATTCTTAAAAGGGAGATTGATACTTATGTACACAGTTGAGATTACTGATAAAACCTCTAAACAGATTGAAACTAAAATAGATAATATCGTAAATAGTATTAGAGATAAATCCCGTAAACTCTTAAATACTTGCGATACTTATGATGAGGTTTCTAATAAACTTAAAGAGTATATAGTATCTTGTTGTGATACGGAAAGTAGAAGTATATCATCTAGTATATACTTTGACTTGTATGGTCAATTTTCACAGTCAAGATTTTTTTCCAACCCAGAGTTAGTAAAAGAGTTCTATGCTTTGGATATGAGAAACTATATCAATGAAAACTGCAAGTTCAATATGGATAGCGACTTTTCATACCTATCTAAAGATAGACAAAAGTATTCTATAGCTATTGGCGGAAGTATTGCCTTAGTAGGTTCAATAATATCTGTAGCTATAGCTTTGCCTTTGGGAATAGTTCCATCAGTGATAGTAGGTGCTATAGCGTATCCTGTTACATACAAGATTATCCAAAATAGTAACATAGAAAACTATCTAGTAGACGTTGAGATATATCTAAAGAACTTGAAGTCTGCATTTACCTCTTGGATTGACAACTTTGAAAGTCTATATGCTGAAACTATTAACGACCTAATGTGCAAGGTCGGTCTAAATTGATAACTAAGGAACGTCTTTCTTGACGTTCTTTACAGATATATATTATTAAAAAAATCCTTAGGGGTTTTTGAAAGGATTGATTGATTTTATGAAGAATATTCTATTTGTAGCCTCAGAGTCTACACCTTTTATCAAGACTGGTGGTCTTGCCGATGTAGTTGGTTCTTTACCTAAAGAGTTAGACCCTAAAAAGTTCGACGTTAGAGTGGTAATTCCAAACTACTCTTGTATTAAGGAACAGTTTAGAAAAGATTTTCACTATCTTACTAACTTCTACATGGATATGGGCAAACACCCTCTTAATGAGTATGTTGGTATCTTTGAATATCAATATCAAGGAATTACCTTCTACTTTATAGATAATGAAAAGTACTTCAAAGCTGATACTCCTTACTCCAACGATACTCGCTTTGATATAGAAAAGTTTATCTACTTTAGTAAAGCCGTGTTAGCTATACTACCAGTAGTAAAGTTCCGTCCAGATATAATACACTGCCACGATTGGCAAGCTGGATTAGTTCCAGTATATCTACATACGCTATTCCAAGAGAACCCATTCTTCCAAGGTATTAAGACTATCATGACTATTCACAACCTACGTTTCCAAGGCGTTTGGGATATCGAACACTTTAGATATCACACTGGACTTCCTGAGTATGTGTACACTCCAGATAAGATTGAGTTTACTCCACAAAACTACTGGTACAAAAAGAACGCCAATATGCTAAAGGGTGGCATGGTCTACGCCGATATGATTACTACTGTTAGTGATACTTATGCTAAAGAAATTCAAACAGCTTACTACGGTGAAGGTTTAGATGGTCTTATTCGTGCTAGAAATAACTCTTTGTGTGGCATAGTAAACGGTATAGATTATAATTCATTTAATCCATCTACTGATAAGGATATCTTTGTAACTTACAACGTTAAGAACGTCACTAAAAAGAAAGTAGAAAATAAACTAAAACTACAGGCTCAACTAGGACTTCCTGTAGATGAAAATAAGATGATGTTTGCTATAATATCACGTTTGACAGACCAAAAGGGCTTGGACTTAATTAACTATGTTATGGATGGCATTATTGATGAGAACGTTCAACTAGTAGTAATAGGTACTGGTCAACCAGAATATGAACAGATGTTCCGTCATTATGCTTGGTGCAATCATGATAGGGTATCAGCTAACATATACTATTCCGACCAATTAGCTCATAAGCTATATGCATCGGCTGATGCTATGTTAGTACCATCTAAGTTTGAACCTTGCGGTTTAACTCAATTGATATCTTTACGTTATGGAACAGTTCCAATAGTTCGTGAAACGGGTGGTCTTAAAGATACCGTTCAACCTTACAATGAGTATGAAGGTACTGGTACTGGTTTTTCATTCTCTAACTATAACGCTCACGAAATGTTGAATATAATAAACTATGCTAAGCATATATACTTCAATCGTCGTAATGAATGGGATAAGATGGTTAAACGTGGTATGAAAGCTGACTTCTCTTGGAAAGAATCTGCTAAAAAGTATGAGGAACTCTATGACAGAATATAGCAATATATTATCTGCTATGATATTATTAAGAACGTCCTACTTAGTATGGACGTTCTTTTTTAGATTATGTTAAGGGTACTACCTCATCGAACAGTGCGGAAAATCTTAATGGAATAAACTTGTTTTCATGACACTTTCCAAAGAACCAATGTTTGTAAGTACAGTTATCTTTTATCTGTTCAAAAAAGGCATCACATTCCAGACGGTGTACCGTTTGGATATCTAGGCAAGTCTTAACCGAAGATGGTGGTTCATGAGTTATAATGTAATCCACATGATAGTCGTTTGCAATTAGATTGTTTACACCATCAAGAACTTCTTCAGGAGTAGGCTCTTCTTGAGGATACCAACTATTAGTTTCTTTTCTAATCTCTATATCATCGCTATGACCACCACCAAATGCGAACACTTTAAGACCATCTATAGTATAGACTTGTCCACGCATTAGATGTACAATATTATCATTAATCATGTGAACCTTACCACCGTTCCAAGTTTGCACGGGATATTTATATAGTAAATCAAAGTTTTCATGACAACCATCTACAAAAGCCACATTGTACTTTAGTTCCGAAAGTTTTCTAAGATTAACCTTTTCGGCATAGCTATTGTTCCAGATAAAACCAAAGTCGCCACATACTATGATGGTATCGTTGCGTTTTAACTTTTTCAAACTTTTTTCTTTAAACCTTTCAAAATTTCCGTGAGTATCTCCAGTAACGTAGACCAAAATCAACACCCTTTTCATATATTTTAGATGTATTCTATTTTAACACATTTTTTTTGTACGGTAAATAGATTTTTTTTAAAAAATAAAAAAAATTTTAGAAAATCACTTTAATTGCTTCTAAAAATTTGTTATAATAGTAATATCGATTTTTTAGTATGGAGGATTTATATTTATGAAATTTAAAAAATTTCTATCAATGATGCTAACCATTGCCATAGTGGGAGTGTTTATACCATCTTTAAAAGGCATAGGAGCGTCAGCAATATCATTTACACCTAACTTTGAAGTAAATAGCGACTACGCTGTATTATATAATGTGGATATAGACTCTGTAGTCTATCAGAAAAATTCCGACGTTAAGACCGAACCCGCCCAACTTGCTCAAATTATGACGGCTATAGTCTGTATAGAAAACTGTTCCGATTTGGATAATACTCCAGTTACAATTCCAGAGAACATATTTTCCGATTTGGAAAAGTTTCAAGATGACCCATACTACACTACTACAGACTTCTCCGAGGGTGAGGAAATGACTATGAAAGACTTACTCTATGCTATGATGCTTTCCTCTTCTTGTGAGGCATCTTCTACCATAGCTTACTACATCGGGGAGGGCGATATTAATAAGTTCGTGGATATGATGAACGACAAGGCTAAACAGATTGGTTGTGTTAATACTAACTTTAAAAATCCTCATGGTATGCACCAAGATGGTCAATATACTACCGCTTATGATATGTTTTTAATCACTAAGTATGCAAGTCAGCTATCCAAGTTTAATGAGATTGCCACTGCTTATGAGTATAATATGTCAGCTACTAACATTCATGACGAACAAGTTTTGCATCATACCAACGTAATGATGGACGAGGACTCTAACTACTACTACGAATACGCTAAGGGCATTAAGACGGGTAACTCTGAACAATCGGGAAGTTGCTTGATTAGTAAGGCTACTAAAAATGGTAGTAGTTATATATTAGTTCTAATGCACGCACCTCTTAGTAAACGTGATGACAATGGTAACAGAGTGTTCTATCACATTAAAGATGCTACCGCTATATTCAACTGGTGCTTGAACAACTTTGAGTATACTACTCTACTAGCCGATAATGAGGAAATTAAAGAAGTTAAAGTAGCCTATTCTAGTGGTAATGATTACGTTCTACTTAAACCTAGCAAAGAGTATGCTACTCTTTGGCCTAATACTATGGATATCTCTAGTATTGAAAGAGTTTTCACTGTAAAAGATAACGTTACTGCCCCTATTGAAGCTGGTGACGTATTAGGTTCAGTTACGCTAATTCTAGGTGGCGAGGAAATATATACTACTGATTTGATTGCTACTCATGGATTAGAGCGTTCTTTTGCTAAGTTCAATATGGCAGCTGCTCAAGGATTTATATACTCATCGTGGTTTAATAGGGCGTTACTTACATCTATAATACTGACTTTTATATACATTGGAATATACATCTATAGAGTACAATCCATGCCTAAAAAGAAGCATCATAGCAAGAGTGCTAAAGTTACTTCCAATGGTAAACAACATTCCAATACAGCACATTCAGCTCCTAGAGTTAAGAACGTTCAAAAGGTTACTGAAGATAAGTCTAAAAAAGATTAAATTAAAAAATCCCTTACCAAATGGTAGGGGATTTTAATTTATAGGTTTGCTAGAGTTCACATCTTTGACAGATATAGCTATATAGAATATAATCTATCTGGGGGTTGATATTATGAATGTATTTTTTTTATTAGCAGTGATAGGTCATATTCTATGTGGTGTATCCGATTGCCTTTTGACATATGCTCCAAATGGAAAAGTATCCTTAACAGATTTTAAAGACTATAATAAGTCTAGTGTTTCGTTTAAGAGTATGCCATTAAGAAATCTTAACATAGCCATGTTACTGGGATTTATCGCCATGGTGCTTGAAATTTTTGGATACCTTGAAATCTGCAATTGGATACATAACTATTCTACAACTTTATACTGGATTATGTACTCATCTACTTTGATTATGTTCGTATCACTTACATTGCACCATCTGTTCTGTTGTCTTTGTGAGTGGTTCTTTGTTAGGTTGAACTTAACCAAAGAGGCTCTAAACTCCGTTTGGGATTTCTTTAAAACTACCGTCTATACTATGTACACTGGATATCTTGCCATGTTAGTATTTTCTATAGCTTTTTTTATTGCTGTAGTAACTGGTATCACCAGTTTACCTAGATGGGCTTGTATATTCAATCTGTTGCCATTAGCAATAGTCACATTACCGACTAAACTTCCAGCCAAAGCTAACGTTATGGGTGTAGTTATGTTCACAGGTCTTTTAATATTGATATAGTTCTTTAGGACAAAATTCAATCTTTTTTGTGATAAAAAATCTCCTTTTAAGTTTAAACGCAAGATATTTAGCATATTAATATCTTAGCAATACTTAGAAAGGAGTTTTATCTTATGCGAAAAAAAACTATAAGCAAGTTAAAAGTCTTAATGATATCCATGGCACTGGTGGGGTTGTGCGTTGGGATATCTTATGTTAGTACACGCACTTCCAACGATGTAGCTTTGACATCTGCCGTACCTAGTAAGTCCGATAGAATTATCATCTTAGATGCTGGTCATGGTGGTATGGACGGTGGTTGCTCTGCTAAAGATGGTACTGTAGAAAAAGATATCAACTTAAACATTCTTTTAAACCTAAGAGATATGCTAGAAGTATCAGGATATACGGTGGAAGTCACTAGGGACAAAGATATATCTATTCACGATAGTGGTATTGAGGGTATAGCTAATCAAAAGAGTTCCGACATGGATAACCGTTTGGAACTGTTTAATAAGTATGATAACGCTATATGTATATCTATACATCAAAACCTATTTACGGATAGTAAGTATCATGGAGCACAAATGTTCTACTCAGCGACCAACTCCAAGAGCGAAACTCTAGCAAACATCTTGCAGAGTAAGTTTGTAGAGTATCTGCAACCAGACAATCAAAGGGAGATTAAACTTTGTGGTAAAGAGTTGTTTCTATGTTACTTTAGCGAAAATCCCACGGTAATGGCTGAATGTGGTTTCTTATCCAATCCAGAGGAGGCTGAACTCCTTAAAGATACTGAATATCAAAAGCAAGTTGCCTTTACTATATACTCTGCTATTAATGAGTACTTCTCTCAGATGAGATAGTTTTGCACCATATCTATTTGATTTTACATACAGTATGTGATATAATATCCTAGAGGTGTTTGCTATGGCTAAATTAAAGAATATGTTTGTATGTAATCAATGTGGCTTTGAGAGTTCTAAGTGGAACGGTAAGTGTCCTAACTGCAACGCTTGGAACTCTTTTGAGGAAGTCGCTCCAGTAGATTATAAACCTCTAGGAAGACCAGTAAACGTTAGTACTATAGACTTATCTAGTAAGGTGCAAGATATATCGTCCATATCCACTAACGATGACGTAAGATACAATACAGGTAATTCGGAACTTAATCGTGTATTGGGTGGGGGTTTAGTAAAAGGTTCTATAGTCCTTTTAGGTGGCGAACCTGGTATTGGCAAGAGTACTCTGCTATTACAGATATGTCAACACTTGGGCGAAAACTATTCTATACTGTATGTATCGGGAGAGGAAAGCGTTAGACAGATTAAGATTAGAGCCATTAGAATGAATGTGGATACTAAAAATCTATACTTGTTATCTACTACAGATGCTCAAGCCGTTTGCGATACTATAGTATCTACTAAACCAGATGTGGCTATAATAGATAGTATTCAAACTATGGGACTATCACAAATAAACTCTAGCCATGGGAGTATTACTCAAGTGCGTGAGTGTACTAATCTGTTTATGCACACTGCAAAAAATGAGGAAATTCCTATGTTCATAGTGGGTCATGTAAATAAAGATGGTGCTATTGCTGGACCTAAAGTTATGGAACACATTGTAGATACCGTACTATACTTTGAAGGCGAAAGAAATCTTAACTATAGAGTTCTAAGGGCAGTAAAAAACAGATACGGTTCTACTAACGAAATAGGTATGTTTGAAATGGCTGATAATGGTCTTAAAGAGGTTACTAATCCATCGCAAATGTTGTTAGATGGTCGTCCTATTGGAGTTTCGGGAACGTGTGTAGCGTGTATCATGGAAGGGTCAAGACCTATATTGGCTGAGGTTCAAGCACTATCCACAAAGAGTAGTTTTTCTGCTCCACGCCGAATGGCTACTGGTTTCGATTTTTCACGAATGGCTATACTCATTGCCGTGTTGGAAAAGCGTCTTGGATTGTTCTTTTCTACTTTGGACGTATATCTTAACATAGTAGGAGGTTTTCGCTTAGACGAACCTGCTGGTGATTTGCCTGTAGCTTTAGCTATATATTCCAGTGTGGTTAATACTCCATTAGATGAGAAACTTCTAGCGTTTGGTGAAGTCGGTTTAGGTGGGGAAGTTAGAGGAGTATCTAACGTGGTACAGCGTATAAAAGAGGCTCAACGTATGGGATTTTCTACTTGCATAGTCCCAAAACAGAACCTTAAAGAGTTAAATCTTACTGACTATTCTATAAACATAGTCGGAGTATCTAGTCTTAAACAGACTTTTGAAGTCCTATTGAAAGGTGAGTAAAATAATGTCTAAAAATAATCTGGAGATTGAAAGAAAGTTTTTAATAGAGTATCCTAACTTTGAACTAATTAAGTATCGTTCTAAGGTAGAGATATCGCAATCATACTTAACTAGAGTAAATCCTAATGTAGAAAGACGTATCCGTGCGTGGATACAAGACAACTCTGCTAAGTACTACTATACCGAAAAGATGTTCCTAACTGGCTTTACACGTCAAGAGGTTGAAAGAGAGATTTCTAAAACTGAGTATGATAAGCTATCCCTAGAGGTAGACAGTTCTATAGTTACAGTGGAGAAAGTTCGATATCTGTTAGACTATAACCATCTAACTTTTGAAATAGATGTCTATCCATTTTCAAAGGTTCTAGCCATTATGGAAGTTGAACTTGAAAGCGAAACTCAAGAGTACACCATACCCAAAGATATAAAAGTCTTAAAAGAAGTTACTGGTATTAAAGAGTTTGGAAATATTCCTTTATGTACTGCTAGAACTTTTCCAGTTTAGATATCTAAGAGTGGTTTAGTCCACTCTTTTTTTATAGAAAGTGCATAATAGAGATTTACTATCTAATCTTACAAGAATGTTGATATAATTTTGTGAAACATTTGTTATTGACTATGTTGTTAATTAGTGATATAATCTACTTATGTTAATTATATTATGATATTATTTAAACTTAAATATCAATTTGGAGGCTTTTTTATGAACCCTAAAGATTATATTGTAAAACGTATCGACGGCGATTACGCTATATTAGTCGATATTGTATCTAATGATGAAATTTTGGTCGCTAGAGCATTACTTCCAGACCAAATAGATGAAGGTTGCAAGTTGCACTGGGAAAATTTAGAGTATACTGTAATTTAATCATAATTTGTGGTTTGGGTTGTAATTTTTCCATGTGAGTGTTATAATATATATCTAAACTATATACTTTAGAATATTTTTGAAAGAGTGTGATATACTTACTATGAAAAAATGGGTTGCTAAATCTTGTGATGCTAATATTACAGATATGTTAATTAAAGAAACTTCTGTTACTCCACTATGTGCCAGTGTCCTAAATGCTAGAGGTTTTACCTCTAAAGATACTGCTTTGGACTTCTTAAACTCTAGTGAGATTGAAAATCCTTTAGTTATGGCAGATATGTCTAAGGCTATAGAAGTGATTAACCATCATATAGAACAGGGTTCTAAGATTTGCATATTTGGCGATTACGATTGCGATGGTGTTACATCTACAGCCATGCTAAAGACCTATTTGGAAATGGTCGGAGCAGACGTATTTACATACATTCCAGAACGTGCTGAGGGCTATGGCATGAATACTTCCGCTATAGACTATATTAATCAACAAGGTGCAAAATTAATAGTTACCGTCGATAATGGAATATCTGCACACAAAGAAGCCGAGTATATATATACTTTAGGTATGCAGTTGATAGTTACTGACCACCATCAACCTAGTGAGGAACTCCCAAAAGCTGAGGCTATAGTAAATCCTCATAGAAAAGATTGTCCGTCTAAGTTTAAGTATCTGTGTGGGGCAGGAGTGGTATTCAAATTGATTATGGCTCTGGAAGATAATGACTATACTTCCGTACTTCAGCAGTTTGGCGATTTGGTCGCTATTGCTACCATCGGTGATATAGTAGAGATATCGGGAGAGAATAGAAAACTTGTTCACGATGGTCTACAGTATGTTAAAAACTCCGATAGAATAGGTCTACTTGCTCTATGTGAAGTTGCTAATATCGACTTAGAAACTGTAAACTCCACAAAAGTGGCTTTTGGAATAGTTCCTAGAATTAACGCATCTGGTAGATTTGGTTCGCCAAAGTTAGCACTATCGCTATTAACCTCCGAGGACGAACAAGAGGCGTTAGACTTAGCAAATCAACTTTGCAACTTAAACAATCAACGTAAGAACACTGAAGATGATATTATGCAAAAAGTTCTGTTGCAGATAGAGGATAATCCAAGTATGTTAAATCAAAGGGTGTTGGTGTTTAATGGCGATAACTTACATCATGGAGTTATAGGCATAGTAGCCTCTAGGATTTGCGAAAAGTTCGACAAACCTTGCTTTATAATAACTAATGAAGATGATAACTTTTCTAGAGGTTCTGCCCGTGGTATTGGAAACTTCTCTATATTTAAATGCTTGGAATACTGTTCTAGTGTGCTTGAACGCTTTGGAGGTCATAAAGGTGCTGGAGGGTTCTCACTAGATACTAGCAATGTGGAAGAGTTTACTAAACTAATCTTACAATACGCAGATACATCTTTTAACATAATGCCTAGAACCTCTTACTATATAGATAAGGTTCTATCGGTAAAAGATATTTCCTTAGATAATGCTAAAGGACTTTCTATATTAGAACCCTTTGGTGAGGGTAACAAAGAACCTACTTTTGCTATACTAAATGCTACTCTATTACAGATAGTTCCTTTAAAGAACAACTCTATAAGATTTAAGGTAGAGTATCAAGGCAAGTATTTGGATATAGTACGCTTTAGAACTTCTATTGAAGATGTGTTCTTAAAAGACAACTCTAAGTGTGACTTTCTAGTTAGACTATCGGTGAACTCCTTTAATGGCAGAGAAAGTATCACCATCATGGCACTAGATTACAGACTATCAGGAGTTAATCAAACTAAATTTTTTTCGGCTTTGGATATTTATGAAAAGTTCTCTACTAACAAGGAACTATCTAAGGCTTACTATACTAAGATTACACCATCTTATGATGAGTTAAAGTTGGTGTACTCATATGCGTTTAGATTAAAAGTCGTAGATGTGGAAACACTATTCTTGACTTTAAACAGAAATGATATCAACTTTTGTAAGTTGAAAATTTGCGTGGATATATTTTGTGAACTTGGACTTTTAAAGTTTGACGTTACTAATCAAACTGTTACTACAGTTTCAGTTGAAAATAAGGTTGACTTGAATAGCTCAAGTATATTGAGGAGGTTGAAAACTTATGATGAATAACGAACTTGCCCCTATTACTACTTGCGATTTGAAAACTTTTCTTAATAGATTGATTGAAAGTGACAAGTACAATACTAGCAAAATTATTACTGCTTATAAAGTAGCTGAAAAGGCTCATAAAAATCAATTTAGAAAGTCGGGTGAACCCTATATTATACACCCTCTTTGCGTTAGCATGATACTTCTTGACTTGGGCATGGATACCGATACTATATGTGCTGGTATGCTCCACGACGTTGTGGAAGATACTGATATGACTTTAGATGATATCCGTAAACAGTTCGGACAAGATGTGGCTATGTTAGTGGATTCTGTTACTAAAATAGGTAAGATACCTTACTTCTCTAAAGAAGAACAAGTAGCTGAGAATACTAGAAAGATTATCATGGCTACTGCAAATGACATTAGAGTTATCATTATAAAGTTAGCCGATAGACTTCATAATATGAGAACTCTACAACATAGAACTCATGATGGTCAACTTCGTACCGCCCGTGAAACTATGAACATATACGCTCCTATAGCACATAGGCTAGGTATATACGCCATTCAAACTGAATTAGAAGAACTATCCTTTAAGTACCTTGATGAGTTTGCCTATCAACAGATTGAAAGTCTACTAGAATTGGACAAGAAAGAACGTGAAAACTTCATTGAAACCATCAAGCAGACTATTAGAGATGAGTTCAAGAAGTATCCAGACTATAAGTTTCTTGAGAACGTTACTATAGATGGCAGAGCAAAGAGTATATACAGTATCTATAAAAAGATGTTCGTAAGACACAAACGCTTTAACGAACTATACGACAAGTATGCCATTAGAATTATTGTAGATGACAAAAATCAATGTTATATCGTATTAGGTATTATCCATGATTTATTTACTCCACTTCCTGAACGTGTTAAAGATTATATAGCTAATCCTAAGCCTAATATGTACCAATCTTTGCATACTACGGTAGTCGGTAAAGATGGTATTCCTTTTGAAGTTCAAATTCGCTCATGGGAGATGCATAGAAATGCTGAGTATGGTATCGCTGCCCATTGGAAGTACAAGGAACGTATTAAGGTTGAAGACCCTAGATTTGATAACAGAGTCAATTGGTTTAGAAATATCCTAGAGGCACAACAATCTTGCGATGACGTTGAAAGTATCGTGGATATGATTAAAGATGAACGTATGAACGATGATATCTTGGTTATGACTCCAAAAGGCGACCCTATTACTATGCCTAACGGTTGTACTGCTATAGATTTCGCTTATAAGATTCATACGGAAGTAGGTCATAAAGCCATAGGAGCTAAAGTCAACGGTGCTATGGTTCCTTTAGATTATAAGATTAAAAGTGGTGACATTGTAGATATAATTGACAGCAAAGATGATAAAAAAGGTCCTAATAGAGCATGGTTGAACATCGCTACTACTACCGAGGCTAAAACTAAGATTAAAACTTGGTTCAAAAAGGAAAAACGTGAAGAGAACATCTTACAAGGCAAGGACATGATTGAACGTGAATTTAAACGCAATCAGATACACGTTCCAGAGAATGAAATGTACAACTTCCTTTGTGATGACTTCAAAAAGTACAACTGTACAACCTTAGATGACTATTACGCATCTGTTGGATATGGTGGCATTATTATTTCCAAAATCATTCAAAGGTTAAAAGTTAAATATGATAAGCTATATGCACCACCTCAAGAGGAAGTTCCTACTAAGAAGAAGTCCAAAGATATGAACTCTCATGGTATAGTATTCGAGAACGGTCTTGATAACTGCGAAGTTAAGATATCTCAATGTTGTAGTCCTATGCCTTACGATGATATTATAGGTTTTATCACTAGAGGTAAAGGCGTGGTATCCATACACAAGACTATCTGTCCTAACTATAAGGCAGCAGTTCGCAAAAATGTGGATATGGAACGCTGGATTAAGGCTCACTGGCAAGAGGCTAAATCGGAATATTTCCAAGCTAACATTGAGGTTATAGCTACCGACAGAATTGGCTTAGTATTCGATATTACTAATATCATGACGCAATCACGCATTATGATAAGACATTCCTCATCTGGTATGTTAAAAAACGGCAACGCTATATTTAGAGCAAGTATATCTATTGCCAGTCTTGAACAGCTTAATAACCTATTCGATAAGATTAAAAAGATTGATGGTGTTATTAGCGTAAACAGAGTATAATATGTATCGGAACGCCCTCCTAATTAGGCGTTCCTAATTTTAATAAAGGAGTTTTTTTATGAAAGTGGTAACTTTTCCAGTTGGCGACCTTAGAGCAAACTGTCATGTAGTGATTAATAACAATCTAGCAGTACTTGTGGATTGTGGTGGTCGTGATACTAAACTTTTAAACTATCTTGAGGAGAATAATCTTAAAGTAGAAGCTATACTGCTAACTCATGGACACTATGACCACTTTGAAGGAGTATCTTATATGCAAGATAAGTACGGTTGTAAAGTATATATAAGTCAAAAAGATTGCCATATGCTTACTAGTCCTATAGATTGCCTTGCTAGAACTTTAGACTATGATAACTTCTATCCAGTAGTAAACTATGAAACGGTATCTAATGGGGATACTATTCAAGCAATAGGTTTAAATTTTGAAGTGCTATCTACAGAGGGGCATACTTCTGGTAGCGTGTGCTATATATGTCAAGATTGCCTATTTACTGGTGATACTCTATTTAAGCACTCCATGGGTAGAACCGACTTTCCTACTGGTAACTACTTTGATATGCAAAAATCTTTAAAGAAGTTATATAATCTTAATGGCGATTACATGGTATATACTGGCCATAATGCAAACACTACTCTACAAGAAGAAAGAAAGAGCAATCCTTATATGTTGGACGCAGTAGATGACGATTTATACTCTTACTAGACACAAAGGAGGAACTTTAATTGGAAAAAACTTTAAGTATAATCTTAGATGGACACCCATTCAAGTATGAAGTGGAGGCTACTGTTAAGATATTCTATCCAGCGATGCAGTTTAACATACTATGTAATCTTGGTACGGAAGTTTCTAGCATAGTAGGGGATTATGTATATACTCAAATAGAAACAACGTCCAATACTACCAGATTGTACGTCAAAACACGCATTAAGGATAATATCAAGGAAGATACCATCACCTTTGATTACATTCAAGAACGCTCTAAAAATGAGTTTGAGTTTAATCTATGTAAGTTGGTGTATAACTGTTTAAGTAGTCTAACAGGAAAGACATCTGCATGGGGACTTATAACTGGCATTAGACCAGTAAAGAAGTACATCAAACTTATTGAAGATGGCTTATCTAAAGATGAGATTATATCTTATATGAAAGATGTCTACTTAATTACTGAAAAGAAGTCGGAACTTGCATATAATACTGCTATAGCTCAAATGCCCATGCTTAAGACTGTTGAGCCTAAAAAGGTGAGTATATATATATCCATACCATTTTGTACCACCAGATGTGCTTACTGTTCATTCGTATCACATTCCATACAGAACGCTAAGAAGTTAATTCCAAAGTATATATTCTACTTGTGCAAGGAGATTGAAATTATTAGTGAAATCGTTAAGAAGTATAATCTAATAGTAGATACCATATACTTTGGTGGTGGAACGCCTACCTCTTTTGAGGACGTTCAACTACGCACCATTATGGATAAAATTCAACAATGTTTCGACTTATCTCAAGTAAGAGAGTACTGCGTTGAGGCTGGTCGTCCTGATACTATAACTAAATCCAAACTAGAGGTTATTAAAAAGTTCGGTGCAGATAGAATATCTGTAAATCCACAAACCTTTAACGATGACGTTCTAAATACTATAGGCAGAAAACATTCGGCTCAACAGACTATAGATGCTTATAATCTTGCTAGAAGTGTGGGCTTTGAAAACATAAACATGGATTTGATTGCAGGACTTCCATCGGATACTTTAGAAAGTTTCATGTATACTATAGATACTACTATCAAATTAAATCCTGATGCCGTTACTGTACACACTCTAACGTTAAAGCGTTCGGCTACGTTGTTTGAAGATATATCTGGTAGAGAGAATGTAAACAATCCAGTAACTGCCATGGTGGACTACAGCGGGGATAGGTTAACATCTAATGGATATATTCCATACTATATGTACAGACAGAAAAATACTGCTGAAAATCTTGAAAACGTTGGATATTCCAAACTAGGCAAGGAAAGTCTATACAATATATACATCATGGACGAAATTCAAACCATATTAGGCATAGGAGCAGGGGCATCTACTAAGTTAGTCGGCGATGAACACAATATTAGCAGAGTTCATAACTATAAGTTCCCATATGAGTACATCAACAGATTTGACGAACTTATGAATAAAAAATCTGCTATACACAAATTTTTTGACTTACAAGAACACCCAATCATTATATAATTAATATATAATATATAATAATTAATAATTATATAATATCCATTGATTGTTGTATCGGCTTGTTGACAGAATGTGATTTTAATAGTATAATTAAATATATGTAACTTTTCTACTATCGAAAGGAGATTTTTTTATGGCTAATAATATATTCGATGATTTTAAAATTGAAAACATTGCTAAAGAAGTTCAAAAGTGTGTAGACGTAGTGGCTGAAAAAACTGATGAGGCTTTTAAAGGTTCTAAAACATACGTTCAGAAGGTTCAATCTACTACTAAGTTGAGTAACCTATATGAAAAGTTGGGCAAGGCTCACTATATGACTGCTAGTGGTCAATGCGACCAACGAAAAGAAATCGCTGAAATTATGGAACAGATTAGCGACATTCAAGACGAAATAGATGAGGCTGACAGAGTTCTTAACAAAGATGACTTCGTTAGATGCTCTGTGTGTAAAAAGAAAAATCCTCCAGCGAGTAAATTCTGTTCTAGGTGTGGTGCTAAGTTAGATGACAATGAATAATATCAGTTTAGTTAAAAATCAAGTTATACAGCTTACTATAAACGATATAACTGCTGAGGGTAACGGCGTTGGCAGATATAATAATACTGTCGTATTCGTTCCTATGACGGCTCTTGGCGACGTTATAAACTGTAAGATAGTTAAGGTTCTTAAAAATTATTGCTTTGGCATTGTAGATAGTTTCATTTCACAATCTGGGGACAGAGTTCCTCCAGATTGTGAAGTGTTCTCTAAATGTGGTGGTTGCTCATTTAGACACATAAACTATTCTGCTGAATTAGTTGCAAAACATAAATGGGTACAAGATGTCTTTCAACGTATAGGTAACATATCTACAGACGTGTTACCTATAATTTCTTGTAATGATAGAAATTTTTATCGAAATAAAGCACAATATCCAGTAGGTAGGGCAGAAGATGGCAAGGCTATCTGTGGATTTTATGCTAAACGTAGTCATAGAATTATCCCATATACTAAATGTTCATTGCAACCTGAAGTGTTTTCTAAAATAGTAGATTTTATTATCGATTATGTAAATATATCCAACATTTTGCCCTACGATGAGGTTTCTAATTCAGGCGAACTTAGACATATCTATATTAGGCAAGGGTATCATAGCAAACAGATTATGGTCTGTTTGGTGTGTAAGTTAGATATATCTAAAAAACTATCTAACTTAGTTAAAGAGTTGGTATCTAACTTTAAAGATATATCTACTATAGTTCTAAATGTAAATCCTAAAATTACCAACGTTATATTGGGTACTAAGAATATAACCCTATTCGGTAATGGATACATCTCAGATACTATGTGCGACAATATAGTAAACTTATCTCCAATGGCGTTCTATCAAGTCAATACGAATCAAGCTGAAAGATTGTACTCTATAGCTAAAGAGTTCGCTCAAGTTTCTAAAAAAGATATCCTTTTAGACCTATACTGTGGTACAGGTACTATAGGACTTTCTATGGCTAAAGATGTACATAAGTTAATCGGTGTGGATATAGTTGAGCAATCTATTGAAAACGCTAAGGTAAATGCTATACAAAATGATATCCATAATGCTGAGTTCTTTTGTGGTGATGCTGGTATAATAGCATCACAATTGGCTAAAGATGGTCTATCTCCTACAGTAATCACTATAGACCCTGCTCGTAAAGGTTGCGATTCCTTGGCTATTAATACTATCGTGTCTATGAACCCTCAACGTATAGTTATGATATCTTGTAATCCCGCAACCGCTTCCCGTGATTGCAAAGCGTTTCAATCCCTTGGATATGTGGTCGAAAAAATTCAACCAGTTGATATGTTCCCTTGTACTGCTCATGTTGAGTGCGTAGTAAAAATGACAAGGCAATAAGGCTCTAAAATGGCTATTTTGCGTGGCTTTTGGCACAATGCAAAATGTACAAATGAAAAATTCGCAGAGTATTGCACAGTATTTTGTGTGTCTGCGTGTTTTCCATATACAGATAAAAAGTATTTTGTAAAATTTCGGTTCTTACTCACTTGACCTCAATTAACGCTTTCAATCGGTAAAATGTGCGTTTTTGTGCGTTGGTGGAAAGATAGCTGATATGCTGCTTAAAATTGAAAGTTGTAAAGAAAGCATAATGCAACAAAACCCCTCTGCTGGTTTTCATTCCAACAGAGGGGTTCGTTCGCTATGCTCACATTTCTACACTCACAATCACGCCTGATTTGAACGCAAAAACAATATGGCCATCGAAAATCGTGATCTTTGAAAGCATATGTCTTGCAAGCGTTTCATCATATTCAATGATGCTGTGGTCTGAGGTAGCGATAAATTTCTTTAAATCGTTGGTGCGTTCCTTATAATCAGAACGGGTGGTTTCGTCCATCATAAGTTGTTCACGCTGTTCCTTCAGCCTGAAAATTTCCTCAGCAATATCATCATAACCCTGATGATTTTCTGTTCTGATGGTCAGTTCCTGTTGAAGTTTACGCAGTTGCTCATCGATTTTCAGAATATTTGCAGATTTTCCAACGGTTAATGCTTCCTCTAGATTGTCCTGCAATATCTGCAAGTATTCACCGCTGTCGCCGATCATCTGATTTAATGCAGCAACAAAGGCTTTCTGAAGTTTATCTTCATGGATACTTCTTGCAGAACAACTGTTATGGTCATGCAGTCTTGAACTGCATCGCCATACAGGTGTTTTCCTGCCATGAATATTCCATATGATTCGCTTATATCGTTCATTGCAGTTGGCACAGTAGGTAATTCCCGTCATGCAATATTTTGAACTGTATCCATGTCTTCTTCCCTGACAGTCACGGAGCATTCCACGTCTTGCAATTTCTTCCTAAACCAGCATAAAGGTTTCTCTTGACACTATGGGTTCATGATTTGACTCGACATAGTACTGGTCGTAATACGCTTAGGGAACTCGCCATTTTCCAATTAAAAGATGCCGATACCCCAGAAAAACACCGAAACTGCGTTATCTCTTTTGGAGAAAGGCAGCTTTTTACTTGTGTTTTGACATTTGCCGACTTCAATATGTTCAATAAAGTCAGCCAATACCTGCGGAGTGAGTTCCGTAACGGCATCATACTTTTTGATTGCCTGCATAAACAGTTTGACCTTGTTGACAGACTCATTTTTCTCATGAAGTTTTCCCATGAGTTCTGCAACTAATGCGTTAAGCTGTTCTTTTTCTTCATCGTAAGTCCGTTTCAAACTTGCAAAAAGAGAGCCATCTATTTCACCTCTGACCTTTGCCTCAAACAAACCTTGAATGTACTTATCGATTTCCGTAATGCGAAGCTGAGATTTTTCAAGCTCCGCTAAAACAACCGCTTTGCAGTCGTCAGATTTCTTCTCAACACGTTTCTGAATGGTCTTGTAGAATTCATCGGGATTGGCATTCGCCTTATAGATCACTCTCTGAATTGCCTGTAAGACCTCGGTTTCAAGATATTTCTCAGGAACACCATGAAAGTAACACCCTTTGCTTTTCCTGTAAATTGTACACTCATAGCAATAAAGAGCGTTTTCGCTTTTTGTTCCACATCTTCTGCCGTGCATTCTTGCGTGACAGTCCATACAATACAGATAATCACCAAAAAGATACTTATGCGGTCTTGACGGATGACGTATTGTCTTTTCACGTCTGTCTTGTGCCATCTGAAACAGTTCACGACTGATAATTGCAGGGTGTGTGTCAGGAAAAATCCTAATCTTGTCACTTCCGTTATAGATTACAGTCTTATTCTTGTAAGAAGCAATCTGTGTGCGAAAATTGACCGTATCACCGACGTATTCCTGACGCTTGAGAATAGCAGCAATCGTTCCGCTGTTCCATAAATAAATGTTCTCAGCAGTAACCACAATCCCTTTTCGTATTTTCTTGTGGTATTCCACTCCGACACGTTTTTCAGCCTGCAACTGCAATGCAATCTGCTTTGTTCCCATTGCATGATGCACATACAGTTCAAATATTTCTCGGACAACTTCCGCAGCTTCCTCATCCACCTGCCAATCCTGTTTGTTCTCAGGAGTGTTGTAATACCCGTAAGGCAGTTTTGATGTGATATGCTGACCACTGTTTCCTTTTTGGTGTACCATGGAACGGATTTTCTTTGAAATATCTCTGCTGTACCATTCGTTCATCAGATTATTGATTGGCAGTAAATCATTCATTCCTTTGGCAGAATCCACATTATCGCTGATTGCAATAAAGCGAACATCATACTTTGGAAAGTCGATTTCCACATACTGACCTACCATAAGATAATTTCTGCCCAGTCGGCTCATATCTTTGACAATGACCGCTCCAACCAGTCCGTTTTTGATGTCATCCATCATACGCTGAAAGTTTGGGCGGTTAAAATTTGTGCCTGTATAACCGTCATCTGCGTAGTAAGAAAGATTGGTAAATCCATTGGACTCGGCATAGTTTTTCAGCAACGCTTTCTGGTGTTCAATGCTTCCGCTTTCCGTGTCAATTCCGTCATCGAAAGAAAATCTGACATATAAAGCAGTGATTTTTCCTGTCTGCATACTTGTTTCCTCCTATACCGACAGGCTTAAATTTGCTATTTCTATTTTAGCGCAGATCAGAAATAAACGCAACCAGAAAAGAGAAATTGTCGCCGAATCGTCGCAGTCTGTAAACGGATTGCAGCAATCAAAATAGTATGCGTTCTTTCAAGATTCTCAAGTTTTTCAAAGCATATAGCACGCAGAATTTTCAAAGCCTTATGCAGTTTTTTAGACATTGCCTGCCTTGATATTCCGCAGTTCGCAGCATATGCTTTTATTGTTTTGTAGTTTCCATAATAGAAACCAATTATGACTTCAAATTTATCCTGATACAGATTTTTGAGCATCAGAAGTGCCTGCTGTAAAGCAAACAGCTGAATATCTTCCTGATCAGGTGGAACGTACATATTATCATGATAAGTGATAACCATTCGTCTTTCACGTTGATCCAAATATTCCAGATGTTGGAGCATCTTTCTGGTCTACTCGTTTACCGCATACAGCGTTTTGAAGTCGGTATATGGTCTGCCTATGTCATCATCTCCGAATCAACAGACAGGCTTTTGAATTTGCCGTAGTAATCATAGCACAAAAGCACTGAAAAAGCAAATCTGCACTTTTTTCAAGTTCCCAAATAATCGGAAATTTTCTGATTGGGGAATTATGCTGCATATAAAAACTGCACCTGAACATTTCTGTCCAAGTGTAGTCACATCATATTTCTTTTCTTGTTTTGCAATAGAAATCATTGAAACTCATACCGAAAAACCGTTTTGCAAACCAATAAACATTGGAAGGTTCAGGATAGCCAAGTAAAGGATAGATTTCTTTTATGGAAAGTCCCTTTTTAATGGCGTCACTCAGAATTTCTTTGCGTATTTCAACAATTACAGTCTGAAAGTTCGTTCCTTCTTCTGCAAGAGCATTTTTCAGACTTGTACGTTTTGTTGCCAAAGCTTCTACCACATTTGTCGTATTACATCGCATTTCAAGCAGTAATTGAGGGGCGATTTCTTTTATACGCTGTGAGTATGGCTTAAACCGCACATCTACCAACTCAGAAAGATTGCCGAGTTCGTAAATATAGATGTCAACAATGCGTTTTCCGTAATTCTTTTCTTTCTGTCCCATCGGTTCATCGATAACAATTTTTTTAATCAAGGCATCGCATATCTCCTACGTGACAGCATCTAACTCCGATAATCTGTAGCTTTCTATTCTGTTCAGTATTTCTGTGACAGAAAGAAACTTTTTGCTGATTGTGGATTTTCGTACAGTAACGTCCGAAAGAGATTGAAGCAGTTCTTCCTTTTCACAGCTTAATGCTCTTGATTGAATCCTGAATTCTGAATCTGATAATTTACCTTGAAATTTCTTTTCATATAACTCTGTCAAAAGTTTGCTGATGGCATTGACTCGATTTTCGGCTTCTTTGATCTGCATGTCAAGTTTGGTGAGTTGGTTTAATCCAAGTTGCGTGATGAGTGTATCTCTGCCATTTTTAACAGCCATATAAAGCTTTTTAAGGTGGTCGAGCGTGATTCTTCGCAGTTCGTTTTCCGTTATGTGATTGGAATAGCAAGTGCCATATTGTATATACGTTTTACAGACAAAATATACACCATTGACACTATGCCTTCGGTGCATCTTTGCTCCGCATTTTGCACAGACACATTTATTTCTGAAAAAGGTATCATTTTTCACCTCATTTGATGGTGAAAATGAGTTCTTTGATATGGTTTTCAGCTTTTCCTGTGTCTTTTCAAAATCTTCTCTGCTCATTATGGCAGGGTGCTGATTTTCAAAAACAACCCAATTTTCTTTTGGGAGAAAGAGCCTTGATTTGGATTTATACGATGTTGTTTTCGTTTTGAAATTCACAGTATCTCCGCAGTATTCCTGAAATTCAAGCAGTCGTCTGACCGTTTGGAACAACCAGCCATAAGAAGTACCGACCTTGGTATATTTGTATCCCATATACGCACTCGGTGTTGGCACTTTATTGGTTCTCAGGTATTTTGCAATAGAATTGATCGACATATCCTGATGCAGGAACATATCAAAAATCATTCGTACAATCTTAGCGGATTCTTCATCGATTTCCCACCGGTTATGATCGCCATCAACCGGTTTGTACCCATAAAGCATGTGATTTCAGTTTGACTCCATTCATACCAAGAGTATGCTTTGCATAAGTGACCTTTTTGGAAATATCCGCTGCATACATTTCAGCAAAGATACTTTCAAAAACAAACAGATCATTTTCTGTGTTATAGGAATCATAATTATCGGTTACGCCGATCACTCTGACATGGTGCTGCGGCAGAACAAGTTCCACATACTGACCCACCAGAATATAGTTCCTTCCGAATCGGCTCATATCCTTTACAACAATGGTTTCGATAATACCGTTTTCTACATCTTCCATCATACGCTGAAAATCAGGTCGGTTAAAGTTTGTTCCTGTATATCCATCATCAACATAGTACCGCAAATTGGGATAACCGTTATTTTCTGCATATTCTTTCAGCAATGCTTTTTGATGTGTAATACTTGCGTTTTCCGTTTCCTGTCCGTCATCTCGTGAATACCGACAGTACAAAGCTGTGATTTTATCATACATAAACATAAGTTCTCCTGTACGCTTTCCTATTAAGAATAGTGCATAAGAGAACTTTTTTCAATAGTTATTACGAGATTGTCGCCGAATCGTCGCACTTGTTATCAAAGTGCAGCAACTGAAATCAAGCCAATGTTAACAAAATAGACAAGCACCTTTATTTTTGTTTCAATTTCCTGAATCGTTACCTTTTCAATAAGCTGCTCTAAAATGTATCTGTCATCTTTGGTGATTTCCATGTCGGCAAATGTTCCAACCTTTGTTAAGAAACGAGTGACGCTCTTTTTCTGGTCATCGAAGCTGTCGAGCAAAATCAGAAGTTTACCGTATTCCGTTCTGAGTGATTCCGATTCAGCATTCATGCTTACCGTAATATTTGTAAAGGTTTCCTGTGAAATTTCCTGTTGCAGTTTCTGCTCAAAAAGAGCCTGTTCCGTTTTATTGATCGTATTCAGTCGGTCTGTGATTTCTTTGATACGTTCATTGACTTCACGGGTTCTCGTTTCATTTCGCCGACAAATCCACCTTACAAGAGTACGCCTGCATTCGTTCTTATCCAGTTTATACATATCAAAAATTTGGCGTACTGCGTTAAGAACGGATTCAATCACCTCTGTTTCCTGTACATAATGAGAAGTGCAGCCTTTCTTTTTGCGATAGCTGTCGCATATATACACATAGCAGTTTCCGCCTGCGTATTTGCGAAAGTTTAGATACATCTTTTTCCCGCAATCTTCGCAGAATATCATATCGTCAAGCAGATGTCTTTCTCTGGTCTGAATCACACGTTTGGTTGATTTTCTGCGTTTCTTTGCCTTTTCATATTCCTCACGGGAGATAATAGCTTCCTGTGTATCACGGATAATGGTAAAGCTTTCTTCATCACGATAACGCACTTGCTTATCTTTGAAACTCGTATGATACGTCTTAAAGTTTACAGTATCGCCAACGTACTCCTGACGTTTCAGAATAGCAGTTACGCTGCTGCCTGTCCAGTGATAGGGGTTCTTTTCTGTTCTCGAACCTTTTACCACACGTTTGCGGTAATGGGACGGTGCAGGATATTTTGCTTTTTCCAGTGTATGGGCAATTTCTGACACCTGCATACCTTCGTTGTAGTATTTGAAAACAAGTCTTACCACTTCTGCGGCAGGCTCATCAATGATCCATTGGTGACGGTCATTGGGATCAAGTTTATATCCGTATGTAGGTGTCGAAGCAATGTGTCTGCCACTGTTGCTTCTTGCCTGAAGCGAAAGCTTTTGCTTATCTGAAATGTCCTTTGCATAGTACTCGTTCATGATGTTTTTGAACTGCGTTACCAAGCTGTCAGGATCGCTGGATTCCGGTCCGTCATGTATGGAGATGAATTCTACACCGAAACGTGGAAAAATTACTCCAATGTATTGACCAACCTCAATTGTATTTCTGCCAAGACGGGACAGATCTTTTACGATAAAGCGTCCAACACGTCTGTGCTGAATGAGAGCAAAGGCTTCCTGAAAGCCGGGTCTGTTAAAGTTCGTACCTGTATATCCGTCATCTGTGACAATCTTAATGTTATAGTACCCTTTGTCGGCTGCATATTGCTTGAGCAGTGCAACCTGATTTTCAATACTCTCACCGTCTTTGCCGTCCTCACTGGAACGACGGGCGTAGAGTATATCCAATTTGTCTGTAAAATCCATGTTCAGAACTCCTTCCTGAATCATGAATACCGGTATTCAAAATCATATTTGAACGTTCGATGTTATATCCAATCTTTCCATAAATTTATGCTGCGGATATTGTAGCATATTTGTATTCAGAAAAACCTGTAGTTGAATGTGAAAACGAACGAAAAGTGTAAATATTCAATAAACAATTGAATTTACAGCAGAAAATCGGTTGCGTTTCTCTCCAAAAATTGCGTGATATATGAGAGGAAAAGTGATACAGAAAAGAGAATGGGCTGACACAGCTGATCTGGAGTAGCAAGCAACGATGATGTGGCACGAACGGTCAGAAAATGACCGCCTGCCAATCATCCGCTTGTTAGGGAAGCATCCCTAAGACCCTCTGAATAAACAACGATAAGGAGAAATCAAAACAAAATGAAAACAGAAAAAGTGGACAAGCGATATGTCATCAGGCTGACAAAATCAGAAGCGAAAGTACTTGAAAAACGCTTTGCGTTGTCAGGAATGTCCTCTGTCAGTGCATATCTTCGTCAGCAGGTCGTGAATGGAATCTATCTGGAATACGACCATGAGGAATTGAAAAAAATACGGCAGGCGGTTATGCGTGTGGCGAACAATGTCAATTAGATTGCACACAGAGTGAACTCCACAAGCCGTATTTACAAACAGGAACTTTATGAGTTGCAGGAGGGAGTGACTGAGATATGGCAACAACTTCAATCCATCCAATCCGAGTTACAGAAGCTAAATCCATCAAGTATATTATGAATCCTGATAAAGCAGCATATGTTACCCGATACGGCTGCTGGGGAAATGCAGCTGAGATTTCTGACGAGTTCAGCAAGTTGAGAAGTATGGGAAGAAACACAGGGAGTGTCCTCAGTTATCATATCATACAGAGTTTTGCACCGAATGAAGCAACAGCGGAGCAAGTGCATCAGGCTGGACTGATGCTTTGCGACGAACTCTTTCAGGGAAAATACAAGTATGTTCTCGCAACGCATACGGACAAAGAGCATATCCATAACCATATCATTTTTTGTAAGACCAATATGGAGAACTACAAAGCATTTGGCACGCTTATGGATACAAAACATAATCCTGCGTGGAAGAAAATTCGCCATCTTTCTGATGAGGTGTGCAAAGAAATAGGATTGTCTGTTGTTGCATATGGGGAAATCGGCAAGGGCGTTTCGCACTATGAATGGACAAAACAGCAGCAAGGCTTATCGTGGAAAGAAAAACTTCGCTATGAACTGGACTGTATCATTCAGCGGTCTGATACGTTTGAGGACTTTCTTGAAAAGTGCAGATTAAACGGAATCGAAGCAGTTTACAAACCAGAAAACACGATTTCTCTTAAATTTCGTATGCAGGGACAACAACGCTTTGCCAGAGCAAAAACACTGGGATATTACTATCTTCCTGAGAATATTCAGCGTAGAATCAGACAGTTTTCATCGCACAGAAAGATGATTCTTGACCGTGATAAGCTTGATAACAGGGGCTTGCAGTATTGGGCAGATATTCAGAATATGAAGAACGTAGCCCAGATGATAAATCTGCTTGAAAGTTACAATGTTCACAGCACATCGGAATTGAAACCGACTGCGATGACTGTTATGGCACGGCGTGGAATGATTACGCAGAACATTGAAAATCTGGATAAAAAGATAAACACTTTGTCAGAACAGATAGAACTTGTCAGACAATTTCAACGCAGTAAACCGTATCATGACAAGTACAAGTCCCTTTCAGCATGGAAACAAAAAGATTATGCAAAGAAAAATGCTCCTGTACTGGAAAAGTACAGGAGCGTTGGAAGTCAGTTAAAATTATTGTATCCGGACGGCAGATTCCCGTCAGAAATGGTGCTTGACCGTCAAAGGCAGACGTTGTATGAGGAACGTGAAAAACTCTATGAAGAATACCGCTACCTCAAAAAAGAGTATGCTGATTTGGATAAGGCAAATCAGACGATTGACGATTATCTTGAAAGTTTGCGTGATAAGCCTGAACATAAAAGGAAGAAGGGTGAGTTAGAATAGCGATACAAGCTGGAATTCATTGTGATAGTTGTAATACATAGTCATCTTAATTTCAAATTAGTTTGTATATAATCAGTTTTCAGCATTGTGTGCAGAAGTTTAATTCTATAATAACATCTCCATAGCATTAGCTAACCCTTGTGGATTATCAAGATTGACCTCGTGTCCCGAATTATTAATAGTAATGAATTTTGCCTTTGGCAGCTCTCTTGCAAGCTTGATTGCCGCTTTTTTATTAACATTATCCTTTTCACCGCAAATGACAACCACAGGACAATTCACATTATTAAGATTTTTTGTGAAATCTATATCCATCATCGAATTTGTCAGCGTGATAAAATCTTTTTTCTTCAAGCCGATACCCTTGAACTGACTTTCCGGCATAAATTTGAACAGCACATTTTGTACCTTAAGCAGAAATTTCGGCATATTGTACTGCGGTGCAATAAGAATAAGAGAGCTTACCCTATGTGGAAAGTCGATAGCGTAATTTAGAGCAAGCACAGCACCGAGCGAAAGTCCACAGAGATTAAGCGGTTCTGAAAACCTATTACAGTATCTACAAAATGAAGAATACATTTTGTTGTAGTTACAGTTACCCTCGCTAAAAAAATTGCTTAACTCAGGACAGACAGTTTCTGCTGTATTAGGGAGATAAGAAATCGTTTTATCCCAGCTCGAAGCGTTCTGTCCCATTCCGTGTAGAAGGATGTATTTCATTGTAAAACCTCACAACTTCCGATTTGTCAATCTATTTCATTTTCTGCTTCCGGCTTATATCTCTTTTCAATATATTCCTCAACAGCTGTAATGAACATCTGATTCATGCTCATGCCCATTTCAGAAGCGATAGCTTTCAGTTTTTCACGCTGTCCCTTTGGAACACGAATCTTGATGTCATCAAGGTGTGTTTTCACATACTTTGCCGTAATCGCTTTTCGTTTTTCGTTATAGTACATAGAAATCAATCCTTTCGTATTGTACCCATTACTATAATTATACTCTCTCAGAAGCTTTTTGTCAATTCATCTTATAAAAATTGTCCGGTTTTTTCTGTATGTTCCACAATGAAATGAGACACAATATTTACCAATTGAAAATCAATAAAAAAGTAGCGAACTAAGAACTTTTATGTTAAAATAAAAACACACA